>NZ_CP027706.1:4800000-5400000 GCF_003850565.1 Pseudomonas sessilinigenes
TGTCGGCAGGCCGGCATGGTAGACCGCGTAATTGACGAAGGCCGGGTCCATGACTATATCGCGATGATTGGCCAGGAATAGGTAGGCCGTACCGGACTTGAACTGCTCGACGCCGGTATAGGTCACGCCGTCGGTGGCGCGTTCGATGGTGTGGTCGACGTAGAACTCGACCTTGTCCTGCAAGGTGGCCACCGAGGTGACGCCGGCGAACTCACGGCGCAGGCGGTGGGCGATCAGGGGTTTGAGCAGCCAGCCGAACGTATTGGCAAAACGCGGGAAGCGAAAGTGGGTGAGGATATCTAGGAATGCCTTGTCGCTGATCAGCCGAGCCAGCACCGCTGGTACTTCGCTGTCGTGGTAAGGTCGGATGGCATCGAATTCGCCCATCATGCTCTCTTGTTAGAAACGGCTAGGGTAAGAAGTAGGTTTGGATCAAAAAAGCCGGGCACGGTCTGAAAACTCAGCTCAAGCATAAAAAGCCCTGCAAATAGACCGGCGATTATACGCATAAGTCACTCGGGAGACCGCGATGCTGGAAACCGACCATTATCAATGTCCTTATTGCGGCGAACAGGCGGAGGCGGTGCTGGATCTCTCAGCCGGCGACCAGACCTATATAGAGGACTGCCCGGTTTGCTGCCGGCCCATCGTGTTCACGCTGCAGACCGATGGTCAGGAATGGATGCTCGATGTGCACACTGAAAACGACTGAGCCTGGGGACGGTTTCCATGCAGCGTATCTATGAGCCGGAGAATCTGATGGAAGGTGAGCTGCTCCGGGGCATGTTGGCCAGCGAGGGTATCGAGGCCCATCTGCACGGCGGGGACCTGTTGGGGGGTGTAGGAGAGTTGCCGGTGTTCGGCTTGTTGGCGCTGTCGGTGGAAAATCACCAGGTGCAACGGGCACGGGAGTTGATCACTGCGTACAATGCCGCCTTGCCTTTGCCCTGCGAAGAGCCGGACAGTTTTGCCGGGGTATTGGTCTGTTAGGCCGTGCCCCGATTTACTGAGAGTCGTATACCCCATGTGTGGACGTTATGCCCTGTTTCGCTGGAATCCCGCGTTTGCCGCCTTGCCGGGGTTTCCCGCAGATCAGCGGGCCCAGTGGAACATCTCGCCCCATGACTCGGTGCTGATCCAGCGTGCTGAGGATGGTCAGCGTACCCTGGCCCGCGCCCGCTGGGGGCTGACGCCACCCTGGCTGACCGATCTGTCGCGCACTCCGGCCCATGCCCGGGCGGAGACCCTGGCCGAGCAGCCGATGTTTCGCCAGGCATTTCGCGAGCGCCGTTGCCTGTTGCCGGCCAATGGTTTCTACGAGTGGCGGGGTGGCAGCCGCAAGCGTCCTTACTGGCTGACGCCAGGGGAGGGCTCGTCGATTTTCTTTGCCGCGATCTGGGAAGCCTACCCGGTGCAAGAGCAAGTCTGGCTGAGTACTGCGGTGGTGACCCAGGCGGCTTCCACTCTGCGCCGCCCGCTGATTCTCGATGCTGCCGGCCAGGAAGCCTGGCTCGACCCCGAGACGCCCTTGCATGCCCTGCACGCCTTGCTGGCCAGTCCTCCCGCTGCCCTGCGTGAGCGAGTGCTGGCCAACCTGATCAACGATCCCAAGCTCAATGGCCCCGAGTGCCTGACCCCTGCTTGATCGCTCCAGCGTCATGGGCCCGGCAGCAGCCGGGCCCATGATGACTCACACCTTGAATTGATTGATCAGGCGTCGCTGCTGCTCGGCCAGCTTGGTCAGGCCGGCACTGGCGGCGCTGGACTCATCGGCGCCTCCGGCAACTTCATTGGCGACCTGGCCGATATTGATCACGTTGCGGTTGATGTCCTCGGCCACTGCGCTCTGTTCCTCGGCAGCACTGGCGATCTGGGTGTTCATGTCGTTGATCACCGAAACGGCCTGGGTGATGGTCTCCAGGGCCTGGGCTGCCTTGGCCGCATGTTCCACGCTCTGGTCGGTCTTGTGCTGGCTGTCCTCCATGACCCGCACCACTTCCCGGGTACCTTGCTGTAACTGCTGGATCATCGACTGGATTTCCTCGGTGGCCTGTTGGGTCTTCTGCGCCAGGTTGCGCACCTCGTCGGCGACCACGGCAAAGCCACGCCCCTGCTCGCCGGCCCGGGCGGCCTCGATCGCGGCGTTGAGCGCCAACAGGTTGGTCTGCTCGGCAATACCCCGGATGGCAATGAGGATGGCATTGATGTTTTCGCTGTCCTTGGCCAGGGTCTGTACCACGGTGACCGCACGACCGATTTCCTCGGCCAGGGCGCCGATGGCACTGGAGGTATCGCGCACGATCTGCATGCCCTGGCTGGCGGCCTGGTCGGCGTGACCGGCGGCTTGTGCCGCCTGGGTCGCGTTGCGCGCCACGTCCTGGGCGGTCGCGGTCATCTCGTGCACGGCAGTGGCCACCTGGTCGATCTCCACCATCTGCTTGTGTACGCCCTGGTTGGTGCGGATGGCGATGTCGGCGGTGTGCTCCGAGGAGTCACTGACACTCTGCACCGAAGTCACCACTTGGCTGATCATCGCTTGCAGCTTGGCCAGGAAGGTGTTGAAGCCCTTGGCGATGGAGCCCAGTTCATCGGCGCGGTCGCTGCTCAGTCGGCGAGTCAGGTCGCCTTCGCCCTGGGCAATGTCATCGAGCATCGCCACCATCTGCCGCAGTGGTCGGGCAATGCCATGGCCCACCAACCAGATCACCACCAGGCCGAGCCCGGCGATCACCAGTCCGACCATCGCCATGCCGAAGGTGTCTGCCTTGCGCTGTTCGGCCAGATCGGCCTGCAGCTTGTCCAGGTCAGCCATCACCGCAGCCAGGGGCAGTTGCAGCATCAGGGTCCAGTGCGCATCGGTCTGGCCGATGCCGAAGGGCAGGTACAGGGCGATATGGCCGTTGGCCTGGTCGACGCTGTAGGTCACCTCGCCACGCTTGAGGCTGGAGAGCTTGGTGACCGTGTCGCTGGTGAGCACATCGCTGACTTTTTCGCCGAACTTGCTTGGGTCCTTGGTGTAGGCCACCAGGCGGGTGTTGCCGCCGATCAGGGCCATTTCGCCAGCGCCGTTGTAGAGCTTCTGGTTGGCGGCCACCAGCATGTCCTGGATGAAGTTCACTGACAGGTCGGCGCCGACGATGCCCTGGAACTTGCCGTCGAGCAGGATGGGCTGGATGAAGGAGGCGAGCATCACCACCTTGTCGCCGACCTTGTAGGGGGCAGGGTCGATCACGCAGGGTTTCAGGCTTTCCTTGGAGCACAGGTAGTACTCGCTGGCCCGCACCCCGGTGGACAGTACGGTTCGATCGTTGACGTCAGCCAGCTTGTCCAGGCCCAGGCTGGAGTCCTGGTTGCGGAACCACCAGGGCAGGAAGCGACCGGTGGCGGCATCGATGCCGACCACGCTGGTGCCGACATAGGCCCCGTCGTTGTGGTCGATGGCGTTGGCTTCCCAGCCTATATAGGCGCCGAGGATCTTCGGGTTCTGGGCGACGTTTTCCTTGATCAGGGCAATCATCTGCTCGCGGCTCAGGTTCAATTGCGCCTGGCCCTGGGCATCCCGGCTACCCATCAGGGCGTTAACGCGCACCAGGCCCCCGGCAATCAGCAGCGGCGCCTCCAGCTCCCGCTGGATCTGGCTGACCTGGGTCTGCGCCAGGCCACTCAGGCGTTGTTCGATGACTTGTTCGAACTGGGCCTGGGTCCTTTCCTGCACCATTTGCTGAGTCCTGGCGCCGGAGAACAGGGCATACAGCACCAGGGCTGCAACCACGCTGAGGACGATGGCTCCGGCCAGTGCGGCCACCGAAAACTGGATCGACTTGAACTTCATAGAGGCTCCGGGCGCAGGAATTGAGGTCTGCCGTGCTGTATCGGCCGCAGCCCTGCTGGCCATTAGCGGCAATTGCACAAATGACGGTTTGGGAGCTGATCGTGTCGTTAATGGCAAGGTGCCAGCTCGACGTTGCCGTGTCGTTGGACCTGCATGAACTTTTTTCTGCAGTGCCGGGCTGTATCTCAATTGCGACCAAAAGCGTGTTTTACATCTGGCGCTGATACAAACGCGCCCTTAGGATACGCGCCATGTTTTCAGGGAGCGTTTTTCATGAAGAAATCATTGGTTGTATGTGCACTGGGCGCCGCTGTGCTGCTCAGTGGTTGTGAAACGGTCAACACCACCAACGCCGGCGTGGTGGGCGTGGATCGCAAGCAGTCCATGTTCAGCATGGTGTCCAGTGCCGAGGTCAACCAGTCGTACGCCCAGTCGTACCAGGAGACCCTGAGCGAGGCCAGCAACCAGGGCGCGCTGGACAAGAACAGCGCCAACGCCAAGCGCCTGCAGGTCATCGCCAACCGCCTGATTGCCCAGGCCCCGAACTTCCGTCCGGATTGCGCGCAGTGGAAGTGGGAAGTCAACCTGATCAAGAGCGACGAACTCAACGCCAACTGCGGTCCTGGCGGCAAGATCATTTTCTATTCCGGCCTGATCGAGAAGCTGAAGCTGACCGACGATGAAATCGCCGCGGTGATGGGGCATGAAATCGCCCACGCCCTGCGTGAGCATGGTCGCGAGGCGATGTCCAAGCAGTACGCGCTGGGTGCCGGCAAGCAGATCGCTACCCTGTTCGGGGTTTCCCAGCAGGCAGTTGCCCTGGGTGACAACGGCGTCAACCTGCTGATGACCCTGCCTAACAGTCGCGAGAATGAAAACGAAGCCGACCTGATCGGCCTGGAGCTGGCAGCTCGCGCCGGCTACAACCCGAACGCGGCCATTACCCTGTGGAACAAGATGGGCCAGGCCGCCGGCGGTTCTGCGCCACCGGAATTCATGAGCACCCACCCGGCGTCCACCAGCCGTATCGCTTCGTTGCAGGCGGCGATTCCCAAGGTGATGCCGCTGTACCAGCAGGCCAAGAAGTCCTGATCCCTCGGCGTCATCCTGGATGACGCCTGCGCCGGCAAGGCCGCTCCTGCAAGCAGGGGTTGCCTGGCCGGCGCTTTCATTTATACCCAGCCGCTGCTCTGCATGGCCTTGTACACCGCCACTGCGGCGAGGATGAAGAACGCCGACGCCGCCAGGCGACGGATCAGGGTCAGGGGCAGTTTGTCCGCGGCGAAGTTACCCGCCAGTACCACCGGCACGTTGGCGATCAGCATGCCCAGGGTGGTGCCGATGATCACCAGCCACAACTCTGGATACTGCGCAGCCAGCATGACCGTGGCGACTTGGGTCTTGTCGCCGATCTCGGCCAGGAAGAAGGCGATCAGGGTGGTGAGGAACGGGCCGAACTTGCGTGCCGTAGTGGCTTCATCGTCGTCCATCTTGTCCGGCACCAGTGTCCACAGCGCAGTGGCAGCGAAGCTGGCCGCAAGAATCCAGTGCAGGGTCGTGTCCGAGAAGAAACTGCCGAACCAGGCGCCTACCGCCCCGGCAGCCGCATGGTTGGCCAGGGTCGCGGCGACAATGCCGGCGATGATCGGCCAGGGTTTGCGAAAGCGTGCAGCGAGAATCAAGGCGAGCAGTTGCGTCTTGTCGCCGATTTCGGCCAAGGCAACGATTGCGGTGGGAACGAGCAGAGAATCCAGCATCAGGGCTTTCCTAAGGGGCGGGTCGACACGGCTATGACACGTACAGCCTTCCCGCCCCGGGTAAGGTGTGCGTGTCATAGGTCTTGTCAAACCCTGCGGTCCGTCTGTGCGGACTCTTGGGTCGCATGCGCCATGGTCTTCGGACCAAGTATGTTGACGCATGCCGGACGAGCGTGGCGCTCGTGGGAGACTACTCCCCTAGGACGGAGCGGATTCTGCCTAGGCAAAATCCTTTCGGCAAGCCTTGTGTGCGAAAAAAACGCTCAGCCGCGTTTGGCCCGGTAAATGCGGAAACCATCGCCTTCGGCCTTGATCGCGCAAGGTCCCAGATGCTCCTCGATCAGTGGTTGGTAGCGCAGGAAGCTGTTGGCAACTACTCGAAGTTCGCCACCTTTTCTAAGATGTTGCCTGGCTTTTCGCAGCAGATTTTCCGTGGCCTGGTAGTCGGTATGGACCCCGGTATGGAACGGCGGATTGGTCAGGATGCCGTCCAGCTCCCCGGGGGCAGCATCGATGCCGTCACCGGTCAGGACTTCGGCCTCCAGGCCATTGGCAGCCAGGGTCAGGCGACTGCTGGCGGCGGCGAAGGCGTCCACGTCCAGCAGGGTCACCTGGTTGTCCGGGTAGCGGCGCTTGACCGTGGCTCCCAGTACGCCAGCGCCGCAGCCGAAGTCCAGCAGGTGCCCTGGGGGCAGATGGTCCAGGTGCTCCAACAGCAGGGCAGTGCCCCGATCCAGGCGCCCGTGGCTGAACACCCCGGGCAGGCTGATGACTGTCAACGGGCCCTCGGCCAGTGGCAGTTGGTATTCCTGGGCCAGGCTTTCCAGCGCCACGGGTTCGGGGGCGTTGCTGACCGTGACTTGCCACAACTGGCAATGCCGGGCGCTGTCGAGCTTGCGTGGCTTGCCGAAGGCCGCGAGCTGTTTGGCGACGCTTTCCACACCGCTGCGTTTTTCCCCAACCAGGTACAGCTCGCGCCCGGCCAGGCGCGAAGCCAGGGCATTGAGCAGGTATTGGGCCAGGTCCTTGGACTTGGGCAGGAACAGCACCGCGCTGTCGAACGCGTCGTCTGGCGCGGTCACGCCGAAGTGGCTGCGTCCCGGGAAGCGCGCCTGCAGCGCGGCCTGGTCACCGGCATGCCAGCACCAGCCCCGGGCTGCGGGTAGGCGGCCGAGCAGATCATCGGCACTCAGGCCGGCCAGCAACAGTGAGCCCTGGAACAACTCAGTCTGGCGTAGGAGTATTTCACTGCGTATGTCCATCGTCCGCACCTGGGCAAAAAGTGGCGCAGTTTATCAATTCACGACCCGCAGCGGTTCACCGTTGAAGAAGGCCCGGGCATTTTCCAGTACTTGGCCGACGATGCGCTGGCGTGCCTCGCGGCTGCCCCAGGCATTGTGGGGCGTGACGATCAGGCGTGGGATATCGGCTTCCAGCAAGGGGTTGCCGTTGACCGGTGGCTCGACGCTCAGGACGTCCGTAGCGGCTCCTCCCAGGTGACCGCTGCGCAGTGCGTCGGCCAGGGCCTGTTCATCGATCAGCCCGCCTCGGGCGGTGTTGACCACCAGGGCCCCGGGCTTGAGCAGGGCCAGTTCCCGGGCGCCGATGAAGTGGCGGGTGTGTTCGTTCAGCGGGCAGTGCAGGGTCAGGGCATCCACCTGGGGCAGCAGTTCATCCAGGGGCAGGCGGTCGGCGCGGGCCGGGCGTCCCGGAATCTGTCCCAGGACCACCCGCATGCCGAAGGCCTCGGCCAGGCGAGCTACGGCGCCACCCAATTCGCCGTGGCCCAGCAGGCCCAGGGTCTTGCCCGCCAGTTCCATGATCGGGAAGTCCAGCAGGCAGAACTGCTTGGCTTGCTGCCAGCGCCCGGCGGCCACGGCCTGTTGATAGTCGGCGACTCGGGTCGCCAGGTTGAGCAGCAGCATCAGGGTGTGCTGGGCCACCGATGGCGTGCCATAGCCCTGGCAATTGCTGACGGTGATGCCTTGGCGCCGTGCCGCCTCCAGGTCGACATTGTTGGTGCCTGTCGCCGTCACCAGGATCAACCGCAGGTCAGGGCAGGCGGCGAGGGTCTGGGCAGTGAGGGCGACCTTGTTGCTGATGGCGACCTGGGCGCCCTGCAAGCGCTCGGCTACCTGCTCCGGGAGCGTGTAGGCATGCAATTGCAGGGGGCTGAAACTGTCGTGCAGCGCTCCCAGGTCCAGGTCGCCCAGGTCCAGCGAGCGGTGATCGAGAAATACGGCGCGGCGATTGTCGGTCATGAACTGTACCTTTCGTACGAGGAAACCAAGGCGTAATCTGCGAGCCTAACAGATGAAATAATTAGACATAACAGGAGCCTGCATGTACCTCACCGAGTTCTTGACCGTTGCCCTCATCCACCTGCTGGCGGTGGCCAGCCCCGGCCCGGACTTTGCCGTGGTGGTGCGTGAGAGCGTGACCCATGGCCGCCGCGCCGGTACCTGGACCGCCCTGGGAGTGGGTTCGGCGATCTTCCTGCATGTGGGGTATTCGTTGCTGGGGATCGGCCTGATCGTTTCCCAGTCCATCGTGCTGTTCAACGCCTTGAAATGGCTGGCCGCCGCCTACCTGCTGTACATCGGCTACAAGGCCCTGCGTGCCCAGCCAGCCAAGCCGGCGGCGGATGACCTGCACAAGGAAACCGGCGTGCGCACGGCCCGTGGGGCCTTCACCTCAGGCTTCGTCACCAATGGCCTGAATCCCAAGGCGACGCTGTTTTTCCTCTCGCTGTTCACCGTGGTGATCAACCCTCATACACCACTGGCGATCCAGGCCGGCTATGGGGTCTACCTGGCGGCTGCCACGGCCCTGTGGTTCTGCCTGGTGGCCATGCTGTTCAGCCAGCAGCGGGTCCGTGCCGGTTTTGCCCGCATGGGCCACTGGTTCGACCGCACCATGGGCGCGGTGCTGATCGCCATCGGCGTCAAGCTGGCCTTCACCGAGATGCATTGAGGGCACTGAGCTGGTTCAGGGACGCCACGTAGTGCCGTGGCGTATCCCCGAGCAAGCGCTGGAACATGGCGCTGAAGGCCCGGGTACTGCCATATCCCAGTGAGTCGGCCACGCTGTGCACGCTTTCCCCGGCGAGCAGGCGTGGCAGGGCTTCCATCAGGCGCAACTGTTGGCGCCAGGCATTGAAATTCATCTGTACCTGCTGCTGGAACAGCCGCGCCAGGGTCCGTGAGCTGGCGCCCACCTGCTGCGCCCAATCTTCCAGGGTGTAGGAATGGTCGGGGGTGCGCAGCAGGGCCAGGCAGATGGCTTGCAGGCGCCGGTCCTGGGGCATCGGGACGTGTAGCGGGAGGTTCTCCAGGCTGGCGATTTCCTCGAGCATCAGTTGCTGGATCAGCGGATTTTGCGCCTGCTGCGGGCCCTGTACCGCCCGCAGGATCAGTTCTCGCAACAAGGGTGTGACCGCCAGCACGCAGCATTGCTGCAAGGAGGCGGGACAACGCTCGGCGGCGATGAACAGGGTCCGCATGCGCACCTCCCCGGCCATGAAAATCTCATGCTCCACCAAGGGCGGAATCCACACCGCGCGGGTCGGCGGGATGACCCAGGCGCCATGGGCGGTCACCAGGCGCATGGTGCCGCAAGCGGCGTAGAGGAACTGGGCCTCGTCATGGCAGTGCAATGGCTGGTGCGCGGCGTCGGCATAGTCACGGGAGTAGGCGCTGACCGGGCCCTGCTGGAAGTGGCTGATTAACATGTCTGCTCCGATGACTTTATTGTCCAGAATGCTGTTTGTCGCCAACCTAGCATAGGCGTCACCTTCACTACCTGCAGCGTGCCGCCATGAACCAAGCCCGAAATGTCATCCGCTACGTCAATGCCGCCCATGTCATCGACCATATGTTCATGCTGATCTTCCCGGCGGCGGTACTGGGCATGACCCAGGCCTTCGCCATGGACTACGCCGCGCTGATCGGCTTGTCCCTGGGTGGTTTCATCGCCTTTGGCGCCTGTTCGCTGCCGGCTGGTTGGTTGGGGGACCACTGGAGCCGACGACGGATGATGCTGCTGTTTTTCTTTGGCATTGGAGGGGCCTCGATCCTCACCGGGCTGAGTGACAGCCCGACCATGCTGGTGATTGGCTTGACCCTGATGGGGGTATTCGCGGCCATTTATCATCCGGTGGGAACGGCGATGCTGGTGGCCTATGCCCGCAACCGCGGGCAGGAAATCGGCATCAATGGCATGTGGGGCAACCTGGGCGTGGCCTTCTCGGCCTTGCTCACCGGTTTCCTGGTGGCTCACTTCGGCTGGCGTTCGGCATTTATCCTGCCGGGTGTCGTGGCCATCGTGCTGGGCATTGGCTTTGCCTTGCAGGTGCGCGAGGAGCCTATCCCCGCGCGTCCTCATGGGGCGATGAAAGGGCAGGGTGGACAGCAGATCTCGATGTTCCTGGTATTCGCTGTCCTGGCCCTGGCCACCGCCACCGGCGGCGTGGTGTTCAACGCCACCACCATGACGTACCCGAAACTGTTCCAGGAGCGCCTGCAAGATGTCTTCACGTCTGCGCAGACCCTGGGCGTGGTGGTCAGCCTGGCCTATGCCTTCGGCGCGGTGGCGCAATTGACCATGGGCCGGTTGTTGCATCGCTTCAGCCTGAAATGGCCGTTCATTGTCATGACCCTGTTCCAGGCTCCGTTGCTGCTTGGGTTGGCTCACGCCGATGGCTGGGCGGTGATCGCGCTGGGGGCGGCGTTCATGTTCGTGGTGTTCGGCCAGGTCACGGTCAATGACGCCATGGTGGCCAACTTTGTTGCGCCACAGTGGCAGGCCAGGGTCTTCGCCCTGCGCTATTGCTTGTCGTTCGGCGCCAGTGCCACGGCGATTCCGTTGATCGCCCTGGTGGAGCCGCGCCAGGGGCTTGGCGGGTTGTACCTGATCCTGGCCGGTGTTGCCGCGCTGACGTTCGTCGCGGCCCTGGCCTTTCCCCGGACGCCGGCGGAGGCCGCCTTGGGTCAACAGGCCTGAGTCGATGCGGAGCCGTTGCGATACTGGCCTGGCGCTAGTATTTGTACGGCTCTGCAAATCATCCCTTTGGCTGATTTAGCTGGCGCGCGGGCACTCTAGAGTGGGTATTCTCCAGCTACGACCGAGCCGTCAGAAAAGGGATTGTTATGTTGCAGACTCGTGTTATCCCACCCGCCGAAGGCGCTTACCAATATCCGCTCTTGATCAAGCGGTTGCTGATGTCCGGCAGCCGTTACGAGAAAACCCGCGAGATCATCTATCGCGACCAGTTGCGCTACACCTACCCCACCCTGATCGAGCGCGTGGCCCGCCTGGCCAATGTATTGACCGCCGCCGGAGTCAAGGCCGGCGATACCGTGGCGGTGATGGACTGGGACAGTCATCGTTACTTGGAGTGCATGTTCGCCATCCCGATGATTGGCGCGGTGATCCATACCATCAACGTGCGCCTGTCGCCGGAGCAGATCCTCTACACCATGAACCACGCCGAGGACCGCTTCGTGCTGGTCAACAGCGAGTTCGTCGGGTTGTACCAGGCCATCGCCGGGCAGTTGACCACGGTGGAGAAGACCCTGCTGCTCACCGATGGCGAGCAGAAGAGCGCCGATCTGCCGAACCTGGTGGGCGAATACGAGAGCCTGTTGGCTGCGGCCAGTACGCACTACACATTCGAGGACTTCGACGAGAACTCGGTGGCCACCACCTTCTACACCACCGGCACCACCGGCAATCCCAAGGGCGTGTACTTCACCCACCGCCAACTGGTGCTGCACACCATGGGCGTGTCGACCATCATGGGCGCCATCGACAGCGTGCGCCTGCTGGGCACCAACGATGTGTACATGCCCATCACCCCGATGTTCCACGTGCATGCCTGGGGCCTGCCCTACGTGGCCACCATGCTGGGTCTCAAGCAGGTCTATCCCGGGCGCTATGATCCAGAGTACCTGGTGGAGCTGTGGCGCCGGGAGAAGGTCACCTTCTCCCACTGCGTACCGACCATTCTGCAGATGGTGCTCAACGCCAAGGCGGCCCAGGGTACGGACTTCGGTGGCTGGAAGATCGTCATTGGCGGCAGTGCCCTGAACCGTGCCTTGTACGAGGCCGCCAAGGCCAAGGGCGTGCAATTGACTGCCGCCTATGGCATGTCGGAGACCGGTCCGCTGGTGTCATGCGCGCACCTCAATGACGAGCTGATGGCTGGCAGCGAGGACGAGCGCATTACCTACCGGATCAAGGCCGGGGTGCCCGGGCCGCTGGTCGAGGCGGCGATCGTCGATGCCGAGGGCAACTTCCTGCCGGCGGACGGCGAATCCCAGGGCGAGCTGGTGCTGCGTGCACCCTGGCTGACCGAGGGCTATTTCAACGAGCAGCAAAAGGGCGCCGAGCTCTGGGAGGGCGGCTGGCTGCATACCGGCGACGTAGCGACCCTGGACGGCATGGGAGTGATCGATATCCGCGATCGGATCAAGGATGTGATCAAGACCGGTGGCGAGTGGATTTCCTCCCTGGACCTGGAAGACCTCATCAGTCGTCATGCAGCGGTACGCGAAGTAGCAGTGGTCGGGGTCGCCGATCCGCAATGGGGTGAGCGCCCCTTTGCCTTGCTGGTGATTCGCGAAGGCTATGAGATCGGCGCCCGCGAGCTCAAGGAGCACCTCAAGCCTTTCGTCGAGCTGGGGCACTTGAGCAAATGGGCCATTCCTTCTCAAATCGCCCTTGTTACTGAAATTCCCAAGACCAGCGTCGGCAAGCTCGACAAGAAGCGCATTCGCGTCAACATCAGCGAATGGCAGGCCACCAACAGCGCTTTTCTCTCCACACTCTGATGTTCTCCTGCCGTGCCCTTGGGGGCACGGCATCCCCATCCTGCAAGCCTTTGCCTTGTACTCGTGGATTTTTCCGTCATTCTTGCCGGTCGTTTTTCAATGGTTATGGCCAAGGTCGGCTCCAGCACGGGTGTCAGGCTGCAAATCACACTTTAGAGGGATCAAGCAGTACCCCTTGCTGGCTATAGTCCATCCAGAGTCTTTTCGAGGGACGGGGCATTGCGCGGTGTCGTCATCACGCAACCTTGAAGCCTGGCCGGTGTGCCGACGAGGTATTCGAGGCGGTCTCGGAAGTACTTATTGCCATAACAATAATGCACATGGAGTAGCGTCGATGACATCAGCAAACCAGTTCTGGCGCCGGGCGAAACTGCCCCTGGCCGTCGGTCTCGCCTCCACGCTCGCCGGGCCTGCATTCGGCGTCAGTTTCAATATCGGTGAAATCGAAGGCAGCTTCGATTCGTCCCTTTCCCTGGGGGCCAGTTGGTCGACCGCCAACCCCAACAAGGACTTGATCGGGGTCAACAACGGTGGCAAGGGATTCTCCCAGACCTCCGATGATGGCCACCTGAACTTCAAGAAGGGCCAGACCTTCTCGAAGATCTTCAAGGGTATCCATGACCTGGAACTGAAGTATGGCGATACCGGTGTGTTCGTTCGTGGCAAGTACTGGTACGACTTCAAGCTCAAGGACGAAGACCTTGAGTTCAAGAACATCAGCGATCACAACCGCAAGGAAGGCGCCAAGTCCTCCGGTGGGCAGATCCTCGATGCTTTCGTCTATCACAACTATTCCATTGGCGATGAGCCAGGTTCGGTGCGTTTCGGCAAGCAAGTGGTGAGCTGGGGCGAGAGTACCTTCATTGGCGGCGGCATCAACTCGATCAACCCGATCGATGTGTCGGCGTTTCGCCGCCCAGGCGCCGAGATCAAGGAAGGCCTGATCCCGGTCAACATGTTCTACATCTCGCAGAACCTGACCGAGAACCTGTCGGCCGAGGCCTTCTACCAGTTGGAGTGGGACCAGACGGTGACCGACAACTGCGGGACCTTCTTCTCGCAGCCAGACATCATTTCCGATGGTTGCGACAACAACCTGCGAGTGCTGAACAAGCGCTCGACGGTACCGGCGGCGGCCAACCCATTCCTGAATGCCAACAAGGTGGATATCAACCAGGAGGGGGTACTGGTACGCCGTGGTGCGGACCGGGATGCTCGTGATAGCGGTCAGTTTGGCGTGGCGTTCCGTTACAACTATGAGCCGCTGGACACCGAATTCGGCGCCTACTTCATGAACTACCACAGCCGAGCCCCGATCTTCAGTGCCCAGGGGGCACCAGGCTCGGTCTACGCCCAGTTCCGTAATCCCGCGTTGCCGGCCGCCCTGCGACAACTGGCGCCGATCGTCGTGGCAGGTAACTCCAACTACTTCGTGGAGTATCCGGAAGATATTCGCCTGTACGGCTTGAGCTTCTCCACCACGCTGCCCACGGGGACAGCATGGAGTGGCGAGTTGAGCTACCGCCCCAATGCTCCGGTGCAACTCAACTCCACCGATATCCTGTTTGCCGGCGTGCGCCCACTCGGAGGCCCGGTGCTGGGCAACGCTTCGTTGTTGAACGGGGTTCCGGGCCAGGACCTGCATGGCTATCGCCGCAAGGAAATCACCCAGTTCCAGACGACCTTCACCCACTTCCTCGATCAGGTCATGGGCGCTAGCCGCCTGACGCTGGTGGGCGAAATCGGTGTTACCTATGTGGGTGGCCTGGAGAGCAAATCGAATGTGCGTTACGGCCGTGATCCAGTCTTCGGGCCGGGCCGGTTGCCGGGTGGTGCATGTGAGGCCCTCGACAGTTCCACGGCTCAGGGGGCAGGCCTGGGTAGCAGTACCGCCGGCCTGAACACCAACTGCAACAACGATGGCTTTACCACGGCGACCTCCTGGGGCTACCGCGGCCGGGCCATCTGGGAATACCCGGATGTGTTCGCCGGTGTGAACCTCAAGCCCAACGTGGCCTGGTCCCATGACGTCAAGGGCTACTCGCCGGGCCCTGGCGGCAACTTCGAGGAAGGCCGCAAGGCCATCAGCCTGGGGCTGGATGCCGAGTACCAGAACACCTACACCGCGAGCCTGGCCTATACCAACTTCTTTGGTGGCGACTTCAGCACCGTGGATGACCGGGACTTCCTCGCCTTGAGCGTTGGCGTGAACTTTTAAGCACACTGCATTTTCAGGAAGAACAACAATATGAAAATCACCAAGAGTCTGTTGCACGTCGGTGTGTTGGGACTGTCGCTGCTGGCTACTGGCGTCATGGCTGCGGTGTCGGCCGATGAGGCCGCCAAGCTCGGCACCAGCCTGACACCGATGGGCGCAGAGATGGCCGGCAACGCCGCCGGCACCATTCCGGCCTGGAAGCCGCTGGCCACTAACGCCGGCACCGTGGACAGCAAGGGTTTCCTGTCCAACCCCTATAGCAGTGAGCAACCGCAGTTCACCATCACTGCGCAGAACGTCGAGCAGTACAAGGACAAGCTGGCGCCCGGGCAATATGCGATGTTCAAGCGCTACCCGGACACCTACAAGATGCCCGTGTATCCCTCCCACCGTGGCGCCACCGTTCCAGCCGATGTCTTTGCCGCCATCAAGCGCAATGCCACCAAGACCAACCTGGTCTCCGGCGGCAACGGCCTGGAGAACTTCGAGACCGCGATTCCGTTCCCGATTCCGAAAAGCGGGGTCGAGGTGATCTGGAACCACATCACCCGTTATCGCGGCGGCAGCGTGACTCGCCTGGTCACCCAGGCCACGCCCCAGGCCAATGGCTCCTACAGCCTGGTGTACTTCCAGGATCAGTTCGTGTTCCGCGACAAAATGAAGGACTACGACCCGAAAAACCCGGGCAACATCCTGTTCTACTTCAAGCAGAAGGTCACCGCGCCGGCGCGCCTGGCCGGTGGTGTGTTGCTGGTCCACGAAACCCTCGACCAGGTTAAGGAGCCGCGTTCGGCGTGGGTCTACAACGCCGGCCAGCGCCGTGTGCGCCGTGCCCCGCAAGTCTCCTATGACGGCCCGGGGACCGCTGCCGACGGCCTGCGGACCTCCGACAACCTGGACATGTACAACGGTGCCCCGGATCGCTACGACTGGAAGCTGGAAGGCAAGAAGGAGATGTACATTGCCTCCAACAGCTACAAGATCGACTCGCCGGCCCTCAAGTACGCCGACATCATCAAGGCCGGGCATATCAACCAGGACCTGGCTCGCTACGAGCTGCGCCGGGTCTGGCACGTGGTCGCGACCTTGAAGGAAGGCCAGCGTCATATCTACGCCAAGCGCGACTTCTATATCGATGAAGACACCTGGCAGGCCGCCGTGATCGATCATTACGACGGTCGTGGCCAGCTGTGGCGCGTAGCCGAGGCCCATGCCGAGGAGTACTACGACAAGCAGGTTCCCTGGTATGCCCTGGAAACCCTCTACGACCTGCAGTCCGGCCGCTACCTGGCGCTGGGCATGAAGAACGAAGAGAAACAGGCGTATGACTTCGGTTTCACCGCCACCACCAGCGACTTCACTCCGGCGGCCCTGCGCCAGGATGGGGTTCGCTGATCGGTAGCAGCAAGTAGAGGCCGCATCCTCGAAAATTGCCCCGGCTGGTTCGGGGCTTTTTTTTGCCTGCCAGACGGACAAGGGCGCCTGATGTAGAAATCAGCGCCAATGTGTCTATCTTTCTTGGACTGAATGGTTCCTGCTCCTAATAAGCAAAGGAAATATCATCCAATCATTCAGTTTTATCTGACCAATTTGGTCATAGTCTTTTTCGCGCAAATGGTCGCAAAAACCTTCAACAGGTGGCCTTTTACCGCTAGTCTGCGGGCATCTGCTACGCCGACAACCGTACACCAATAAGAGTTGGCCATGACTGATCTGTTCTCCCTTCAAGGGTCCGACAATGCGGTGATTCCTGCGCTGGAAGGGCGTTTTTATCGACCGCCGTTGCCTGATGGGTACGTCAAGCGACCGCGTCTTTGCGAGCGCTTGCAGAGCGGATTGAAGGGGCGGTTGTTATTGGTTTGCGCCCCGGCCGGGTTTGGCAAGAGTTCGCTGGCGGTGGAGTTTTGCCAAGGCCTGCCGCAGCACTGGCAGAGCCTGTGGCTGGGGCTGAGCCGCCGGGACAGCGACCCCGGGCGTTTTCTCGAGCGCCTGCTGGCCGGCTTGCAGCAGTATTTTCCGCAACTGGGCCGGCAGTCCCTGGGCTTGTTGAAAATGCGCCAGCGTCACCAGCCATTTGCCTTTGAAGAATGGCTGGACGGTCTGCTGGATGAACTGGCCGAGCAGTTGTCCACGGCCACGCCGCTGGTCTTGGTGCTGGATGACTATCACCTGGCCCAGGGACCGGTCCTGGATCGTTGCTTGCAGTTTTTCCTCAACCATCTACCTGATGGCCTGCTGGTGCTGGTGACCAGCCGCCAGCGCCCGGACTGGCACTTGGCGCGGCTGCGCCTGTCGCGGCAATTGCTGGAGCTGCATGAACAGGACCTGCGCCTGACCCATGAAGAATCCCTGAGCCTGCTGGATCGGCACAGTAACGCATTGCGCGGTGAAGCCCTGGAAAGCCTGATCCAGCGCAGCGAAGGCTGGGTCGCGGGCTTGCGCTTCTGGCTGCTGGCGGTGTCCGAAGCGGGGGGCGTGGGCGCCCTGCCCCAGGGGTTGCATGGTGGCGAGGGGCTCATTCGCGACTATCTGTTGGAAGAAGTCATCGACTGCCTGCCCGGCGAAGTCCAGGCATTTCTCTACGATACGGCCCTGCAGGAACGCTTTTGCGCCGAGCTTTGCGATGCCCTGCGCGAAGCCCATGACAGTGCCGAGATCCTGCGCTTCCTCCAGGCCCACCAAGTGTTCCTGGTACCGCTGGACGAACATGGACGCTGGTATCGCTATCACCATCTGTTTTCCGATCTTTTGCGCAGCCGGCCGACGGCCAATGCCCTGATACCGGCTGCCAGCCTGCACCTGCGAGCCTGTCGCTGGTTCAACGCCCAGGGGCTGCTGGACGAGGCGGTGGAGCAGGCGCTGCGTGCCGGGCACCTGGATGTGGCTGCCAATCTGGTGCAGAACCTTTCAGAGGAGCAACTGCTGGCCGAGCAGAACGTCGGCATGCTGCTGCGCTGGAAAATGGACCTGCCCGACAGCCTGCTGGTCAGCACCCCGCGCCTGATCGTGCTCTATAGCTGGGCCCTGGGCCTGGCCTGCCAGTTGGATGCAGCACAGGAACTGGCGGCTCACTTGAGTCGTTTCCTGCCGGCACCTTCGGCCACTGCACAGAAGTCGATGCTGGCGCAATGGCTGGCCTTGAGCGGGATCATCGCCCGTGGTCGTGGCCAGCGGGAGCAGACCCTGGCTTATTGCGGCGAGGCCCTGGAAAGCTTGCCTCACAAGCGCTACGGGCAACGGTTGATGTGCCTGTCCACCCTGTCCAGCCTGGCCATTACCGATGCCGACCTGTGGCGTGCCCGCAGCCTCAATCGCGAGTCCCTGGAGCTGGCGCAGCGGGTCGGCAATCCGTTGTTCGAAGCCTTGGCCCATTACGATCGCGCGCGGGTGTTGCAGGCCCGCGGCGAGGTATTGCGGGCCCAGGAGGAAGTGCATCAAGGCTTATGCCGTTTGCAGGGTTTGTCGGCCCAACGGCTGTACGCGGTGCGGGCACGGCTGACGTTGTATGAAGGTTATCTGCTGACCCTGCGCTTGCAGCCCGAAGCCGGCCAGGCCCGACTGCAGGCCGGGCTGGTGGAGGCCCGGGCTTGTCGTGATATCAGCGTGTTGATCGGGCACTGCGTGATCGCCAAGCAGGAGGGCCAGCGCGGTGAGTTCGCCCGGGCCTTTGCCGAGCTGGCCGAAGCCGAGCGCCTGATGCATATCTGGGATGTACCGCCGATCTACTACCTGGCGATGATTACCCTGGTGAAGTGCGAGTTGTGGCTGGCCCAGGGGCGCACTGACCTTGCCGAGGCCTGGCTGGCTCGCTTGGGGCAGACCTACACGGGCGAGCAGGCCGCGGCGCCGCCGGAGTTCCATCCTCAATTACCCCTGCATATCGAATTGCAGCAAGCCCGGCTGGACGGTATCAAGGGCCAGGGAGCCAGGGCCATTCAGCGCCTGGAACGTCTGGTGGAGCATGGTCGGCACAGTGGCCGGCAATTGCTGTGCGTCATGGCCCTGACCCAGAAAACCGCATGGCTGCTGGCGGCGGGGCAGGGGCCGGAGGCGCGCCGGGATTTTGCCCTGGCCCTGGAGGCGGCAGTGGGGGGCGTATTGCAGCCTTTCGAGGCGCTGCTGCTCGATTATCCTGCCTGGGCGCGCGAGCAGCTCGAGTCGTGTGCCAGCACTGCGCTGACCCAGGCTTTGCTCGAGCGCTTGCCTTCGACGCCCCGTGACTCGCCGGAGCCAGCGGCTCCCAGTGAGTGCCTGAGTTCCCGGGAGCTCTCTGTGCTGCAACTGATTGCCCGGGGATGCTCCAACCAGGAGATCAGCGAGCGCCTGTTCATTTCGCTGCACACGGTGAAAACCCATGCCAGCCACATCAACAGCAAACTGGGAGTGGAGCGCCGGACCCAGGCGGTGGCCCGGGCCCAGGAATTGGGGTTGCTGGGGTAGGCGCTTTTGCCGTTCAGGAGGCCAGGTGCTGCTTGCAGTAATCGGCGAACAGGCGGGCCGGTTTGGTCAGTTGCCCACGCTTGAGCCAGGCCGCTACCAGGCCGGAGCCGGTCACGTCCTCGACGATATCCACGCATACCACCGGCTTGCCGTCGTAGGAGCACTGGCAATGGGGGCGAGTCACCAGGATCGAAAAGCCGAATCCCTGCCCGACCATGCCCCGCACCATCTCGATGGAGGGTGAGCTGAAGGCAATCTGGGGTGTCAGGCCCAGCTCTTCGAACAGGCTGACGAAATAGGTGCGGCTGGGTTGTACATCCAGCAGGATCATGGGCTCCAGGCACAGGTCCCGCAGCGAGACCTGGGCTTGCTGGGCGTAGCGGTGATCGGCAGGCAGCAGGGCATAGGGGCGCTGGGGCGGCATCAGCGGCTCGGTCTCGATGGTGCCGTCCAGCTCGTGCTCATACAGGATTACCAGGTCGTAGGCGCCACCGGTCAGGCCTTGCACCAGCTCTTGTTGCTCACCGTCGCGAATGCGGATTTCCACCCCGGGATACAACGCGCTGAAGCCGGCAATCAGTTGCGGCAGGTACAGGGGCGCCACGGTTTCAAAGCAGCCGATATCGATCTGCCCGGACACCACGTCGTTGTCTGCCAGGGCGTTCTGTTCGAACTCCTTGGCCATGCGCAACAGTTCCTGGGCCTTGCGGTAGAAGCGTGCGCCGCTGGGGGTGAGGGAGACGCCGAGCGCGTGATGGCGGATCAGCAACTGGACGCCGAAGCTGTCTTCCAGGCCCTTGATGGCGGTGGAGATCGAAGGTTGGGCGATGTACAGCTTGCGTGATGCTTCGGCGACACTGCCGCATTCGACGGTGGTGATGAAGTACTTGAGTTGACGCAGATTGTAGGTGGCCACGGCGAACCTCGTTCTTTGCCTTGGCCCGGGGAAAGGATCGTGATGATCCGGGCATGATTGCACCGGACCGAAGGGCACCGCATCGATCAGCGCAACCACGCGACGCAGCGGCATGCCCCGAGCGCGATTCTTGTCCGCCCACAATACCTATAAGCAGAGGGTTGCAGGGGAGGGCGGAACCAGCTTTTTCATCGCTTGCCAGTACATTTTTCCTCGCTCGGTGCTACTGGCGCAGGCTATGACGGCAGGTCGGCTGGGTTGTCCGCCTCAGGTTGCGGCTCTTGTGGGGGCTCTGTGTTCTCGAACGCCAGGGTCACGGTGTAGCACTGTTCTTCCACTGTGACTTCGATATGCCAGCCCAGGCGGGCGGATAGCTGGCGCATCAGTTCCAGGCCCAGGCCATAACCGAAGTCGGCGGAGGCCTCGCTTTGCTGGGTTTCGCGAATCCGGTTGACCAGGCGCAGCTGTGGATAAGCGAAATTGATCTCCACGACCCCGTCATCGGCGTACTGCAGGGCATTGCGCAGGAAGTTGCCGACCACGATGCGGCATGCGGTGAACGGCAGGCGGCAGGGTTCGCTGCTGATGTCGAGGATCAGCTCGATATCCCGGGTGCCGATCAGGTAGCGGTGCTCTTCGATCAGATCGTTGACCAGGCCGCTCATGTCGATGGCCTCTTCCGGCAAGGGCTCGGGCAGTTCGCGGCTCATCCACAGCAGTGTTTCGGCGATGCGCTGCATGTTCAGTACCGAGCGCTCGATACGTTGCAGGGGCGGCGGCAGGACACCTCCGGACTGCAGGGCCAGCAGTTCGATGTTGGCCTTGAGCACCGCCAGCGGAGTGCGCAGTTCGTGACTGGTGTAGCGCAACAGGCGACCTTCGCGCAGGCTGGCGGCCTGCACCTGTTGCACGCTTTGAGCCAGGGCGTCGGCCAGCATGTTGAACTCCTTGAAACCGAAGTGCGGGCGTTGTCCGGATACTGCCTCCGGGTCTTTGAGGGTGGTGGACCATTGGGCCAGCCGCCCCAGGGGCCTGACCAGCCACCAGACCAGCAAGGCGATGATGATCAGGGCTGGAATGAACACGGCCAGGCTGATGAAGATGACGCCACGCAATTCATGGTCGAGGTAGGCATCGGAGCGTGGGGTTTCCACCTCTCCACCTTCTTCCTGGTCATGATCGATGTCGTACATGTACAGCGTCTTGCCGTCGCTCAGGGGCTGGGCCAGGACGGCGCGGCCTTCATCCTCGTCTTCGGAGTCCAGGTCGCCGAATACCTGGACCGCGCCGAAGGACATGCTGGGCGGGGTATCGAGCATGTGGCGGATTTTCTCCGGCAAGGCCTCCTTGCCGATGACGCTGGTGTAGAAATAGTTGTGCGGTGGTGGTGTGTTCGGGTTCTTCGCGTAGTGCCGGGAAAAGTACTGGGCTTCCTCCTCCATCATTGCACTGGCGGTGTAGAGCAGGCCGCGTACGCTGTATTCCGGCAGCAGCAGGCTGTAGATCAGCAACACGATGGCGATCAGCAACAGGAAGCTGCTGCTGATCACCCACTTCAAAGCCAGACTCTTAGGCATGGGACCTCAACTGTATGCCGATACCGGGCAGGGTATGGATCAGCGGTTGGTCGAAACACTTGTCCACGGTCTTGCGTAGTCGGTGCATATGGACCTTGAGGGTATTGCTGTCCGGCGGCTCGTCGCCCCAGATCGTCGCCTCCAGGCGTTCCCGAGTGACCGGTTCGGGGCTGGCGCGCATCAGGCATTCCAGCAGGGTCCAGCAGATGGGTGACAGGTGCAGTTCCTGCCCGGCCCGGCTGACCTTGCGAGTGGACAGCTCCATTACCAGGTCGGCTACTTGCAGGCGGCTGGCCTGGCCGCTGCGGCGTACGCTGAGGGCACGGATCCTGGCCACCAGCTCGGCCAGCTCGAAGGGCTTGACCAGGTAGTCGTCGGCACCGGCGGCGAAGCTGGCGAGCTTGTCCGGCAGGGCATCGAGGGAGGTGAGCATCAGGATCGGCGTCTGGCTGCCGTGCTGGCGCAATTGGGCGCAAAGCTGCTGGCCGTCCAGGCGCGGCAGCATGATATCCAGGAGGATGACGTCATAGTGTTGGCTCAGGGCCAGGTTAAGGCCTGCCTGGCCATTGCTGGCGTGATCGCAGACGATGCCGCTGATCTCCAGGTACTCAATGACGGTATTGGCCAGGTCAAGGTTGTCCTCGACCAGCAGCAAGTTGATGTGCACGGGAATATCCCTCAGGGCCTGTGTCGCTCGATGGAGCGAAGGATAGCGGAGTCCGATGAGTGTCCGCCGATGTTTACCTGCCGTTAACCCACCCCTCGCTAGTCTGGAATCCTACTTTCATAGAGCGTGGCGCAGCCATGAACCTGTCTTCAGTCATCAAAGGCATCTTGCTGGTTTCGATTCTCCTGGGCCTGATGGCCTGTGTCCTGCCTTCCAGGGCGCCGTTGGTGCGCTTGGGCGAGGGTGGACCCCTTAGCTGGTTCCTGATTGGGCAGAACGCTGAACGGGCAGGGCAGGACTATGTCGCCAGTGCATTCTGATGAGGGCAACTACACCGACCAGTTGGTGTTGTGCCTGGTACTGATTCTGTGTGTATCGCTGTCCCTGGGGGCCTACATCATGCGCTTCAATGCGCAGATCGATAAGCAGCGGGAGTTGTCCCCAGTGCATTTGCTCGAGTGCGGCCAGGGACGCGGGGCTTTTATCGTCGACCCTCACGGGCGGCGTAGCAGCAGTGACAATTGCTACCTGATCGAAGAGGATGATTAGTTCGGGGGCAAGGGTTCTCCGTCGAATTCGAACGCAAGAAACGTAGTTCTGGCGCTTGAATCTCGATTTACAGTGAAGGCGTACAAGGCAAGCTCCATGGGAGCCGTGCCCCATACCCTTGGCGGAATGAAGGAGAGCTGACATGTCCTGTGTATTCAAGATCATCCCGTCCCCGGTGGGACAGCTGACCCTGGTGGCCAGGGGTGCGAAGCTTGCCGCGATCCTCTGGGAACAGGAGCGGGAAAACCGGGTGCGCCTGGGGCCGCTCGAGGAGGCCGGCGATCATCCCGCGTTGCTTGAGGCCCAGAAACAGTTGGCGCAGTACTTTGCTGGTACCCGCAAGCGTTTCGACCTGGAGCTGGACTTCGTCGGCACCGAGTTCCAGTGCAAGGTCTGGCAGGCCCTGCTGACCATTCCCTTCGGTGAAACCCGCAGCTACAGCCAGATTGCGCAGCAGATCGGCAGCCCTAAGGCCGTACGCGCAGTGGGGGCGGCTAACGGTCGGAATCCGATCTCGATCGTCACGCCTTGTCATCGGGTGATAGGTGCTTCGGGCAGCCTCACCGGGTTTGCCGGAGGGCTCGAGGCCAAGCAGTTCCTCCTGGCATTGGAAGGCGGGGAGACCATGCCGCTGGCGTTCTAAGTGAGCCATGGCGGCAGCTGTGCCAGAATGTTCTTTCGTTTTTCTGGAACATTCCCATGGACGCCGCCAAACCCAGCCTTATTCGCGAAACCTTCCCCGTCGGCCCGTTGCAGTGCAACTGCACCATCATCGGCGACCCTCTGACCGGGAAAGCCATCGTCGTCGATCCGGGTGGCAACCCGGACCTGATCATGGCGCGCCTCGACGCCTTGGGCCTGAAGGTGGTGAGCATCATCCACACCCATGCCCACCTGGATCACTTCCTGGCCTCTGGGCAGATGAAGGAAAAGACCGGCGCGACCTTGCATTTGCACAAGGATGACCAGTTCCTCTGGGACAACCTGGAGATGCAGTGCAGCATGTTCGGCGTGCCTTATACCCCGGTTCCTGCTCCGGATCGCTGGCTGGGCGATGACGAGGAGCTGGCCTGCGGTTGTGGCGTGGCCCTGCATACCCCGGGACATACCCCAGGTTCCATGAGCTTTTGGTTTTCCGAGGCTAAGCTTCTTATTGCCGGCGATACGCTGTTCAAGCGCGGGGTCGGGCGCACGGATCTGTGGGGCGGCGACCAGGCCACCCTGGTGCGCTCGATCAAGCAGCGTCTGTATACCCTCGACGAAGACGCCACAGTGGTCGCCGGGCACGGTCCGGACACTCGGCTGGGTGATGAAATGCGCCAGAACCCGTTCGTGAGAGCCTGATTTTTTGCTCGGCCTCCCACGGAATTTTTGCTGTTCTGTGTGTTCCAAAGCCGGCAAAGGTCCGTTGCCAACGTCCTCTGCATTACAGAATGCATATGTAGGAGCTTTCCATGTTCACCTCGCGTCGTTTGATTGTTGTCGCTACTGCTGTGGCCTTGTTATCCGGCTGCGCTTCGCCTAACCCCTATGACAACCAGGGGCAGGCTGACGGCGGTTCGTCGGGCATGAGCAAAACTGCGAAATATGGTGGCCTGGGTGCCTTGGCCGGTGCGCTGGCCGGTGCTGCAATCGACCACAACAACCGTGGCAAGGGCGCGCTGATCGGTGCTGCCGTGGTGGGTGCCTCCGCTGCCGGTTATGGCTACTACGCCGACCAGCAAGAGAAGAAGCTGCGCGCCAGCATGGCCAATACCGGGGTCGAAGTGCAGCGCCAGGGTGACCAGATCAAGTTGATCATGCCCGGCAATATCACCTTCGCCACCGACTCGGCGAATATCGCGCCAAGCTTCTATCAACCGCTGAACAACCTGGCCAACTCCCTGCGCGAGTTCAACCAGAACCAGATCGAGATCGTCGGTTATACCGACAGCACCGGCAGCCGCCAGCACAACATGGACCTGTCCCAGCGTCGTGCGCAAAGTGTGGCCACTTACCTGACTTCCCAGGGTGTGAGCAGTGCCAACCTGTCCTCGCGCGGTGCTGGCCCGGACAATCCGATCGCCAGCAACGCCGACGTCAATGGCCGGGCCCAGAACCGTCGGGTAGAGGTCAACCTCAAGGCGATCCCCGGCCAGCAATATCAACAGCCAACCCAGCAGTACCAGCAGCCTCCCCAGCAGCAGTATCAACAGCCCTACCAGCAGGGTTACTGATCGAACCGGCTTGAGCCGGGGGTACAAAAAAGCCCGCCCGATGAAAATCGGGCGGGCTTTTTGTTGGCAGGCAGAAGCTGGTTATTTCTTCAGGCCATATTGCTCGTCGAGCATGCCGGGGGCGTTAGGGGTCTTTGGCGCATAGTCCCGTGGTGGCTCCTGATCCCGTGGTGGCGTCAGGCGTTCACGTGGTGCCTGTACCGATTCGGAGTGCAGGGCGGCCAGCAGGCGCTGGCGGGTCAGTTCGTCCAGGGCCAGGCGATTGGCACCCTCGGCCAGATGATCCTGTACTTCCTGGTAGCTCTGGGTGAGCTTCTTCACCAGGGTGGCGGTGCTGTTGAAGTGAGTCACCACTTCATTCTGGTAATTGTCGAAACGTTCCTGGATATCGTCCAGCTGACGCTGCGTGCGGTTAGGCGCGGCGTTGGGCAGCAGGCGAGCGACCAGGAATCCAATGGCGACACCCGCGACCAGGGCAAGAGTCGGCAACAACCAAACTAAGAGCGAGTGTTCCACGAGTCCTTCCTCTATAAACGGCTTTGCTTTACGTTAACGGCTCGAACCTGCGCTGTATACCGCGATTCACTCGCAATAGATTGGCACAGACCATTTGCTAGACGAGTCGACCCCCTTCGAGGTCACGGAGTTCCTTCCTTGCTAATGCGTGAAACCCCTGTAGTGATTGCCGGCCCTGTAGGCCAACTGGAAGCCTTGTATCTGGAGGTGCCCGACGCTCGCGGCGTGGCGCTGATCTGCCACCCGAACCCGGTACAGGGCGGCACCATGCTCAACAAGGTGGTGTCCACTTTGCAGCGCACTGCACGAGATGCCGGGCTGATCACCCTGCGCTTCAACTACCGTGGCGTCGGTGCCAGCGAGGGCAGCCACGACATGGGCACGGGCGAAGTCGACGATGCCGAGGCGGCGGCCCATTGGCTGCGGGCCAAGCACCCGCAGTTGCCATTGACGCTGCTGGGGTTTTCCTTTGGCGGCTTCGTCGCGGCAAGCCTTGGTGGGCGCCTCGAAGCCCAGGGCGTGCAACTCAAGCACCTGTTCATGGTGGCCGCAGCGGTGACCCGCTTGCGCGATACCGACACCCTGGCGCAGGACTGTCCACTGACCTTGATCCAGCCGGAAACCGATGAGGTCATCGATCCACAGGCTGTCTATGACTGGTCTGGTGCGCTTGTTCGTCCCCATGAGCTGCTGAAAGTGGCAGAATGCGGACACTTCTTTCACGGCAAGCTCACCGATCTGAAGGATCTGGTGCTGCCGCGACTCACGAATTGATAGCAGTCTGATAAGCGATTACCCATGACTACTCGTACGCGTATCCTCACCGGCATTACTACCACCGGCACGCCGCACCTGGGCAACTATGCCGGGGCGATTCGCCCGGCGATCCTCGCCAGCCGCGACAGCAATGCCGATTCCTTCTACTTCCTGGCCGACTATCACGCCCTGATCAAGTGTGATGATCCGCTGCGTATCCAGCGCTCGCGCCTGGAGATCGCCGCTACCTGGCTGGCTGGTGGCCTGGATGTGGACCGCGTGACCTTCTATCGCCAGTCCGATATCCCGGAAATCCCGCAACTGACCTGGCTCTTGACCTGCGTCGCCGCCAAGGGCCTGCTCAACCGTGCCCATGCCTACAAGGCTTCGGTGGACAAGAACGTCGAGGCCGGCGAAGACCCGGATGCCGGCGTCACCATGGGCCTGTACAGCTATCCGGTGCTGATGGCCGCGGACATCCTGATGTTCAACGCGCATAAAGTGCCGGTGGGGCGTGACCAGATCCAGCACGTGGAGATGGCCCGGGACATCGGCCAGCGTTTCAACCACCTGTTCGGCCAGGGCAAGGAGTTCTTCGCCATGCCCGAAGCGCTGATCGAGGAAAGCGTTGCCACCTTGCCAGGCCTGGACGGTCGCAAGATGTCCAAGAGCTACGACAACACCATCCCGCTGTTCACCAGTGCCAAGGACATGAAGGATGCGATCTCGCGGATCGTCACCGACTCCAAGGCGCCAGGCGAAGCCAAGGATCCGGACAACTCCCACCTGTTCACCCTGTTCCAGGCATTCTCCACTGCCGAGCAGGCCGCCGAATTCCGTAGCGAACTGCTGCAGGGCCTGGGCTGGGGCGAAGCCAAGAGTCGCCTGTTCCAGTTGCTGGATGGTGAGTTGGGCGAGGCTCGCGAGCGTTATCACCAGTTGATCGCGCGCCCGGCGGATCTGGAGGACATCCTCCTGGCTGGCGCGGCCAAGGCCCGTGGCGTGGCGACGCCGTTCCTGGCCGAGCTGCGCGAAGCGGTAGGCCTGCGCTCCTTCGAAAACCAGGTTCAGGTGGCGGCCACCACCAAGAAGAAGGCGGCCAAGGCTGCGCGTGTCGTCAGCTTCCGCGAGGACGATGGCAGCTTCCGTTTCCGCCTGCTGTCCGCCGATGGCGAGCAACTGCTGCTGTCGCGCAACTTTGCCGATGGCAAGGCCGCCGGTGCCGCGAGCAAGCAGTTGCAGTCGGGTCAGGAATTGGACCTGCGTACCGAGGCCAATGGCTTCGGTATCTGGCTGGACGGTGCCTGTGTGGCTGACAGCCCGACCTTTGCCGATGCTGCTGCCCGCGATGCGGCCATCGCAGAAGTACGGATTGCCCTGGCTCCAGCCCAGGACTGAGCGGAATCTTCCCGACCAAGGGCTGATTGCCATTCCCCGGGGCCGTCGCTAAAGTGACGGCCCGTTTTTGTTGCCTTGCTAACGAATTATGACGCCCCTAGAACGATACCAAGCAGATCTGAAACGCCCGGATTTCTTCCATGACGCTGCACAGGAAACCGCTGTGCGTCATCTGCAGCGCCTGTATGACGATCTGATCGCGGCCGAGCACAACAAGCCGGGCCTGCTCGGCAAGCTCTTTGGCAAGAAGGACCTGGGGCCGGTCAAGGGGTTGTACTTCTGGGGCGGCGTGGGGCGTGGCAAGACCTACCTGGTCGATACGTTCTTCGAGGCCTTGCCATTCAAGGAAAAGGTTCGTACGCACTTCCACCGCTTCATGAAGCGCGTCCACGAGGAAATGAAGACCCTGGGTGGCGAGAAGAACCCGCTGACCATTATCGCCAAGCGTTTCTCGCAAGAGGCGCGGGTGATCTGCTTCGATGAATTCTTCGTGTCCGACATTACCGACGCGATGATTCTCGGCACGCTGATGGAAGAGCTGTTCAAGAACGGCGTGACCCTGGTCGCCACCTCGAACATCGTGCCGGACGGCCTGTACAAGGACGGTCTGCAACGCGCCCGTTTCCTGCCGGCCATTGCCCTGATCAAGCAGAACACCGAAATCGTCAACGTCGACAGTGGTGTCGACTATCGCTTGCGTCACCTGGAGCAGGCCGAGTTGTTCCACTATCCATTGAATGAGGCAGCCCACGAAAGCTTGCGCAAGAGCTTCCGGGCGCTGACGCCGGAGTGCACCCAGGCCGTGGAAAACGACGTACTGATCGTCGAGAACCGCGAGATCCGCGCACTGCGCACCTGTGACGATGTGGCCTGGTTCGACTTCCGCGAGCTGTGCGACGGCCCGCGTAGCCAGAACGACTACATCGAGCTGGGCAAGATCTTTCACGCGGTGCTGCTCAGCGGTGTGGAGCAGATGGGCGTTGCTACCGATGACATCGCCCGGCGCTTCATCAATATGGTCGACGAGTTCTATGACCGTAACGTCAAGCTGATCATCTCCGCCGAAGTGGAGCTCAAGGATCTCTACACCGGTGGCCGGCTGACGTTCGAGTTCCAGCGGACCCTCAGTCGTTTGCTGGAGATGCAATCCCACGAGTTCCTCTCGCGGGCGCACAAGCCGTAATCGCGACTCGATGGAAAAAGGGGCCTGCTATGCAGGCCCCTTTTTTTTCATGCCGCCAGTTGCTGGAACTGCTGGCGGTACTGGTTGGGTGAAAGCTCGGTGTGCTGGCGGAACAGCCGGGCGAAGAAGCTGGCATCGTCGTAGCCGACTTCGTAGCTGATGGTCTTGATGCTCTTGCGTGTTCCTGACAGCAGGCCTTTGGCGGTTTCGATCCGCAGGCGCTGCAGGTAGTGCAGGGGCTTGTCGCCGGTGGCGGTCTGGAAGCGCCGCATGAAGTTGCGAATGCTCATGCCGTGCTCGCGCGCTACGTCCTCGAAGCGGAACTTGTCGGCGAAGTGTTCTTCGAGCCAGTGCTGGATCTGCAGGATGATCACGTCCTGATGCAGCTTCTGGCCACCGAAGCCGATGCGTCCCGGGGCGTAGCTGCGCTGGACCTCATAGAGGATGTCCCGGGCCACGGCCTGGGCCACGCTGGCGCCGCAGAAGCGCTCGATCAGGTAGATATAGAGGTCGCAGGCCGAGGTCGTGCCGCCGGCACAATAGAGGTTGTCGGCATCGGTCAGGTGCTTGTCCTGGTTGAGCTGGACCTTGGGAAAGCGCTCGCTGAAGGTGCTGAAGAAGCGCCAGTAGGTGGTGGCCTCCTTGCCATCGAGCAGCCCGGCCTCGGCCAGCCAGAAGACCCCGGTGGCTTCGCCGCAAAGTACGGCGCCACGGGCGTGTTGGGCGCGTAGCCAGGGCAGGATCTGTGGATAACGTTGGCACAGTGAGTCGAAGTCGTCCCAGAAGGCGGGGAGGATGATCACGTCGCTATCTTCCAGTGGGCCATCCACTGGCATGATCACGTTGCTGAAGCTGCAGACCGGCTGGCCGTCGGGGCTGACCAGGCGAGTCTCGAAGGCCGGCGTCAGGCCATGACCCAGCTGCTTGCCGTAGCGCAGGCTGGCCAGGTGGAAGAAATCCTTGGCTTGCATGAGGGTGGAAGCGAAAACCCGGTCGATAGCCAGGATGCTGACGCGCCGCAAGGGCGTGGAAGTTTGGTTAGACATAATTCGATTGTTCTTATAGGGGAAAGTGGTCACCAGACGGCTGGATCGTCTTATTTTTTGTCGGATGTGTCCAGTGTCCCGTGCCTGTGGCTGGGCTTAGGCTCTGGCAGCCAGACCCGATCAATGACAATCACAGGTGGCTGCATGATTCCCAGAACCTTGTTCAGTTCCGAACACGAACTCTTCCGTGACAGTGTGCGTACCTTCCTTGAAAAAGAAGCGGTGCCTTTCCATGGCGAATGGGAAAAGCAGGGCTACATCGACCGCAAGTTGTGGAGCAAGGCGGGCGAGGCGGGGATGCTGTGTTCACACATTCCCGAGGAATACGGCGGGCTGGGGGCGGATTTCCTGTATAGCACGGTGGTGATCGAGGAGGTCAGCCGCCTGGGCCTGAGCGGTATCGGCTTCTCCTTGCATTCGGACATCGTCGCGCCGTACCTGCTGCATTACGGCAGTGAGGCGCTGAAGCAGAAATACCTGCCGCGGATGGTCTCGGGCGAGCTGGTCACGGCGATCGCCATGACCGAGCCCGGAACCGGGTCCGACTTGCAGGGCGTGAAGACCACGGCAGTGCTCGACGGCGATGAGTATGTGCTCAACGGTTCCAAGACCTTCATCACTAATGGCTACCTGGCGGAGCTGGTCATCGTGGTGGCCAAGACCGATCCCAAGGCCGGGGCCAAGGGCACCAGCCTGTTCCTGGTGGAGGCCGATTCGCCAGGGTTCACCAAGGGTAAGCGCCTGGAAAAGGTCGGGATGAAGGCCCAGGACACCTCGGAGCTGTTCTTCCAGGACGTGCGGGTACCCAAGGAGAACCTCCTGGGCCAGGCCGGGATGGGCTTCGTCTACCTGATGCAGGAACTGCCCCAGGAACGTTTGAGCGTGGCCATCGGTGGCCTGGCCAGCGCCGAGGCGGCGTTGAAATGGACCCTGGACTACACCCGCGAGCGCAAAGCCTTCGGCAAGGCGATCGCCGACTTCCAGAACAGCCGGTTCAAGCTGGCGGAGATGGCCACGGAAATCCAGATTGGCCGGGTGTTCGTCGATCGCTGCCTGGAGCTGCACCTGAAGGGCAAGCTCGACGTACCGACGGCGGCCATGGCCAAGTACTGGGGAACCGACCTGCAGTGCAAGGTCCTGGATGAGTGCGTGCAGCTGCATGGCGGCTACGGCTTCATGTGGGAGTACCCGATTGCCCGGGCGTGGGCCGACTCCCGGGTGCAGCGGATCTACGCCGGGACCAACGAGATCATGAAGGAAATCATCGCTCGTTCTTTATAAGGAGGGCGCGAGCGCTGCCGGCGAACAGGTGGTTGCCTGTTGGCCGGCCAGTGGCGCAAGGCGTGGCTTACGGGGCGGGGTTGGGCTGGTCCTTGTGGATGGCTTCGATCCCGGCCAGGACTTCTTCCGATAACTTCAGTTCGGCGCTGGCGATGTTGCTGTCCAGTTGTTCCAGGGTGGTGGCGCCGATGATGTTGCTGGTTACGAAAGGTTGCTGGGTCACGAAGGCCAGGGCCATTTGTGCCGGGTCCAGGCCATGCTCGCGAGCCAACGCCACGTAACGGCTGCAGGCGGCTTCCGACTGGGGATTGAAATAGCGGCTGAAACGGCTGTAGAGACTCAGGCGTGCCTTGGCGGGGCGGGCGCCGCCTTCGTATTTGCCGGACAGGAAGCCGAAGGCCAGGGGCGAGTAGGCGAGCAAGCCGCATTGTTCGCGGATGGCAATTTCCGCCAGGCCCACCTCAAAGCTGCGGTTGAGCAGGTTGTAGGGGTTCTGGATCGATACCGCCCGCGGCCAGCCACGGCTTTCGGCCAGGGCCAGGAACTTCATGGTGCCCCATGGGGTTTCGTTGGACAGGCCGATGTGGCGGATCTTCCCGGCCCTGACCTGCTCGTCCAGCGCCTCGAGGGTTTCCTCCAGCGGGGTGAAGTCTTCGTCGGCCTTGTGCTGGTAGCCGAGCTGGCCGAAGAAGTTGGTGCTGCGTTCCGGCCAGTGCAACTGGTAGAGGTCGATCCAGTCGGTTTGCAGGCGCTTGAGGCTGGCATCCACGGCTTCGACGATATGCTTGCGGTTGTGCTTGAGGTGCTTGTCGCGGATGTAGTCGATGGTGTTGCCCGGGCCTGCGATCTTGCTGGCCAGGATCCAGTCGGCGCGGTCGCCGCGTTGCTTGAACCAGTTGCCGATGTAGCGTTCGGTGGTGGCGTAGGTCTCGGCCTTGGGTGGCACCGGATACATCTCGGCGGTATCGATGAAGTTGATCCCGGCCTGCTTGGCTCGCTCGATCTGGGCGAAGGCTTCGGCCTCGCTGTTCTGTTCGCCCCAGGTCATGGTGCCCAGGCAGATGGTGCTCACTTTCAGGTCGGTCCGGCCCAGTTGGCGGTAGTCCATGGGTACTTCCTCGGCAAAACAATCATAAAAGCAGGTTGAATTTTGTTTCGCAATCTGGATAATTCTGCAGCTCTTTCTGCGGTGGAAGTGATGCCCCGCCTGCCGAAGATTCTTGCCGCATGTCAGACGCGCTGACCCGAGCCCCCGAAAGCGTCTGTATTCGGCTGCCTTTGACCTTGTCAAAGTAAGCACTATTCAGTAAGATCCGCCGTCTATTTTGCTGGGCGGCCCCTGAGGCTATAAAGAATGAAAACTTTTACTGCTAAACCGGAAACAGTAAAGCGCGATTGGTTCGTCATCGACGCCGCTGGCCAGACCCTGGGTCGTCTGGCTACCGAAATCGCGAGCCGTCTGCGTGGCAAGCACAAGCCTGAGTACACTCCTCACGTTGACACTGGCGACTACATCGTCGTGATCAATGCCGAGCAGGTACGTGTTACTGGTGCTAAAACCACTGACAAAATGTACTACTCCCACTCCGGTTTCCCGGGCGGCATTAAGTCGATCAACTTCGAGAAGCTGATCGCTAAAGCCCCTGAGCGCGTGATCGAGACCGCGGTAAAAGGCATGCTGCCTAAGAACCCGCTGGGTCGCGACATGTACCGTAAGCTGAAAGTGTATGCGGGCGCTGCTCACCCTCATACTGCTCAGCAGCCCCAAGAACTGAAGATTTAACGGAATAGTTCATTATGTCGGCGACTCAAAATTACGGCACTGGCCGTCGCAAGACTGCAACCGCACGCGTGTTCCTGCGTCCGGGCACTGGCAACATCTCCATCAACAACCGTTCCCTGGATAGCTTCTTCGGTCGCGAAACTGCCCGCATGGTAGTTCGTCAGCCGCTGGAACTGACCGAGACCGTTGAGAAGTTCGATATCTACGTTACCGTTATCGGCGGTGGTGTAAGTGGCCAGGCTGGCGCAATCCGCCACGGCATCACTCGCGCCCTGATGGATTACGACGAGACTCTGCGCAGCGCCCTGCGTAAAGCTGGTTTCGTAACCCGTGACGCACGTGAAGTTGAGCGTAAGAAAGTGGGTCTGCGTAAAGCGCGTAAGCGTCCGCAATACTCCAAGCGTTAATTCGCTACTGCGTTCAAAAACGCCCAGTCTCCTCGCGGAGCTGGGCGTTTTTTATTGCCTGAAATTTGCCGTGTGACAACTTGCCACATCCGTGGAGGCCCTATACTACAAGGCCTGGCGCAGGGCCGGCTTGGTAATTACCTTGTCAGAATAGGGGCTTTTCATTACCATTCGGCAAAATTTTTATAAGTTCAGATTGTTACTTAGTAGATGCCTGATTTAACAGGCCACAAAGCTGATGGGAGAGGACTGAATGAGCAATGACGGCGTGAATGCAGGCCGGCGTCGCTTCTTGGTAGCAGCCACATCCGTGGTGGGTGCTGCCGGAGCGGTGGGGGCTGCGGTCCCGTTCGTGGGGTCATGGTTTCCCAGTGCCAAGGCGAAAGCCGCAGGTGCACCGGTGAAGGTGAATATCAGCAAGATCGATCCAGGTCAGCAGATGGTTGCTGAGTGGCGTGGTCAGCCAGTGTTCATCGTCCGCCGTACAGAGGAAATCCTGGGGAATCTTAAAAAGATCGAGGGCCAGTTGTCTGACCCTAACTCCAAGAACTCGGTACAACCAACCTACGTCGACCCGGAAGTGCGTTCGATCAAGCCAGAGATTCTTCTGCTGATCGGTATCTGCACCCACTTGGGCTGTTCTCCAACCTTCCGTCCTGAAGTGGCGCCCGCGGATCTGGGCAAGGACTGGGTAGGTGGCTATTTCTGCCCTTGCCACGGCTCCCACTACGATCTGGCCGGTCGTGTCTACAAGTCGCAGCCTGCGCCGTTGAACCTGCCAGTACCCCCGCATTCCTATGAGTCGGATGACGTCATCGTCATTGGCGTCGACACGGAGAAAGCGTGATGAGCAAGTTCATGGATTGGGTAGATGCACGCTTCCCCGCCACCAAGATGTGGGAAGACCATCTGAGCAAGTATTACGCTCCGAAGAACTTCAACTTCTTCTATTTCTTTGGTTCCCTGGCACTGCTGGTTCTGGTCAACCAGATCGTTACCGGTGTCTGGCTGACCATGAGCTACACCCCTTCGGCAGAAGAAGCCTTTGCTTCCGTCGAATACATCATGCGCGACGTCGAGTACGGCGCGATCCTGCGTCTGCTGCACTCCACTGGCGCCTCGGCGTTCTTCATCGTGGTCTACCTGCATATGTTCCGTGGCCTGCTCTACGGTTCCTATCAGAAGCCGCGCGAGCTGGTCTGGCTGTTCGGCATGCTGATCTACCTGGCGCTGATGGCCGAGGCCTTCATGGGCTACCTGCTGCCTTGGGGGCAAATGTCCTACTGGGGCGCCCAGGTGATCATCTCGCTGTTCGGTGCGATCCCGGTTATCGGTGACGACCTGACCCAGTGGATTCGTGGTGACTACCTGATCTCCGGTATTACCCTCAACCGCTTCTTCGCCCTGCACGTCGTGGCCCTGCCTATCGTGATCCTGGGCCTGGTAGTGCTGCATATCCTGGCACTGCACGAAGTGGGTTCGAACAACCCGGATGGCGTCGATATCAAGAAGCACAAGGACGAAAACGGCGTGCCGCTGGATGGCATTGCGTTCCATCCTTACTACACCGTGAAAGATATCGTTGGCGTAGTGGTGTTCCTGTTCATCTTCTGCTCGATCGTGTTCTTCTTCCCGGAGATGGGTGGGTATTTCCTCGAGAAGCCGAACTTCGAACAAGCCAACCCATTCAAGACGCCTGAGCATATTGCCCCGGTTTGGTACTTCACTCCGTTCTACGCGATTCTGCGTGCGGTGCCGGACAAGCTCATGGGTGTTATTGCCATGGGTGCTGCGATTGCCGTGCTGTTCGTATTGCCCTGGCTTGACCGCAGTCCAGTCAAGTCCATGCGCTACAAAGGCTGGCTCAGCAAGATCTGGCTGCTGGTGTTCTGCATCTCGTTCGTGATCCTGGGCGTGCTGGGCGTACTGGCGCCAACTCCAGGCCGTACGTTGCTGTCGCAGGTATGTACCTTCCTGTACTTCGCCTACTTCATTCTGATGCCGTTCTACACCAGGCTCGAGAAGACCAAACCGGTTCCGGAAAGGGTGACTGGCTGATGAAAAAGTTATTTGCTGCACTGATTCTTGTTGCTATGCCTGTATTGTCTTTCGCTGCCGAACACGGCGGTCCCGAGTTGGAAAAGGTCGACATCGACCTGAGCGACAAGGCGGCCATGCAGGATGGCGCTCGTACCTTTGCCAACTATTGCATGGGTTGCCACAGCGCCAAGTTCCAGCGTTACGAGCGAGTGGCCGACGACCTGGGCATTCCGCACGACCTGATGATGAGCAAGCTGGTCTTTACCGGTGCGAAGATCGGCGACCACATGAACATCGGCATGCAGCCGGCGGATGCCAAGACCTGGTTCGGTGCTGCTCCGCCCGACCTGACCCTGGTGGCTCGCGTTCGTGGTACCGATTGGCTGTATGGCTACCTGAAGTCCTTCTACGAGGATCCGGCACGTCCTTGGGGTGTGAACAACAAGGTGTTCCCGAACGTAGGTATGCCTAACGTCCTGGTTGGCCTGCAAGGACGCCAGGTGGTCGGTTGCAAGCAGGTGCAGATTGTCGAAGACGGCAAGAAGCAATATGACCCGCTGACCGGCACTCCGCTGACTCACGAAGCTTGTGATCAGCTGACCGTCAAGGAAAACACCGGTACCCTCAATGAGGCGCAGTTCGACGAGAAGGTTAAGAACCTGGTGACCTTCCTGGCCTACTCGGCTAACCCGGTCAAGCTGCAGCACCAGCGTATCGGCACCTACGTGCTGCTGTACCTGGCCTTCTTCTTCGTATTCGCCTACCTGCTCAAGCGCGAATACTGGAAGGATGTGCATTGATAGCGTTCTAAGCATCAGTTGTTGAGCCTGCGCGCCCAAGGGCGTCTCTGAAACTGTAACAACCCTGTATCATCCGGGGGTTACCAGAGGCGTCCTGAGGGCGCGCTCGTTTTTCTGCTTTCGATAAATTCAACACGCGAGGAGGATCGCCATGGGCGTGACCAATCGGTTGGCCTGTTACTCCGACCCCGCCGACCACTATTCCCACCGGGTGCGCATCGTGCTTGCGGAGAAGGGTGTCAGCGCCGAGATCATCAGTGTGGAGGCGGGGCGTCAGCTGCCGAAACTGATCGAAGTGAATCCCTACGGGAGCTTGCCTACGCTGGTTGATCGTGACTTGGCGTTGTGGGAGTCGACGGTGGTGATGGAGTATCTGGATGAGCGTTATCCGCATCCTCCATTGTTGCCGGTCTATCCTGTGGCTCGAGCCAATAGCCGGCTGCTGATGCACCGTATCCAGCGAGATTGGTGCGGGCACGTGGATCTGATTCTTGATCCGCGAACCAAGGAGGCGGCGCGGGTCCAGGCTCGCAAGGAGTTGCGAGAAAGCCTGACGGGTGTTTCCCCGCTGTTTGCCGATAAGCCATTTTTCCTCAGTGAGGAACAAAGCCTGGTGGACTGCTGCCTACTGCCCATACTCTGGAGATTGCCAGTCTTGGGTATCGAACTGCCGCGGCAGGCCAAGCCGCTGCTTGATTACATGGAACGCCAATTTGCGCGTGAGGCTTTCCAGGCAAGTCTGTCTGGTGTCGAACGTGATATGCGCTGAGGCTTAAGGAGCCGCTATGAACTCCAGTCGACCTTATCTGGTCCGCGCGCTTTATGAGTGGATTGTGGACAACGACTGCACCCCGCACATGCTGGTCAACTCTGATTACCCGGCGGTGCAGGTGCCCCAGGGCTTTGCCAGTGATGGGCAGATCGTCCTGAATATCTCCCCCAGTGCCGTGCGTCATTTGCACATGGATAACGATGTGGTGACCTTCGAGGGGCGCTTTGGTGGCGTGCCTCATAGCCTGCATGTACCCGTTGGTGCGATTCTTGGGATCTATGCCCGTGAAAATGGCCAGGGCATGGTCTTTGATCTGGAGTCTCCCCTTGATGATGGGGCCGATCTTGAGCCGGATGATGACCTGCCGCCAGATGATGAGCCTCCGCGCCCGAGTGGCAGGCCAAGCCTGAAAGTGGTCAAGTAATAAAAAAGGCGATCCGGTTGGATCGCCTTTTTTACGCCTGCTGGAATCTCAGTCGATGTATTCGAACAGCTTGACGATCTTTTGGACGCCAGAGACGCCCTGTACCAGGTTTGTCGCCTGGGCGGCTTCCTGCTTGGTCAGCAATCCAAGCATGTAGACGATGCCGTTTTCGGTCACCACCTTGATGCGTGAAGCTGGAACGCTGGCATCGGTCAGCATCTGGGTCTTGATCTTGGTGGTCAGCCAGCTGTCGTTCTGCCGTGCAAGGAACCCGGAGGGCGGCAGTACCTGAAGTTCATTGTGTACTTTCTTGACTCGCTGTACTTCGCTGGCGGCTTGCTCGGCCGTGGCCTTGAGGTCCTGGCGGGGTGTCTGGCCTGCCAGTAGCACGATGCCGTTGAAGCTGGTCACGACGATATGCGAGTTGTTTTCCAGGTCCGGGCTGGCTTTGGCGACATTGACCGCAACTTTGGTTTCGATCAGGGAATCATCGATCTTGCTGCCAAAGGTGCGAGTGCCGCGATCGTCATCGATGGGTTTGTCGCGGGTGGCGGTAATCACCGAGCTGCAACCAGTGATGCTCAGGCACAGGGTCAAGGCCAGGAGGCCAAGGCGATTAGGGGTCATTCTTCACTCCCGAACAATTGGCTGTCGATCAGATCGCAGAGGCAATGGATCGCCAGCAGGTGGACTTCTTGGATACGTGCGGTAACGGTGGCCGGTACGCGAATCTCGACATCTTCCGGTAGCAGCAGCGATGCCATGCCACCACCGTCACGGCCGGTCAATGCTACGACAATCATTTCACGATCATGTGCGGCCTGGATGGCCTGAATAATGTTTGCAGAGTTGCCGCTGGTAGAGATGGCCAGCAGTACGTCGCCGGGTTGGCCCAGGGCGCGGATCTGCTTGGAGAAGACTTCGTTGTAGCTGTAGTCGTTGGCAATCGAGGTGATGGTCGAGCTGTCGGTGGTCAGGGCGATGGCCGGCAAGCTGGGGCGTTCACGTTCGAAGCGGTTGAGCAGTTCGGAAGAAAAGTGCTGGGCGTCGCCAGCTGAGCCGCCGTTGCCACAGGAGAGCATCTTCCCTTCATTGAGCAGGGCGTTGACCATTACTTGGCTGGCTTGCTCGATGTGCGGTGCAAGTACGTCCATCGCCTGTTGCTTGGTGTCGATGCTGGCCTGGAAAAGCTGGCGAATTCGGGATTGCATGTCCATCTGTGTGACCTTAAGTAGCGCGGCTTGGTGGCACGTGAATGTGCAGCCCGCAAAGCAAAGAGCAAAGAAATTGGGTGAAGGTAGGCGCGGCCCTGTGATGTCTATCAGCCGTCAAAGGCATTGCGTAGCCAGTTCAGTTGGGCGTTTGAATCCGGGGTGCCGTCAATGGCGACTACATCGAAACGACAGGGGTGATTGGACCAGCGTGATTCGCTCTGCAGGAAAAGCTGCGCGGCTAGGATCAGTTTCTGGCGCTTGTGCCCATCGATGCTGCCCAGGGCGCCACCCCATTGTGTGTGTTGTCTGTAGCGGACTTCGACGAATACTACTGTATCGCCGTCAAGCATGACCAGATCAAGCTCGCCGCGCTTGCATAGCCAGTTCTGTGCCAGCAGGCGCAGCCCTTGCTGTTGGAGATGCCTGAGCGCAAGGCCTTCGGCATCTCGTCCGCGTTGTTGGCGTGATCTTTGGAGCATTAGCGCAACGTATCGGGCAGGCGGGTGACCTGACCGTTGATGAACTTGGCCCAGGGCAGCTGGCGTTCGATTCGTTGGCCGGCGGCTATGCCCAGGCTTCCGGATTCGCCTTCGATCCGGCTGTCGGGCAATGCCTTGAGCTGGCCCAGGCGTGGGGCCAGGCTGTAGGCGTCGGCGCCCATGGCGTACAGGCGGCCGAGGCTGCCTCCTGCCTGGGGCCATTGGGCTGTGACTTGACGGCGCAGTGGGCCGTTGGCATCCAGCAACCATGGCGTTTCGCAAAACATGATGCCGTTCATGTCGTTGTACTGGTTCTGGTCGCCGCTGGCGCTGAATACGGTGGAGGTGGCGTAGACAGGTACATCGCCGGCGTACTGGAAGTTCAGTGTCGGTTTGATCTGTTGTGCCTGCTGTGGAGTGGAGGCGAGGAAAATGAACTCGATGTCCTGGCGGCGCGATGGCTGGGCGGCCACTTGGCTGCCTACGGTGCTCTGCAGGCTCTTGGCCCGACCTTCGCTCTGGCGTAGCTGGAACAGGTTGGCGATCTGCTGGGCCAGTGCGACGGGTTGGTCGACGCGTTCGATACCGATCACGCTGCCGCCATTTGCTTCCCAGTCCTGGCGGAAGGCCTTGAGTACACGATCTCCCCACTCGCCTTTCGGCACCAGGACCGCCGCACGATGCAGGCCATCGGCCCGGGCGCGACGAGAGGCTTCGCGGGCCTCATCTTCTGCCGCCAGCCCGAACTGGAACAGTTGCGCAGGGCCTTGCTCGCCCTCGCCGTAGTTCAGGGCCAGGGTGGTGATTGGCAGTTGTGGGCGTGCGGCCAGCTGTTTGACCAGTGGTTTTTCCAGCGGGCCTACTACCAATTGCACGCCATCTGCCTGGGCCTTGCGATAGAACTCGTCCAGCGAGCTGATGCGCGAGCTGTCATAGAACTCGATGCTTGGTGGTTTCTGGCCAGCTTGCTGGGCGCGATAGTGGGCAGCCATGAAGCCTTCGCGCAGGGCCTTGGAGTACGAGGCCAGCGGGCCATCCTGGGGTAGCAGCAAGGCAATTTTCGACAGTGGCTGGCTGGCCAGCTCCTTGAGCTTGATCAGGGGGAGTGGTAGCTGAATGGCTGCAGGGTGCTTTGGATTCTGTGCTCGCCAGTTATCGATGGCGGTCTGCTGTTGTTCCAGGGTGCCTGCGGTCTTTACCGTCAAGGCCAGGCTCAGCCAGCCGCTGAGGTCATCGTTCCCGGCCGGTTGCAGTTGATCGGTGGGCAGGGCGGCGACCAGGGCCCAGATGGCCTCATGGTTCTTCGCTGCGGCGTCATCTTTAAGCAGGGGGGCAAGCGCTACGCGTTCCTTGGCGGCAGCCAGAGTCTGGCCATCGGCTTCGAGGGCGCGGGCGTGGATGCTGAGGGTGCGCACCTGCTGGGTTGCTGGCAGTTCGCTCAAGTGTTGCAGGCTGGGGTGGCCCAAGGCGGTCAGGGCAGCTTTGGGCTGGTTACGGGCCATGGCCAATTCAGCTGCCAGCGTGCTGGCGAAAATCTGCTGGGCAGGTTTGAGCTGGTCCAGTTGCACTTGTTGCAGGATCTGTCCGGCGCGTCCGGCATTACCTTGGCGATAAGCCAGGTCGGCGGCGCTCAGGCGCAATAGGGCAGCCTTGTCCGGGTTCTTGCTGGAGGCTGCCTCTTCGAGCAATTGCTCGATGCTGGCATCCGGTGTCCGTGGAAGTTCGCCAAGGCTGGAGGAGGGCGAGCTGGCGCAAGCCACCAAAAGGGTAGCCAGGCAGAGGGCAGTAAACAGCCGCAGGCAAGCGATCATGTAAGTGTTCCTGAATACTCGATCAAATTAACGTTGAATTGTACCCAAGCGCTGGCCGGGGCGCGATGTTACTGGTGATAAACCGTCGATTTAGCGCGTGCAGATGTTGCTGTATAGCATGGGGTCATTCGGGGGCAAGGTAATCGCCGAGCGGCTTGATGGGGCTTCAACGCGCTACAATGGATTCTTTTCCCGACCGCGAGGTGTGCGCTTTGACTGTTCCAGGTTCTATGAATTCCGTTGCTGGCTCGCTTTATGTGGTGGCGACGCCCATCGGCAACCTGGACGATATCAGTGCCCGGGCCTTGAAGTTGTTGCGAGAGGTATCGCTGATTGCCGCCGAAGATACCCGGCATTCTCAACGGTTGATGCAACACTTCGGTATCACTACGCCGTTGGCGGCTTGTCATGAGCACAACGAGCGAGATGAAGGTAGTCGCTTCATCTCGCGCCTCTTGGCGGGCGAGGATGTTGCACTCATTTCCGATGCCGGGACGCCATTGATCTCCGATCCTGGCTATCACCTGGTGCGCCAGGCTCGAGCGGCCGGGGTGACCGTGGTGCCGGTGCCGGGAGCCTGTGCATTGATTGCGGCGTTGTCTGCTGCAGGGCTGCCATCCGATCGTTTTATCTTCGAAGGGTTTCTGCCAGCCAAGGCTGCTGGGCGCCGGGCGCGCCTGGAGCAGGTTCGCGAAGAGCCTCGCACGCTGATTTTCTACGAGGCTCCTCATCGGATTCTTGAGTGCCTGGAGGATATGGAAGCGGTATTTGGTGCGCAGCGGCCTGCATTGCTGGCCCGTGAATTGACCAAGACTTTCGAGACCCTCAAGGGCTTGCCGCTTTCCGAGCTGCGCCAGTTCGTGGCATCCGACGCCAATCAGCAGCGAGGGGAGTGCGTAGTGCTGGTGGCGGGGTGGACTGCCCCGCAAGGTGAGGATGCGATCAATGCCGAAACGATGCGTATCCTGGACCTGCTGCTCAAGGAAATGCCGCTCAAGCGGGCGGCTGCGCTAGCGGCTGAAATTACCGGCGAGCGCAAGAATGTGCTCTATCAGGTCGCCCTGGAGAAACAGAAGGCGCAATAAATTGCGTAGCAGAGTGGCCAAAGGCTTTTATTGCTTGTCCTTGGGCGGCTCTGCCGTTAACCTGCGCGGCGGAGAGTCGATTGGACAGTCGCTGCCCTCTATGAAAATTAGAGGGGGGAGGAAAGTCCGGGCTCCATAGGGCGGAGTGCCAGGTAATGCCTGGGGGGCGTGAGCCTACGGAAAGTGCCACAGAAAATAACCGCCTAAGCACTTCGGTGCCGGTAAGGGTGAAAAGGTGCGGTAAGAGCGCACCGCACGTCTGGTAACAGTTCGTGGCTAGGTAAACCCCACTCGGAGCAAGACCAAATAGGGTTCCAAGGCGTGGCCCGCGCTGGAACCGGGTAGGTTGCTAAAGATGTCCAGTGATGGCCATCGTAGAGGAATGACTGTCCTCGACAGAACCCGGCTTACAGATCGACTCTCCACCTTTTCCTTCCCTGCTTGATTCAATAGCAGAAGCGTTCCTGTAATACCGAAAAATTCTTACTCTTAATAAATTACTTTAACTTTGAGCGGCAGCTTCTTGAGTTGTCTGAAGTTAATGCTTTGAAATGCCCTTCGAATTCTCGTTACCCCTCCTCTAAGTCTCCTAAATCTCCGTTCTATAAGGGTTTTCCGTCGCCGCGTGCCTTGACGGTGGTGTGGGCGCATTCCTATAGTGTGCGCAAGTGGCGGAAAGTGGCATGAAGTGGGTTTTTTGAGCGCAAAACGCTAAAATTTGGAGAAACGCTGACGTGTTTCGCGGAGCTAACGCTATCAGTCTCGATGCCAAAGGCCGGCTAGCCATGCCCAGCCGGTATCGTGACGAGCTCGTTTCGCGAAGTTCCGGGCAGTTAATCGTCACCATCGATGCCGTTGATCCTTGTTTGTGTGTTTATCCACTCGATGAGTGGGAGCTGATTGAAACCAAGCTGCGTGCACTGCCTTCGCTTCGCGAAGAAAACCGTCGCCTGCAGCGTTTGCTGATTGGTAATGCCGTCGATCTCGAACTCGATGGCAGTGGTCGTTTTCTGGTGCCACCGCGCCTGCGTGAATATGCCCATTTGGATAAGCGCGCGATGTTGGTGGGCCAACTGAACAAGTTCCAACTATGGGACGAGGATGCCTGGAATGCTGTTTCTGCAGCGGACCTGGCGGCTATTCAACAACCGGGCGCGATGCCTGATGAACTGCGTGATTTGATCCTGTGACTATTGATAGCGGCTTTAACCACATCACCGTACTGCTTGACGAAGCCGTCGAGGCTCTCGCGGTACGTCCTGATGGCTGCTATTTGGATGGCACGTTCGGTCGTGGCGGACATAGCCGCTTGATTCTCAGCAAGCTTGGTCCGGGAGGGCGGCTCCTCGGATTTGACAAAGATCCCCAAGCGATTGCCACCGGGCAAGCGCTAGCGGCCGAAGACGGCCGCTTTGTCGTTGTGCAGCGCAGTTTTGCCGAGCTGGGTTCCGAGGTTGCCAGTCGTGGCCTGGATGGCAAGGTCAGCGGTGTTCTGCTGGACCTGGGCGTGTCTTCGCCGCAGTTGGACGACCCTGAGCGCGGTTTCAGTTTTCTCAATGACGGTCCGCTGGACATGCGCATGGATCCGACCCGGGGTATCAGCGCTGCCGAGTTCATCGCGACCGCCCCGGTAGAAGAGATTGCCCGCGTATTCAAGGAATATGGCGAGGAGCGTTTTTCCGGGCGCATGGCCCGGGCCGTGGTCGAGCGTCGTGAGGTCCAGCCTTTTGAGCGCACTGCCGACCTGGCTGAAGTGCTCAAGGTGGCCAACCCGGCTTGGGAAAAGGGCAAGAACCCGGCGACCCGCGCGTTCCAGGGCCTGCGTATCCACGTGAACAACGAACTGGGCGACCTAGAGACCGGCCTGGAAGCTGCGCTGGAGTCCCTGGAAGTAGGTGGGCGCCTGGTGGTGATCAGTTTCCATTCCCTGGAGGATCGCATCGTCAAGCTTTTCATGCGTCGCCTGGTCAAGGGCGAGGCTGACAACTTGCCACGCAACCTGCCGGTGCGCTTCGAAGCCTTCCAGCCAAAAATCAAGATTCATGGCAAAGCGCAGTTCGCCTCCGAGGCCGAACTCAAAGCCAATCCCCGTGCCCGTAGCGCCGTCATGCGTGTCGCGGAGAAGCTGCGGTGAGCAAGCTTTTTGCCAAGCCACTCCCAGGCGGAAGCTTTTTCATGCTCCTGCTATTCATAGGCGTTCTGGTCTCCGCGATTGCGGTGTCCTACAGCGCCCACTGGAACCGCCAGTTGCTCAATACGCTGTACGGCGAGCTGAGTGTGCGCGACAAGGCGCAGGCCGAGTGGGGCCGGCTGATCCTGGAGCAAAGCACCTGGACCGCCCATAGCCGGATCGAAGTGCTGGCTACCGAGCAACTGAAGATGCATATCCCCGGCGCAGCCGAAGTTCGAATGGTGGCGCCATGAAGCTCGACGGTGCGCTCTATCCCTGGCGTTTTCGCGTGGTGCTGGGCTTGCTCGCAGTCATGGTGTCGGCGATCGCCTGGCGCATCATCGACCTGCAGGTGATCGATCGCGATTTCCTCAAAGGCCAGGGCGATGCCCGTAGCGTGCGGCATATTCCCATCCCTGCGCACCGTGGCCTGATCACCGATCGCAATGGCGAACCCCTGGCGGTAAGTACGCCGGTGACCACCCTGTGGGCCAATGCCAAGGAAATGCAATTGGCCAAGGACCGCTGGCCTGCCCTGGCCATGGCCCTGGGCCAGGACCCGAAGGCGTTGACCGAGCGTCTTGAGGCCCAGGCCAACAAGGAATTCATCTACCTGGTCCGGGGCTTGACTCCGGAGCAGGGCCAGGCCGTGCTCGACCTCAAGGTCCCGGGGGTCTATGGCATCGAGGAGTTCCGGCGTTTCTACCCGGCCGGTGAAGTGACTGCACATATGGTGGGCTTCACCGACATCGACGATCGTGGCCGCGAAGGTGTCGAGCTGGCCTATGACGAATGGCTGGCCGGAGTGCCTGGCAAGCGCCAGGTGATCAAGGACCGGCGTGGCCGGCTGATCAAGGACGTGCAAGTGACCAAGAACGCCAAGGCCGGCAAGCCCTTGGCGTTGTCGATCGACCTGCGCTTGCAGTACCTGGCCAACCGCGAGCTGCGCAATGCCATCGTCGAGAACGGCGCCAAGGCCGGTAGCCTGGTGATCATGGACGTCAAGACCGGCGAGATCCTGGCCATGGTCAACCAGCCGACCTACAACCCGAACAATCGCCGTAACCTGCAGCCGGCGATGATGCGCAACCGGGCGATGATCGATGTGTTCGAGCCCGGCTCGACCATGAAGGCCATCTCCATGAGCGCCGCGCTGGAAACCGGGCGCTGGAAACCCAGCGATACCGTCGAGGTCTACCCGGGCACCCTGCAACTGGGCAAGTACACCATCCGCGACGTATCCAAGACCGAAGGCCCGATCCTCGACCTGACCGGCATCCTGATCAACTCCAGTAACGTGGGCATGAGCAAGATCGCCTTCGATATCGGTGGCGAAACCATTTTCCGCCTGGCGCAGAAGATTGGCCTGGGCCAGGACACCGGCCTGGGCTTTCCGGGCGAGCGCGTTGGCAATCTCCCCAACTATCGCGAGTGGCGCAAGGCCGAGACCGCCACGCTGTCTTATGGCTACGGCATCTCGGTGACAGCGATCCAGTTGGTGCACGCGTTTTCCGCGCTGGCCAACAACGGGCGTATCGCTCCGCTGACATTGATCAAGTCCGACAAGGCGCCACAAACCGCCCAGGTAATCCCGGAGAAAGTCGCCAAGACCATGCAGGGCATGCTCCAGCAAGTGATCGAGGCCCCTCGCGGGGTGTTCCGCGCCCAGGTTCCGGCCTATCACGTAGCAGGCAAGAGTGGTACGGCGCGCAAGACTTCGGTGGGTACCAAGGGCTACGCCGAGAACTCCTACCGCTCGCTGTTTGCAGGCTTCGGCCCCATGAGCGATCCGCGCTACGCCATCGTCGTGGTCATCGACGAGCCGAGCAAGGCCGGTTACTTCGGTGGCCTGGTATCGGCTCCGGTATTTAGCAAAGTAATGTCCGGCACCCTGCGCCTGATGAACATCACTCCGGATAACCTGCCGACCACGCAGCAAGCCAACGCCACCGGTACCCCGGTGCGAGCCAATGGAGGGCGCGGCTGATGTCCCTTAGCCTGAACAAGATTTTTGCCCACGCCGGTCGCGATCTGCTGATTCGCGAGCTGACCCTGGACAGTCGCAATGTCCGTGCCGGTGACCTGTTTCTGGCTGTGCCTGGCGCCAAGTTCGATGGTCGCGCGCATATTGCAGACGCCTTGCAGCGTGGTGCGGCCGCCGTGGCTTATGAAGTAGACGGTGCCACTGTCCTGCCCCTGACCGATGTGCCGTTGATTCCGGTCAAGGGCCTGGCGGCACAGTTGTCGGACATCGCCGGACGTTTTTATGGTGAACCCAGCCGGCAGTTGAACCTGGTGGGCGTGACCGGTACCAATGGCAAGACCAGTGTCACCCAGTTGGTTGCCCAGGCCCTGGACCTGCTCGGTCAGCGTTGTGGCCTGGTTGGCACCCTGGGTACCGGTTTCTATGGCGCGTTGGAAAGTGGCCTGCATACCACGCCCAATCCTATCGCCGTCCAGGCAACCCTGGCTGACCTGAAGAATGCCGGGGCCAAAGCCGTGGCCATGGAAGTCTCTTCCCATGGCCTGGATCAGGGACGCGTGGCGGCCCTGGCCTTCGATGTGGCGGTGCTCACCAACCTGTCCCGCGATCACCTGGACTATCACGGCACCATGGAGGCTTATGGTGCCGCCAAGGCCAAGTTGTTCAATTGGACCGACCTGCGTTGCCGGGTGCTTAACCTCGATGACGACTTCGGCCGGCAATTGGCCCTCGAGCCACATGAGTCGAGGCTGATCACTTACAGCCTCGAGGACCCTGCCGCCCACCTGTATTGCCGCGAAGCCCGCTTTGATGACGACGGGGTGCGTGCCACGTTGGTGACGCCACAAGGTGAGCATCATCTGCGCAGCAGCCTGCTGGGTCGTTTCAACCTGAGCAATGTGCTGGCTGCGGTGGGTGCGCTGCTTGGCCTTGAATATGCCCTGGATGAAATCCTTGCGGTGCTGCCCAAGCTGGAAGGACCTGCCGGGCGCATGCAGCGCTTGGGCGGTGGTAGCCAGCCGTTGGTGGTAGTCGACTACGCCCACACCCCGGATGCCCTGGAAAAGGTATTGCTGGCCCTGCGCCCACATGCCAAGGGCCGCCTGCTGTGCCTGTTTGGTTGTGGTGGCGATCGCGACCGTGGCAAGCGCCCATTGATGGCCGAAGTGGTCGAGCGTCTGGCCGATGGCGTGCTGGTCACCGATGACAACCCGCGTAGCGAAGACCCCATGCAGATCTTCAACGATATTCGCGCCGGCTTCGCTGCTGCCGAGCAGGTGGAGTTCCTTGCCGGTCGCGGGCCGGCGATTGCTCACCTGATCGCCTCCGCATCTGCTGATGACGTCGTGGTCCTGGCAGGCAAGGGGCACGAGGACTATCAGGAAATCAATGGTCAGCGCCACGCTTTTTCCGATCTCGTCGAGGCGGGTAAAGCCCTGAGTGCATGGGAGGTGGCGGATGCTTAAGGCCCTGTCGCTCAGCGAAATTTCTGCGCCATTGGACGCCCGCCTGATTGCGGGCGATGCCCGTTTTAGCGGGGTGAGCATCGATAGCAGGGCGATCCAGGCCGGGCAGTTGTTCGTTGCCCTGACCGGTCCACGATTCGATGGTCACGATTATCTGAATGAAGTTGCCGGCAAAGGCGCCGTGGCGGCATTGGTCGAGCGCGAGATTCCCGATAGCACGCTGCCGCAGTTGTTGGTCAAGGATACTCGCCTGGCCCTGGGGCAGTTGGGGGCGCTCAATCGTGCGGCTTTCGCCAATCCGGTGGCGGCCGTTACCGGTTCCAGTGGCAAGACCACGGTCAAGGAAATGCTTGCGAGCATCCTGCGTACCCGTGGTCCGGTGTTGGCAACCCGCGGCAACCTGAATAATGATCTGGGGGCGCCCCTGACCCTGCTGGAACTGGCTGCGGAACATACCGCCGCAGTCATTGAGCTGGGCGCCTCGCGCATAGGTGAAATCGCCTACACCGTGGCCATGACCCGCCCTCACGTGGCAATTCTCAACAATGCCGGTACCGCCCACGTTGGCGAGTTCGGCGGTCCGGAGAAGATCGTCGAGGCCAAGGGTGAGATCATCGAGGGGCTCGATGCTTCCGGCATTGCCGTATTGAACCTGGATGACAAGGCATTTTCGATCTGGAAGGCCCGCGCTGCCGGGCGCCAAGTCCTGAGTTTCGCCATGACCAACAGTGCAGCGGATTTCTACGCCACGGATATAGGTCGCGATGCCCGTGGTTGCCCGTTCTTTACCCTGCATGGGCCCGCAGGCAGCGAGCAGATCCAATTGAATCTGCTGGGGAGCCATAACGTCGCCAATGCCCTGGCCGCTGCAGCAGCTGCCCACGCCATGGGTGTGTCGTTGTTCGGCATCGCTACCGGCCTGAACGCAGTGCAACCGGTCAAGGGTCGTACTGTCGCCCAGTTGGCCAGGAACGGCATGCGGGTGATCGATGACACTTACAACGCAAACCCCACCTCAATGTGCGCTGCCGTTGATATACTCGCCGGCTTTTCCGGCCGCACCGTCCTGGTGCTCGGAGATATCGGCGAGTTGGGCGAGTGGGCGGAGCAGGGGCACCGCGAAGTAGGTGCATATGCCGCAGGCAAGGTTTCGGCCCTCTATGCCGTAGGCCCGATGATGGCGCATGCCGTCGCCGCCTATGGCGAACATGCGCGCCATTTCACCAGCCAGGCTGACCTGATCGCAGCCCTGGGCGGCGAACAAGATCCAAACACCACCATTTTGATCAAGGGATCGCGTAGCGCGGCGATGGAAAACATCGTTGCGGCCTTGTGTGGTTCCCATCTTCAAGAAAAAGACGGAGTGAAACATTAATGCTGCTGCTGCTAGCGGAGTACCTGCAACAGTTCTACAAAGGCTTCGCGGTCTTCCAGTACCTGACCCTGCGCGGGATCCTCGGGGTACTGACCGCATTGTCTTTGTCACTGTGCCTGGGTCCGTGGATGATCCGTACCCTGCAGAACCGGCAGATTGGCCAGGCCGTACGCAACGACGGCCCGCAGTCTCACCTGTCCAAGTCCGGCACGCCAACCATGGGCGGCGCGCTGATTCTTTCGGCCATCGGCGTCAGCACCCTGCTGTGGGCCGACCTGCGTAACCACTATGTCTGGGTGGTCCTGCTAGTGACCCTGTCCTTCGGTGCCATCGGTTGGGTCGATGACTATCGCAAGGTGATCGAGAAGAACTCTCGCGGGCTGCCTAGCCGCTGGAAGTATTTCTGGCAGTCGGTGTTCGGCCTGGCGGCAGCGATCTTCCTTTATATGACGGCGCAGAGCCCGGTGGAAACCACGCTGCTGATCCCGATGCTCAAGGATGTGAGCATTCCCCTGGGTGTTGGCTTCGTGGTCCTGACCTATTTCGTCATCGTCGGTTCGAGCAACGCGGTCAACCTGACCGACGGTCTCGATGGCCTGGCGATCATGCCGACGGTAATGGTCGGCGGCGCCCTGGGTATCTTCTGCTACCTGTCGGGTAACGTGAAATTCGCTGAATACCTGTTGATTCCCTACGTGCCAGGGGCGGGTGAGCTGATTGTCTTCTGTGGCGCGCTGATCGGTGCGGGCCTGGGCTTCCTCTGGTTCAACACCTATCCGGCGCAGGTCTTCATGGGCGACGTCGGTGCGCTGGCCCTGGGCGCGGCCCTGGGCACCATCGCGGTGATCGTGCGCCAGGAAATCGTGCTGTTCATCATGGGCGGCGTGTTCGTGATGGAAACCCTGTCCGTGGTGATCCAGGTGGCTTCGTTCAAGCTGACCGGCAAACGCGTGTTCCGCATGGCACCGATCCATCACCACTTTGAACTCAAGGGTTGGCCCGAGCCACGTGTGATCGTCCGTTTCTGGATTATCACCGTGATCCTGGTGCTGATCGGCCTTGCCACCCTGAAACTGAGGTAGAAACGAGTGTCCCTGATCGCTTCTGACCACTTCCGCATCGTCGTCGGCCTCGGCAAGAGCGGCATGTCCCTGGTTCGCTTCCTGGCGAGCCGGGGCGTTGCTTTTGCAGTGGCCGACACGCGGGAAAATCCACCTGAGCTCGCCACGCTGCGCCGTGACTACCCGCAGGTGGAAGTGCGTTGTGGCGAGCTGGATGTCGATTTCCTGTGCCGTGCCGACGAACTTTACGTCAGTCCCGGCCTGGCCCTGGCAACTCCGGCCCTGCAGGCCGCCGCTGCCCGTGGCGTGAAGCTCTCCGGCGATATCGAACTGTTCGCGCGTAACGCGAAAGCCCCGATCGTCGCCATCAGCGGTTCCAATGCCAAGAGCACGGTGACCACCCTGGTAGGTGAAATGGCCGCCGCTGCAGGCAAGCGTGTGGCTGTGGGCGGTAACCTCGGCACACCCGCCCTGGATCTGCTCGACGACGACATCGAGTTGTATGTCATGGAGTTGTCCAGCTTCCAGTTGGAGACCACTGACCAGCTCGGTGCCGAAGTAGCCACCGTGCTGAACATCAGCGAAGACCACATGGACCGCTACAGTGGTCTGCCCGCGTATCACCTGGCCAAGCACCGGATCTTCCGTGGTGCCCGGCAAGTGGTGTTCAACCGCCAGGACGCCCTGACCCGGCCGTTGGTGGGTGAGGGCCTGCCGTGCTGGAGCTTTGGCCTGGGAGCGCCCGACTTCAAGGCTTTTGGCCTGCGCGAGGAGAATGGCGAGAAGTACCTGGCTTTCGAGTTCCAGAACCTGATGCCGGTGCGCGAGCTGAAGATCCGCGGCGCCCATAACCAGTCCAACGCCCTGGCGGCACTGGCCCTGGGGCATGCGGTGGGCCTGCCGTTCGATGCCATGCTGGCGGCCTTGCGCACCTTTGCCGGCCTCGAGCACCGTTGCCAATGGGTTCGCGACCTGGATGGCGTGGGCTACTACAACGACTCCAAGGCCACCAATGTGGGGGCTGCCCTGGCGGCCATCGAAGGCCTGGGTGCGGATATCGATGGAAACATCGTGCTGATCGCCGGTGGCGATGGCAAGGGCGCCGACTTCAAGGACCTGCGTGACCCTGTGGCGGCCAACTGCCGCGCAGTGATCCTGATGGGGCGTGACTCGGAGCAGATAGGCGAGGCCATCGGTGAGGGCGTGCCGCTGATTCGTGTCGGCTCGCTGCTCGAAGCCGTGCAGCAGTGCCGTTCGACCGCACGACCAGGGGACGTGGTGCTGCTGTCGCCCGCGTGCGCCAGTTTCGACATGTTCAAGAACTATGAGGACCGTGGTCACCAGTTCGTCCACATCGTGGAGGCGCTGGCATGAACCTGAGGAACATCATCAAGCCGTATCCATCGCCGATTATCACGGGACGTGGCGTCGACCTCGATTTCCCGATGCTCGCCGGTTGCCTGACGCTGCTCGGCCTGGGGCTGATCATGATCGCTTCGGCATCCACCGAAGTGGCGGCGGCCCAGTCCGGCAGCGCTCTGTACTACATGATCCGGCACCTGATCTACATCCTGCTGGGCCTGGGGGCGTGCATCGTCACCATGATGATCCCGATCGCCACCTGGCAGCGCCTGGGGTGGATGATGCTGATCGGTGCATTCGGCCTGTTGGTGATGGTGATCATCCCGGGCATCGGCCGTGAAGTGAACGGCTCGATGCGTTGGATCGGCTTCAGTTTCTTCAACGTCCAGCCATCGGAGATCGCCAAGGTCTTCGTGGTGATCTACCTCGCCGGCTATCTGGTGCGCCGGCAGAAGGAAGTACGCGAAAGCTGGATGGGCTTCTTCAAGCCATTCATCGTGCTGTTGCCAATGGCCGGCCTGCTGCTGATGGAACCGGACTTCGGCGCCACCGTGGTAATGATGGGGGCCGCGGCCGCGATGCTGTTCCTTGGCGGCGTCGGGCTGTTCCGGTTCTCCTTGATGGTGGTGCTGGCGGTGGCGGCGGTGGTGCTGTTGATCCAGATGCAGCCCTACCGGATGGCGCGTTTGACCAACTTCGCCGACCCGTGGGCCGACCAGTTCGGCGCCGGCTACCAGCTGTCCCAGGCGCTGATTGCCTTTGGACGGGGCGAGTGGCTGGGCGTTGGCCTGGGCAACAGCGTGCAGAAACAGTTCTACCTGCCTGAGGCGCATACCGACTTCGTGTTCTCGGTGCTGGCCGAGGAGCTGGGTGCCGTGGGGTCGCTGTGCACCGTGGCCCTGTTCGGTTTCGTCTGTATCCGTGGCATGTACATCGGCCTGTGGGCGGAGAAGGCCCGGCAGTTCTTTGCTGCCTATGTCGCCTATGGTTTGTCGTTCCTGTGGATCGGCCAGTTCCTGATCAACATCGGGGTGAACGTCGGCCTGTTGCCGACCAAGGGGTTGACCTTGCCGTTCCTCAGTTATGGCGGCAGTTCCCTGGTGATCTGCTGCGCCTGCCTTGGCTTGTTGCTGCGTATCGAATGGGAGAGCAGGACCCATCTGGGCAGCGAAGAGATGGAGTTCAACGAAAGTGACTTTGCCGAGGAGCCGAACCATGGGCGCTAACGTGCTGATCATGGCGGGCGGCACCGGTGGCCACGTGTTCCCGGCGCTGGCCTGTGCCCGCGAGTTCCAGGCGCGCGGCTACACCGTGCACTGGCTGGGCACGCCCCGGGGTATCGAGAACGAGCTGGTTCCAGCAGCAGGCCTGCCGTTGCACTTGATCAACGTCACCGGGCTGCGCGGCAAGGGCAAGTTGTCGTTGCTCAAGGCACCTTTCGTGTTGTTGAAGGCGGTACTCCAGGCGCGGCGCATCATTCGCCAGCTCAAGCCGGTTTGCGTACTGGGTTTTGGTGGTTATGTGACCGGGCCCGGCGGTGTCGCTGCCAGATTGTCCTCGGTGCCCGTCGTCGTTCACGAGCAGAACGCAGTTGCCGGTACCGCCAATCGGCTGCTGGTGCCGTTGGCCGCCCGAGTCTGCGAAGCTTTCCCGGACACCTTCGGGGCCTCCGGTAGCCGCCGCACCACGGGCAATCCGGTACGCACCGAGCTGTTCCTCGATACACCGCGCGAGGCCCTGGCCGGACGCAAGGCGCGTTTGCTGATCCTAGGCGGAAGCCTGGGCGCAGAGCCGTTGAACAAACTGTTGCCGGAAGCCCTGGCACAGGTCGCCCCCGAGCTACGCCCGGAGGTGTTCCACCAGGCTGGCAAAAACCACGATGAAGTCACTGCAGAGCGTTATCGCGCCGTTGGCGTCGAGGCTCAGGTGCAGCCCTTTATCAAAGACATGGCCCAAGCCTATGGCTGGGCCGACCTGGTGGTCTGTCGCGCAGGTGCGTTGACCGTCAGCGAACTGGCTGCTGCCGGTCTGCCCTCGATGCTGGTGCCTCTGCCCCATGCGATCGACGATCACCAGACTCGCAATGCCGAATATTTGGCTCGTGAAGGCGCTGCTTTCCTGATGCCGCAAAGAACGACTGGTGCAGCGGACCTTGCCGCTCGCCTGACAGAGGTTTTGATGCAACCAGAACGACTCGACAACATGGCCCGGGCCGCACGCCGCCTGGCCAAACCCGAAGCGACCCAGGACGTGGTGAAGATCTGCCTGGAGGTGGCCCATGGTTGAGAATCAAAAAGCCATGCCGCAACCGGAGATGCGCCGCATCCGCCGTATCCACTTCGTCGGTATTGGCGGCGTGGGCATGTGCGGGATCGCCGAGGTGTTGATGAACCTCGGCTATCAGGTCTCCGGCTCCGACCTCAAGTCGTCGGCCGTTACCGAGCGCCTGGAGTCCTTCGGTGCCCAGATCTTTATCGGCCACCGTGCCGAGAATGCCGCCAATGCCGACGTACTGGTGGTGTCCAGCGCGGTCAATACCTCGAACCCTGAGGTCGCCACGGCCCTGGAGCGGCGTATTCCGGTGGTGCCACGGGCAGAAATGCTCGCTGAGCTGATGCGTTACCGCCACGGTGTAGCCGTGGCCGGTACCCATGGCAAGACCACCACCACCAGCCTGCTGGCCTCGGTATTCGCCGCAGGTGGCCTGGACCCGACCTTCGTCATCGGTGGCCGGCTCAATGCCGCAGGTACCAATGCACAGCTGGGCACCAGCCGCTACCTGATCGCTGAAGCCGACGAAAGCGATGCCAGTTTCCTGCATCTGCAACCGCTGGTGGCCGTGGTGACCAACATCGACGCCGACCACATGGCGACCTATGACGGCGACTTCAACAAGCTGAAGAAGACTTTCGTCGACTTCCTGCACAACCTGCCGTTCTACGGGCTGGCGGTGATGTGCCTGGACGATCCGGTGGTCCGCGAGATCCTGCCGCAGGTCAAGCGTCCTACCGTGACCTACGGCTTCAACGAAGAAGCCGACGTGCGGGCGATCAATGTTCGCCAGCAAGGCATGCAGACGTTCTTTACCGTGCTGCGCCGCGACCGCGAGCCGTTGGACGTGTCGGTGAACATGCCGGGCAACCACAACGTCCTCAACTCCCTGGCGACCATCGCCATTGCCACCGATGAAGGCATCAGCGATGAAGCCATCGTCCAGGGCCTGTCGGGCTTCCAGGGTGTGGGTCGACGCTTCCAGGTGTACGGCGAGCTGCCGGTGGAAGGTGGCAACGTGATGCTGGTGGACGACTATGGGCACCACCCGACCGAGGTCGCCGCGGTGATCAAGGCCGTCCGTGGTGGTTGGCCGGAGCGCCGCCTGGTGATGGTCTACCAGCCGCACCGTTTCAGCCGTACCCGTGACCTGTATGACGACTTCGTGCAGGTCCTGGCCGATGCCAACGTGTTGCTGTTGATGGAGGTCTATCCGGCCGGCGAAGAGCCGATCCCCGGTGCCGACAGTCGCCAGCTGTGCCATAGCATCCGCCAGCGTGGCCAACTGGACCCGATCTACATCGAGCGTGGCGTCGACCTGGCGCCGGTGGTCAAGCCGCTGCTGCGTGCTGGCGATATCCTGCTGTGCCAAGGGGCCGGTGATATCGGCGGCCTGGCGCCCAAGCTGCTCGCCAGCCCGTTGTTCGAAGGTGCCGTGGCGGCTGGCAAGGGAGCATTGAAATGACTGCTGCCTACGCCAACCTGTTCTCCACCGTAGCGCCGGCCGATTTCGGTCGCGTGGCCGTGCTGTATGGCGGCAAGAGCGCCGAGCGCGAGGTTTCGCTGAAGTCCGGCAAGGCCGTGCTCGAAGCCCTGCAAAGCGGCGGTGTGGATGCGTTCGGCATCGACGTCGGCGACGACCTGTTGCAGCGCTTGCTGAACGAGAAGATCGATCGCGCCTTCATCATCCTCCACGGTCGTGGTGGTGAGGACGGCAGCATGCAGGGCCTGCTGGAGTGCCTGGGGATCCCCTACACCGGCAGTGGCATCCTCGCCTCGGCCCTGGCCATGGACAAGCTGCGGACCAAGCAGGTCTGGCACAGCCTGGGCATTCCGACTCCACGCCATGCGGTGCTGAGCTCTGAAAGCGACTGTATTTGCGCAGTGGCGGAACTGGGCATGCCTTTGATCGTCAAACCGGCCCATGAAGGCTCCAGTATCGGTATGGCCAAGGTGACCACCAGCTCCGAATTGATCGAGGCATGGAAGGCGGCCAGTACCTATGATTCGCAAGTGTTGGTCGAGCAATGGATCCAGGGTCCGGAGTTCACCATCGCGACCCTGCGTGGCCAGGTCCTGCCCCCTATTGCCCTGGGTACTCCCCATACTTTCTACGACTACGACGCCAAGTACCTGGCATCCGATACCCAGTACCGGATCCCTTGTGGCCTGGATGCCGACAAAGAGCAGGAACTGATGGAGCTCACGGCCAAGGCCTGCGAGGCGCTCGGTATCGCCGGTTGGGCGCGGGCCGATGTGATGCAGGATGCCCAGGGGCAGTTCTGGTTCCTGGAAGTGAATACCGCTCCAGGCATGACCGATCACAGCCTGGTGCCGATGGCCGCCCGCGCGGCCGGTCTGGATTTCCAGCAGCTGGTATTGGCCATCCTGGCAGCCAGTCTTGAGGCGCGAGGTTAAGTCCATGCAAGGCGCATCGCTTCGTCATCAGCAACCTGCAGCACCCGGCCGCAAGCCGGTGCCGCGGGGTGCCAGCCGGATGGTGGCCAAAGAGCCGATGTCGGTGCGTCTGCCGAAGGCCAATTTCGGCTTTCTGAAAGGTTTGTTCTGGCCGGTGCTGTTGGTGGCCCTGGGGTTCGGCACCTATGAAGGTGCCCAGCGCCTGTTGCCTTATGCCGATCGCCCGATCACCAAGATCGCGGTGCAAGGGGACTTGAGCTACATCAGCCAACAAGCGGTGCAGCAGCGGATCGCGCCTTACGTCGCGGCGAGCTTCTTCACCATCGACCTGGCGAGCATGCGCACCGAGCTGGAGCAGATGCCCTGGATCGCTCATGCCGAGGTACGTCGGGTGTGGCCGGACCAAGTGGTGATTCGCCTGGAAGAACAACTGCCTGTGGCCCGTTGGGGCGATGAGGCACTGTTGAACAACCAGGGCCAGGCCTTCACCCCGCGTGAGCTGGCGAACTATGAACACTTGCCGCAGTTGTTCGGGCCGCAGCGGGCCCAGCAGCAAGTGATGCAGCAGTATCAGGTGTTGAGCCAGATGCTGCGACCGCTGGGCTTTTCGATCGCCCGTCTGGAGCTGCGTGAGCGTGGCAGTTGGTTCCTGACCACCGGTGCCGGCAGTGCCGGCCCGGGTATCGAGTTGCTGCTGGGTCGCGATCATCTGGTGGAGAAGATGCGCCGCTTCATTGCCATTTATGAAAAAACGCTGAAAGAACAGATCACGAACATCGCGCGCATCGATCTGCGCTACGCCAACGGCCTGGCCGTCGGCTGGCGCGATTCGGCGGCACCCACGACGGCGCGGCCCGCTGTCGCGAAGAATTAAGAAGAGGCAGGACCATGGCAAATGTGCAAAGCGGCAAAATGATCGTCGGCCTGGATATCGGCACCTCCAAGGTGGTGGCGCTGGTAGGCGAAGTCGCGGCCGATGGCTCGCTGGAAATCGTCGGTATCGGCACCCATCCATCCCGCGGCCTGAAGAAGGGCGTGGTGGTGAATATCGAGTCCACCGTGCAGTCGATCCAGCGCGCAGTGGAAGAGGCGCAACTGATGGCGGGCTGCCGTATCCACTCGGCGTTCGTCGGCGTGGCGGGTAACCACATCCGCAGCCTGAACTCCCACGGCATCGTGGCGATCCGTGATCGCGAGGTCAGCTCGGCGGATCTGGAGCGGGTACTCGACGCTGCCCAGGCCGTGGCGATTCCAGCGGACCAGCGTGTCCTGCACACCCTGCCGCAGGACTACGTGATCGATAACCAGGAGGGCGTTCGCGAGCCCCTGGGCATGTCCGGCGTGCGCCTGGAAGCCAAGGTCCACGTGGTGACCTGTGCGGTGAACGCGGCGCAGAACATCGAGAAGTGCGTGCGCCGTTGCGGCCTGGAGATCGACGACATCATCCTCGAGCAGTTGGCCTCGGCCTATGCGGTGCTCACCGACGACGAGAAGGAACTGGGCGTGTGCCTGGTGGATATCGGCGGCGGTACCACCGATATGGCGATCTTCACCGAGGGCGCGATCCGCCACACGGCGGTGATCCCGATTGCCGGCGACCAGGTGACCAACGACATCGCCATGGCCCTGCGGACTCCGACCCAGTACGCCGAAGAGATCAAGATCCGCTACGCCTGTGCCCTGGCCAAGCTGGCCGGTGCCGGCGAGACCATCAAGGTGCCGAGCGTTGGCGATCGTCCGCCACGCGAGTTGTCGCGCCAGGCCCTGGCCGAAGTGGTCGAGCCACGCTACGACGAGCTGTTCACCCTGATCCAGGCAGAACTGCGTCGCAGCGGCTACGAAGACCTGATCCCGGCGGGCATCGTGCTCACCGGCGGTACATCGAAGATGGAAGGTGCGGTGGAACTGGCCGAAGAGATCTTCCACATGCCAGTCCGCCTGGGCGTGCCCCACAGCGTCAAGGGCCTGTCCGACGTAGTGCGCAACCCGATCTATTCCACCGGTGTCGGCCTGTTGCAATACGGTTTGCAGAAGCAGTCCGACGGCATCCAGTTCTCCGGTATCGGCAACCGCGACAGTTACAGCAGCGACGAGCCCAAGGCCGCCTTGATCGATCGAATCAAGAGCTGGGTGCAGGGCAACTTCTGATAAGCAGTTTCAAGCGACACGTTTCAAGCAGTACGCAGTAAAAGCAGTAGGCAGTAGGCAGTAGGCGAAAAACTAGAGAAATGAAAGGAGAGGGAAAATGTTCGAACTCGTAGACAACATCCCGCAAAGTCCGGTAATCAAGGTTATCGGCGTAGGCGGTGGCGGCGGCAACGCGGTCAATCACATGGTCAAGAGCAACATCGAAGGCGTCGAGTTCATCTGCGCCAACACCGATGCTCAAGCGCTGAAGAACATCGGCGCGCGGACCATCCTGCAACTGGGTACCGGCGTGACCAAGGGCCTGGGTGCGGGTGCCAACCCGGAAGTCGGCCGCCAAGCCGCTCTGGAGGACCGCGAGCGTATCGCTGAAGTACTGGCGGGCACCAACATGGTGTTCATCACCACGGGCATGGGCGGCGGTACCGGTACCGGTGCGGCGCCGATCATCGCCGAAGTGGCCAAGGAAATGGGCATCCTCACCGTTGCGGTGGTGACTCGTCCGTTCCCGTTCGAAGGCCGCAAGCGCATGCAGATCGCCGATGAGGGCATCCGCGCGCTGAGCGAAAGCGTCGACTCGTTGATCACCATCCCCAACGAGAAGTTGCTGACCATCCTGGGTAAAGACGCCAGCCTGCTGTCGGCTTTCGCCAAGGCGGACGATGTATTGGCCGGTGCCGTTCGCGGTATCTCCGACATCATCAAGCGTCCAGGCATGATCAACGTCGACTTCGCCGACGTTCGTACCGTCATGAGCGAAATGGGCATGGCGATGATGGGTACCGGCTGCGCCAGCGGTCCGAACCGTGCGCGCGAAGCCACCGAGGCGGCGATCCGCAACCCGCTGCTGGAAGACGTGAACCTGGAAGGCGCTCGCGGCATCCTGGTGAACATCACCGCAGGTCCTGACCTGTCCCTGGGCGAGTACTCCGACGTGGGTAGCATCATCGAGGCCTTCGCGTCCGAGCACGCCATGGTCAAGGTCGGTACCGTTATCGATCCGGACATGCGCGACGAGTTGCACGTGACCGTGGTAGCAACCGGCCTGGGTGCGAAGATCGAGAAGCCTGTGAAGGTCATCGACAACACCGTTCAGACCTCCATGTCGTCCGCGCAGTCGCAAGCGCCAGCCCCTGCTCGCCAGGAGTTGCCGTCGGTGAACTACCGCGACCTGGATCGTCCGACCGTGATGCGTAATCAGGCGCAATCGAACGCGGCGACCGCAGCGAAGTTGAATCCGCAAGATGATCTGGACTACCTGGACATCCCGGCATTCCTGCGTCGTCAGGCCGATTGATGGAATGTATCAGGGGTATTAGGGTGATTGGTGTTCAGCAAAGGCATGGTCTGCTATTATCGCCAGCCTTTGTTGATACCAGTTCGCAATTTGCGCTGAAGCGGCCCAAGCCATGATTAAACAACGCACCCTGAAGAATATTATCCGTGCCACAGGTGTAGGCCTGCATTCCGGGGAGAAGGTATACCTGACCCTCAAGCCTGCGCCTGTCGACACCGGCATTGTGTTTTGTCGTGCCGACCTGGACCCTGTGGTGCAGATCCCTGCTCGCGCGGAAAATGTTGGCGAAACCACTATGTCGACGACACTGGTCAACGGTGACGTCAAGGTGGACACGGTGGAGCACTTGCTCTCGGCCATGGCTGGCCTGGGCATCGATAACGCCTACGTCGAGCTCTCCGCGTCCGAAGTCCCGATCATGGATGGTAGCGCCGGACCCTTCGTATTCCTGATTCAATCTGCCGGCCTCGAAGAACAGGACGCAGCTAAGAAGTTCATCCGCATCCTTCGTGAAGTGACGGTGGAAGACGGCGACAAGCGCGCCACTTTCGTACCTTTCGATGGTTTCAAAGTGAGCTTCGAGATCGATTTCGATCACCCGGTTTTCCGTGACCGCACCCAGAGTGCAAGCGTGGATTTCTCCAGTACTTCGTTCGTAAAAGAAGTCAGTCGCGCCCGTACCTTTGGTTTCATGAGTGATATCGAGTACCTGCGCAAGCACAACCTCGCACTCGGCGGCAGCGTCGAAAACGCCATTGTGGTCGATTCGGATGGCGTGCTGAACGAAGACGGTCTTCGCTACGAAGACGAGTTCGTCAAGCACAAGATCCTGGATGCAATTGGTGACCTCTACCTGCTGGGCAACAGCCTGATTGGTGAGTTCAAAGGCTTCAAGTCGGGCCACGCACTGAACAACCAGCTACTGCGCAAGTTGATTGAGCAGAAAGATGCCTGGGAAGTGGTGACCTTCGAAGATGCCAGCACTGCACCGATCTCTTACATGCGTCCAGTCGCGGCCGTGTAAGTAACACTCTCTTTCCTTTTATTTTGAAGGCCATCCCCCCGGATGGCCTTTTTTTATGCCCGGGTTTCAGGCGCTGCGCCTGGAACAGCCCTGGGACATATTGGAAACCACTCGGTTGCGTCCGCTGGACTTGGCCTGATACAGCGCCTTGTCGGCGTTGTTCAACCACTCCTGCTGGCTGGCACCCGGGTTGCCCGACCAGGTATTGATGCCGATGCTCACGGTCAGGGAAGCGGCCTGTTCGCTGATGGCCGGCAAGTCCTGGATGCTGGTGCGGATCTTTTCCGCTAATAGCGAGGCCCCGACGGTATCGGTGCCGGGTAGAACCACGGCGAATTCCTCGCCGCCGTAGCGGGCTGCCAGATCGGTCGGCCGGCCGATGCAGGCCGCGATGGTTTGTGCCACCAGATGCAACGCCTGGTCCCCCATGGGGTGGCCGAAGCGATCATTGAAATTCTTGAAGTGATCGACATCGATCATCAGCAGCGACAGCGGTTGGAGTGAGCGCTGGGCCCGGGCCCATTCATTTTTCAGGGCCAGGTCCAGCGTACGGCGATTGGCCAGGCCGGTGAGGGCGTCGATGGAGGCCAGGCGAGCCAGTTCCTGCTCGGCGTTGTGCCGGCGTCGTAGTTCACGACACAGCAACAAGGTCAGCCAGAGCAACGCGATGCACAGCGCTCCCGTAGCGCCGCTGACCAGCAGCGCGGTGCGCCGCCACGAGCCGAAGACTTCGTCGGTAGCCAAGGCGACGATGACGATCAACGGCAGGTCGCCAACCTTGGAGAAGGTGTACAGCCGTGGCATCTGGTCAACGCTGGAAATGCTGCTGAAGCTGCCATAGCCCTCACGCAGGAAACGTACGAAGTTGGGACGCTGGCTGAAGTCCTTGCCCACCAGGTCGTCGGCCAGCTGTGGTTGTTGTGCCAGGAGGATGCCTTCTCGGCTGATCAGGTTGATCGTGCCGTTGCGGCCGATATCGAGGTTCTTGAACAGTTGGTTGAAATAGCTCAGGCGCATGGCCGCCTCGGCGACGCCCTGGAACTCGCCGTTCTCGCCATTGAGGCGACGGCTGAAGCTGATGCGCCAATCCTGTTCGGTGGTACGGGCACGGAATGGCCGGCTGATCATCATCCCCGGTGCCGGGTTGGCGGCATGGAGTCGGAAGTACTCACGATCGGCGAAGTTGGCCTTGCGTGGCTGCACCGAGGCCGAGTCGGCAAGGACGTCGCCGTGCTTGTCCAGCAACAGGATATCGCCCTTGTAGGGGGCGGCGCTGGCACGATCGAAGAGAGCCAGGTGGCGAATGGCGGCGGAAACATGATCCAGGTCGCTGCGTTGTGCCGCGCTGATCAGCCCTTTGAGCGACTGATCGTAGAGTTCCACGTTACGCATCACATCGGCATCGATCAGTTGCACGATGTTGTTTGCGGCACGAATGGCGGCCTGTTCGGCGGAGGCACGCTCGCGAATCAGCAGGAAGGTGACGATGCCGAGGATGGCCGCGACGATCAGCGAACTGGCCAGGATCAACAATCGTTCGGAGTTTGATGCGGGTGTCCCTGTGCGGGATGTCGCACTGCTCAAGCTCATGGTTCTGATTTTTGCTACCTCGAGGATTTTCGAGCCTTGTGTGGGCGACCGGGCAAAGCGATCGATCCCTGGCGCTTGTATAAATCCCACATAAACAAAAGGCCAGCAACACTTGCTGGCCTTCTATTTATAGCGTCTTAGAAGACATTGATCGGGTAGTCGACGATCACACGGTATTCGTCGGTGTCGTTATCCACGACGCGGTAACCATTGCCACCCCGGTTGGTTGCCCATTGCAGGCGCACCGCCAGGTCCTTGGCCTTGCCGCCCTGCACCACGTACTTGATATCCAGGTCGCGTTCCCAATGCTTGGCATTCTTGCCATCGGCGCTGTACCAGCTGGAGTAACCAGGGCTGTTCGGATTGACCTTGGTCAGGTCCAGCTCGCCGCGCGAATAGGATAGCGCCGAGGTCAGGCCAGGCAGGCCGATGCCGGCGAAGTCATAGGCGTACTTGAGCTTCCACGAGCGTTCGTTGGGGCCGTTGAAGTCCGAGTACTGCTGGGAGTTGTCCAGGTAGATGCTGTCACCCTGGTTGATGTAGTCGAACGGTGTATTGCCGTTGACCCGCTGGTAGGCGGCGGTGACGCTGTGGCTACCTACGCCGACGGTGAAGTGCAGGCTGTAGGTGTTGTTGTCGATGTTGCCCAGCAGGGCCTTGCCGGTGTCCTGGGTGTGGTAGTAGTGCAGGCCGGGGTTGAGGCTGACCAGGTCATTGACCGCGTAGGTGTAGTCCAGGTCGTAGTAGTACTGGTTCCAGATGTCCTTGAGCTCGGAGGCATAGAGGCTGCTGGTCAGTCCCGGCACGCCGCTCCAGGCCACCCCGGCCCAGTTCAGGTGACGGCTTTCGTCATTGCTGGGCAAGGCGCCGTAGGCGGTACCAATGCGCTTGTGGCCGCTCTGGTTGTAGAGCTTGGTGAAGCTGGCCTGGCCACCTTCGATCAACCAGCCGTCGAAGCTGTGGTTGGTCAGGCTCACGCCACGGAAAGTCTGCGGCAGCATGCGGCTCATGCCCCCGGCGATCACCGGGTTGTTGAGGAACAGGTCACCGGCTTTCAATTCGGTGTCGAAGGCGCGCATCTTCAGGGTCGCGCCGGCGGTGGAGAAGGAGCCCGGGGCCTTGCCGCCGTCCTTGCCGCTGCGGCTGATCGGCAGGATGCTCGAGCCATCGGTGCCGCCACCGCCATCGAGCTTGAGGCCGAGCATGGCATTGGCATCCACGCCGAAACCGACGGTGCCCTCGGTATAGCCGGACTGGAAAACCCCCAGGAAGCCTTGGCCCCACTCGATGTTGTCATCCTTATGCTGTTGGCGGTTGCGGTTCATGTAGTAGTTGCGGGCGTTGAGCTTGAGGCTCGAACCGGCGACGAAACCCTCGGTCGCGCTGTCCTCGGCGGCTTGTGCGAGGCTCGGGATAGTTGCAGCGATTGCAATGAATAGTGGGCTGACCTTTAGCGAAGTCCTAAACAACGTGTTGCTCCTTTGGTGGGTGAAGATAGTTTTTTATTTTGAATTCGGTGTGTTCTTGTTCTGTACATGACGAACGTGCCGGGGATTTCTCCACGACAAAAAAAAGCCGCTGGATTCAGCGGCTTTAAGACAACTTACTCGGCATTGAAAACAGAGAAGTTGTCGAGGGAAACGAGTCGTTGGCTTGGATCAACTGTCCTTTTGGGCATCAGCCTTGCTGTGCTCGGCAGTGATCTTCTGGGCTTGCTGACTGTTCTGCTGCTGGGCCGCCTGGGCGATCTGTGCTTGTTCGAACGCGGCGGCGCGTGCGGCATTGCGTGCGATGAAAGCCTGGGACTCTTCGGCCATGGCGGCTGGCGCCACGAACAGGGAAGACAAGACGAACGCGCTGGCAATACCCATGCTGTTGGACATTTCTGAAGACCTTCTTGCAGAGCAAGTTCAATTCGGTGCGACAAAAATATAACCACGATGAGGCTGGAAAAAGAGCCGAACAGGATAAGGACTGTTACCAAAAAAACAACAGTCAAGAGCGCGATGGTTGCAGGATTTTGCCGCCTCTTGTCCCAGGTCAGGTGTTGGCGGCGGTTTCAGCGGGGCAGGTAGAGACCGAAGGTATTGATCCCTCGATCGCTGCGCACGAAGACGTCGCCGCCGTGCATCAGGGCGATGGCCTTGACGATGGCCAGGCCCAATCCATGGTTGGCGCCGCTGTTGCTGCGTGAGGCGTCCACCCGGTAGAAACGCTCGAACAAGCGCGGCAGGTGTTCGCTGGCGATGCCCTGTCCCGGATTGCTGACGGCGATCGCCACTTGTTGTTCCTGAACCTCGATCCGGACCCGGATCACTTCGCCGGCGGCGGTGTGCTGCACGGCGTTGCTCAGCAGGTTGATCAGCGCCCGGCGCAGGTGGGCGATCTCGATGCGGACCTGGGCGTCGCCCTGGACCTCGACCCTGACCTGGGCGTCTTCGAGGATGAAATCCAGGTAGTCCAGGGTGGTCGCCACCTCCGTGGCCAGGGAGGTGCTGGTGAGCTTGGTGGCCTTGCTGCCCTGGTCGGCGCTGGCCAGGAACAGCATGTCGTTGACGATCGAGCGCAACCGTTCCAGTTCTTCGAGATTCGATTGCAGCACCTCGAAGTAGTGCTCCGCGGAGCGCCCCCGGGTCAGGGCCACCTGGGTCTGGCCGATCAGGTTGGTCAGTGGCGAGCGCAGCTCATGGGCCACGTCGGCGTTGAACGACTCCAGGCGCGAGTAAGCCAGTTCGACCCGTTCCAGGGTGGAGTTGAACGAGTTGACGAACTGGCTCAGCTCCGGTGGCAGCGGTGACAGCTGCAGGCGCCCCGAGAGCCTTGGCGGGGCCAGGCGCTGGGCTTCCTGGGACAGCTTGATCAGCGGCTTGAGGCCGATCCGCGCCACCCAATAGCCCAGGGCCGAGGCCAGCAGAACGCCGACGATGGCCAGGCCGATCAAGGCAATCAGCAACTGGTGCTGGGTTTGGTGGAAGGCCTCGGTGTCGATGGCAATCAAAAAGCGCAGGGGCGGGCGCTGTTCCTTGGCCGGCAACTGGCTGACCAGCACCCGCAACGGATAGGGATGCTCGTCCAGGCTCAAGTCGCGCATGCCCAACGGGCCCTGGGCAAAGGCGCGGAGCCGCGCATCGGGATTGCCGTATTCATAGTCCGGGTCGCCGCTGATGGCCCAGAAGCGGATGCGCTTGTCTTCCTCGCTGAGCAGCTTGAGCTTGGCGCTGATCTTGCCCCAGTGTTCGGGGTTGCCATAGCGGGTCAAGGCTGACTCCAGCACGCTGTAGCGCGCATCCAGCTCGGCCTCCGGCAACTGGCCCAGGCCCTTGTCCACCTGTTGATAGAGCGCCCCGCCGATCAGCAGGAAGATCAGCAGCGCCACCAGGGTGAACAAGCCGCTCAGGCGCAGGGCGATGGAGTTACTCGGCACTGCGGTTCTCCAGTACGTAGCCCATGCCGCGGATGGTATGCAGCAACTTGTGTTCGAAAGGCCCGTCGAGCTTGGCCCGCAGACGCTTGATCGCCACCTCCACGACGTTGGCGTCGCTGTCGAAATTGATGTCCCAGACCATCTCGGCAATGGCGGTCTTGGAGAGGATCTCACCCTGGCGCCGTGCCAGCACACTGAGCAGCGAGAACTCCTTGGCGGTCAGGTCCAGGCGAGTACCGGCGCGGCTGGCCTTGCGACTGATCAGGTCGATCCACAGGTCGGCGATGCTGATTTGCACCGGTTCGTGGCCGCCACTGCGCCGGGTCAGGGCCTGCAATCGAGCCACCAGTTCGAGAAAGGAAAACGGCTTGCCCAGGTAGTCGTCGGCGCCATCGCGCAGGCCCCTGATCCGGTCTTCCACCCGTTCTCGGGCGGTGAGCATGATCACCGGGGTCTGCTTGCGCGCGCGCAGGGCCCGCAGCACGCCGAAGCCGTCCAGGCCCGGCAGCATGACATCGAGCACGATCACGCCATAGTCGGCTTCCAGGGCCAGGTGCAGGCCCTCGATGCCATCCCGGGCCAGGTCCACGGTATAACCTTGCTCGGTCAATCCGCGATGCAGGTAGTCCGCGGTTTTTTCTTCGTCTTCGATAATCAGAACGCGCATGACCCGCCTCAGGTATTGGTTGCCGGCAACAGGGCCGGCCGGGGCCGGTGGAACAGCCGCTCGAGCCACAAGTATATGACCGGCGTGGTGAACAGCGTCAGCGCCTGGCTCACCAGCAGGCCGCCGACCACGGCGATGCCCAGGGGCTGGCGCAGTTCGGCGCCAGTGCCATAGCCGAGCATCAGGGGCAAGGCGCCGAGCAGGGCGGCCAGGGTGGTCATGATGATGGGGCGGAAGCGGGTGAGGCAGGCCTGGTAGATCGCTTCCTGAGGCGCCAGGCCGCCTTGGCGCTGGGCTTCGAGGGCGAAGTCGATCATCAGGATGCCGTTTTTCTTGACGATGCCGATCAGCAGTACCAGGCCGATCAGCGCCATGATCGAGAAGTCCTGGCCACACAGCCAGAGCATCAGCAAGGCGCCCAGGCCCGCCGAGGGCAGGGTGGAAATGATGGTCAAAGGATGCACGAAGCTTTCGTACAGCACCCCGAGGATGATGTAGACCGCCACCAGCGCGGCGAGGATCAGGTAGGGCTGGCTGGCCAGGGAGCTCTGGAACGCCTGGGCTGCCCCCTGGAAGTTGCCGCTGATGGAGGCTGGCATGCCGATCTGGCTCTTGGCCTGGTCCAGCAGGATCACCGCGTCGCCCAGGGCCACGCCGGGGGCCAGGTTGAACGACAGGTTGGCCGCCGGGAACATGCCGTCGTGGGCGATCGACAACGGCCCCACGGTGGGTGGATCGAAGCGCGCCAGGGCCGAGAGTGGGACCATTTCCCCGGTCAGCGGCGAGCGCAGATAGAAGTAGCTGAGGCTCTCGGCCTTGCCCCGTTGCCGGGTGTCGAGTTCGAGGATCACGTTGTACTGGTTGACCTGGGTCTGGAATTCGTTGATCTGGCGCTGGCCGAAGGCGTCGTACAACGCCTCGTCGACATCGCTGGCCGTCAGGCCGAAGCGGCTTGCAGCGACCCGGTCGATCTCTATGTGGGTGATGCTGCCACCCAGTTGCAGGTCGTTGGAAATATCGCGAAAGGCCGGGTTGCCACGCAGTTTCTCGGTCAGGCGCTGGGTCCAGGTGCTCAGGGTCGCACCGTCGTTGCTCTTGAGCACGTACTGGTACTGGGCACGGCTCGGACCGGAGCTGAGGTTGATGTCTTGGCCGGCCCGCAGATAGAGGGTGATCCCCGGCACCTTCATCAATTGCGGGCGGATGCGATCGATGAAGGCGCTGGCGGAGACGTCTCGCTCGCCGCGTTTTTTCAGCGAGATCCAGAACCGTCCGTTGGCGATGGTCTGGTTGCTGCCCGATACCCCCACCGAATGGGAGAACGCCTGCACCGCGGGATCGGCGGCGACGATTTCGGCCAGGGCCTGGTGTTTTTTCACCATGTCCGGGTAGGAAATATCCGCCGCAGCCTCGGTGGTACCAAGGACGAAACCGGTGTCCTGCACCGGGAAGAACCCCTTGGGAATCAGGACGTAGCCCGCGATCGCCATGGCCAGGGTCAGGCCGAAGATGCCCAGCATCAGTTTCTGGTGCGCCAGGGCCTTGCGCAGGCCACGCTCGTACAGGGCCAGCAGGCGCTCGCCGAAGCCCGGCTTGCTATGGGGCGGATGTACCGGAGCGCGCATGAACAGCGCTGCCAGGGTCGGCGCCAGGGTCAGCGAGACCACCACCGAGATCATGATGGTCGAGGTGGCGGTCAGGGCGAACTCCTTGAACAGCCGTCCCACCACGCCGCCCATGAACAGCAACGGAATGAATGCCGCCACCAGGGAGAAGCTGATGGACACCACGGTAAAGCCGATCTCCCCGGCGCCCTTGATCGCCGCCTCACGCATGCCGTCGCCGGCTTCCAGGTGGCGGTGGATGTTTTCCACCACCACGATGGCATCGTCCACCACGAACCCCACGGCGATGACGATGGCCACCAGGGTCAGGTTGTTCAGGCTGAAGCCCATCACGTACATCAGCGCGCAACTGGCGGTCAGGGACACACCCAGCACCGCCGAGACGATCAGGGTCGCCGACCACTGGCGCAGGAACAGCGCCATCACCGCCACTACCAGCAGCACGGCGATCAGCAGGGTGATCTCCACCTCATGCAGCGAGGCGCGGATGGTCTGGGTGCGGTCCACCAGCACCTTGACCTGCACCGAGGCCGGCAGCATCGCCTCCAGGCCAGGCAGGGCCGCCTGGATACGGTCCACGGTCTCGACGATATTGGCGCCTGGCTGGCGCGAGATCACCAGGTTGACCCCGGGCTGGTCGCCGGACCAGGCCTGGACATAGGCGTCTTCCGGGCCGTTGACCACCCGGGCCACATCCTGCAGGCGTACCGGTGCGCCATTCTTGTAGGAAACGATCAGCTGGCCGTATTCCTCGGGATGGAACAACTGATCGTTGGTGGACAGGGTGGAAATGCTCGACTCGCCGTACAGCGCGCCCTTGGCCAGGTTGAGGCTGGTCTGCTGGATCGCCAGGCGGATGTCGGCCAGGGTCAGGCCGATGGCCGCCAGCTTGTCCGCCGAGGCCTGGACCCGGATCGCCGGGCGCTGCTGGCCGGTGATGTTGATCTGGCCGACCCCGTCGATCTGGCTGAGTTGCCGGGCCAGCAAGGTCTCGGCGTAGTCGCTCAGTTCGGTCCCGGGCATTTGTGTGGAACTGATGCTGAGGATAAGCACCGGGCTGTCGGCGGGATTGACCTTCTTCCAGGTAGGCAGGGTGGGCATGTCCTTGGGCAGTTTGCCGGCCGCGGTGTTGATCGCCGCCTGCACTTCTTGCGCTGCGGTATCGATGCTTTTGTCCAGGGTGAACTGCAAGGTCAGCAGGGACGTGCCCAGGGCGCTGCTGGAGGTCATCTGGGTCATGCCGGGAATGGCGCTGAATTGCACTTCCAGCGGCGTGGCCACCGAGGAGGCCATGGTGTCCGGGCTGGCCCCGGGCAGGGCGGCGGAAACCTGGATGGTGGGGAACTCGGCCTCCGGCAGTGGCGCCACCGGCAGCCGTGGGAAGGCGATCAGGCCAAGCAATACCAGGGCAAAGGTCAGCAGGACGGTGGCGACCGGATGATCGATGCACCAGGCGGAGATCGAGCCTTGGCCCTTCATGGCTTGGACTCCGCGGCCTGGGCCACTTGGGGCGGATCGCTCAGTACCTGGACCTGGGAGCCGGGCTTGAGTCGCGACTGGCCGTCACTGACCAGCAGGTCGCCGGCCTGGACGCCGGAAATGATGTTCAGGCCGCTGTCCTGGTACAGCACTTGTACGGGGACGGCCTCCACCTGCTGGCCCTTGAGCCGGTACACGAAGTGTTGCTCCAGGCCGCGCTGGACCACCGTCGGTGGCACGGTCAGCGCGCCCTGGTCCAGGGCCGTCTGGATCTTCACCGTCACCAGTTGCCCGGGCCAGAGCACCTGCTGGGCATTGTCGAACTCGGCCTTGGCGCGGATGGTGCCGGTGCCGCTGTCGACCTGGTTGTCGATCAGGGTCAAGTGGCCGTTGCCCAGTAATGCTCCGGGGCTGTCGCTGTCCGCGCCCTGGTAGACCCTGACTGCCGCAGGGTCCTGGGCCCGGAGCAGGCGTTGCAAGGTCGGCAGCATTTGCTGGGGCAGGGAGAACTCCACGGCGATGGGGTCGATCTGGGTCACTGAGAACAGGCCCTGGCTGTCCGTCATGCGCAGGAAGTTGCCTTCATCCACGGTGCGAATGCCGACCCGGCCGGAAACGGGGGAGCGAATCTGCGTATAGGACAGTTGGACCTGGGCAGCATCGATGGCTGCCTGGTTGCCCTGGACCGTGGCGTTGAGCTGGTTGACCAGGGCCAGTTGCTGGTCGTAGGTCTGCTTGGAAACCCCGTCATCCACCGACAGCAGCTTGTAGCGCTTGAGGTTGACCTGGGCCACCTGGAGCTGCGCCTGGTTCTGCGCCAGTTGCGCCCGCGCCTGGTCCAGGGCAGCACGGATCGAACGGTCGTCGATGCTGGCCAGCAGGTCGCCGGCCTTGACCAGTTGCCCCTCCTTGGCCAGCAACTTGGTGAGAATGCCATCCACCTGAGGCCGGATGACCACGCTGTGCAGTGACAACACCGAGCCGATACCGCTGCTGTAGCGCGGTACATCCTGGCGGGTCACCTGCACCACCCGCACCGGAATCGCCGTGGGAGTGGCTAGCCTGGTGGTCGCCGGCTTGTTCAGGAACCACGCAGCACCCGCGGCCAGGGCCACGAGCAGGACGGCGCAGACGACGGATTTCTTGGTAATGGGCATGGGAGTAGGGCGCCGGGAGCGATGATGTCGGAAGGATGGCCATGATCTGTGCACAGTTATAGCCCGGTGATCGGGTCAGCACGGTGACGGCTGGCTGTCAGCGCTGTCAGAAAAGTCCTTCATGGGGGCTGGCGGCTCGCTCAAAGTGCTGCGCTGCACAGGTATACTGCCGCTCCCCTGGCCTGTTCCTGGGCCTGCCTGCCCTATCTCCCCGGAGTTTCCATGACATCCCCCGTACAGCCCGATCCCCATGAGGCTTCGCACACCGAGCCTGCGGCTGAGCCGGTCGCCAGCGACAGCGACGGCAAGACTGCGATCCCGGCGTTCAAGTTTCCTTTCAAGCCATCGCAGTTCATGGCAGCCAAGAATGCCCGCCAGACCGGGTATCAGGGTGGTGGTGGCGACTATCACGCCAAGACCCCCGGTGTAGCGCCTCCGGGCACTCGACGCTCCATGGGAAAACGCTGAGATCGCCGACAATCGCGGATAAAGCAGCGATTTATGCTTTTCAAGCACGATGATGGCTAATTGCTTTAAACCTGAGCTGGATCAGTATTTGTGCTTTCAGTGCGCTTAGAGTCAGCAGCCCTGCTGACTCCACCCAACAATTACGAGCGCGCTATCCATGAAGATCAACCTTCCGGTTACTGGGCGAAACGTGGACTTTGCCCCTGATGCGAACATCCTCTCGACCACCGATCTGACCAGCGCGATCACCTACGCCAACCCTGATTTCATCAAGATCAGTGGTTACAGCCGTGAAGAATTGTTGGGCTCTCCCCATCACCTGTTGCGTCATCCGGACATGCCGTCGGCGGCCTTTGCCCATATGTGGCGAACCCTCAAGCGTGGCCGCTCCTGGATGGGCATGGTGAAGAACCGTTGCAAGAACGGTGATCATTATTGGGTCAGCGCCTACGTGACGCCGGTCACCCGCGATGGCCAGGCGGTGGAGTATCAATCGGTACGGACCAAGCCCAGTACGCAGCAGGTGGAGGCCGCGGAGCGGGCTTATCGGCGCCTGAACACCCCAGGCCCGTCCTGGTGGAACCTGCTGCCGGTGATGAGCCTGCGCCTGCGTCTGTGGGCCTGGATCAGCGCCAGCTTCATCGGCACTTTCGGGGTCTCGGTGTGGTTGTTGCCGCAATCGTGGATGTACCAGGGAGTGGCCGTTGCCCTGGGCTGCTGCCTGGGGGCTACCGGCATTGGTTGGCAGTTGCGGCCGCTGCAGCGGCTCACCGAACGGGCCCGGCAGATTGGCGACAACCCCTTGAGCCAGGGCATCTATACCGGGCGCGCCGATGAGTTCGGGCGTATCGAGTTCGCCCTGCAGATGCTCGAGGCCCAAGTGGGCGCAGTGGTGGGGAGGATCGGCGATGCTTCCCAGCGCCTGGCCGGGCATGCGGCGGAACTGGTGGAGCACCTGCACAGCAGCCACAACAGCACCCTGGAGCAGCAGGCGGAAACCGACCAGGTGGCGGCGGCCATCCACCAGATGGCGGCCAGCGTGGCGGAGGTGGCGACCCATGCCCAGCAGGCTTCGGTGGCTGCCGACCAGGCTGAGAGCGAAACCCGTGAAGGCCACCAGTTGGTGGGGGAAAGCCGCAGCGCGGTGTTGCGCCTGGCCAGCGAGCTGGAGCGAGCCACCGAGGTCATCCATCAGTTGGAAAGCCACAGTACGGATATCTCCGGGGTGCTGGAGGTCATCCGCAGCATCGCCGAGCAGACCAACCTGCTGGCCCTGAATGCGGCGATCGAGGCCGCGCGAGCCGGGGAGCAGGGCCGTGGTTTTGCCGTGGTGGCCGACGAAGTGCGCGGTCTGGCCCAGCGCACCCAGGACTCCACCAACGAGATCCAGCGCATGATCAGCACCCTGCAAAACGGCGCGCGCAATGCTGTGGAGGCCATGCAGCACAGCAGCCAGCATGTGGAGAGCAGCGTCGATCAGGCCCAGCGTGCGGCGGTGGCCCTGGACGGCATCAGCCAGCGGGTGAACCAGATCACCGAGATGAGCCTGCAGATTGCCGCGGCGGTGGAAGAGCAGAGCGCGGTGAGCGAGGACATCAACCGCAACATCATCGGCATTCGCAGTGCCTGCGAAGCCACGGTCAACGCCGGCCAGCTCAGCCACGTCAATTCCGGGGATGTGGCCGGGTTGGCGGGAGATTTGCGGCAGTTGGCGCTGGAGTTCTGGCACAAGCGCGGTTGAAGCCCGCGCCGGTGCTCGAAGTCGCAGACGTCAGGCTGCCCGCAGCGGGATGAAGGCGTAGTCCAGGGGCGTGTCGCTGACCACCTGGGCACCGCTGGCCGCCACCTGTGTGGCCACTTGCTCGCCGGACAGGTGGAAGCGCCAGGCTTGTTCCGCCTGTGCCGAGGGCTCGGCCTGGAGCTGGTCGATGGCATTGGCCAGGGCGCCCATGTCCGGCAGGTAGGCGGTAAAACCATCGCCCTTGAGCGCCGTGGTACGAATGCCCAGGCGGGCGCAAATGGCCTGCTTGAGCTGGATGTCATCACGGTCGGCCTGGCGCGAGCGCTGGATCAGCCCGGCCAGTTCCTCATCCACCAGTTGCCCGCCGAGGATCAACTGCGGGCCCTGTTCCCAGGATTCCGGCGGGCAATCCTTGGCCGTGGGGGCCAGAGGAATGTGTGGGTTGATCTCCATGGGGTAGATACGGCACACCAACGGCCGACGTTCATAGATGCGGCACAGTTGGTCTTCGTCAAGATTCCGGCAGGGGCCGACGTTATAGGCCGCGAAGGTGATCGCTACATAGGCATCGGTGGTGCCGCTGGGCACACGACAGGAACGGCGCTGGGCATGTTCTCGCTGTTGCTCCGGCAAACCCAGGCCATTGCCCAGGAAGGCCTCCACCAGCACGATCACCTGGCCGCCATCGGCCGCCCAGGCGCGGGCTTCGGTGAGAGTCAGGGGGACATGGTGGTCGTGGCAGCACTTGCCACAGCCTACGCAGGAAAACCGAGTGTTCATGGCACGAGCAACCAGAGTGGATCGATAGGGCGCGTCGTTTTTCTGTTGCCCGACGCCGTGGAAACCCCTGGCGAAGCAAGTTATGCGCCAGTCAGCGGGCCTTGAGCGCCGGGCGGATGGCGTCCCACTCACTGACCACCGCCTTGCGGCTTGACCGGTGGTACAGGCATAGCTCGATGCCGCTGCGACCCTGCATGTGCTTCTGTGGATACTGGCCCTGGAGCAAGAGGGCGCTATAGCCGACCTGGTCGTCGAACTGCGCACTGTTGCCCAGCGGCTTGGGGTTTTTCAAGCCGCTGGCCTGGATGCAGGCGCGCTGCATGGCCTGCTCCAGCTCGGCCCAGGCCTGGTCGCTGGAAGCATGGGCTGTGCCGCAAATGGCGCCGAGGCAAAGCAGGGCCAGGGTCTTGTGGTTCATGGGGCGAGATCTCAAGGCGTGATACCCAGGTGGACCCCGGCGACGGCCTGTCGTTCGCTGCCGCCGCAGGATTGTGCTTCATGTGGCCGCTGTCGCGCGCACGGAAGAGGAGGGAATCGCTGAGGGGCGCGGGTCCTGTCGCAGTTTCGCAGGCCTGGCAGCGGCTACAGGCCGGGCGTGTTGGCGCAAGTTTGCCTATGGCCCCCGTTCGCGGCGGACCACTTGCATGCCGGCACTGTCGTACAGGCGGCGGGCGCGCAGGTTGTCTTCCAGCACCTTGAGATCGAGCCGCTCTTCCCGGCGTTCGGCGAACATCACGAACACCTGTTGCAGCAGGGCCCGGCCCAGGCCTCGGCCACGGGCGTCGGCATGCACCACCAGGTCCTTGAGGTAGGCGCTGGTCCAGCACTGGGCAACGCCTATCACGTGCCCGGCCTCCAGGAGCACCAGGCACAGATCGGGATCGTATTCGGCATCGGTCTCGAAGGCCTTGCGCCAGGTATCGAGGTCCGGGACGCGACCGCCACCATCCAGGTAGCCCAATTGCATCAAGTGATGCACCTGGGGCGCCAGTTCCAGGCTGTAGGACTGCAGGCTGACCCCGGCCGGCCATTGGGGGGCGAGTTGCGGGCCGGTCAGGTCACGGCGCATCAACAGGCAGTAGCGTTCCTCCAAGACTCAACCTCCCTGGGCGGCGATCGCCTTGGCTGCATCGATCAGGCAACGGGTCAGCTCCGGCGAGGAGAACTTGGTCAGCACCGCATTGGCCCCGGCCTGGCGCGCTTTCTCACTGTTCATCGCGCTGTCCAGGGAGGTGTGCAGCAGCACATACAGGTGGGCGAAATCCGGGGTCTCGCGCAGGGTCCGGGTCAGGGCGTAGCCGTCCATCTCGGACATTTCGATATCCGAGACGATCAGGTTGATCTCGTTGGCCGTGCCTTGCAGTTCCAGCAGGCAGTCGATGGCTTCCTTGGCGCTGCGGGCGGTGTGGCATTGCAGACCGAGGTTGCGCAGTGTGTGCACCGACTGCTGCAGCGCCACCTGGCTGTCGTCCACCACCAGGATGCGCGCGTTGCCCAGGACCTCGGCGTCTTCCATGCTCAGCTCGGTGGGGGCCATTTCGATCTGGGTCGGGGCGATGCCGTGGATCACTTTCTCGATATCCAGCACCTGGACCAGGGTCCCGTCGACCTGGGTTACGCCGGTGATGTAGGACCTGACGCCGCCCGAGCCGTAGGGCGGTGGACGAATATCGGTAGTCAGGCAATGCACGATCTTGCTCACGGCCTGCACATGCAGGCCCTGCTTGGAACGGCTGACGTCGGTGACGATCAGGCAACCGGCATCCGGATCAGCCAGGGGACGCTCGCCGATGGCCCGGCTGAGATCGATCACCGACAACGAGTTGCCGCGCAGGGTGGCGATGCCTTTCACATGGGGGTGGGATTCCGGCAGCTTGGTCAGCGGCGGGCAGGGAATGATTTCACTGACTTTAAGCAGGTTGATTGCCATCAGCTTGCCGCTGCGCAAGGTAAACAGCAGAAGCGAAAGCGAATCTGCGCGGGCTTTGTTGGAGGACATAAAAACCTTCTTCTTGAAAAATTGGCGCGTGGTTCGAACCACGGACAACCATTGATAACGGGTTATCGACGCTTTCAGGGCAGGCTTTAGTCGGATTGCCCGCTCACTTGAGTCAGTGTCACGGCCTGTACGTGCCTGTGCTGCCGGCCCAGCGATGACCTGGGCCGGGAGTCATTTCAGGCCCAGGCGTTTGGCCAGGCGGTTGAGGTTGGCCCTGTCCAAGCCTAGCTCACGGGCAGCCGCGGCCCAGTTGTGCTGGTGTCGTTCAAGGCAGGTTTCGATCAGTTGGCGCTGGTAGTGCTCGGTAGCCAGGCGCAGGTCGCCATGGGGGGCTGGCGCAGGCAATGCTTCGCAGACGAGGTCAGGGGAAATGGCCGCTCTTTCGTTGGCCAGGGGCAGGTCCAGGTCCTGGGCGTCCAGGCTGAGAATCCGCGGTCGCTCACGGCAGTTGCCCAGGGCCTTGAGGGCGCTGCGGCCGATCAGGTGCTCCAGTTCGCGGACGTTGCCCGGCCAGTTGTAGGCCAGCAAGGCTGCCTGGGCCTCGGCGTTGAGGCGCAGGCTGCCCAGGCCCATGCGTGAGCGGTTCTGTTCCAGGAAGTAGCCGCTGAGCAGCAAGACGTCGCGTCCTCGCTCGCGCAGGGATGGTACCCGTAGCGGGTACACGCTGAGGCGGTGGTAGAAGTCGGCACGATAGCGACCGTTGCGTACCTCTTGTGCCAAGTCGCGGTTGGTGGCGGCGATCAGGCGCACATCCACCCGATGCTCCTTGTCCGAGCCCAGGCGCTGCAACTGGCCGCTTTGCAGCACGCGCAGCAGCTTGGCCTGTACGGTCAGTGACAACTCACCCACTTCATCGAGGAACAGGGTGCCGCCATTGGCCAGTTCGAACTTGCCCCGGCGATCCTGGGTGGCCCCGGTGAACGCCCCCCGGACATGGCCGAACAGCTCGCTTTCCACCAGGGTGTCGGGCAGTGCCGCGCAATTGAGGCTGATCAGCGGCTGCTCGGCGCGCAGCGAGGCGGCATGGATAGCCTGGGCCACCAACTCCTTGCCAACCCCGGTTTCACCGGTGATCAGCACCGTCAGGTCGCTGCTGCCCACCAGGGCGATTTCTTCCATCAGGTGCTTGTGGGCCTTGCTCTGGCCGATCATTTCCCGGTGTTGGCCGCTGGCCTGGCGATAGACCTCTGCGCGCTGGTGCTCGTTCTCGGCGCGCAGGGCCAGGCGCTCGATGCGTTCGGCGGCGCTGACCGTGGCCGCAGCCAGGCTGGCGAAGGCCTGCAGGGCATCCAGTTCGATGGGTTCGAAGCGTTGCGGGTCCAGTGCATCGAGGGTCAGCAGGCCCCATGGGCGTTCGTCGACGAACAGTGGGCAGCCCATGCAGTCGTGGATTTCCAGGTGCTCATCGAGCCCTTCCACCAAGCCATCGTAAGGGTCGGGTAGCTGGCTGTCGCTGGCGAAGCGGGTTGGCCCCGGGCTGCCCAGCAACGCGGCGAAGCGTGGGTGCTCGCTGACCTTGAAGCGCCGGCCCAGGGTGTCGGTGCTCAGGCCGTCGACGGCTAGCGGTACCAGCCACTCGCCATCCAGGCGCAACAGTGCGGCGGCATCGCAAGGCAAGAGCACGCGCAGGGCCTCCAGCAGGCGTCGATAGCGTTCGCCTTCCGGCAATTCCCGTGACAGGTCGGTGACCAGGGGTAGCAGGGTGGTGAGCAGGGCTTTTGCAGTCATAGTGACTCCTTGTAGTCGATGCGACTATAAATCTATTGAAGTCTTTATGACTACTATGTTCATAAGATATTGAATTTAAAGAATTTTTATCTTGGCACGAATACTGATTGGACAAGGGAAACCTGCAAGCAGTCATAAGTCCAGGAGTTGTCCCATGCTAAGCGTCCAAGATCGCGCCATCATCAAATCCACCGTCCCGCTGCTGGAAAGCGGTGGTGAGGCCCTGATCACCCATTTCTACCGGATGATGCTCTCGGAGTATCCAGAAGTCCGCCCGCTGTTCAACCAAGCCCACCAGGCCAGCGGCGACCAGCCCCGGGCCCTGGCCAATGGCGTGCTGATGTACGCCCGGCACATCGACCAGCTCGACCAACTGGGAGACCTGGTCGCCAAGATCATCAACAAGCACGTTGCCTTGCAGATCTTGCCCGAGCACTACCCGATCGTCGGGACCTGCCTGTTGCGGGCGATCTCGGAAGTGCTGGGCAGCGAGATCGCCACCCAGGAGGTGATCGACGCCTGGGCAGCAGCCTACAACCAACTGGCGGATATCCTGATTGGCGCCGAGGGTGCCATTTATGACCAGAAAGCCCAGGCGCCGGGTGGCTGGCGTGGGGCCCGGGAGTTCAAGCTGGTGCGCAAGGTGCAGGAGAGTGCGGAAATCACCTCTTTGTATTTCGAGCCGGCAGACCAGGGGGCGATCCTCGCCGCCGAGCCGGGCCAGTACATCGGCCTGCAGCTGTTCATCGATGGCCAGGAAATTCGCCGCAATTACTCGCTGTCGGCGTTGTCCGACCAGGGCCAGTACCGCATCAGCGTCAAGCGCGAGGCCGGTGGCGTGGCTTCCAACTACCTGCATGACCAATGCCCGGTGGGCAGTAGCATCATGCTGTTCCCGCCTGCCGGGGAGTTCACCCTCCAGGCCAGCGACAAGCCGTTGGTGCTGATCAGTGGGGGCGTCGGCATCACCCCGACCCTGCCGATGCTGGAGGCAGCCCTGGCCACCGAGCGCCCGGTGCACTTTATCCACTGCGCCCGCAATGGCCAGGTGCATGCCTTCCGCCAGTGGGTCGATGCCCTGGCCGCGCGTTATCCACAGCTCAAGCGCTTCTATTGCTATGCCGAGGATGATGGCGTCAGCCCGGCGGCCGACACCCTGGGCCTGTTGACCCAGGACCAACTGGCACAGTGGCTGCCCGAGCAGCGCGATCTGGATGCCTACTTCCTCGGGCCCAAGGGCTTCATGGCCGCGATCAAGCGCCACCTGAAGGCCCTGGGCATTCCTGAGCAGCAGAGCCGCTACGAGTTCTTCGGCCCGGCCGCGGCCCTGGAGTAACCCTCCCACCTGCCGTAATGCCGATCAGTCAAGGAAGGTGATTCCCTGTAGGAGCGAGGCTTGCTCGCGATGGTGGTTAACGCTAGTGCGTGTTCACTGGATAAACCCAGCGCTCTGAAGTCCATCGCGGGCAAGACTCGCTCCTACAGCATTACCCGCCTACCTGCTCCTGTTCTCCAGGAGCCTTGGGGCATCGGCAATTTCCCCAGCCATTGGCCAACCTTGAAAGGGTGGCTGGCGCGTTAATCCCGACTTAACCTGCCTGTCGTTAATTTCCTGCGATATCGTCCGGGACGCGATGGCCTGGGCGATCCGTTCGATTCCGTCGCTCGCCCGGCAGGCCTTGGCTTGCAGCGGGCAAGCCGTGCATTCAAAGGTCATGTTCAGCGTGTAGACTTCCGGGCACTGCGACGGCGAACCGGCCATTTGGCAATTTCACAGCGCGCCGCCGCGATTAGAGGCGGGCGGGCCGCTGCAACACACAGAAAAAGGAATAGGGATGAGTGACGACAGACTGCGTTTGGGACGTGAACGGCGCTTCCTGGTGCTGCTGGGGGTTATCTGCCTGGCACTGATCGGCGGTGCCCTGTACATGCAGGTGGTATTGGGCGAGGCGCCTTGCCCGCTGTGTATCCTGCAACGCTATGCCTTGTTGCTGATCGCGATCTTCGCCTTCATCGGCGCGGCCCTCAGCTCGCGGCGGGGGGTCACCATCATGGAGACCCTGGTGGTCATCTGCGCCATCGCCGGCGCCGGAGTGGCCGGGCACCATGTGTATACCCAGTTCTACCCGGCGGTGAGTTGCGGCATCGATGTGCTGCAGCCGATCGTCGATAGTCTGCCGCTGGCGAGCATCTTTCCCCTGGGCTTCCAGGTCGATGGTTTCTGCTCCACGCCGTACCCGCCGATCCTGGGCTTGTCCCTGGCCCAGTGGGCGTTGCTGGCGTTCGTGCTGACGGTGATCCTGGTGCCGCTGGGCGTGGTGCGCAACCGCAAGCAAAGCTACTGATCCCTTCGAAAAGCCCCGGCCCCTCCACAGGGGCCGGGGCTTTTTTGTCGGACACGAGGTGACCGGCAAGGTGGTGATTTGTGACAAGCGTGGGTGCAACAAAAGTGCGACATGTTGTCACACTGCCGCTGTCGCAGAGGGGCGGGGGAATGGTTTCAAGAGACTGCAAATTACCTGACTGGTTCAATCTGTGCCTGTCAGTTTGTGCACGTCGACAGGACCGCAAAAAACCATAGCCTGCTATCTATACAATTCTTCACAGACCCCGTTTTATAAGGGCTGAGGCATATGGATGGCGGCTTTCAGCGGTTTTTAAGGCCCCCGGAGTAGGGGGGCATGAGGGGCTTTTTTGGGGTTTTTGTTGCGAATGAAAATCGATATGATTCGGCGGCTTCGTAACAATCATGTGGGATTGTTGCGGTCAGCGATAAAAATTATTTCGGGATAAGACATGGTTTATAAAACGCGACATATCTACAATCGCCCGCACTGAATTTCCGACGCTGCTCACCCCTGAGCACACGAGGATGGTCGAGGAGTGGATTGAGCGCTCCATGCGACTGCAGGTGTCGGCGCCTTCCTAACTTCCGCACCAAATGGAATTGGTCTGTAACAAGGCCTTTGACCACGAGATCGAATAAGAACCACTGCTAGCCCGGGATGTGTCGTTGAGCGTTTCACGCAACGGGCAGGCCCTTATTCAATTGAAGAAAAATGCCAACCCTTGGCAGGGTGAAGTGTTGGCGATCAAAACCCAACTGCATTGCGCAAGCTGCTTTAGAGGTCGTGAGATGAGTAAAAACAGGTACCCCAGATTACTAGGCTTATTGCCGCTGCTCAGCATGTTGATGCTGGGAGGCTGCAAATGGACCTTGCTTGATCCCAAGGGTCAGGTTGGTCTGGATGAACGAAACCTGATCATCACTGCAACCATTCTGATGCTGCTGGTGGTGGTACCGGTCATTATCATGACCTTCGCCTTCGCCTGGAAATATCGCGCTTCCAACAAGGACGCGACCTACGCACCGAAGTGGTCCCACTCCACCAAGATCGAAGTGGCCGTATGGGCCGTGCCGATCATGATCATCATTGCCCTGGGCTATGTGACCTACAAGTCGACCCACGCCCTGGACCCGTATCGTCCACTGGAGTCCGACGTCAAGCCGGTGACCATCGAAGTGGTCGCGATGGACTGGAAGTGGCTGTTCATCTATCCCGATCAAGGGATCGCCACCGTCAACAAGATCGTGTTCCCGGCCCATACCCCGGTCAACTTCCGCGTGACCTCCGACACCGTGATGAACTCGTTCTTCATCCCGGGCCTGGGCGGCCAGATCTACGCGATGGCGGGCATGACCACCAAGCTGCACCTGATTGCCAACCAGAACACCGAACTTGAAGGTATCTCCGCCAACTACAGCGGCGCGGGTTTCACCGGCATGAAGTTCAAAGCGATCGCAACCAGCCAGGAAGAGTTCGACGCCTGGGTAAACGAAGTCAAGAAGGCACCTAAACAGCTGGACACAGCTGAATACGCGGCCCTTTCCAAGCCAAGCCAGAACAACCCTGTGGAGCTCTACTCCTCGTACGCGCCAAACCTGTTCCAGACCATCGTCGACAAGTATGAAGGTATGACTCCAGGCAAGCCGCTCAAGCACGAGAAGAAAGAGAAAGAAGTGGCCACTTCGCAGGGAATGGACATGAGCTCGCATTCAGCTGCCGGGGCAGAGGAGTAAACGATGTTTGGTAAATTAAGTCTGGACGCGATACCGTTCCACGAGCCGATTGTCATGGTCACCATTGCCATGATCGCGCTGGGTGGTCTGGCGGTCGTCGCGGGTATCACCTATTTCAAGAAATGGACCTACCTGTGGTCCGAGTGGCTGACTTCGGTCGACCACAAGAAAATCGGCGTGATGTACATCATCGTCGCCATGGTCATGCTGCTGCGTGGTTTTGCCGACGCCATCATGATGCGTTCCCAGCTGGCCCTGGCCACCGAGGGTTCGCCTGGTTACCTGCCACCTGAACACTATGACCAGATCTTCACCGCCCACGGTGTGATCATGATCATCTTCATGGCGATGCCATTCTTCACCGGCCTGATGAACCTCGTCGTGCCGCTGCAGATCGGCGCTCGCGACGTGGCCTATCCATTCCTCAACTCCCTGAGCTTCTGGCTGCTGGTTTCCGGCGTCGTGCTGATCAACCTGTCCCTGGGTGTTGGCGAATTCGCCAAGACCGGCTGGGTTGCCTATCCGCCGCTGTCGGGCCTGCAATACAGTCCTGGCGTGGGTATGGACTACTACATCTGGGCGCTACAGCTTTCAGGTCTAGGGACAACGCTGACGGGGGTCAACTTCCTGGCCACCGTACTGAAGATGCGTACCCCGGGCATGAAGATCATGGACATGCCGATCTTCACCTGGACCTGCACCTGGGCCAACGTGCTGATCGTGGCTTCGTTCCCGATCCTGACCGCTACCCTGGCGCTGCTGACGCTTGACCGCTACATGGATTTCCACATTTTCACCAATGAACTTGGTGGCAATCCAATGATGTACGTGAACCTGTTCTGGGCCTGGGGTCACCCCGAGGTGTACATCCTGATCCTGCCGGCGTTCGGTATCTTCTCCGAAGTCATCTCGACCTTCTCCGGCAAGCGCCTGTTCGGCCACCATTCGATGATCTACGCTTCCGGCGCGATCTCGATCCTGGGCTTCATGGTCTGGCTGCACCACTTCTTCACCATGGGTTCGGGTGCCAGCGTCAACGCCTTCTTCGGTCTGGCGACGATGCTGATTTCGATCCCGACGGGGGTGAAGCTGTTCAACTGGCTGTTCACCATCTACCACGGCCGCTTGCGCATCACCAGCCAGGTTCTGTGGACCCTGGGCTTCATGGTGACCTTCGCCATCGGCGGCATGACCGGCGTACTGCTGGCCATCCCGGGTGCCGACTTCGTTCTGCACAACAGCCTGTTCGTGATCGCGCACTTCCACAACGTGATCATCGGCGGTGCGGTATTCGGTTACATCGCCGGCTTCGGCTTCTACTTCCCGAAAGCCTTCGGCTTCAAGCTGCATGAAGGTTGGGGCAAGGCTGCCTTCTGGTTCTGGATCTCGGGCTTCTTCGTCGCGTTCATGCCGCTCTATGCACTGGGCTTCATGGGCATGACCCGTCGTCTGAACGCCACCACCAACCCAGAGTGGGTGCCGTACCTGTACGTCGCCATGGTGGGTGCAGTCTTGATCGCTGTGGGTATCGCCTGCCAGTTGATCCAGCTGTACGTCAGCGTGCGTGATCGCAAGCAGAACATGTGTGTATCGGGCGACCCGTGGAATGCCCACACCCTGGAATGGTCGACCTCGTCGCCACCTCCGTTCTACAACTTCGCGGTACTGCCGAAAGCCGAAGGTATCGATCCGTTCACCGAAGTCAAGGAAAACGGCACTGCCTACGAGCAGCCTGGCCGCTACCAGCCGATCCACATGCCCAACAACACCGCTACCGGTTTGGTCATGGGGGCTCTGCTGACCGTGTTCGGTTTCGCCATGATCTGGCACATCTGGTGGATGGCCATCGCGAGCCTGGCCGGCACCGTGATCTATTTCGCGATCCACGCTGCCCGTGATGATCAAGGCTACATGGTGCCGGTCGAGACGATCGAGCGCATCGAAGCCGAGCAGCACAAGCGTCTGGTATCGGAGAAGAAGATCCCGGCTACCCGTGTTGAAACCTCGTTGGAACAGGCTTAATCCATGTCGAACTTAGTGACCAATGCTGGACACGCCCATGGTCATGACCATGGGCACGATGACCATCACCACGACTCGGGCGAGATGACCGTATTCGGTTTCTGGCTCTACTTGATGACCGACTGCATTCTGTTTGCGTCGATCTTCGCGGTATACGCGGTACTGGTTAACAACGTAGCGGGTGGCCCGTCGGGCCACGACATCTTCGAACTGCCTTATGTACTGGGCGAAACCGCTCTGCTGCTGTTCAGTTCGATCACCTACGGCTTCGCCATGCTGGCGTTCTTCCGGGGCAACAAGAAGCAGGTTCTGGGCTGGCTGGCCATGACCTTCCTGTTCGGCCTGGGCTTCATCGGCATGGAGATCAACGAGTTCCACCTGCTGATCTCCGAAGGCTACGGCCCTAGCCGTTCCGGCTTCCTGTCCGGGTTCTTCACCCTGGTCGGTACCCACGGTCTGCACGTGACCAGCGGTCTGATCTGGATGGCAATCATGATGTACCAGGTGCAGAAAAAAGGCCTGACGGCGACCAACAAGACCCGTCTGAGCTGCCTGAGCCTGTTCTGGCACTTCCTGGACGTGGTGTGGATCTGCGTATTCACCGTTGTTTACCTGATGGGGACTATGTAAATGGCCAACGCACACTCCCACGACGAAGCCGGTCACGGCAGCGTCAAGTCCTACGCCATCGGCTTCATCCTGTCGGTCATCCTGACACTGATCCCGTTCGGCCTGGTGATGTACCCGTCGCTGCCTAAAGACGTGACCCTGTGGATCGTCCTGGCGTTCGCGGTGATCCAGGTGCTGGTGCACCTGGTGTACTTCCTGCACCTGGACCGTTCCGCGGCACAGCGCAACAACGTGGTGGCGTTCATCTTCGCCGCGTTGGTCATTGTCCTGCTGGTTGGTCTGTCGTTGTGGATCATGTTCAGCATCCACACCGTCATGATGGCGAAGTGAGGTAGACCCGATGTCGCTCAAGCACTTTATCCAAATCACCAAACCGGGGATCATTTTCGGTAACGTGCTTTCGGTGGCAGGCGGGTTCTTCCTGGCCTCGAAGGGGCATGTCGATCTGGCCATTTTCCTGGCCGCCATGATCGGCACCTCGCTGGTGGTAGCGTCCGGTTGCGTGTTCAACAACTGCATCGACCGTGACATCGACCTGAAGATGGAGCGCACCAAGAACCGCGTGCTGGTCCAGGGCCTGATCTCCCTGGAAGTGGCCCTGGTCTATGCCTCCCTCCTCGGTGTCGCCGGCGTCGCCTTGCTGTACTACGTGGCCAACCCGTTGGCCGCATTGTTCGCGGTAATCGGCTTTGTCATCTACGTTGGCTTCTACAGCCTGTACCTCAAGCGCAAGTCGGTTCACGGCACGCTGGTGGGCAGCCTGTCCGGGGCCATGCCGCCGGTGATTGGTTACGTGGCCGTGAGCAACAGCTTCGACATGGCCGCGTTGACCCTGCTGGTGATGTTCAGCCTGTGGCAGATGCCGCATTCCTATGCCATCGCGATCTTCCGCTTCAACGACTACCTGGCCGCATCGATCCCGGTGCTGCCGGTCAAGCGCGGTATTCGCGTGGCCAAGAAGCACATCCTGTACTACATCCTGGCGTTCCTGGTGGCGACCCTGATGCTGACCTTCAGCGGGTATGCCGGCATGAGCTACATGGCGGTAGCGGCGGCGATGGGCATGTACTGGCTGTACATGGCCTGGACCGGCTACAAGGCGGTGGATGACACCGTGTGGGCCCGCAAGCTCTTCGTGTTCTCGATCTTCACCATCACCGCGTTGAGCGTGATGATGTCGGTGGATTTCAAGGCCCCGGCCGAGCTCTTGCTGACCTACGCCCACTGAGCCTGACGATGTTCGAAAAAGCCCTGCCTTGCGCAGGGCTTTTTTGTGCTTGTCGGTAAGTGCGGCGATTGTCTGGACAAGTAGCCCCCGGGCATGATTCATTCAGCGCTCGTTCAACAGTAGGAGGTTGGACGAGCCGGTTTCTGGCGGTGGCGATTCACTCCAGGCGCTTCGGATCGAAGGCCGTCGTGGCAGCGGGTTCAAAAGATCCGGTTGTCTTTATGTTGACCAGGGATGAGGCACATGCGAAGCGACAATCTATCCAATAACCCCACGTCTTTGGCCGCGCTGGATCGGCGCGAGCAATTGGACAGCGAACTGGCCAACCTCGGGTTGGGCCTGTTCGAGGTCTATCAATGCGGGCCGACGCTGGACGAAGCGGAAACCATCACCAACCACCCCGAAGTCCTGCAACCGCCCAAGGTTGACGAGGGCTACCAGCGCGAGCAACTGCTGTCGCTGTCCAAGCGGCGCATCAAGCCGTTTTTCTGGAGCGACGAAAACCTGCTGGTCAACGCCGACGAAGAAGGCCATGCACCGCCGGTAGCCGAAGGTGCGAGTTTCATCGTCCATGGTAACCAGGGGTTCTATTCGATCCTCAACTTGTGCAGCCTGGGTGAGAGCCATCGCTTCCGGGAAACGGTGCAAGCGCACAAGAGCGATATCCAGATGCTCTTGGTCTCGGTCTACGACGAGTCCCTGGAGAGCAGTGCCCCTATTCCCGAACTGCCGACAAGTATCCTGACTCCCCGGGAAACCGAAGTGCTGTCATGGACCAGTATTGGCAAGACGTATAACGAGATTTCGTTGTTGGCCAATATGAGTCCGCGCACCGTGAAGTTTCATATGAAGAATATCTTCAATAAACTCGAGGTGAATAACGGTAAGTCGGCTATTCGCAAAGCGCTGCAACTTGGATATATAAAAGAGCCTGAGTAACTTCTCCTCGAGTTCGCCGGTTAAAAAACCTCTTACACCTTACTGGACTGCGCACGAGCCTGATCGTGCGCAGCCTTGTGCTGGTCCTTCAAATGACTCCCGACCATGTCCCCGAGGCCGTGCCTCACCAGGCTCGCCCAGCGCTCTCCCGTACGGGTTTTGAGCCTGTTTGGATGAACTTTTCCTGGGCCAGGTCCAGGAAATACAGGCCCTGGCAGCGACCCTGTCTAAAAGGGCAGCTTGTTGCCAAGGTGGCGCTGCTTTAGTTTTTTTCCTGCGATAAAGCCTGGTCCAGGCAATAAAAAAATTAGCCGCAATGTTCGCCAGCCTTGTGTTCCGAATCGGGAATCAAGCAGCGCGTGATCAAATTGAGCGTGATTGAAGTTGATTCCCTTCTGCTAAGGAAGTGAACGTTGTTGCGTACCGCTTAATTATGGAGTGATTATGCAGGTCGATAAGAATAAAGAGCCTACTGGTGAATTGGCCGCGGGGATTACACGTGAAACTTTCGGGATGTTGAAACATCTTTGCAAGAAAGATAATTACCACTGGATGATTGCCCTCGGCAAAGACTACGCCATCATTGCCTTCGCCATTTATCTGTCCCTTGGAATCAGCTACTGGTTCTATCCGCTGTCGCTGTTCCTGATTGGCACCACCCAACGCGCCTTGGCCAACATCCTTCATGAGTCGGCCCACAAGATGCTGGCCGAGAACCGCGCGATCAACTGGTTTGCCGGGACCTTTCTTTCCGGCTACCTGATTTTTCACCTGCACCAGTCCTATGTGGTGTCGCACATCAAGAACCACCATGTGCACCTGGGGCACCCGGAAAAAGACCCGGACTATGCCTTCCACCTCAAGTGCGGCCTGTATGACGTCAATCAATCCGAGCGTGAGTTCTTCCTGAAGAACGTGCTGATGGCACTCTCCGGGTTCCGCACCCTGCAATACATCAAGTACATCGTCAACGACCGGGTCAAGCCCCAGGGCCAGGATCGCAAGTTCACCATCGAACGCTGGTTGCTGTGGGGCTACTGGCTGGCCATTTTCGCGGTGGCCGGCTACTTCGGGGTGATCGGCCAGTTGCTGCTGTTCTGGCTGGTACCGCTGTTCACCATGGCGGTGGCAGTGGGCTGGATCATCGAGCTGGCGGAGCACTATCCATTGCCGGCGGCCGAAAAGGAAAAACTCCTGCTGACCCGTAACCGCAAGGGTTCGGCCCTGGAAAACTTCTTCTTCGGCCGGCATGACGACAACTACCACCTGGTGCACCACCTGCATCCAGCCATTCCCCACTGGAACATGAAGAAAGCCCATGCGCTACTGATGACTCACCCCGAGTACGCCCGCTGGGACAACCTTTGGGCCGGCATCTTCACTCGCGACCGCAAGGGCCGGCACAAGGAGACGATGCTCAGCTACGCCGCCAAGTACCGCGCCCATCGCCTGAGCAATCGTGACGACACCAGCAGTTTCGCCCAGCAGATCCTTACTCAAGCTTCCGGGGTTTGAACCATGACCGATATGCCATCCAGCCTCATCGCAACCCTGGCCCTGAAAAGGCTCGCAGCCACCCCGGCCTATCGCGAAATGTTCCTGGCCTGCGCTTCCCTGCGTGATTTCCTGCGTCCTGCGGCCCTGCGCTACATCATTTCCGAGGACCGTGCGCAGATGCTGGACAAACTTGCAGCCCTGCAACTCAAGGGCTACCGCACCGGGTTGGAATATGTGGGTGAGGAGGCCAATACCCTGGCCGAAGTCCAGCAGGCCACCGAGGAATACCTGCGGTTGATCGACGCGATGTCCAGCCATGGCGGATTGCAGGAGCCGACCCAGTTGGGCTTCGACCTGTCCAACGTGGGCAGCCTGATTTCCCGTGAGCTGGCACTGGAGAACTGCAACCGCATCCTGGCCCGGGCCGCCGAACGCTCGGTCGGAGTGATCATCAGCATGGAACGGTCGCAATGGACCGATTCGATCCTGGATATCTTCCTGGCATTGAGCCGCCAGCATTCGCACCTGGGCATCACCCTGCAGGCTCAGCTGAACCGCACCGCCGATGACCTGGAAGACGTACTCAAGACCGGTTGCAAGGTGCGCCTGGTCAAGGGGGTCTACAGCGAGCCTGCGGCCGTCGCCCTGCCTCGGGGCGAAGCCCTGGACCAGCGATATCTGGGTTTGTTGGAGCGCATCCGTGGTGCCGGTATCGCCTATGCCTTCGCCACCCAGGACCCAAGCCTGGTGCAAACCATCTGTGCCAGCGGGCTGGCCGATGGCGGGGAACTGGAGATGCTCCATGGTGTGCGCCCGCAACTGATCAAGTCGGTCAAGGACCAGGGCCGGGTCAAGACCCGGGTCTCGGCGGTCTACGGCACCAACTGGTACCTGCACTTGCTGCATCGCATCGCCGAGTTTCCCGAGAACATTTTCCTGGCACTGGATGACGTGGCGAGCAAGCGCCAGTCGACAACCGCCGCCTCCTACTGATTGGGCCTTCTCATGAAAAAATATGTCGCGTTGGTCGATGTCTACTCCAGCGGTAACTTCCTGCCGCAATACTTCAAGGACGCCGGGATCGGCCTGCTGCATGTGCAGAGCACCAAGGAGCTGATGCCGAGCATGCTCGGCCCGAACCTGGACGAGTTCGAGCACAACCTGGCGTTCGACGACAATGCCCAGGATATCGTCGCACGCTTGCGCGAATTCCCGCTGGTGGCGGTCATCGCCGGCCAGGAGCCAGGCGTGCCGTTCGCCGACTACCTGAGCGAGCAACTGCAGTTGCCGAGCAATGGCAGTGCCGGTTCGCTGGCCCGGCGCAACAAGTTCGAGATGATCAACAAGGTGGCGGCCGCCGGCCTGCTCACCGCACGCCAGGTCAAGTCCAGCAGTGCCGCGCAACTGCTGGAGTGGGTCGAGGCCGGCAATGTGCTGCCCTGCGTGATCAAGCCGCTGAGTTCGGCATCGACCGATGGCGTATCGATTTGCCATGACCTGGCGGATGTCGAACGAGCCTGCCAGGAGGTGCTGGCCAACCAGGACATCTTCGGCCTGGCCAACACCGAGATCCTTTGCCAGTCCTACCTCAAGGGCAACGAGTACATCGTCGACACCGTCAGTCGCGATGGCCAGACCTATGTCTGCGGTATCTGGCGCTACGTCAAGCGCGAGATCGGCCATGGCAAGAACATCTACGACCGCGACGTGCTGATCGCCCCGGACAGCGACGTTGCCAATGCGCTGGTGGACTACATCCTCCAGGTTCTCAAGGCCTTGGGTATCGACAACGGGCCTGCGCATTCGGAAGTCATCATGACCGAGCAGGGACCGGCGCTGGTGGAGGTGGGGGCGCGGCTGAACGGCAACATGGAGCCGCGCTTCCACGACATCAGCCTGGACGGCAACCAGGCGCAACTGACCTACCTGGCCTATTGCGAGCCCGAGCGCTTCAAGGCGCAGTACGCTGGCAAGCGCTACAAGAAGCTCAAGGAGGCTTGCGTGATCAACACCGATACCACCCTGAGTGGCGAGGTCACCGGTTTCGATCCACAGGCCATCCAGAGCATCGAGAACCTGGCGACGGTGCATAAGCTCAGCGTCAAGTACAAGGTGGGCAAGCAGATGAAACCCACCGTGGACCTGCTCAGCAGCCCGTTGCGAGTGTTCCTGTACGCCGACGAGCAGCAGCGGATCGACCAGGACTACGAGCAGATCCGCGCCTACAAAGATCGCGTGTACTGCGTACGATGATGGGCACCTATCACGCCCTGCGCGGGCTCAACCGGCGCTTGCAGGCACTGTTCGTGGTGACCCTGGTGTTTCGCATGGGCACCATGGCGTTCCCGTTCTACGCCGCCTACCTGATCCACCAGCATGCAGTCTCGGCGAGTATCGCCGGGCTGCTGGTGGGCACTTATGGCGTGGGTGCGCTGTTCGTCGACCTGATCGTCGGGGCGCTGATCAAGCGCTTCTCCTCGGGGAGGGTGATCCTGGGTTCGCTGCTGACCAACGCCCTGCTGTTGCTGATCATCCCCTCGATCGACAGCATCGCGGCGTTGTTCGTGCTGTCGTTCCTCTGGGGGGGCTGCTACGAGGCCTTCACTCCGGCGACCTTCTCGGAGACGGTCAAGCACAGCGACCTGCAAACCCGCAAGGTGGCGTTTTCCTGCAATCGCCTGGCGATCAATATCGGCATGGCCATCGGTCCACTGCTGGGCAGCCTGGTGTTCCTCAGTTCGGCCAGCGCGGTGTTCTACATCAATGCCGGGCTATCGCTGTTGTCGTTCGTCGTCTGCCTGCGCTTTGCCGGCCATGCCTCCACGCAGGCCGCGGGCATGGCGGCGAACCAGGGGCGTGGCAACGGCTTGCCCGATAGCGTGCCGTTCGAGCGCTCGCGCTTGCTGGTGATCCTGTTGACCTCATTGCCGGTGCACATTGCCTATGCCCTGCCGCCGACGTTTCTCTCGGCCTACATCATCAACTACACCGATCTTCCGACCTACTTCGTCGGGATCATCTTCTTCATCAATGCACTGCTGGTGATCCTGTTCGAAGTGCCGATCAACCAGCGCATGTCCCATCTCTCCAGCAGCTACTCGCTGGTTGCGGGCTTTGTGTTGGCCGGGATCGGTTTCTTCCTCATGGGCTTCAGCGAGATCGGCTTGCTGCTGTTGCTGGCGACCGTGCTGTGGAGCCTGGGGGAGATGATCGTCTTTCCCAGCATCACGCACTACGTCAGCAGCATCTCCAGCCAGCACACGGTGGATCGCAACCTGGGCTACTACTCGGCTGGCGTGAACATCGGGGTGATGATCACGCCCTCCCTGGCCTTCATGCTGGTGACCCAGCCGGCGTTGCTTTCGCCCTGGCTGGTCGCGGGGATCGTGTTGCTGTTGTTCGGCATCGGTGTGTCATTGATGAAACGTTCGGCCACTCTCTGGAACAAGGAAGCCTGAGCCATGAGTCTCGTGCATTTGAATACCGCCGGGGCAGGCCTGATGTCTGCCGCCACCGTAGAGGCAATGCGTGGCTTCATCGATGGCGAGGCCGACCAGGGCAGCTACGAAACCGAGCTGCAATACGCCGACCTGCTCGGGCACGGCCTGTATGAGCGAGCGGCGCAGATGCTCAATGCCCCGCGCGCGAACATCGGGCTGTTCAGCAGTGCCACCGAGGCCTGGGCCGGCATCCTCTCCAAGCTGGAGTTTCCCCTGGGGTGCCGGGTCTGGGTGTCGAGTTCCGAATACGCCGCCAACTTGATCTTCTTCAACTTCCTCAAGCAGAGTCGGGGCGTGCGGGTCGAGGTCATACCGCGTACAGCACAAAGCCCGCTGGATTTGGATTGGGTACGACGCCACCTGGGGGGCGATGTGTTCCTGGTCAGTGTCTCGCACATTCCTTCGTGCTGCGGCGTGGTCAATCCGGTCGAGGCCCTGGGGGCGATCCTGCGCGAGCATCCGGCCTATTACGTGGTCGATGCCTGCCAATCCATGGGCCAACTGGCACTGGATGTCCGGGACATGCACTGCGACCTGTTGACCGGGGCAGGCCGTAAGTTCCTCTGTGGGCCGCGGGGCAGTGGCATCGCCTATGTCTCGAACCGGCTGCTGGGTGACTTGACGCTGAACTTCGCCGACTTGCATACCGCCCGCACCAACGGGCAGGTCAACCGTATCGATGTGCTGGATGCACGAGTGCTGGAGATCGCAGAAAAGAGTTTCAGTGCCCTGGTCGGGCTTCACCAGGCGCTGGGCGAATACCTGGCTGATCGCGAGCGTCTGGCCAATGAGGCCTACACCTTGCTCAGTAGTGAATTGGCCCGGTTACCGGGATTGCGGCTGCTGTGTGCCGAGTATCGGCAAAGCGGCATCGTTTCGTTCGTGCCGGAGCGTGGCACGGCCCAGGAGTTCGTTGCCAGGGCCCGGGAGGCGGGGGTCAACCTGTGGGCCGGAACCGCTGCCCACACACCATTGCTGCTGGCGGACCTGCCCGCCAGCCACTTCGTCCGGGCTTCGGTCGGGCGTCGGGTGAGCGTGGCGCAGGTAGAGCTGGCGCTGGAACGAATTCGTCCACTGTTGTGAGTTGGTGCTCCTTGAACGCCCTGTCTTCCTCGGAATTCAGGGCGTCTTTTTATCTATCGACCTGGCGGGATCAGAGTTGCTGTTGCGCGCTGTAGCCGGGGAACGCGGTCTGCTGCTGGATCGCGGTGACGATGTTCTTGCGGGTCGCCGGTTGCTCGGCACCGTTGTTGTCGACGAATACCTCGCTTTGCAGCTCGGCTTCTTCGCCTTCACCGACAAAGCTGAAGCCCAGGAACTCGAAGGCTTCGCGGTCGGCATTGGCCTTGGAGCGCGGGCGCATCGGCAGGGTGACGCTGAGGCCATCCTTGCTGATGGCGAACACTTCCATTTCCTTCTTGGGCCGCGATGCCTTGCTCTTGCCGCTTGGGTTGCTGATGGCCTGGTGGGTCTGGTTCAGCACCTTGAGCGCCAGGCCATAGACCAGTTCCTGGAAGTCCGGGTCGTCCTTGTAGCTGGAGAGAATCCGGCTGATGGGGAATTTCTTGCTCAGGTCCTCCAGGGCGGCGAGGTCCGCCGCTTCGGCGTCCTTGAGTTGCTTGAGCTGGCCCATGAGTTCATAGGCGGTATCGTCGTCAAAGCGGTCGTGGGCCTGGCGGATGGCTGCGCGCAGCTCGCGAATCTGGTCACTTTCTTTCGAGGTGTGGAAGGCGTCGAGCACCATCTCGCTGATGGTCTTGGCCTGGGACACATGCTGGGAAAGATGCATGGCGTTTTCGTACTCGGTCTTGTTCGACAAGGCGATCACGGATTCTTCGGTGTTGGAATCAGGCATTGAACATCCACTACTTGGTTTGACAGGTTTGAGGCGCGAAAACCCCGGGGGGATTTTCGGGGGCGCCTAATCTATTGGAGCGCACGGCCGTTGTCACGGACCAAGCGTCCGGAGGCGCTGGCCGTCCCTACAGACCGGTCTAGCCGGGGAAGATTCCCCGGTCCCTGTCATCCGCTGGATTCAGTGCCTGGCCTGCAGGATTCGCAAGTGGCGGTACAACTTGAGTGCCCGGCCCCAGAACAGCCCTACGGTGAAGCCTGCAGCCGCGCCACCGATACTGAGCATCTGCACGCTGGCGGCCTGTTCGGGATGAACGGCCTTTTGATACCCAAGCCAGTACTTCACGACGAAGAACAGCAGTGAGATCCCGAGGATCTTCAAGGTTCCGGGAACCAGGAGCGCCTCGCCGCCCGAATCCAGTACCGCGCCGAACGTGGAGAACAGCAGCATGGCCATCAGGCCGCCCAGCACCGCACCAGCGGTCCAGGCTCCCAGGGCCAACAGGGGATGCTCGCCCAGGCTCATCGACCACAACGACCAGACCAGCAGGATCAAGGGCGCAATCAATAGCGAGCCCAGGCTTTCACGGCTGCCGGAGCGAGCGCGCAGGCCGTAGTAGAGGATCATGGCGAAGATCGCATACACCCAGAGGGGGGTGTCCTGGAGAATGTTGATCATTTTCAGCGTCCTTGCTTCTTGGCGGGGAGGTGCGGCCATGTTGCGCCTTGCCGAACAGGCCGTGAAGCCTCCCGGGATCAGGCCACCTGAGTGGCGCTGATCCCGGCTTCCAGCTCCTGGCGCAGGCCACTGCCGCGGCGGGCGATGAACACCAGTTGCGCGGCATGTTCGGCGGGTTGCCCGGTGGCCAGGGTGAACTGGCTGCGGCTGCCCACATGCTGCAACCAATAGGGCTGCTCGTTGCCGTCCAGGCGCACCAGCCCCTTGAGGCGCAGCAAATCGGCCGGCAACTGCGCCAGCCAGGCGCGCAGGGCCTTGGCCTGCAAGGGCCGAGGGCTGTTCCATACCCAGCTTTCGAACAACTGGTCGTGGGCCTGGGGCAAGGCCTTGAACAGCAGCTCGCTGGAGCGTACCGGCGGTGCCAGCAACAGCTCGTCCGGCAGTTCGGCCTGTACGGTTTCGAATACCGGGGCGCGGCAGGTGAGGCTGCTACGGATCGCCTGCAACTGCTCGGGGGTGACCAGGTCGACCTTGTTCAGCAGCACCCAGTCGGCGCAGGCCACCTGGGCCCGGGACAGGCGCGCCATGTCGCCCTCAAGGGCCTGGAAACCGCTGGCATCCACCAGGGTCACCACCGCATCCAGGTGCAGGCGGTCGCGCAGTTGCGGGTAGCCGATGGTCTGCACGATGCGTTGCGGGTCGGAGACGCCGCTGCACTCGATGACGATCCGCTCCAGGGCCGGGCGCAGCTTGGACAGGCTCACCAGTTGCGCCAGCAGGTCTTCCTGTACGGTGCAGCAGATACAGCCGTTCTGCAGGCTGTACACCGCGTCGGTGACCTCGGCGATGATCGCCGCATCGATGTTCAGCTCGCCGAAATCGTTGACGATCACCGCCAGCCGGCCGCTGTCGGCGCGTTGCACCAGGCGGTTGAGCAGGGTGGTCTTGCCGGCCCCGAGAAAACCCGAGACCACCGTGACCGGAATGCTCGGCAGCTTGTTCATGGCTCCTGGCCCTCGATCACCGGTGGCAGGCCTTCCCACACTGCCTGCAGCGGCGTGTCGCTGAAGGTGCCCAGTCGGTCGTAGACCAACTGGCCCTCGACGAAGGTCAACTGCACCTGGGTGTGGTGGATGTAGTTGCGGGCCGGTTGGGCGAACAGGTCGCGGTCGAGCACGATCAGGTCCGCCGACTTGCCGACCTGCAGGCTGCCGGTGAGGTGTTCCAGGCCCATGGCATGGGCGCCGTTGAGGGTCGCCACTTGCAGCGCCTGCTCCAGGCTGATGGGGTCGCCGAAGGTGTCGGGCTCCTGGTTCCAGGGGTTCTGCCGGGTGACCATGGTTTCCAGCGCCAGCCACGGGTCGATGGATGCCACCGGCCAGTCGGTGCCGAACACCGCGATGCCACCGGCGGCCAGCACGCCCTTGAAATCGTAGATGCGCTTGAGGCGTTCCTGGCCATAGCCTGAGCGCGCGCCGCTGGCGAACGGGGTCGGGTACCAGGCCGCCGGGGAGAACTCGGCGATCACGTCCAGGCTCTGGAAGCGCTTGAGGTTGCCCGGGTGCAGCAAGGTGCTGTGGGCACACTGGTGGCGTACGCCGCTGTGGCCGTTGCGGCGCCGGGCCTCGGCCACGGCATCGAGGAACACGTCGGAGGCGCCGTCGCCGGTGCAGTGGGCGATCACCCGCAGGCCACGGCGGTCCATGTCCACCACCATGTCGGTGATGTGTTCCGGGGTCAGGTTGAGCTTGCCGCGCCAGCTCGACTCCTCGGGCCAGGGGGTCAGCAGGTACGAGGACTTGGGCTCCACGGTGCCGTCGAAATGGAACTTCACCGCATTGGCGCTCAACCGCGAGCTGCGATAGAAGTGCCGCTCGCCGCTGAGCAGCTCCCAGCGCCGGCGCACCGGGAAGATATCGTCCTGCCAACTGATGGCGGCTTCCACCCGCAGGGTCAGCTCGCCGGCGTCGTCCAGCTCCTTGAGAGCCTGCAAGCGGTTCTCGCAGACGTGCACGTACTTGGTGGCGGTGACCCCGCGAGAGGTCTGGAAGTGCACGCCATCGCGATAGGCCCGGCGCAGTACCGAGACCGGCGTCGCCGGCATGGCCGCGTGGATCAGCGCGTAGGCGCCGTCGATCAAAAGCCCGTTGGGCTCGCCGGTGAGCGAGTCGCGTTCCAGGTAGCCGTTGCGCGGATCGCTGGTATGGCGATCGATACCGGCCAGTTCCAGGGCCTTGGAGTTGACCATCATGGTGCCCCACATGCGGTCCAGCAGGGCCACCGGGCGGTCCGGCATGATGCTGTCCAGCCACTCGCGGCCCGGCGTCAGGCCGGCCTCGCGAAAGGTGTAGCGCACCCAGTATTGGCCGTAGATCCAGCCATCGCCCGGATGGCTGTCGGCATAGGCGTGGATCGCCGCCGCCAGTTGCTCCGGGGTCGGGTCCTCGATGCCCACGTCCAGGTCGTCGGCGTAGCGGGGTGCCAGGGCCAGGTCCGGATGGGTGTGCATGTCGTGCAGGCCGGGCATGCAGAACGCCCCGTCCAGGTCGTGCTGGCGGGTATTGGGGCCGACCAGCGAGCTCAAGGAGGCGAGGCTGCCCACCGCGATCAGCTTGCCTTGGCGAATGGCCACGGCATCGGCCCAGGGCTGCGCCGGGTCGAGGGTGTAGATCCGGCCGTTGTGCAGCACCAGTTCGGCGTACTGGTCGACGGCACTATGGGTGGAGTTGAATTGGTCGGAAGCGGTCACGGGTCAACCTCTCAAGCAGGGCCCTTCAACAGTGGGCAAAAAAATGGGCGACAGGCGCAGTGGCAAAGCAGTGGTTCATGGGCGCCGCTATGGCGAGGGAGCAAGCCACCTCGCCAGCGTCGGTCCCTGGGTCAGCGTTGTGCGCCCAGGGCCTCGACGAACCCGGCGATGCGTTGGCATGCGTCCTTGAGCACCTCGTCGGCCACGGTGAAGGAAATGCGCACGAAACCCTCGGCGCTGGCGCCAAAGGCCTGGGCATCGAGGACCGAGACCCCGGTGGCGCGAAACAGCTGCCAGGCGAAGTCCATGCTCGACAGGCCGGTACGGCGCACGTCCACCAGCATGAACATCCCGGCCTCTGGCTCGCGGCAGTCCAGCAGGGGCACCTGGCGCAGGCCTGCCATCACCAGGTCGCGACGGCGGCGGTAGACCTCGCGAGCGCTATCGACCACCTCGTCATCCAGCTCCAGGGCCTTGAGCGCAGCTTCCTGGATGAACCCCGGCAGGCCGTAGAGCATGCACAGCAGCAGGTTGTCCAGGTGCCCCACCAGCTCCTCGGGGCCCACCACCCAGCCCACGCGCCAGCCGGTCATGGCGTGGGTCTTGGACAGGCTGTTGAGGATCACCGTGCGTCCGGCCATGCCTGGCAGGGCCGCGATGCTCAGGTGCTGGCGGTCGTAGGTCAGTTGCCCGTAGACCTCATCGGAAATCACCCACAGGTCGTGCTTGCGTGCGACCTCGGCCACCGCTTCCAGCTCTTCGCGGCTGTAGACGTTGCCGGTGGGGTTGCACGGCGTGGCCAGGGCGATGCCCCGGGTCTTGTCGGTCAGGGCCGCTTCCAGGGCCGCGGCGGTCAGGCGAAAACCGTTGGCCGCCGGTTGCTCCACCGCCACCAGGCTGGCGCCCGAGGCATGGATGCAAGCCTCGTAGGTCAGGTACATGGGTTCGGGCACCAGCACTTCATCGCCACTGCCGAACAGGCACAGCGATGCGGCGAACAGGCCGTTCTGCGCCCCGGCCACCAGGGCCACGTTGGCCGCCTCGACCTCGATGCCCAGCAGGCGCCGCTGCTTGGCGGCAATCGCCTCGCGCAGGGCCGGGCGCCCAAGCACATGGGTGTAGTGGGTATCGCCTTGTTCCAGCGCGGCGCCGGCGGCGGCGCTGATGCGCGGGTCGGTGGCGAAGTCCGGATCACCGACGCTGAGCACGATCACGTTCTCGCCACGGCCACGGGCCTCGATGGCGGCGTAGTGGATGTCCCAGGCACTGACGGATTCGCCGCTGATGCGCTGGACGAAAGGGGAATAACGCATGTGGTGCTCCTCACGGGCGCATTGCCCGCGTAATGAATGGGTTCAGGCCTGGCGCTGGGGCGCCTGCTTGTTGGGGGTGGCGCCCAGGCGGCCGCACAGGTGTTCGATGACGAAGGCCAGCACGATGTAGATCAGCGCCACCGCCAGCAGCGGCTCGTAGACCTTCAGGGTCTGGGCCCGCACCAGGTTGGCGGCGCCCAGCAGGTCGGTGACCGCTACTGTGGAGGCCAGGGCCGTGGCCTTGAGCAGCAGCACGCATTCGCCCACCAGGGTCGGGCGTACCAGCTCCAGGGCCCGGGGCAGCCAGACCCGGCGCAAGGTCAGCCAGTAGCCCATGCCATAGGCACGGGCCGCTTCCAGTTCGCCCCGGGGCACTGCCCGCAGGCCGCCGCGCAGGACCTCGCCGACATAGGCGCCGACGCTCAGGGTCAGCGCCAGGGCCACGTACCAGAAGCCTTCGCGCAGGTAGGGCCAGAGGAAGCTGCCGCGGATCGGCGGGTAGGCGGCGAACAGGCTGCCGACGCCGTAGTAGAGGATGTAGATCTGCACCAGCAGCGGCGTACCGCGGAACACGCTGATGTAGAAGCGCATGGGCGCGCTGACCAGGGGGTTGCGTGACACTCGGCCCAGGCCCACCAGCACCGCCAGGACGAAACCGCAAGCTCCGCTCAGGGCCAGCAGCTTGAGGGTGATGCCCAGGCCGCGTACCAGCTCGGTGGAAAAACCATTGATCCAGGAAAAATCCATCACAGCCTCCTAGTGCTGGGGCAGCCAGCGGTGGGTGCGTCGTTCGAGCACGCGGAACACGCTGCCGGACACCAGGGTGATGACGAAGTAGAACGCCGCGACGGCGAGGTAGAACACCAGGTAGTGCTTGGTGGAGCCGGCGGCCTGCTTGCCCACCGAGAGCAGTTCGCTGTAGCCGACGATGCTGATCAGCGCGCTGTCCTTGACCAGCACCAGCCACAGGTTCGACAACCCGGCCATGGCGAAGGGCAGCATGCTCGGCAGCAGGATGCGCCGTACCAGCAGCCAGCGTTCGATGCCGTAGGCCCGCGCCGCCTCGATCTGGCCATGGGGAATGGCCAGGATCGCGCCGCGGATGATCTCCGCCGAATAAGCGCCCTGGACGATACCCAGCACCAGCACGGCGGCGATGAAGCCGTTGACCGTGACGCTTGGGCGGTCCATGGCCGCCATGGCCATGTTCAGCAGGTCGGTGCCGGCGTAGTACAGCAGCAGGATCAGCAGCAGCTCGGGCATGGCCCGGTACAGGGTGGTGTAGAGGTTGGCCAGCTTCACCAGCCAGCGTGGCCCGCGCAGCTTGATCATCGCCACCAGCAGGCCGATGCCCAGGCCGAGGACGAAGGCCCCGGCGGAAATCTGCAGGGACACCAGCGCGCCCTGGGCCAGGGCGCCGAGCCAGCCGTCGGCGACGAACAGTTGGGAAAGGTCGGACAGAGAAATCATGACGTATCCAGTCAACGCCGGCGGCCTACCGCAGCAGGCCGCCGGGCGGCTTAGTTGGCAGAGATGTCGACGCTGAAGTAGCGGCTGCGGATCTTGTCGTAGGTGCCGTCGGCCTTGAGTGCCGCCAGGGCCTTGTCGATCCGCTGCTGCAGGGCGCTGTCGCCCTTGCGCAGGCCGACGCCGATGCCGGAGCCGAACAGCGGGTCCCGGGGCGCCAGGCCCTTGTTGGCCAGGCCCGCGCCAGCCGCCGACTGCAGGACCGGCTCGATGGTCAGGGCGTCGGCCAGCATCACATCGATGCGCCCGCTCTGCAGGTCGGAGAGCATGTCGTCCTGGGTGGTGTAGTAGCGCAGGGTCGAGGTCTTGCCGTAGTAGGCCTTGGCGAAGGTGGCGTTGGAGGTCGAGCCCTGCACGCCGATCAGCTTGCCCTTGAGCCCTTCGGGGGTGGGGGTGAGCTCCAGGGACTGGTCGGCGACCCACATGGCCGGAGTCTGGTAGTAGGGGGCGGAGAAATCGATGACTTGCTGGCGTTCCTCGGTGATGCTCAGGGAGTTGAGGATGGCGTCGATCTGGCTCGATTGCAGGGCCGGGATCAGCCCGTCCCAGGCCACTTCCTTGAGCGGGCACTGGGCCTGCATGCGTTCGCACAGGGCCTTGATCAGCTCCGGTTCGAAACCGCTCCAGTCGCCGGCGCCGCTTTTCATCGAGAACGGCGGGTAGGGTTCCAGGGCGATGCCGAAGACGATCTTGTCGGCGGCCAGGGCATGGCTGGACAGGGCACTGAACAGGCAACCGGTGGCGAGCACCTTGAGCAGGTTTTTCATGGCTTGACCCTTTATCTAAGTTGTTGTTTTCAAGGATTGCAGCGGGACGTCAGACGCGGTTTTCCTGGGCCATGACGAATTGCCGGCAGCGCTCGCTGGCCGGGTTGAAGAATATTTGCTGCGGCGCACCTTCCTCCTCCACCAGGCCCTGGTGGAGGAACATCACCTTGCTCGATACATCGCGGGCGAAGGCCATCTCGTGGGTCACCAGGATCATCGTCCGGCCTTCCTCGGCGATGCCCTGGATGACCTTGAGCACCTCGCCCACCAGTTCCGGGTCCAGGGCCGAGGTCGGCTCGTCCATCAGCAGTACCTTGGGGCGCATGGCCAGGGCCCGGGCGATGGCCACCCGTTGTTGCTGGCCACCGGAGAGAAAGGACGGGAAGGTGTCGCGCTTGTGGGCCAGGCCGACTTTCTCCAGCAGGTGCTCGGCGTGGGCGATGGCCTCCTTGCGGTCTTCGCCCAGGACATACACCGGTGCCTCGATGACGTTCTCCAGCACGGTGCGGTGGGGCCACAGGTTGAAGCCCTGGAACACCATGCTCAGCTGGGTGCGCAGGCGTGCCACCTGGGCCGGGTCGGCGACCTGGGGATTGCCAGCGCGGTCGGTCTTCAGGCGCACCTGTTCGCCATTGATGCGCAAGCTGCCGCTGCAGGGAATCTCCAGCAGGTTGATGCAGCGCAGCAGGGTGCTTTTGCCCGAACCGCTGGAGCCGATCAGCGATACCACTTCGCCTTCGTTGGCGCGCAGGGCGATGCCCTTGAGAACGTGGTGATCGGCGTAGCTCTTGTGCAGATCGTCGATCGCCACCACGGGCTGGGTGGAGTTGGGCTGCGATTGCAAGGGTCGACCCTCTTGTTATTGTGCGATGGCCGGGCATTCCCCGGCACAGGGTAGGACCTGAGAATTAGCCATCGGCGGCATAGGGTCAATCGAGCTTTTTTAGCCGGACACGGAAATTTTTTTCAGTAATTGGTGATTTTTTTGGCGACGGACAAGGCTATTGCCGCACGCCGATTATCGCTATGGTGCAGCCACTCGTTTTCTTGCAGTCGAGGCACGATCGGTATGCGTTATCCCTCCATGACGGCGCTGCGGGCCCTGGATGCGGTGGCCCGCCTGGGCAGTGTCGCCGAAGCCGCCAGCGAGCTGAACCTGACCCCCAGCGCCATCAGCCACCAGATCAAGAGCCTGGAGCAGACCCTGGGGTTCGCCCTGACCGAACGCCAGGGCCGCAGCATCCGCATCACCTACCAGGGCGAGCGCTACGCCCGGGACATCCACCTGTTGCTGGCCAATATTCTGGAGGCCGGGCAGCGCTCGGACGGCCAGCAGGTCAGCGGGCGCCTGTGCATCAGCAGCCCGCCGGGGTTCGCCACCTACTGGCTGTGCACCCATATCGCCGAGTTCCAGGCGCTGTATCCCCAGGTCGAACTGCACCTGGTATCGCCGCGTACCCCGGGCGATACCAGCGACAGCAACGTCGACCTGTTCGTCGCCTACGGCATGGGCGACTGGCCCAACCAGCATGTGCAGAAGATCGTCTCTTTGCGCTATTTCCCGGTGTGCAGCCCGAGCCTGGTGAACGCCATGGGCGGGCTCAAGAGCCTGGATGCGCTGGACCACGCCCTGTTGCTGCACATGATCGACTACTCCGACTGGCGGATCTGGCTGGCGGCGGCCGGGGCGCCGAACGTCGATGTGCGCCGGGGCATCGTGTTCGCCGATGCGCACTTCGTGCAGTCGGCCTGCATCGCCGGCCAGGGCATCGCCATGGGTGACAACCTGATCAGCGGCGAGGCCCTGGCCAAGGGTTTGCTGGTGCAGCCGTTCGACACCGAGATCGAATCCAACCGCGGCTACTACCTGGTGGCCGACCAGCTCAAGGCCGAGCGCCCGGTGGTGCTGGCCTTCAGCGAGTGGGTCAAGTCGCAGTTGCACGGCATCACCCGCCTGCACCCGGAACCGCGACGGGCTGGCAAAGCGTGAATTTTATTGATCAATCGTGAGGATTTTTTTCGATTGTTGCTCCTCGGTGGCTGCGACTAATGTCCCTCGACATCAGCCGGGCGCAGGGTGTCGCCCGCCATAAGAACAAGAGGAGTAGTCGATGACCACCTGTGCGCAGTCGCTGGTTCGTTTGCTGGAAGGTTATGGCGTGGACACGGTGTTCGGGATTCCCGGGGTGCACACGGTGGAGCTGTATCGCGGCCTGCATGGCAGCCGCCTGCGCCACGTCAGCCCGCGCCACGAACAGGGCGCGGGGTTCATGGCCGACGGCTACGCCCGGGCCAGCGGCAAGCCCGGGGTGTGCTTCATCATCACCGGCCCGGGCATGACCAACATTCTCACCGCCATGGGCCAGGCCTACGCCGACTCGGTGCCCATGCTGGTGATCTCCACGGTCAACCGGCGCGAGCACCTGCGCCTGGGGCACGGCCACCTGCACGAGCTGCCGGACCAGCGGGCGATGGTGGCCGGGGTCTGCGCCTTCAGCCATACCCTGCAGTCGCCGGCGGAGTTGCCGGAGATCCTGGCCCGGGCCTTTGCCCTGTTCAAATGCGCGCGCCCACGGCCGGTGCATATCGAGATTCCCCTGGACGTGCTGGAGATGCCGGCCGCCGACCTCAACCTGATGCCGCGCAGCCTGCCCGGTGCGCCGGCTCCGGCCGGGGACTCGTTGGCCGCGGCGCTGGCCCTGCTCGATGCTGCCCACCGTCCGCTGATCCTCGCCGGTGGCGGGGCCCGGGGTTGTGCCCAGGTGCTGCAGCAACTGGCCGAGCGCCTGCAAGCCCCGGTGGCACTGACCACCAACGCCCGGGGCTTGCTGCCCCAGGCCCACCCGCTGTTGCTCGATGGGGTGCAGTCGGCGGCCCATGGCCGGGCACTGATCGACGAGGCGGACGTGGTGTTGGCAGTGGGTACCGAACTGGGCGAGACCGACTACGACTTCTTTGGCCTGGGGCCGCTGCGCTTCAAGGGCTCGCTGATCCGCCTGGATATCGACCCGTTGCAGGTCATGGGGGTGCAACGGGCCCATGTCGGCCTGTTGGGCGATGCCCGGCAGGGCTTGCAGGCGCTGCTGGAGCAGGTCGCCCCGCAGAGCACTCGTCGGCGCTGGGCGGTGGACAGCGTGCAACGGGTGAACCAGGCCGAACGCGCCAGCTGGAGCCCCAGGCAGCGAGGGCTGCAAGGTTTGCTGGACCTGCTGCGCGATAACCTCGACGCCCCCATCCTGGTGGGCGACTCGACCCAGCCGGTGTACCAGGGCGCGTGCGGCTACCAGGCCCCCGCTCCAGCCAGCTGGTTCAACGCCGGAAGCGGCTACGGCACCCTGGGCTATGGCCTGCCGGCGGCCATGGGCGCCAAGCTGGCGCAACCCGAGCGACCGGTGGTGGCTCTGGTGGGCGATGGCGGCCTGCAATTCACCAGCGGCGAACTGATCGCGGCCTGTGAAGCACAGATCGGCGTGATCCTGCTGGTGTGGAACAACCAGTGCTATGGCGAGATCCGTGACTACATGCACGCCCGCGACATTCAACCGTTGGGGGTGGACATCCTCACTCCGGATTTCCAGGCCCTGGCTCGCAGTTGCCATGTGGCTCATCACCAGGCCGACAGCCCCGAGCAGTTGCAAGAGCTGTTGGCGAATCTTGCGGGCACTCGCCAACCGGTGATGATCGAAGTCGACGCCGGGGCCTATCTGGCGCTGGACTGAACCTGGGCGCCAGGGCAAGGCGCCGCAAGAAATGCACAGACAGGGACAAGCTGGGTTACATTCAGGCATTCGCCGGGATGCCCCTTGTCACTTGAGGATTCATGGATGAACTGCATTTTCTGCCAGATTGTCGCTGCAACCCTGCCCGCGGCCGTGGTCTACCGCGATGAGCATTGCCTGGCCTTCATGGACGTGCACCCCCTGGGGCAGGGCCATGTGCTGCTGATTCCCCAGTCCCATGTGGAAAAGCTCGACCAGTTGCCCGGTTTCGTCCGCCAGCACCTGTACCAGGTGTTCGATGGCCTGGTGGCCGCGCAGCGTCGTGCCGGCTTCGGCGTGGAGGGCACGCACCTGTTGGTCAACGATGGCCGGGCCACCAACCAGCATATTCCCCATGCCCACATGCACCTGATCCCCCGGCGCAGCGGCGATGGCCTCGGGTTCGCCGGTCGCCTGCTGCTGCACTTCACGGGATTGTTCGGGCGCAAGGCCAGCCTCGCGAGCCTGCAGGAACAGGCTGCGCGTATCGCTGAAGAAGTACGGGTGCCCTGGGTCAGTGAAACGCCGGCAGGCGGCCGCTGATATGGATCGCGCGCGCGCGTTGGCGCTGGAATATGCAGAAAACCAATACCTGCGGACCCGGGTCGAGGGGCTGGCGAACTTGCCGGGCAACCCCTATCGGGCAAGCTTGCAGGGCGACTCGACGTGTGGGGCGTTCGTCGTCGCCAGCAACCCCAGCCCGATGCTGAATCGGGTGCACGGTGACCAGGAGCGAGATGCCGGGAAGCTGGCCAGCTTGTTGCAGGTTTGCAGCGCCTGTAACCCGGCGATCGCACTGATCGCCGCATCGGCCAGGATCGCACCCACCCTGGAGCTGCAAGGGCAACTGCTGCAACGCCTGAAGGGCTGGACCCATGGGCAATTCTTTGCGCCCGTGGAGGCGATCCCGGCCTCGCCGGCGTGTTCGGATATCGAGTCAGTGGATCTGTCGACCCTGGAAAGCTTCTGTGTGCTGCACCGCGAGGCATTCAACGCACCCGCGGCTGCCCGGCCGGTTACCCAAGCGGCTTTCGGCGCCTTGCTCGACGATGCTCGCGGGCACTTGTACCTGATACGCGAACAGGGTGTCGCGGTGGCCGGTGCGGCGTTGTTCATCGCCGACAACGGCGTGGCCTACCTGGGCACCGCCTTTACCACCAAGGCTGCGCGGGGCCAGGGTTATCACCGGGCCCTGATCGCCCACAGGTTGCACAGGGCCGTCGCCCTCGGCGCTCGGAGTGTGGCGGCCACGGCGCTGGTGAACTCCCAGAGCCGGCGCAACCTGGAGCACGGCGGCTTGCGCCTTTCCCACCTGCAAGCGCTGTATCGGGCCGTGCCTTAACATCGCTGAAGCCCTCGCCCTGAACGGGGGGCGAGCCCCTGGACAAGATGGGCAGCCCGGCTGCTTTGCGACAGGCAGCGGGCGAGGCTTGGCCTTGTGCAACCGGTCGAAGCGATGAGTTTCGGAATCAGTGCTATTGGCTTGCCCGCGATTGCCTGGCCCATTCCTCGGCGGTCCTTGCCTGGACCGGCAGGGCGAAGCAGAAGGTCGCGCCGCGCCCGGGCAGGTCCTCCAGGCGGATGCTGCTGCCATGCAGTTGCAGGATGCGATGCACGATGCGCAAGCCCAGGCCGCCGTCACGGCGGGCGCCACCAATGGTGAAGGGACGCAGGAACAGGCCTTCGCGCAGGTGCTCGGCAATGCCGGGACCGCTGTCGCTGACTCGTACCTGCACCTCTGGGCCGTCGGCGCGCAAGCCGATCTCTATCTCGCCACTGCCGGGGGTGTGGCGCAGGGCATTGTCCACCAGGTTGGTCAGCACCCGTTCGATCAGCCCCAGGTCGGCACAGACGCTCCAGGCACCCGGGGCGAAGTCGGCCTTGAGCTGCACCTGGCGCGCCTCGGCGGCCAGTTCGAACTTCTGGAAGATGTCTTGCAGCAGGTCGGTCAGGGAAAAGCTCTCGAGCACCGGCTGGACGAAACCGTGTTCCAGGCGCACCAGTTCCAGTAGCGCCTGGGCCAGGCCGCCGACCTTGCGGCTCTGGTCCAGGGCGATGCCCAGGTAGCGCCGACGCTCCTCGGCACTCAGGCTGGCGTCCTTGAGCGACAGGGTTTCCAGGTAGCCATGCAGGGACGACAGTGGCGTGCGCAGGTCGTGGGAAATGTTCGCCACCAGCTCACGACGCTCCTGATCCTGGCGGGTCAGGGTGCGCCACTGTTCGTTGAGCCGGGTTTGCATCTGGCGGAACGTGGCATCGAGTATGGCGATTTCATCCAGGCTACCGTTCTTGGGTTGAGCTGGTGGCGTGGGCTCCAGTGGCGGCGAAGCACCCTCGATGTCGAAGTGGCCGACCCGTTCGGTCAGGGTGCGCAATGGCCGGGTGATCAGGGCGAAGGCCGTGAGGCCGGCGATCAGGCATAACAGCGCCACCAGGGCGATCGACCACAAGGCGATGTTCAAGGCCGCACCCGTGGCGCCGCGCTCGGCCAGGCGGTCGTGTTCCTCGCTGAGCAGCACCACGTACAGATAACCCGCCTGCTTGCCGGCAACCATCAACGGCGCTGCGCTGAACACCTTGCGTCCGTCCGGGCTGCGCGGGTCGTCGCCAAGGATCGGCAGTGGGTCGCCAGCCAGCAGGCGCCGGATTGGCGCCAGGTCCACCTGTTCGCGGCGCAGGCGACCGGCAGGGGCGGCGTTGCCCATCACGCGTCCCTGGGTGTCCAGCAGGTACACCTCGACACTGGGGTTGACCAGCATCAGCTGGCCGAACAGCGTACGCAGGGCGTTGGGCATCAGGCCGTTGGCATCCATCAGCTGGGTGTCCTGGGCGATATGCCCGGCCAGGTCCCGCGACAGGCCCTGGACCACTTCCAGTTCATGCATGCGGCTGGAGCGCACCTGCAGCCAGGCCGAGGTGGAGCAGCACACCAGCAGCAACAGGGCGAACACCACGGACAGGCGCTGGGTCAGGGTCAGCCTCATGTCGGCTCCTGGGTGGCGAACTTGTAGCCGCGGCCCCAGACCGTGAGGATCCGCGCGGGCTGTGCCGGGTCGCTTTCGATCTTGGCCCGCAAGCGATTGATATGGGTGTTGACGGTGTGCTCGTAGCCTTCGTGGTTGTAGCCCCAGACGGCATTGAGCAGGTCCATGCGCGAGAACACCTTGCCCGGCTGGCGGGCGAAGAAATACAGGAGGTCGAACTCCCGCGGCGTGAGGTCCAGGCGCCGCCCGTCCAGGTTGGCGTCGCGGGTCAGCGGATCGATGGCCAGGCCGTCGAGGGCGAGGCTGCCGCTGTCCAGCTTGAGGTTGCGTGCCAGCGCATCGACCCGGCGCAGCAGCGCCTTGACCCGGGCCACCAGCTCGAGCACCGAGAACGGCTTGGCCAGGTAGTCGTCGGCGCCCAGTTCCAGGCCAAGGATGCGATGCATCTCGCTGGAGCGGGCACTGGTGATGATGATCGGCGTGTAGCGGGTCATGGCCCGGGCGCGGCGACAGATCTCCAGGCCGTCGACCCCGGGCAGCATCAGGTCCAGGATCAGCGCGTCCCAGCCCCCCTGTTCCAGCAGGCGCAGGCCCTCGGTGCCGTCGGCGCTGTGCACCACTTGCAGGTGTTCGTCGCGCAAATGCAGCGCAATCAGCTCGGCAATGTGCTGGTCATCCTCGACCACCAGCACGCGTTTGGCTTGTTCCATCGACACTCGGGCCTCGCGGGGGCAATGGGCGCATTGTGCGGTGTTTCGCCTCGGCCAGTTATCACGAATTGTTTAACTGTGCGTGAGGATTTGGCGATCAGCCCAAGCATAGGCTCTGCCCAAGGTTCAGAGGCCGATTACGGGAGAGACCCATGTTCACACGGCGACAATTGCTGGCGGCAGGTGCAGGTCTTGGGGTGGCCACCCTGGCCCTGAAGGCGCTGCCCTGGCAGGGCGGTGAAGGCCGCCTGGTGGGGGCGGCCCAGGCTGATGAGGCGTTTGAGGTCAGCCACACCGACAACCAGTGGCGCACCTTGCTCAGCCCCGAGCAGTACCGGGTACTGCGCCAGGAGGGTACCGAACGGGCCTACAGCAGTGCGCTCAACGACGAGCACCGCGCGGGCACCTTCGCCTGTGCCGGCTGCGCCCTGGCGCTGTTTTCCTCGACCACCAAATTCGACAGTCATACCGGCTGGCCAAGCTTCTGGGCCCCGCTGGAGCAGGCAGTGGCGCAGCGCAGCGATCGTTCTTTGGGCATGCAGCGCACCGAAGTGCACTGCCGGCGCTGTGGCGGCCACCTGGGGCATGTATTCGATGATGGCCCGGCCCCTACCGGCCTGCGCTACTGCATGAACGGGCTGGCCATGAACTTCACCGTGCAAGCGGCCTGATGCTGTTTCTCACCGATAGAAGGATGACCTCATGTGGCTACTGCTTCTCGCTTATCTCGGTGGTGTGCTGACCATTGTCAGCCCCTGCATTCTGCCGGTATTGCCCTTTGTCTTCGCTCGCACCGGCCAGCCGTTCTTGCGCAGTGGCTTGCCGCTGTTGCTGGGCATGGCCCTGACCTTCGCCGTGGTCGCGAGCCTGGCGGCGGTCGGCGGCGCCTGGGTGGTGCAAGCCAATCAGTACGGTCGCTGGCTCGCGTTGCTGTGCGTAGCACTGTTCGGGCTGACGCTGCTGCTGCCGCGGTTGGCCGAGCGCCTGACCCGGCCGCTGGTGGCGGTGGGCGGGCGGCTGTCGGAGGCTGCCGGCCACGACCCACGGCCGCGGCCCGGCGCTTCATTGTTGATCGGCGTTGCCACCGGCCTGCTCTGGGCGCCGTGCGCCGGGCCGATTCTCGGGCTGTTGCTGACCGGTGCGGCATTGCAGGGCGCCAACCTCGCGACCAGCCTGCTGTTGCTGGCCTACGCGGGCGGTGCTGCGACCTCGCTGGCCGTGGCGCTGTTGCTCGGTGGCAAGGTGTTCGCCGCCATGAAGCGCTCCCTGGGCGCCGGTGAATGGCTGCGCAAGGGCCTGGGGGCAGCGATGCTCGCCGGGGTCGCGGCGATTGCCATGGGCTGGGACACCGGGATTCTGGCGCGTCTTTCCACGGCCTCCACCGCCGGCCTGGAGCAGGTCCTGGTGGGACGGTTGGCGGGTGGGGCGGCCACACCGGAGGGGGCGATGCAGGCGCAGGACCACCCCGGCGGCGCAATGATGGCTGCCGCTGGCGCCATGTCCGCGCCGGCCTTGCCGGTGCAGGGCCAGTTGCCGCCACTGAGTGGCGCCGTGCAGTGGCTCAACTCGCCCCCCCTGAGTGCCGAGGCGCTGAAGGGCAAGGTGGTACTGGTGGATTTCTGGACCTACTCCTGCATCAACTGCCTGCGCAGCCTGCCCTATGTCAAAGCCTGGGCCGAGAAGTACCGCGACCAGGGGCTGGTGGTGATCGGTGTACACGCCCCGGAATTCGCCTTCGAACGGGACGTGGGCAATGTCACCAAGGCCGTGAAGGACTTGGGCATCGACTACCCCGTGGCCATCGATAACGACTACCGGATCTGGCGTGCCTTCGACAACCAGTATTGGCCGGCGCACTACTTCGCCGATGCCCAGGGGCGCATTCGCTACCACCACTTCGGCGAGGGTGAGTACGCCGAGTCGGAGCGAGTGATCCAGCAACTGCTGCGCGAGGCCGGCAATGCCCAGGTCACCGGTGGCTTGATCCAGGCCGAGGCCCAGGGGGTGCAGCAAGCGGCGGACATGAACGAGGTGCGCTCGCCGGAAACCTACGTCGGCTACCAGCGCTCGGAGAATTTCGTGCCCCAGGCCAGCCTGGCGCCGGACACCGTCGCGGCCTATGCCGTGCCAGCGCAGTTGGCGCTGAACGACTGGGGCCTGCGCGGGCAGTGGAAGGTCGGGGCCGAAAGTGCTCGATCCACTGCGCCAGGCGGGGCGCTGGTGTACCGCTTTCACGCCCGTGACCTGCACCTGGTACTGGGTCCGGGGGTGGATGGCAAGCCGGTGCGCTTCAAGGTGCTGATCGACGGCCAGGCACCGGGGGCGGACCACGGCGTGGATGTGGCGCCCGACGGCAGCGGCCAGGTGACCGAGCAGCGCCTGTACCAGTTGGTGCGTCAGGCCGGCGATGTGGCGGAGCACACCTTCAGCATCGAGTTTCTCGAACCAGGGGTGCAGGCCTATGCCTTCACTTTTGGTTGAGAGGTGGGGGCACGACAGTCGGTTGGCCTGGATCGTGGAAAGGCCGCGCGGGGCCTTGCAGGTTCACTCATGGCAAGAGAGGCGGGTATGAAGAACATTCTGGGTGCAGTGCTGGCAATGACCTTGCTGGGGCTGGCGGGGCAGTGCTCGGCCTTTTCCCTTGGCGGTACCGGTGACGCGGTGGTGATCGCACCGCCAGCGCTGGATGAACGCAATCCGGCCCCTAGCGAGACGGCGGTATTTGCCGGTGGTTGCTTCTGGGGTGTGCAGGGCGTGTTCGCCCATGTCAAAGGGGTGCAGCGCGCGGTGTCCGGTTATGCCGGGGGCGCGGCGCAGACGGCGGACTATCAGCGGGTCAGCGAAGGTGACACCGGGCATGCCGAGTCGGTGCAGGTGACCTTCGATCCGGCCCAGGTCAGCTACGGCAGCTTGCTGCAGATCTACTTCTCGGTGGCCCACGACCCTACCGAACTCAATCGCCAGGGGCCGGACAGCGGCACCCAGTACCGCTCGGCGCTGTTCCCGCAGACACCCGAGCAACAACGGGTGGCCCAGGCCTACATCGCCCAGCTCGATGCAGGGCGGGCGTTCGCCAAGCCCATTGCCACCCGCCTGGAACCGGACCAGACCTTTTACCCGGCGGAGGCCTATCACCAGGATTTTCTTGCCGAGCACCCTGGCTATCCCTACATCGTGATCAATGACCTGCCCAAGGTGGCGCACCTCAAGCAGCTGTTTCCCGAGCGTTACCAGGAACAGCCGATACGGGTGAAGACTGGCGGCTGATGACCGGCCTTGAGGGCGGGGAGGTCAGTAGCGCCACTTGCGTAGCAGATCCTCGCCATAGCGCTGGCTGATCAGCGCTTCGACGCCGTCATCGTCGTCATGTACCTCGGCCAGGCACAGCAGCATCAGCGCATCCAGGTAGTCCTGCGGCGAATCGAAGAAAGGCGTCAGGGCCATGCCGCTATCGTGGTCGAAGTAGTAGACCGCGCCGGTGTCGCGCTCGAAGCAGAACAGGTTGCCGTTGCCCAGGTAGTCGCCGAAGGCCACCAGCCTTTGCGCCAGTGCCAGGTCCAGGTATTGCTCGTCGATCTCGACGATGCCGGGGTAGGCCTCCAGCAGAGGCTGGATCGAGATGTCGCCGGGCTCGACGCTGCACAGGGTCTCGGCCAGGGACAGCACCCCCAGCTGGCGGTGATAGTCACGCAGCGCCGGTGGCAGCGGGCAGCCCAGGCGCTGTTCCAGGGCTTGCAAGGCGTCTTCGCTGACGGGCGTCAGCTCGGGTTCGTTGATGTGTCCTTCCCATAGCGCGCCGTAGGCGCCAATCGCCGCCCGGTACCAGGCCAGGCGCGTGGCCTGATCGGGCAGGTCCGGCCAGGCCAGGGGTGGGCAGCCGGCCGGTGGCCAGTCGGCATTGGTGTCGTGTTGTTCTGACATGAGGATTCCTTGGGTGAGCAGCAGGTGAAGGGCGATCAGGCGCTATGGCGCTTGCGCTCCATGGCGATGTCCGAGGGCTCGAAGCCCAGTGTGCTGAAAAATTCCGCTGCCCCGGGACGACCGGCGCGCAGGACCCAGGTGATCTGCGGGTTGTCGCCCATCACCCAGTGCACCAGGGCCCGGCCTGTACCTTGCCGCCGATAGTGCTGGGCAACCACCACCATGGACAGGTAGCCGTTGGAGAGCCCATCGCTGAGGCCGCGGGCAAAACCGATGATGCTGTTGTCGTGCAGGGCCACCGCCGTGCGCTGGGAGTTGGCCAGCAATTGGCTGAAGTACTCGCGGGTACCAATGCGATGGCGCCAGCCGTTGTCCGCGAGAAATTGCCACAGGGCTTCGCTGTCTTCAGCGCAGGCGTCTCGAATCAGCATGGGGAAATCTCCAGAGGGCAGGTTGCGTTCCATCGGCCTGTCAGCCGTCCAGCGAGGCTGGGCGCTTAGGTCAAGCGGGTCGAGCACTGTGAACATTGTTGCCGCCAGAGCCTGGGCGTAGCGTGTCGGTTCGACCTTGAGCAGCCTGGAGGATACAAGCATGACCGTGAAACTGGGAGCCATCGATGCCTGGGCGCAGCCGGCCAACGGCCGCGCGCGGGCGCTGTTGCCGGAAGTCGCCCGGCTGTTCGAGAAGTCCGGCTCGGCGCACCTGCTTGACCAGCCGGTGAGTATCGAGCAGACCGTGGCGCTGATGGATCAGGCCGGGGTGGAAAAACTCATGCTCAGCGCCTGGTGCCGGCCCGAGGGCTGGGTGTTCAGCAACGATGAAGTGGCGGCCTATACCCGGGCCTTTCCCGAGCGTTTCGTCGGTGTGGCCACGGTGGACCTGAGTCGGCCCATGGCAGCCCTGGCCGAGCTCGATCGGGCGGTGGGCGAACTGGGTTGCAAGGCCTTGCGCATCGTGCCCTGGCTCTGGAAGCTGCCGCCCAACCACCGCCTGTATTACCCGCTGTATGCCAAGTGCATCGAGCTTGGGATTCCCTTTTGTACCCAGGTCGGCCATACCGGGCCGTTGATGCCCTCGGAGACCGGGCGGCCGGTGCCGTATCTGGATGACGTGGCCCTGGACTTTCCGGAGTTGGTGATCGTCGGTGGGCACATCGGCCATCCCTGGACCGACGAGATGATCGGCCTGGCCTGGAAACACGACAATATCCACATCGACACCTCGGCCCACCTGCCGGCCTACTACCCGCCGCAACTGCTGCAGTTCATCCGCACCTACGGCCAGGACAAGGTCTTGTTCGGCAGCAACTTCCCCCAGCTGTCGCTGAAAAAATGCCTGGAGCAGGTCCAGGCCCTGGAACTTCCGCCGTCGATTGCGGACAAATTCCTCCAGGGCAATGCCCGTCGGGTTTTTCGCTTGTAGGTGCCGCGCAACCGGCGCCCGCCGTCGCGAACCGGGCGCCTGAACGCCGATGCCGTGTGATGCTTGCACTGCGGCAACGGTTTTTTTAGCTGGGGGTTTCTTGCTATCTTGGCCACCCCCATTCACGGACGAATATCGAGACAGCCCATGGCTAACTCCACCCCGTCACGCCTCGGTAAAATCTTCCAGGGCCTGCTGTTTGCCCTGATCGGCGTCGGCCTGCTGGTCATCGCCGCCAATCTCACCCTCGAACGCCGCGAGTTCCTCGCCAGTGCCCAGAGCGCCGACGGCATCGTCAGCGACCTGAATGCCGGTGGCTCGCACCCCGAGATCGCCTTCACCACCGCGAGTGGAGAAAGGATTTCCTACCCCCAGGGCGGTTTCATCTTCGGTTACCAGAAAGACCAGCCGGTCCGGGTCTACTACCAGCCCGACCGCGCGGCCAACAGTGCGGTCATCGACGATCCGGCGGCCCTCTGGGCCACTCCAGGCGTGCTGGGCCTGATCGGCCTGGTGTTCGTCATTGCCGGTCTTGTCGGCATCAGCAGTCAGCGCGGGCGTCGCGCCGCGCATCCATTAAAAGGACTTTGAACCCATGAGCTACAACATCCCGATCCCGGTCAACGAAAGTCGCTGGCAGTACCAGACCGCCAGCGGTGGCGGCCTGACCGTGGCCCTGCTGGCAGGCAGCGGTGCGTCCCTGGTACTGCGCTCGCCCCAGGGCGAGGATGTGCACTACCATTATGGCGGCCTTGGGGTGGGGGTAGGGTTCGGCGCCCGCCTGCCGCGTTTCGGCAAGGTCAATATCCGGATCAAGGGCAAGACCGTCGGCGGCGCCGGTGCGGCCGAAGCCTTCCCTAGTACCGGCAAGGTGTTCGTTTCCGATGCCCTGGCCAGCCGTGACCTGACCAGCGACGACATTACCGGCCCTTGCCTGTACACCGAAGTCGGTGCCGGGTTGGGAGTGGGTGGCTCGGCCACGGCCTTGCTGTTCGGCCTGGACCCCAAGCTGCTGGCGTTGGCGGTAGCGGTGAACTCCACCGCCGCCTCGATTTTCGCGGCCAACACCATCAACCGCCAACTGCTGCAGTCGGCCAAGGGCGCGGTGGTGATGGCCGGGATGAACGCCGGCTTGCAGGCCGGCGGTGGCGCTGCGGTCTACATGGGCTATCTGTTCTAGCCCAGCCTGCCTGGCATGCCTGGACTTACAGGCGCGCCAGGCACTGCTGGAGAATATCCAGCCCCTCTTCGAAGATCGAAGGTTCCGTGGTCAAGGGTGCCAGCAGGCGCACGATATGCCGTGACTTGCCACTTGGCATCAGCAGCAGGCCGGCTTCCCGGGCACTGGCCAGCAGATTGTTCAACGGCTGCGACGCTGGCGCGCCATGCTCATCCAGCAGCTCGATGCCGCGCATGGCGCCCACGCCGGTCAAGCGCCCCAGGTAGCGGCACAGGCCACTGGCTTTCCAATGCTGGTAACGCTCGACAATCGCTCGCTCCTGGTGCGTGCCCCAGGTGTGCAGATGCTCGTCGGTCATTTCGTCCAGGGTCGCCAGGGCCGCGGCACAAGCGATCGGATTGCCCGAATAGGTGCCGCCCAGGCCGCCCCGGGGCAGGCTGTCCAGCAGGTCCTTGCGGCCGACTACCGCGCCCAGGGGCAGCCCACCGCCGATGCTCTTGCCCAGGAGGATCAGGTCCGGTTCGATGCCCAGCCGGGAAAAGCCGAAACGCTGGCCGGTGCGGCCGAAGCCGGACTGGATTTCGTCGGCCACCAAGAGGATCCGCTGCTCGTCGCACAAGCGGCGCAGGGCCTGGGCGAACCCAGGGTCCAGCGCGAGGAAGCCGCCTTCGCCCTGCACTGGCTCGAGGATGAAGCAGGCCACCTCGCCGACATCGATCTCCACGCTGAACAACCGTTGCATGGCCTTCAAGGCTTCTTCGGCACTCACGCCGTTGTCGGCGCTGGGGTAGGGCAGGTGATACACCGGGCCCGGTAACACGCCGACCTTCTGTTTGTAGGGCGCGACCTTGCCGTTGAGGTTGAGGGTGGCCAGGGTGCGGCCATGGAAGCCACCGTCGAAGGTAATCACCGCGCTGCGCCCGGTGGCGGCGCGGACAATCTTCAAGGCGTTTTCCGCCGCTTCGGCACCACTGTTGGTGAGCATGCCGCTGACCGGGTAACTCACCGGGATGAAGCGGGCCAGGCGCTCCATGAACTCAAGGTAGGGCGCGTGCGGAGCGGCGTTGAAGGCGTAGTGGGTGAGGCGGCTGGCCTGGGCCTGGATGGCCGCGACGATGCGCGGATGACAGTGCCCGAGGTTGAGCACGCCAATGCCGCCGACGAAGTCGATGTAGCGTTTGCCCTGGGTGTCCCAGACTTCGGCGTTGCGCCCGTGGCTGAGCTGGATCGGGTGGACGGTGGCGATCGAACGGCTGATATTTTCGTAGCTCATGGGACGGGCTCTGCATGCCGGAAACGAGCCGTTATCTAAGCCGGCCTCGGCCGCCTGGGACAAACGAAATAAAGTCGCCGGGTCAGTATGAAAATTCCCGATCCAGGGTTTGCGCCCGCTTCAAGAGGTTTTCGTCTTGCGTCGGTTGCGCAGGTGCCGTACCAGCGCGGCGAGTCCCAGCAGGGCCACCACGCCGAGGAAGATCGGCAGGCGATAGGGCTTCAGGTCGCCGAAAAAATGCTGCAAGGCCTCGCCGGCCCAATAGCCAGCCCCGACGAACAACATGGCCCAGACCGCGGCCCCGAGCACATTGAGCAAGGCAAAGCGCCAGGGCGCCAGGCCGCTGGCACCGATGACCATCGGGCCTACCAGGCGCATGCCATAGAGAAAGCGCACGGCGAATACCGAGGTCAGGGGATAACGTTCGATCAGGCCCTTGACCCGCTCGATGGCGGCCTGATGGCGCTTGAGCCTGGGCAGTACCCGGGCGCCGGAGTAGCGACCGGTCCAGAACAGCAACTGATCGCCGAGGATGCCGCCGAGGGTGGCCACGCTGATCACTTGGGGCCACTCCAGGTTGCCCTGGTGCGCCGCCATGCCACCGAGGATCAATACAGTCTCGCCCTCCAGCAGGCAACCGACGAAGATCACCCAGTAGCCGTAGGTGGCGATCAGGGCGTTGAGGTCCAGGTGTTCGAGCATGGTTATCCCTTGTGTACGTTCGAGGTGGGTCATGGCTTCGATCCGCCATCCTGCTTCGAGTGCTACCGGGTTGAAGCGTTCGGTCGGCGATGGCTGAGCGTAAGGGATATACCTTTGACATATCCCTTTGCTTCACTAGACTTGAGGCACCTTTGGCTCATGCAGCAGGTGATTCGATGGAAACCGGTTCCGTATTCAAAAGCAATCGCAGTCAGGCTATTCGCATGCCCAAGGCCGTGGCGTTGCCGGACGATGTCACACGGGTGGACATCGTCGCGATCGGCCGCACCCGCATCATCACTCCGGCGGGCGAGTCCTGGGACAGTTGGTTTGATGAGCAGGACAGCGTGAGCGCCGACTTCATGACTGAACGGGAGCAGCCAGCCGAACAGGTACGTGAGGAGTTCTGATGTTCAAGTACATGCTCGATACCAATATCTGCATCTTTACCATCAAGAACAAACCCCAGCAGGTTCGCGAAGCGTTCAGCCGTAATCAGGGGCGTTTGTGCATCAGTTCCATCACGTTGATGGAACTGATCTATGGTGCGGAAAAATCTGCCGTGCCGGAGAAAAACCTGGGGCGTGTCGAAAGCTTCGTGGCACGCCTGCAAGTGCTGGATTATGACGATAACGCCGCGATCCATAGTGGCCAGCTACAGGCCGAACTCGCCCAGAAGGGCAACCGAATAGGTCCCTACGATCAACTGATAGCGGGACATGCCAGGTCATTGGGGCTGACCCTGGTCACCAACAATCTTCGTGAGTTCGAGCGTGTGCCCGGGTTGCGCGTCGAGGATTGGGTCTAGGGTCTGTTGCCGTTTCGGCGCAAACCGCGTTGCCGCGTCAAATGGCGCCAGGCTAGGCGTAGGACGCAGGCAATGGTCGTTCCCTTGTCAAGTCCTGCAACGACGCATGGCGCCATTTGTCGCGCAACCCGAAGGGACGGGCCGGTTTTAGCGCGGCGCGTCGTTACTCGACGGCTCATTTGGACGGCCAAACTTCGCGTCTCGTGCCTAGCTCCGCGCTAAAACTGGCTCCGGCGCGGTCGCGGCGAAATGGCAACAGACCCTAGATAAGTCCGGCATCCCTTACTGTCCCATCACCCAGGCCCAGGTCATGGCCGAACCGTACAAGCCCAGGCCGAACACCGAGTGGCCGACCAGGCTGCGCAGCCGGGCCACGCTCGGCTTGGGCGTCTTGCTGGCCGCGACTCCGGCGCCCATGCACGGCTGCATCAGGAAGAACGGCGCGGCCACCGTCAGCACGCCGACGATCAGCGCCGGGGCCAGGGTCGGTTGCAACGGCCATTGCGGGGCCTGGGTCAGCAGCAACAGTACCGCGAAAGCGATCCCGATCAGGTAGTGGGCCAACCAGCCCAACGCTTGTTCACCAGCGACTGGTGCGGCCTGGGCAATGTTCTGGTGCACGAACCGGCCCTTGGGGAAGTGGCCGATCCAGCGTCCGACCATGGCCCAGTTGGGGCCGGGCATGTTCAGGAACCGGGCCAGGAACAGGTTCCAGAGATCCAGGACCACGGTTGCGCCGACACCGATCGCCAGTGCCGGTAAGATCAACGCCATGAGTGCATGCATAAGGACTCCTTCAGATACGGGAGCCTGGCAGTACAGTGCCAGGTATTCCGTGGTAAGATTTCATTCAATTTAATGATTGAATGATCAATAAAGCAGCAGGAACTGTCAATGATCGATTCGCTTTCCCCACAGCAGCCGCTGGCCGACATGGCCGAGCTGGCGCGCATCCTCGGGCATCACCATCGCCTGATCCTGCTGGAGCACATCGCTCGCGGCGAGCAGCCGGTGGAGCGCCTGGTGGAGGCCTCAGGCCTTTCGGTAGCCAATACTTCCCAGCACCTGCAGCAGCTGCGTCGCGGCGGTTTCGTGCAGACCCGGCGTGATGGCAAGCGCGTGCTCTACAGCCTGGCCCAGGGCCCGGTGGCGGGCTTGCTCGATGCCTTGCGCCGGTATGTGGACTACAACCATGGGCAGATCCGCGAGCTGCTCAGCGATAGCGTCCAGCAACCGGCGCGCTTGGAAGGGATCTCCCGGGACGAGTTGCGCCAGCGCCTGCAAGAGGGCGGCATGACCTTGCTGGATGTGCGTTCGCCGGAGGAGTTTGCCCAGGGGCACCTGCCGGGGGCGATCAATATCCCGGTGGAGGAACTGGAACTGCGCCTGGCGGAGCTACCGTCGGAACAAGAGTTGGTGGCCTACTGCCGCGGCCCTTATTGCGTGCTCTCGCACAACGCAGCGGCGTTGTTGCGGGCCAGGGGCTTCAAGGTGCGGCGCCTGGACGAGGGGTTCACCGACTGGCAGGCCGCTGGACTGGGCGTGGAAACGACCGAGTAAAAACGTCGTACCAGGGGGCGTTTAGGCCATTGCCTACAGGTGCATGATCCATATCAACAGGGTTTTCAGAGAAATCCGCTACAAGGGACTCAGGCTCGGACCCACAAGGTACCGGGCCCCGGGCCTACCTCCCAAGGGCCCGAGATAACCAATAAAAACCTTTGCGGATATCGGCCGAGGGGATCACCCCAGGCGGGTTTTAAAGGAATAACCTGATGGCTTTTTCTCTGTCACGCTTGTGCCTCCTGGGCGCTGCGTTGCTCTGCGTACATTCTGCCCACGGTAGCGAGCCTGCTCCGGCAGCTGCCCCCACCCCCGATGCCGAAACGATCCAGCGTGGCCAGTATGTGGCCCAGCTCGGCGACTGCATCGCTTGCCATACCGCCCGTGGCGGCGCCGTCATGGCCGGCGGCCTGGAGCTGAAGACGCCCATGGGCACCATCTACTCCAGCAACATCACCCCGGACAAGGCAACTGGCATCGGCGCCTACAGCTTCGAACAGTTCGACCGCGCCATGCGCGAAGGCGTGACCCCTGACGGCAGCCATTTGTACCCGGCCATGCCGTACCCGTCCTACGCGAAGATGACCGAAGAGGACATGCGAGCGCTCTTTGCCTACCTGATGAATGGCGTGGAGCCGGTGGCCCAGGGCAACCTGGAGGCCGACATGGGCTTCCCCTTCAACCAGCGCTGGGGCCTGTGGTTCTGGAACTTCGCCTTCGTCGACAAACAGCCCTTCAAGCCCGATCCCCAGCGTGACGAACAGCTCAACCGTGGCGCTTACCTGGTCCAGGGCCTGGGCCATTGCGGTTCCTGCCACACCCCACGGGGCATCGCCTTCCAGGAGAAGGCCATGAGCGACACCGAATCCGGTGGCCAGCATTACCTGGCCGGGGAAACGGTAGAAGAGTGGCGCGCCCTGAGCCTGCGCAACCTGTGGACCGTGGAAGACACCGTGCAACTGCTCAAGACCGGGCAGAACCGCTTCGCCACGGTCTCGGGCAACATGGCCGATGTGATCCACCACAGTACCCAGCACTTCACCGATGCCGACCTGACCGCCATTGCGGCCTATCTCAAGTCGCTGCCGGCGGGCAAGGATGACCTGCCGATGCCGTCCGAGGTCCAGGCCCCGGCAGCACCGCCGAGCAACCTGTTCACCTCTCGTGGTGGCCTGGGTTATGCGCAGTTCTGCTCCGACTGCCACCGCCAGGATGGTGCCGGCGTACCGCAGATGTTCCCGTCCCTGGCGGGCAACCCCAGCGTGGCATCGAGCAACCCGACGTCCTTGCTGCACATCACCCTGACCGGCTGGAAGACCGCCCAGACCGCGGCCCATCCACGGGTCTACACCATGCCGGGCTTTGCCCAACTGGCCGATGAGGAAATCGCCGAGATCCTGACTTTCGTCCGCAGCAGCTGGGGCAACCAGGGTTCGGCCATCGACGCCAACCAGGTCAAGAAAATGCGTGCCCAACTGAGCCCGCAAGTGGAGAGCACGCCGTTTGAAACCCCACGCCTGGCCAACCTGTTGGCGGCGCCGAACGCCGAGCAACTGGTGCGCGGCATGCGCCTGCACCTGGAGACCAAGGCCCTGCTGCCGGACAACGTCGGCAACTCGCTGAACTGCACCAGCTGCCACCTCAACGCTGGCACCGTGGCCGATGGTTCGCCTTTTGTCGGTGTCTCGGCATTCTTCCCCGGCTACGCGCCACGGGCGGGCAAGACCATCACCCTGGAAGAGCGCATCAACGGTTGCTTCCGCCGCTCCATGCACGGCAAGCCGCTGCCGGTGGCTGGCCCGGACATGCAAGCCATGGTGGCCTACTTCGAGTGGATGAAGATGAACACCCGTCCCGAGGACAAGGTGGCCGGGCGTGGCGTGGGCAAGATCGATCCCGCCCTCAAGCCCAACGCCGAGAATGGCAAGCAGGTGTACGCCAAGCAGTGCGCGGTGTGCCATGGCGCTGATGGCGAAGGCCTGAAGCGTGCCGACGGCAGCCTGATCTTCCCGCCGCTGTGGGGCGACGAGTCGTTCAACATCGGCGCCGGCATGGCCCGTACCTACACCGCCGCGGCCTTCGTCAAGCGCAACATGCCGATCGGCTTCCACGAGAAGTTCCCCCTGGGCCAGGGTGGCCTCTCGGACCAGGAAGCCCTGGATGTGGCCGAGTACTTCTCCCATCAACCGCGTCCGGACTTCCCGGACAAGGTCAAGGATTGGCCGAACGGTGGCCGGCCGGCGGACGCTCGCTACTGACCCTAGCCATGGCGGCTACTTCGGTAGCCGCCATGACTGGCTTGAGTAGCCCGTAGCCGCGGTTTTCGAGCGGCGAAAAACCTGTGGCAGGCCGATCACGCCGAGTTAAGATCGCCATCCTTTTGCGGCCACCGATGGTCGCTCCCCCCAAGGATGAATCATGCGGTTTCCCTCTGTGGTGTTGCTCGGCCTGACCCTGACCCTGACCCTGACCCTGGGCCTGGGCGGTTGCACCTTCGTCTCGACCCTCAAGGCCACTACCGTCAGTTATCGCGTTCCGGCGGATGCCGGTGACACTGCATTGATCCGCATCGTGTCTCAGGGCTCGGTCCGTGGCGTGCCATACAGCGATTGCATCGACTGGCGCAAACCGGGCTCGGGCGTGATGGTCAAGCCGCATCGCGGCATTGCCAATCCCAAGTTCCGCAGCCTGGGCATTCCCATGAGCGCCGAGACCGACCGTATGCGGCGCCAGGAAGGTTTTGGCGCCAATGAACTCAAGCTCCCGGCCAATCGTCCCTTCGCCCTGATGTTCTACAACAGCGAACCCGGGCAGCTGGAGAATTTCCGCGCCGTCTGTGAGCAGAGCGTGAGCTTCGTGCCTGAGGCTGGCGCGACCTACCAGCTGGTGTTCCTGCAGGACCAGCAATGCACCGCGCTGCTGCGCAAGATCGATGAGCAGGGGCGGATGCAGGCCGAGCCTGTAGGGCTGCACTCCAGCGACTACTGCAGCCCCGATGCTCGGATAAGAGATCACTGGTAGGGGGTTCAGCCTGGGTAGTGCTGGCAGATTTCCTTCCAGATATAGCCACCGCTGTAGCGGATCCAGCGGATATACAGATGATCGACAAAGGCTTGCCAGCGGCTGTTGCGACGTCGCTGCAGGCTTTCTTCGATATCCGCCAGGAGCGAGGTGCGCTCGAAACCCATCCAGATTTCCGGGATCACCGCCATCAGGTTGACGTAGCACACCGGCGCCACCTCGCAGTAGAGGATGCGCTCGATCTCGGCCCGCTCGTAGGCCTGGGTCTGCCGGGCGATGTAGGCATAGTCCACCTGGTTGTCGACGAAGGCATCCGACAGCACATAGCGGATCTCGTCCAACTGTTCCTGGGTAATGGGGTTGCTAGGCATGGTTGAATGGACTCAGGAGCGCTGGTAGGGCAAGCCGAAGGGCACCCCGTTCAGGGTGTGGGTACAGCAGGGGCAGTCGGGGCTCATGTGCGCTGCGCGCAGTTGCGGATCGACCATTTGCAGCAACCCCTGGGCGTCGACGTACAAGCCGCTGAAGAAACTGAAGTGGCCGATGCGCACGTAGTCCTCGCGTTCGTGTTCATGCCGGGCCACCAGCCAGAACACCGGGTCTTCGCGGTCCAGGCGGCTCTTGGCCTCACTGAACACCGCATCCCAGGGGGCGCCCACTCGGCTGAGCAAGAAGCGGAACAGCGGCGTGTAGTCCAGCCCCAGGCGCAGCCCGGAATGCATGCTGCCGCGCTGCTGCTCCTTGGCGGCCAGGGCCTTGCTGTGGCGCTGCTGGGCATAGGCCGGATGGATCTTGTGGTGCACGCCGTGGGTCCGCGTGTTGACCTTGCGATACAGCGGTTGTTTTTCCATCGGGCGGGTCCTTCCTGGTTGCCGGCGAATGGCGATTCTATCTTGGTGCGATCATCCGTGTCGGCTCGCGGCCGTTGGCATTGTGCTGGTAGATGGCCGTGGGCTGGCCCTGGTCGTCGAAGAACACCTGGCCCAGCCCGGAAGAGTTCCACAACCGTTCACCGGCCTTGGCATGCTCGGGCACATGGGGGATGACCTTCATGCGCCGGCGCCTGGTGAACCAGTTCAACGGCGAGCGGGGCGAGTAGAGCCAGCGGTTGAGGCGGTCGAACCAGTCCAGCAGGGTTGCGGGGAATTCATTCTTGATGCCGCTGCTGGTGACCTGCCAGATCCGCGGGCCGCCCTGGCGATGGCGGATCAGCACTTCGTAGACGAAGGAGTAGTGCACGTCGCCGGAGAGGATCACGTAGCTGCCCGGGGTGCGTGAGTGGCGGAAGATATTCAGGATCACCTGGGCCGAACCGCGATGGGCCATCCAGTTTTCCGCGTCCACCAGCAGCGGGTAGCCACACCAGCTGAAGACCTTCTGCACGGTTTCGATCAGCTTGACGCCGAAGATCGGCGCCGGCGAAACGATGATCGCCGAAGGGTGGTCCAGCAGTTCGTGTTGCAGTTCGCTCAAGGCTTCCCAGTCCAGCAGGCCCGAAGGCTGGCCCAGGCTGAACTCGCTGCGCCAGCGCCGGGTACGGGTGTCCAGCACCACCAGGGCCGGGGTGCTGGGCAGTACGTACTGCCACTGGGCAAAGCGCAGCAGTTGCTCGAGCAACGGGTCGTGCAGTCGCCGGTCCAGTTGCCGATTACCTTGCGCGCTGGCGCTCAGGGCCTGGGTCTGCTCCAGCAATGCCGGGAAGGCGTCGGGGTTGTTGCCCCAGCCCTGGCACAGCATGTAGGCCAGCAGGGCATTGCCGATGATGCGTTTGGAGAAGGGATGGCCGTAGGCGGTTTCTTCCCATTGGGCGCTGAGGTTCCAGTCGTCGGTGATGTCGTGGTCGTCGAAGATCATCAGGCACGACAGGTGGGCGAAGACCCGCGCCGCGCCGTCCAGGCCGGCGACGAAGGCCTCGATATGCCGCTGCTCCCTGGCATAGCGCGCCTGGTGCTGCGGGCTCAGTTGCGGCATCTGGGGCGCGATCAGGCTCCAGGGCACCGGCGACCAGGCCAGCAGGTACATGGCCAGCACCTCGGCGAAGGTCACCAGGTGATTGTCGGCGCTGCTGCTGGTGAAGATCGGCTTCTTCACTCCGCCGAAGAACCGCTCGCGCAGGGTCTCGTTGCTCTTGAGCGCGGGGAGCAACTCGGCTCGCTGGTAGTAGCTGGCGTGGTGGCAGTAGAGCGCCTGGCTGTCTTCCACCACGGCGCCTTCGAGCTGTTCGTCGAACAGGCCCAGGCGTTCGATCAGGGCATGGATGGCCCGCAGCATGGGGCCAGCCACATCGTCGGCGTAGATCTGGTCGCCGGTCATCAGCAGCAATGCGGGGCGGTCTTGGGTCGCCGGTTTTTGCGCCAACAGGCGGTCGGCGCATAGCAGGCCGTCGGGGGCCGGGTGATGGGGTTTTCGGCAGGAGCCGTGGAGCAGGTTGTCGATGCGGCTGTGGAGCACGAATTCGGCCCGCTGCGCATTACCATAGAGCAAGTGGGGCGCCCAATCGGCCATGCCCTGGAGGCCGTGCTGTGCATCGCTGATCAGCAGGTCATAGGCGATCGGCAGATCCTCGGGCAGGGTCGCGTCCAGGCTCACGTCGATCAGGTGGATATAGGCTTCTTGGCCCACGGCGATGACCTGGCACTGGTATTCATCCAGGGCCAGTTCCTGCATGGCCGCACCTTCGGCCTGCAGTTGCAGGGTCAGGGACAAAGGCTGCGAGCCCACCAGCCACAACACCAGCCGGCCCGGTTCCAGGCGGCGCAACAGCGGGCCGGCGAGTACGGGAGGGAGAGCACCAGAGTCGGAAGAGGGCATGTGCCAGAAGTAGCCTTGTCAAAAAAATTGCTCGGGATACTACCGTAGTCTTTGTCAATAAAGCGTAATGTGAACTCCTGCGGCGAGTCACTGCTGGCAGCAGGGAAGGTACTTCAGAGTTTGTAGAGTTTTTTATCGGATTTTTTATAGGGAATTTATGGGCTTCAATATTCTTCTGCGAAACTCTAAACGTCTTAGCTACTTCAAAAGATATCTGCTCAGGATGCTCAAGTTTGAGGCTGTGAATGAAGTTGTTTTGTGCTCAGGTTATTTTCAGGAAGATTTATGGGGTTATTCGGTTCTTGATGATGATGTTTTGCAAGCCCTGAAGTCCAAGGCTGATAATGAGAAATTTAAAATAAATTTTATTGCTGGGAAGTTTAAGGTCGATAAAAAAACTCAACAGGTTGATTCTGAAGATGTATGGTTTCCCTCTTATAAAAACTTTTTGAAGCGCTTGAATGCAGAAGGGGTGGGGTTTGAGGCCTATATTGCCAAAGACAAAAATTGGCATGCCAAGGTGGCCCTGTTTCTCATCAATGGTGTTCCCATTGCGGGCATCGTTGGTAGTTCGAATATGACCAGGCCGGCAGTAAGTGAGACAGATACTTTTTTCAACTTTGAGTGTGATGTTGTTATCTGGGTGGGCAAGTACCAGTTGAATAAGGTTTTTGGTGGACTGGCTGATCCTGTTCCAGATGATCCCTTTTCGCCAATTATCGCGCAGGTCAATCCTCGCTATCCCCAGCCCAAGGAAGATGAGCGGCTAATGGCAATTTATAATGAAGTCATGAAACTGGAAGATCTTGAAAGCTTCGATCAGTGGAAAGACTAAATAATCCTCCTCTTTGGACCGGTCGCTTATGAAACGGGACGCCAACAAGTAGCCGGTACTCAAGAGCGAAACATGCCGCTCATTGACTGGCAGTGGCCATCATCACCTCGAGGCCCAGGAAGGCTCTCCCCGAGAGCCTGCCGGCGATCCGCACTCGGCGCCGGCTGGACAGCCAGCCCCGGGATCCGTTGGCCAGGCCGGCATAGGTGCTTGCTGTGCACCACCCTCACCAGCAGGCCGTAGCTGGCCACCAGCAACAGGAACTGACGCAGGTAGTTGCCCTCGGGCTGGATCAACTGCGGGAACACGGCAAGGAAGAAGAACCCCGCCTTGGGGGTGAGCCACTGGATCGATAGCGCCTCGACGAAGCGCCGCCAGGGGCACTCCCGGCTTGGGCGATGAAAGAGCGCCGTGGCAATGGCCGGCGGTGCTATGCAGGGTGAGCGCGAATGCAAGTGCTGACACACGCTGTAATTGCGCCGCTGCTGTACCGCAATCACACACTTGGGTGATTTGCCGGGCCGCTTCAGTGGCCGCTATGACGCGCCGGCAGCTGGGCCGGGTTGTGAATCGCATCGTGCTGGATCTGGGCCTGCATCCAGTTGATGAACACCTGGGCCTCGGGTGCGGCGTCGCAGGCCAAGGCGTAGTAATAGTGGGTCAGGGGCTGGCGTAATTGTGGCAGCGGGCAGACCAGCCGGCCGCTGGCCAGGTCCTTGGCCAGCAGCGAGGCGGGGCACAGGCTCAAGCCGAGGCCGTCGACGCAGGCCTGGAGCACGAAGTGCATATGGTCAAAATGCAGGGTTGGCGGGTTGCGCAGCGGCTTGAGCCGGCAGTGCTCGAGCCATTTCGACCAATCGCTGAGCCGGGTGCGGCTGACCAGCAGGGTATGGCGTGCCAGGTCCTTGGGGCTGTGCAAGGGGGTGTCGTGCAAGAGCGCGGGGGCGGCCACCACCAGGATTTCGTCGTCCAGCAGGCGTTGCGGTTGCAGCGCTGCCGCCCACCCCGAGCGCCCACGGCGGATTACCAGGTCGAAGGTTTCCCGGGCCGGGTCGGGGGGCAGGGTGCTGGTCACCACTTCCGGATGGATCTGCGGGTACTGCGCCATGAACTGCGGCAGGCGCGGAATCAGCCAACGCACGGCGAAGGACGGTCGCACATTGATGGTCACCTTGCGCAGCGCCGCACCCTGGCGCAGGGCGGTGGCGGCCTGGGCGATCTGGGTCAGGGCCACGCTGACCTGCTCATAGAAAGCCTGTCCGGCCGGGGTGAGGACCGACTGGCGGATGCGACGCTCGAACAGCAGCACGCCCAGGTGTTCCTCCAGCAATTTGATATGCCGGCTGATGGCGCTGTGGCTCACGTGCAACTCATCCGCCGCGCGGCTGAAGCTTTCGTGGCGGGCGGCCGCGGCAAAGGCGCGGACCGCGTTCAGAGGGGGCAGGTCGCTGATCATGTGTCTAATTTAGTTACCTATACGGCGCAAATAAAGCGTTTGTCAGCGCGGGCCACGGGCGGCACGCTGCATCGGGTTCACGATCTGCCGGTTTGCCTGACATGCCCGATACTTCGCTTCGCCGTACCGATCAAGACTCTGCCCGTTGCGCCAGCATCCTCGGCCTGTGCTTACCTGGTGATGTCCTGCTGTACCTGTTGCTGCCCATGCAGCACGAAGCCTTCGGCGTGACCCTGGCCGAGGCCGGCTTGCTGCTGGCCGCCAACCGCCTGGTGCGGATCTTCGGCTACGGCCAGGTGATGCGCTTCTATGCCCGGCACGGCGACCGCCCGGTGTGCGTGCTGGCCGCTGCGACCGCCGCGTTGTGCGCCCTGGGCTACGCCACGCTATCGGGCTTCTGGTGGTTGTTGCTGCTGCGCCTGGGTTGGGGCCTGAGTTACGCCGCCCTCAACCTCTCGACCCAGGTCATGGCCACTGCCGAGCCCACGGGCGCCGCCCGCCGCACCGGCCGCTCCCGCGCGCTGATCGCCACCGGGCCGATGCTGGCCTTGCCCATCGGTGCACTGGTCAGCGTCGAATACGGCCCGCGGGTGATCTTCGGGCTCATGGCCCTGACCTCGCTGCTCGCCATGCTGCTGGCCTTCGGCCTGCCTGGCAGGCCTCATCCACTGGCCCATTCCGGCCGGCGCTTGCAGCGTCCCGACAGCGTGGCGCTGTGGTCCTTCATCGAAGGTCTGGTGCTGGACGGGCTGTTCATCATTGGCCTGTCGTTGCAGGCCGAACAACTAATGGCCGGCAACGCGTTGCTGGTAGCGGGTGCGCTGTTGGCCCTGCGCTATGTCTCGGAAATGCTCCTCAGCCCCCTGGGCGGCATCGCCGCGCAACGCTTTGGCGCGACGCGGATGCTGATCGTCTTTTCGCTGCTGACCTGCGTGGCCCTGGTGGGGTTCGGTTGCCACTGGCTGATCGTCGGCGGCGCCCTGGTATTGATACTGCGGGCCCTGCAACTGCCGCTAGTCGTGACAGTGGTGGCCCAGCGGCACCCGGGCGCGGGACGAGTGCGAGCCCTGGCGGCCAATGCGGTATGGCGGGATATCGGCGCCGGGCTCGGCCCGCTGATCGCCGGCATGTTACTGCCGGTGGCCTCCACGGCGTGGGTGTATTCGCTGGCGGCAGTGTGCCTGGCACTGAGTGCGTTGGCGTGCCGGAAGCCCGATGCAAACAGCGGAATCTAAACTCCAAGCTCCAAGCTCCAAGCTCCAAGCTCCAAGCTCCAAGCTCCAAGCTTTAATCTTGAAGCTTGCCGCTGTCTTTACGCCTGTCGGTCGTCGCCGCGTTCGACGCTTTGGGGCTGGCCCTGTTCGATGACCCAGCGCAGCAGGTCGGTGACCGAGACCCGATGCTTGCGCTCCACCCATTCCATGCCTTGGGGGCTGTAGTGCTCGCTGTAGCGGGTCAGCACCAGGTGGTTCTGATCGTCCGACAGGCGCAGGCTGACCTCGCGGCAATGCAGGCTGGCGTCGTCGAGCTTGGTCACCCGTTGCAGCAGCGTCAGGGCCGAATGGGTGAGGCAGGGTTCGGGCAGTTCTTCGCGAATGGCTGGGGCGGGCGCCGAGGTGTTCTTGATCAGGTGCATGGTCGGCTGTTCTCCAGTAGTGGGAGGCCGATGCTGACAGCCGAACCTTGCGCAAAGATGTCTGCTTTATTGCAGCGTTGCAGGTTTGTTACCGGGTTGAAATATATGACGTGACGCGGCGAATGGTTTTAGATAACGCTCCTTTCCAGTTGAAGTGATCCCCGCCGGTGAGCCGTCTCTTGATCGTGGACGACGACGTCGAAGTCCTCGCCCTGCTGAAGAAATTCTTTGTCCAACAGGGCTACCAAGTCAGCGTGGCCACCGATGGCGTTGGGTTGTGGGCGGCCCTGGAACGGGAGGTGCCGGACCTGATCATCCTCGACCTGATGCTCCCCGGCGATAACGGCCTGACCCTGTGCCAGCGCCTGCGGCTGCAGCATGCCACGCCGGTGATCATGCTCACCGCCATGGGCGAGTTGAGCGACCGGGTGGTGGGCCTGGAGATGGGCGCCGACGATTACCTGGGCAAACCCTTCGATGCTCGCGAGCTGCTGGCGCGGGTGCGCGCGGTGTTGCGCCGCTCCGGCGAGAGCCGGCCGCTGGCCAGCGAAGTTCCACGGCCGTTGATCCGCTTCGCCGATTGGCAACTGGACCTGACCCGGCGCGAACTGCGTTCGCCGGACCAGGTGATGATCCCGCTGTCGGCGGGGGAGTTCGACTTGCTGCTGGTGTTCGTCGAGCACCCGCAGCGCATCCTCACCCGCGAGCAATTGCTCGACCTGGCCCGGGGCCAGGCCCATGACGCCTTCGACCGCAGCATCGATGTCCAGGTCAGCCGCTTGCGGCGCAAGCTGGAGTTCGATACCAAGCGCCCGGCGATGATCCGCACGGTACGCAATGGCGGCTACCTGTTCACCCCCAGCGTGACCCGCCAGTGAAGGCCCTCAAGTCGCTGTGGCGCTATCGGTTGCGCGATACGGTGGCGCGCTGGATCGCCCTGACCATCATCATGGCCATGCTCACGGCCCTGGCCTTCAATACGCTGTTCGTGCAGTTGGCCGGGGTCTGGGCCTATCCGTCCCTGGAAGAGTCGGGAATTTTGGAGAACTCGGCGTCCATCGTGCTGATGATCGAGGCCTCGGAGCCGGGCCAGCGTGCACGGCTGGCGGCAGCGGTCAGCCATGAGTATTCCAGCGTGGTCTGGCAGCCGACTCGCGAGGCTTTCAATCTGCCGGTCGTCGAGGACTCTGAGTACGTGGGAGAGGGCATCCGCCAGGCGCTGGAGCCGCCTACGCGGCGCATGGAGGCCTACATGCCCAGCGACTGGCCGGGGCCCAATGGCCGCTACGCGCTATTGGTGCAGTTGACCGACCAATCCTGGCTGATGTTTTCCTCGGCATCCCGCAGCTGGGGGCTGGATGTGAGTACCCGCAACCTGATCGTTATCGCCCTGGTGCTGGTGTCCACCGGCCTGGTGGCATTGATCGCCACCCGCCGCCTGGCCAGGCCGTTGCAGCAGTTTGCCCTGGGTGCACGACGCTTTGCCCTGGACTTTCACGCGCCACCCATCGAGCCGGTGGGCCCCCACGAGATCCGCCAGGCGATCCTGGCGTTCAACGCCATGCAGGCGCAATTGCAGCACTTCATCAAGGACCGTACGCAGATGCTCGCGGCCATTTCCCATGACCTGCGCACGCCCTTGACCCGCATGCGCCTGCGCGGCGAGTTCATCGAGGATGCCGACCAGCAGCAACGGCTGTTCCGCGATGTGGACGAGATGCAGGCCATGATCAACTCGGCCCTGGAGTTCTTTCGCGACGATGCACGCCTGGAACAGGCGACCCAGTTCGACCTGGCGGAACTGCTGCAAACCCTGGTGGACGATTATCGCGACCAGGGCCTGGAAATCACCTTCAGCGGCCCGCCGCGCCTGGTGTATGGCGGCAGGCCCCTGGGGCTCAAGCGGGTGATGACCAACCTGCTGGACAACGCCCTCAAGTACGGCGTCGAACCGGCCATCGTGCTCGAGCAGGGTGCTGAGCAGGTGCGGGTGCGGGTGCTGGATCGTGGCCCGGGCATTGCACCCGAGGCGTTGGAGCAGGTGTTCGAGCCGTTCTTCCGCCTGGAGACGTCACGCAACAAGAGCACCGGCGGCGTTGGCCTGGGCCTGTCGGCGGCCCGGGCCATCGTGCGTGAGCATGGCGGCAGCTTGCGCCTGTTCAACCGCGAGGGCGGCGGGCTCGAGGCCCGGGTGGAACTGCCGCTCTAACCCTTGTACCTGGGTGCTTCTTGTCGCCGCTGCCGAGGCTGCGTACGGGCGCGTAGCGGCCGTCCTGGTTGAAGGCCCTGCGGACCTTGTCGCAGCCTCGCGTCGCTCGATAGCGGCTACAGGTGTCGCGGGTCAGGACCAGTCGAAGCAGAACAGCACCAGGCCTTCAACCGGTTCGTAGAACATCACGATCAGGTCGGCGCCGCGGATGCCGTAGTTGTAGGCCGGTACCCCCAGGACGTGCTGGAAGCGGCGGCCTGCCGGGCTCAGGGGCCAGACGTCGATGTCGCCGCTGTCATCCTCGGCCTCGACCACGTCCATGGGGAATTCCACGGTTTCCACCCAGTTGCCATAACCCTCGGCCACGCCACCGACTTCCTCGATGAAGTTGAGCTTTTGCCCGTTGTCCCGGGGCCAGGTCAGGTGGCCGAGTTCCTGGTAGCGCTGGCGTGCGGCCTGGTAGGCGGCGCGTTGTTCGGTGTAGTGCTGTTCCAGGTCGGCGCGGGCGTTGTGCTCGGGGTCGGCCAGGTGGGCGTTGTCCGGGTGCAGGAAGAAGTAGCGCGGATCACCGCACAGGCGATAGCGACCGTCCTCGATCTTGAAACCGATCCAGTTGGTTTTCAGCAAGTCGCTGCCAAAGCCCTGGCCCTCGGTGAACATGCCGACCAGGCCGCCGCTGGGTTCGATGGGGTTGAGCAGGTGCAGGCGAGCGGACCATTCGGGGTTGATCAGGCTGGCATCGAAGGACAGCAGCGGCAGCAGGTGTTCGGCCAACTCTTGCTGGTCGGCGACGAACAGGTCACGGGCTTCGGGGTAGGCCACGGCGCCAGCCGGCAGCTGGTTGAATTCCGGGGTTGGGATAGTGGGCATGGAACATCCTTGGTATCGGGCGATTAACGTGCGCAAGCCACTGCGCGATTCAGGAAGAACACATGGCAAGCGCTCGAGCAGGGCTGACGCTTGCCGGGTGAGCGGGTGCGATGCGGGTTCCGGGCGCTGGTGGCCGGAAGCAGTCGGGTGGTCGCGAGTAGCCTGCCGCACACAAGGTTTGCGGGGCGGGCGAAACAACGGGCGCCAGGGAGCGCGGGTATCGGAGGGCGTTGCTGGGCATCCATGTCCAAGTCCGGTCTGTGCAATATGCGGTCATTGCCGGGCCGGCAATTTAACACCTGACGAGGGCCTGGGCCAGGCGCGCGGCGACACAGGCCCTAAGGCCCGAGTGCCGCGGGCGAGGGTGGCCTTAGAACGACAGTGCGGGGCCTGTGGTGTCGATGTCCGCTACCAACTGGCCGGGGCGCTCATCTTCTTCCAGCCCTCGCGAGGCACGACCCACCAGCAGCGGATCGGGAGCATGGGCGACCTTGGGGTCCTTGCCCGGGTAGTCCAGCTCGTGCAGGAAGTGGCGGATGCAGTTGATCCGGGCGCGTTTCTTGTCGTCGGACTTGATCACCGTCCACGGTGCGTCGGCGGTGTCGGTGTGGAAGAACATCGCCTGCTTGGCGCCGGTGTATTCGTCCCATTTGTCCAGGGACTTGATATCGATGGGCGAGAGTTTCCAGTGCTTGAGCGGGTCGTCACGGCGCGAGATGAAGCGCCGCAGTTGCTCTTCGCGATTGACCGAGAACCAGAACTTGAACAGCAGGATGCCGCTGTTGCACAGCATGCGCTCCAGTTCTGGAGTCTGGCGCATGAACTCCAGATATTGCAGGGGCGAGCAGAATTCCATGACTCGCTCGACGCCGGCGCGGTTGTACCAGGAGCGGTCGAAGAAGACCATTTCCCCCGCCGTCGGCAGGTGCTGGATATAGCGCTGGAAGTACCACTGGCCCTTTTCCTGCTCGGAGGGTTTTTCCAGGGCAACGATCCGCGCGCCGCGGGGGTTCAGGTGTTCCATGAAGCGCTTGATGGTGCCGCCCTTGCCCGCGGCATCGCGGCCTTCGAACAGCACCACGATGCGTTGCCCGGTTTCCTTGACCCAGCTTTGCACCTTGAGCAATTCGATCTGCAACTCGTGCTTGGCCTTCTCGTATTCGGCGCGGCGCATGCGGTTGCGATAGGGATAGTTGCCCGGGAGCTTGGCCGAGACGCTGTCTTCGTTGGAGCCGCGAGGTGCGCTGGCGATCTGCAGGGCCATGGGGTTCTGCTCGAGATCAACCTTGATGGCCTTCACTGCCGCAGCCTTGGCGGGCGTGCTGCGCGGGCGGCGGGTGCGGGGTGCGGCGCTCTTGCGGGCTGGAGTCTTGGCGGGGCTGGTTGCGCTGGTCTTGGGCAGCACTTCGGGGAGGGGAAGCGCGTGGGAATCTTCACTCATGGACGGGGCCTGCGGATCTTGTTCAAAGGGGGTACCGACCAGTGTAGGGAGCGCAAAGCGCTGCTCGTTGACCTCCATCAAGGTTGTGTTCGGGAGATGGCGCTAGGCGTTGGAAGGGGATACAGCGAGGGAGTGCCTTGCCCGGGGAGGGCAAGGCAGTGTGCCGCGTCAGACCTTGGCGGGGTTCTTTTTCTCCGGATCGATGCCGTACAGGGCGATAGCCTCGGCGACCTTCTCCCGTGGCAGGCTGCCTTCGTCGGCCAAAGCCTTGAGGGCGGCCACGGCGATGAAGTGACGGTCGACCTCGAAGAACCGGCGCAGGGACTCACGGGTATCCGACTGACCGAAACCGTCGGTGCCCAGGGCGACGAAACGGCGCTGGGGAACGAAGGGACGGATCTGGTCGGCGAAGATCTTCATGTAGTCGGTAGCGACCACCACCGGGCCTTCCTTGTCTTGCAGGCAGCTTTCCACGTAGCTCACGCGAGGCTCCTGCTGGGGATGCAGCAGGCTCCAGCGCTCGGCTTCCTGGCCGTCGCGACGCAGCTCGGTCAGGCTGGTGACGCTCCAGACCTCGCTGCTGACGCCGAAGTCGGCCTCCAGCAGTTTGGCGGCGGCGTTGACTTCTTGCAGGATCGAGCCGCAACCCATCAGCTGCACGTGCTTGCCCTTGTGCTGCTTGGTCGGGGCCGAGAAGCGGTACATGCCCCTGAGGATGCCTTGCTCGACGCCTTCGGGCATGTCCGGGTGGGCGTAGTTCTCGTTGAGCAGGGTGATGTAGTAGTAGATGTCCTCGTTCTCGACATACATGCGGCGCATGCCGTCCTGGATGATCACCGCCAGCTCGTAGGCATAGGTCGGGTCGTAGGAGACGCAGCACGGGATGGTGGACGACACCACATGGCTGTGGCCGTCATCGTGCTGCAAGCCTTCGCCCATCAGGGTGGTGCGCCCGGAGGTGGCGCCGAGCAGGAAGCCGCGGGCCCGGGCATCGCCGGCGGCCCAGGCCAGGTCGCCGACTCGCTGGAAGCCGAACATCGAGTAGAATATGTAGAACGGGACGGTCATCACCCCGTGGTTGCTGTAGGAGGTACTGGCGGCGATCCACGACGAGATGGCCCCGGATTCGTTGAGCCCCTCCTGCATGATCTGGCCGTCCTTGCTCTCCTTGTAGTAGCTGAGCTGGCCGGCGTCTTGCGGGGTGTACAACTGGCCCACGTGGGAGTGGATGCCGATCTGGCGGAACAGGCTTTCCATGCCGAAGGTACGAGACTCGTCGGGCACGATCGGCACGATGAGCTTGCCGATGTTCGGGTCCTTGAGCAGCGTGCCGAGGATGCGCACGAAGGCCATGGTGGTGGAGATCGCCCGTTCGCCGGTGCCCTTGAGTTGCGTCTCCAGGGCCGACAGCGGCGGGATCTGCAGGGACTGGACAGCGCTGAAGCGCGCCGGGATATGGCCACCGAGCTTACCGCGCGCGGCCTTCAGGTAGTTGGCCTCGACGCTGTCCGGCGCCGGCTTGAGGTATGGCATGTCGCCCAGCTGCTCATCGCTGAGCTCCAGGCCGAAACGGTCGCGGAAGGCCTTGACCGCCTGGTCCCCCATCTTCTTGAGCTGGTGGTTGATGTTCTGGCCTTCGCCGGCCTCACCCATGCCGAAGCCCTTGACGGTCTTGGCCAGGATCACGGTCGGGCCGCCGGTGTGGCGCATGGCCGCGGCGTAGGCGTTGTAGACCTTTTCCGGATCGTGGCCGCCACGGGAGAGTTTCCAGATCTGCTCGTCGGTCATGTCGCTGACCAGTTCCAGCAGTTCGGGGTACTTGCCGAAGAAATGCTCGCGCACGTAGGCGCCGTTTTGCGACTTGTAGTTCTGGTAGTCGCCGTCCACGCATTCCATCATGCGTCGGCGCAGCAGGCCGCTCTTGTCCTTGTCCAGCAGGGCATCCCAGCCGCTGCCCCAGATCACCTTGATCACGTTCCAGCCTGCGGCGCGATACAGGCTTTCGAATTCCTGGACCACCTTGCTGTTGCCGCGTACCGGGCCGTCGAGGCGCTGCAGGTTGCAGTTGACCACGAAGATGATGTTGTCGAGTTTCTCCCGGCCGGCCAGGGAGATCGCCGCCAGGGATTCGGGCTGGTCCATCTCGCCATCGCCGAGGAAGGCCCAGACCTTGCGGCCCTGGTGTTCCTTGAGGCCACGGTTCTCCAGGTAGCGCATGAAGCGCGCCTGGTAGGCGGCGGTGATCGGGCCCAGGCCCATGGACACGGTGGGGAACTGCCAGAAGTCGGGCATCAGCCGGGGGTGGGGGTAGGACGAGATGCCATCGCGGTCGGTTTCGCGACGGAAGTTGTCCAGTTGCTCTTCGTTCAGGCGGCCCTCGAGGAAGGCGCGACCATAGATGCCTGGGGAGGAGTGGCCCTGGATGTAGACCATGTCGCCGGCGAACTGCTCGGTGCGACCACGGAAGAAGTGGTCGAAGCCTACGTCGTAGAGCACTGCCGCCGAGGCGTAGGAGGCGATGTGCCCGCCGACGTTGGAATGCTTGCCGGCACGCAGCACCATGGCCAGGGCGTTCCAGCGGATGTAGGCGTTGATCCGCTTCTCGACGGCGAGGTCGCCAGGGTAGGGCTGCTGGCGGCTGACCGCGATGGTGTTGACGTAGGGCGTGGTCACGCGTCCGTAGAAGTCGCCATGTTGGGCAACGTCGAAATCCAGCAGTTGGTCGATCAGGTAATGCGCCCGGGGGCGGCCTTCGACATGCAGAACCGATTCAATGGATTCGAGCCATTCACGAGTCTCTTGTGGGTCCTCGTCGAGAAACACGGATTGTTGTGCCATCGTCGTCTCCTGGGCAGTGGGGCGGGGAGCACCGGGTTGTCCAGTGCCATAGCGAAGGGCGTCGGCGAGGCCGACCCTGTTCGGAATTTAATTCATTGCAATTGCAATCAGATTCAGGAATTTATCCTTCTCGGCGTTACAATTGCAACTAAATCGATTTTTGAAAAAGGTGATGCATGTCTTCCAGCGATCCGGATACCTGGTTCAGATTCGTCCGGGCCCACCGTTGCCTGATCCGTGAAGTCGAGCGGCGCCTGGCGGCTGCCGGGCTTCCGTCCTATGCCTGGTACGACGCACTTTGGGGGCTGGAAAGCGGTTCTGGCGGTACTCGGCGAATGAACGAACTGGCCGATGTCATGGCCATCGAGCGCTACAACCTGACGCGCCTGGTGGATCGCCTGGAGGCCGAGGGCCTGGTCGAGCGCAGTCGTGCCAGCGAAGACGGTCGTGGGGCCTGTGCCTCGATCACCGAGGCAGGCAGGGAATTACGCAAGAAAATGTGGCGTATCTACGAAGCGGCGGTCGACGAGCTGTTCCTGGCGCAGTTCGATGATCAGCAGCAGCGCATTTTCAGCGACGCCCTGGAACGTGCGGCCAGCGCCGCGCGGACGAGTGGGCGGCAGGCCTAGGCTCATTGCAGCAGGTAGCGTTGCATGGCTTGCTTGACGTACTTGGCTGGCACCTTTCCCTCCTGGGCCAGGGCGCGCAGGGCCAGGGCAGCGATCCAGTATTTATCCAGGCAATGGTTGGCGTTTGGCCCTGGCGACAGGGAGTCGATGGAGTCGGCACCCAGTGCCACGAAGCGGGTGTTCACGTGGGCGCCGATCTGTTCGGCCACATGCTGGAAGTAGCCGGTTACAGCGATCACGGGAGAGTCATCGCCTGCCAGGCAATCGCGTAGATGAGAGGAGCGCCTGGGATGCTGTGGGTGCATGCGGTTCCAGCGTTGCGCGCTGTCAGCGTCCCGGGCCAGGCGGGTATAGCTGGGGCAACTCCACAGCTGGCAGCTTACGCCCCAGTCCTCATGCAATAGCCGTGCGCCAGCCACCACGGTACGCAGGCTCAAGCCCGCGCCCAGCAGGCGAACCCGTGGCCCTTGGGGCGCGCCTTGCAGTTCGCCGAGCTGATACATGCCTTGCATGGCATGGTTGGCACGGTGCTCGTCCATGGGTTCGACGAAGTCATTGGGCTCATCGTGCAGCGCCATGTAGTAGAAGCCATCGCGACCCTCTACATAAAGACTCTTCAGGGCCGCGAGGGCTATCGCCTGGGCCTCGGCGCCATTGGCCGGGTCGAAGGGCAGGCAATGCGGGTTGCTCGACAACCAGAGAGGTACCCAGGGATGGGCGCCCTTGGGCCAGGGTGAGGGCAGGGTCTCGATGTCGTTGCAGAGGATGCCGCGCTGGCAGGATTCGCTCGACAGGGCGCAGAGTTGGGCCGAGGTCGAGGAGCTGGTCAGGTACAGCAGAGGTTTCTCGCTGGCCAGGGTCCGGGGGCTCAAGCGCAAGGGCCAGGCGCTGATACGAGTGTGAGCCTGGGCGGTATCGGGACGCTGGTTGGAGCGCACGACCCAGATGTTCTTCGCCGTGCCCGGGTCCCGTTCCAGGCGATTGGCGATATCGATCATGGTGTAGAGGGGGGAAGACATCCCTGCGTTGACCTGGTCGCTGAGCGCCTGGATCTTGTCGATGCAGGCCTGGGCTGCCAGGCCGGTATCCTGCGAAGTCCTGAAACTGGAAAAACCCATCATCACTTCAAAGCTCTCCGTGCGTGCCTTCGGTGTTGCACCATACTGCACGTCTCAATATCATTGCAAATGCAATCATGTGCGATGCGGTGGCATCCGAAGCAGTCAATGGAGGACTCATGAACACGGCAAACTCCCTCACTTTCTATACAGCCGATACGCCCAATGGACAGAAGATCAGCATCTTCCTGAAGGAGGCGGGCATCGACTGTGAGCGAGTGAAATTCAACTTGGCCGAAGGGCGCCAGCATTTGCCGGAGTTCTTGCAGATCAACCCCAACGGCAAGATCCCGGCCATCGTCGATCACGAGGCGGGGGTATCGGTATTCGAATCGGCGGCGATCCTTGGTTATCTATCGCAAAAGTACGGCTGCCTGCAGGCCCGTTCTCCCGAAGAGCAACTGACGATCCAGCAGTGGCTGTTTTTCCAGGTCGGGTCCATCGGACCTATGCTTGGCCAACTCTGGTGGTTCCTCCATGGCAGCAAGACTTACAACCAGGAGGCCATCGCGCGCTATCGCAAGGAGTCATTGCGGATCTATGGCGTGGTCGATGGGCAGTTGGCCAGGAGTGTCTACCTGGCGTCGGACCATTACTCCATTGCTGACATCGCCGCCTTTCCCTGGTTGCGAACCCATGAGGAGTTGAACCTGGATATCAGCGACTTCCGTCATGTCCTGCGCTGGTTGGAGAGCATCGAAGCGCGGCCCGCGGTAAAGGCCGGCTTGGCAGATTCCCGAGAGGCCTCGGTAGCTTGAGGAGTCGCTGAAATCGCTAGGGACTGTGCCGCTCGATGGCCTGGGGCACTTTTCTGCAGGCGAAAAAAAAGACCTTGATATTCAAGGTCTTTTTCGATTTTGGTGCCCCGAGGGAGACTCGAACTCCCACTTCTTGCGAAAACGGATTTTGAATCCGCCGCGTCTACCAATTCCGCCATCAGGGCTCAATGGCGGCGAAGTATAGAGAGACGATTACCGTTGGTCAATCGGCTTTCGTGGTCAATTTTTGCTTATTCCGCTAAACTTTCCGGCCCTGCTAGACGAACCCCATCATGCGCGTTGCTGACTTTACTTTCGAGCTTCCCGATTCGCTGATCGCCCGCCACCCATTGGCTGAGCGTCGCGGTAGCCGCCTGTTGACCCTGGATGGGCCAACTGGCGCCCTGGCCCACCGTCAATTCACTGATTTGCTTGAGCATTTGCGCCCGGGCGATCTGATGGTGTTCAACAATACCCGGGTGATTCCGGCTCGCCTGTTCGGCCAGAAGGCCTCGGGCGGCAAACTGGAGATCCTGGTCGAGCGGGTGCTGGACAGCCACCGCGTACTGGCCCATGTGCGCTCCAGCAAGTCGCCCAAGCCGGGGTCGAAGATCCTGATCGAGGGCGGTGGCGAGGCCCAGATGCTGGCCCGCCACGATGCGTTGTTCGAGTTGGGGTTCGCCGAGGAAGTGCTGCCACTGCTGGATCGGGTCGGGCATATGCCCTTGCCTCCTTATATAGATCGTCCGGACGAGGGCGCCGATCGCGAGCGCTACCAGACGGTTTATGCCCAGCGCCTGGGGGCGGTGGCCGCGCCGACGGCAGGGCTGCATTTCGACCAGCCGTTGCTCGAGGCGATTGCCGCCAAGGGCGTGGAGACGGCGTTCGTGACCCTGCACGTGGGGGCCGGAACCTTCCAGCCAGTACGGGTGGAGCGTATCGAGGATCACCATATGCATCACGAATGGCTGGAAGTCGGCCAGGACGTGGTGGATGCGGTGGCCGCGTGCCGGGCCCGTGGTGGTCGTGTAGTGGCGGTGGGCACCACCAGTGTGCGCTCCCTGGAGAGCGCCGCCCGCGATGGCGTGCTCAAGCCCTTCAGTGGCGACACCGATATCTTCATCTACCCGGGCCGGCCGTTCCATGTGGTCGATGCCCTGGTGACCAATTTCCATCTGCCGGAATCCACGTTGTTGATGCTGGTTTCGGCATTCGCCGGTTATCCCGAGACCATGGCCGCCTATCGTGCGGCGGTCGAGCATGGATACCGCTTCTTCAGCTACGGTGATGCGATGTTCATCACCCGTAATCCTGCGCCAACCGCTCCCAAGGACCTGGCCCCCGAGGAAACTGTATGAGTCGCACCTGTCGTATGTCCTTCGAGCTCCTGGCCACTGATGGCAAGGCTCGTCGCGGTCGCCTGACCTTCCCCCGCGGTACGGTGGAAACCCCGGCGTTCATGCCGGTGGGTACCTATGGCACGGTCAAGGGCATGCTGCCGCGGGATATCGAGGCCATCGGCGCCGAGATTATCCTGGGCAATACCTTCCACCTGTGGCTGCGTCCGGGCACCGAAGTGATCAAGGCCCACGGTGACCTGCATGATTTCATGCAGTGGAAGGGGCCGATTCTCACGGACTCCGGTGGCTTCCAGGTGTTCAGCCTGGGCGCCATGCGCAAGATCAAGGAGGAGGGCGTGACCTTCGCCTCGCCGGTGGATGGCGCCAAGGTGTTCATGGGGCCGGAAGAGTCGATGCAGGTGCAGCGCGACCTGGGCTCGGACATCGTGATGATCTTCGACGAATGCACGCCGTACCCGGCCGATGAAGATGTGGCGCGGATTTCCATGGAGTTGTCCCTGCGTTGGGCCCAGCGTTCCAAGAACGCCCATGGCGATAACACGGCTGCCTTGTTCGGCATCGTCCAGGGCGGCATGCACCAGGACCTGCGCATGCGCTCCCTGGAAGGCCTGGACAAGATCGGCTTCGACGGCCTGGCCATCGGCGGCTTGTCAGTAGGCGAGCCCAAGCATGAAATGATCAAGGTCCTGGACTACCTGCCAGGCCAGATGCCTGCCGACAAACCTCGTTACCTTATGGGAGTTGGCAAGCCGGAGGATCTGGTTGAGGGTGTGCGCCGCGGTGTGGACATGTTCGATTGCGTGATGCCAACCCGTAATGCCCGCAATGGGCATCTGTTCATCGATACAGGCGTGCTGAAGATCCGTAACGCGTTCCATCGCCATGATGATTCGCCGCTGGATCCAACTTGTGATTGCTATACCTGCCAGAACTTCTCCCGTGCTTATCTGCACCACTTGGACAAGTGCGGGGAAATGCTCGGAAGTATGCTCAATACCATCCATAATTTGCGCCATTACCAGCGTCTTATGGCTGGTTTGCGCGAGGCTATTCAACAAGGTACATTGGCCGCCTTTGTCGATTCCTTCTATGCCAAGCGCGGTTTACCCGTGCCGCCTTTGGATTGAGTTCCAAAAGCGTCAGATACTAATTTTGCAACTATCGGAGTGCTAAATGAGCTTTTTGATCCCTGCCGCTTATGCGGATGCCGCTGCTCCTGCTGCTGCCGGTCCTGCGGGCACTGGTTTCGAGTGGATTTTCCTGGTGGGCTTCCTGGTCATCTTCTATCTGATGATCTGGCGTCCACAGGCCAAGCGCGCCAAGGAGCAGAAGAACCTGCTGGGCAGCCTGCAGAAAGGCGACGAAGTTGTGACCACTGGCGGTATCGCCGGCAAGATCAACAAAGTGACCGACGACTTCGTGGTTCTGGAAGTATCGGACTCGGTTGAACTGAAGTTCCAGAAAGGCGCAATCGCTGCCACTCTGCCAAAAGGCACGCTGAAAGCGATCTAAGTTTCATCTTTTACCAATCGACGGGGCGCGCAAGGCGCCCCGCGTCATAAACGGGCGGCGTGATGCTGAACAAATATCCTCTGTGGAAGTACCTACTGATCCTGGCGGTGCTGGCGATCGGTTTTATTTATTCCGCTCCCAATCTATACCCTGATGATCCGGCCATTCAGGTCAGCGGTGCGAGCACTGCGTTGCAGGTCACTCAGGCGGACCTGGATCGTGCGAGCAAGGCGCTCACCGACGCCGGCATCAACGTCAAGGCTTCCTCCATTGCCGCCAATGGCAAGGGTGGCCTGCTGCGCTTGATCAACAAGGAAGACCAACTTCCGGCCAAGGATGTAGTGCGCAAGGCGCTGGGCGATGACTATGTGGTGGCGTTGAACCTGGCGCAAACTACTCCGCAATGGCTGCGTAACCTTGGTGCGCATCCGATGAAACTGGGCCTGGACCTGTCCGGTGGCGTGCACTTCCTGCTGGAAGTGGACATGGATAAAGCCCTCGATGCGCGCCTGAAAGTCTATGAAGGCGACGTCAAGAGCCTGCTGCGCAAAGAGCGTCTGCGCTATCGCAGCCTGCCGCAGCTCAATGGTGCGATCCAACTGGGCTTCAGCGACGAAGACAGCCGTGAACAGGCTCGTGCGCTGATCCGCAAGAATTTCAATGATTTCGACATCGTGCCGGCCGACCTCAATGGCCAACCGGTGCTGCGTCTGGCGATGACCCCGGCCAAGCTGGCGGAAATCCGTGAATACTCCATCAAGCAGAACTTGACCACGGTACGTAACCGGGTCAACGAGCTGGGCGTGGCCGAGCCTCTGGTCCAGCGCCAGGGCGCCAACCGGATCGTGGTTGAGCTGCCGGGCGTGCAGGACACGGCCGAAGCCAAGCGGATCCTGGGCAAGACCGCCAACCTGGAATTCCGCCTGGCCGCCGAGCCGGGGGCTTCCAAGGCCACTTCCGAGTCCTTCGAGTTCCGCGAGGGCAATCGTCCTCCTGCGCTGATCGAGCGTGGCCTGATCATCACCGGTGACCAGGTGACCGATGCCCAGGCCAGCTATGACGAGCACGGCCGTCCACAGGTGAACATCAAACTCGATGGTCACGGTGGCGAGCTGATGAACCGTTCGACTCGCAATAACGTCGGTCGCGGCATGGCGGTGATCTTCATCGAGCAGAAGCCGGTCACCACCTACACCAAGCAAGTGGTGGACGGTGTCGAGAAAGACGTGCCGGTGCAGGGTTTCAAGGAAGAGAAGAAAATCATCAGCCTGGCAACCATCCAGTCGCCACTGGGCAGCCAGTTCCGCATCACCGGCTTGAACGGCCAGGGTGAGTCCTCGGAGTTGGCGCTGTTGCTGCGCGCCGGTGGTCTGGCGGCACCGATGTACTTCGCTGAAGAGCGCACAATCGGTCCTAGCCTGGGTGCCGACAACATCACCAAGGGTATCGATGCGTCGTTGTGGGGCATGCTGTTCGTGTCGCTGTTCATCATCGCCATCTACCGCTTCTTCGGTCTGATTGCCACCGTGGCGCTGGCGTTGAACATGGTGCTGCTGCTGGCCCTGATGTCCCTGCTGGGGGCAACGCTGACCCTGCCGGGTATCGCCGGTATCGTGTTGACCATGGGTATGGCGGTGGACGCCAACGTGCTGATCTTCTCGCGGATCCGTGAGGAGATCGCAGCCGGCATGACCGTACAGCGGGCGATCAACGAAGGCTTTGGCCGGGCATTCACGGCGATCCTGGACTCCAACCTGACCACATTGCTGGTGGGTGGCATCCTCTTCGCCATGGGTACCGGTCCGGTCAAGGGCTTTGCGGTGACCATGTCCCTCGGGATCTTTACCTCGATGTTCACGGCCATCTGGCTGACCCGCGCGATGGTCAACCTGATCTTCGGCGGTCGTGACTTCAAGAAGTTGTGGATTTAAGGGGCTGCCATGTTACGTACTATCAACTTCATGGGCGTGCGCAACGTTGCGTTCGGCCTCACTGTGCTCCTGACCGTTCTGGCGTTGTTCAGCTGGTTCCACAAGGGTTTGAACTACGGCCTGGACTTCACTGGCGGTACGCTCATCGAGCTGACCTATGAGCGTCCGGCGGATGTGATGAAGGTTCGTTCGCAGCTGAACGAAGCCGGTTATCACGAAGCCATCGTGCAGAGCTTCGGTGCGACCACCGACCTGCTGGTGCGGATGCCGGGTGAAGACCCGCAACTGGGCCACCAGGTGGCAGCCGCACTGCAGAAAGTCGGCGGCGACAACCCGGCGCAGGTCAAGCGAGTCGAGTTCGTTGGCCCGCAGGTGGGTGAAGAGCTGCGTGACCAGGGTGGCCTCGGCATGCTCATGGCACTGGGCGGCATCCTCATCTACCTGGCCTTCCGCTTTCAGTGGAAGTTCGCGGTCGGTGCGATCGTGTCGCTGATCCACGACGTGGTGGTGACCGTGGGTATCCTGTCGTTCTTCCAGATCACCTTCGACCTGACGGTGCTGGCCGCGGTACTGGCGATCATCGGCTACTCGCTCAACGACACCATCGTGGTGTTCGACCGGGTGCGTGAGAACTTCCGCGTACTGCGCAAGGCCAGCCTGATCGAGAACATCAATATCTCGACCACCCAGACCCTGCTGCGGACCATGGCGACCTCGATCTCCACCTTGCTGGCGATCATTGCGTTGCTGTTCTTCGGTGGCGATAACCTGCACGGTTTCTCCATCGCCCTGTTCGTCGGTGTCCTGGCGGGTACCTACTCGTCGATCTACATCGCCAACGTGGTGCTGATCTGGCTGAAGCTGAGCAGCGAAGACCTGATTCCTCCGGCCAACACCGAGAAGGAAGTGGACGATCGTCCATGATCGACTGAGCCTGTTCCGGCGGTCAGCAAAAAAGGCGCGAGTGTTGAACTCGCGCCTTTTTTTTTGCTCCAAGGCTGGGAGAAGCGCGGGTTATGACCCGTATGTATGGTCAGGAGGTTCACGTGAACAAGTCGTTGCTGGTTGGTGCGGTATTGGGTGCTGTCGGTGTCACCGCCGGGGGTGCTGTGGCTACCTACAGCCTGGTTAAAAGCGGCCCTGAGTATGCGCAAGTGCTGGCTGTGCAGCCGGTCAAGCAACAGATCAAGACTCCTCGTGAAGTGTGCAAGGATGTCGCGGTGACTCGTCAGCGCCCGGTCAAGGATGAGCATCAGATCCTCGGGACCGTGGCCGGTGCTGTGGGTGGCGGGTTGTTGGGCAGCATGATCGGCAATGGCAATGGCCGCAAGCTGGCTACGGTGGCCGGTGCCGTGGGTGGCGGTTATGCAGGTAACAAGGTGCAGGAGGGCATGCAGGAGCGTGATACCTACACCACGACGCAGACTCGTTGCAATACGGTCAATGACATCAGCGAGAAGGTCGTGGGTTATGACGTGAAGTACGACCTGGGTGGCAAGCAGGGTCAGGTCCGGATGGATCGTGATCCGGGCAATCAGATCCCGGTGGACAAGGATGGGCGCCTGATCCTGGGGCAAAACCAGAATCAGCCCGGCCAATAGTCTGCTCGTCGGCGACGGCGGCCAAAGTTCCCTTTTCGCTGGCAGTTCGACTCCTGTAGGAGCGGATTTTCAGGCGTAAAAAAAGCACCCGATGGGTGCTTTTTTTTGTATTGCTGTTTAGCGCTTCATCGAGGCCGGCAGGTGCGGCTGGATGGCGGTCAGTACCGCCTTGAAGCACTTGGTGTTGCCTGCGACCACGTGACCTTTTTCCAGGAAGTCGTGACCACCGGTGAAGTCGCTCACCAGGCCGCCGGCTTCCTGGATCAGCAGGGCGCCTGCTGCCATGTCCCACTCGGACAGGCCCGACTCCCAGAAGGCATCGAAACGACCGGCAGCAACATAGGCCAGGTCCAGGCTGGCGGCGCCGGCGCGGCGGATGCCGGCGGTCTGGCCGACCAGGGAGCGGAACATGCCCAGGTAGTTGTCCAGATTGTCCATTTGATCATCGCGGAACGGGAAGCCGGTACCCAGCAGGGCGCCGTCGAGGCTGGTGCGGCCGCTGACTCGCAGGCGACGGCCGTTCAACTGTGCGCCACGACCGCGGCTGGCGGTGAATTCTTCCTGGCGAACTGGGTCCAGGACCACGGCGTGCTCCAGGCGACCACGGTATTTGCAGGCGATGCTCACGGCGAAGTGGGGGATGCCACGCAGGAAGTTGGTGGTGCCGTCCAGTGGGTCGATGATCCACAGGTATTCTTCGCCTTCGATCCCGGTGCCGGCATGCAGGCCGGTCTCTTCGCCCATGATCGAGTGATTTGGGTAGGCCTTGCGCAGCGCGTCGATGATCTTCTGCTCGGCGGCGCGATCCACCTCGGACACGTAGTCCTTGGCGTCTTTTTCATCGACCTTGATGGTATCCAGGCGCTCGATGGAGCGGAAAATCAGTTCACTGGCGCTGCGGGCGGCGCGCAGCGCGATATTCAGCATTGGCTGCATGGATAGGTCACCTAAGGTTGTTAAAGAAAGCCGAGCATTGTAGCAGAAAACTTTTGCAGATGAAGTTCGTCGTTCGCTTTGATCGTATTGCTCCGCCGTATGGTATCTGAGAAAAGGGGCGGCCTGGTTCGAGTCCAGAAGTAGCGAGCTGGTTATTTTTAAGGCGGGAGTACGGGCTGTTCTGTAAGATTTATTCCCCTTTTCCCTGTCCGAGAGCACTTCCCTTGCTGCAGAACATTCGTGTCGTCCTGGTCAATACCAGTCATCCCGGCAACATCGGTGGGGCTGCGCGCGCCATGAAGAACATGGGGTTGTCGCGCCTGGTGCTGGTGGACCCTCGGGTGTTTCCATCTCACGAGGCGGACGCGCGAGCCTCCGGTGCCACGGATATCCTGCAGGGGGCCCAGGTGGTCGCCACACTTGAAGAGGCTTTGGTCGGTTGCACCCTGGTGTTCGGCACCAGTGCTCGCGAGCGGAGCATTCCGTGGCCGCTGCTCGATCCTCGCGAGTCCGGGGTCAAGGTGGTGGAGGAGGCGGGCAAGGGCGCCCAGATTGCCCTGGTGTTCGGTCGTGAGGATTCCGGCCTGACCAACGACGAGTTGCAGCGATGTCATTTCCATGTGCATATCCCGTCGGACCCGGCGTTCAGCTCGCTGAACCTGGCGACGGCGGTGCAGGTGCTGACCTATGAGGTGCGCATGTCCTGGCTGGCGATACAGGGTCAGTCGGGCGGGGTGGGTAAGGATGAGACGGTCGCTCCCAGTGATGAGCTGGCGACCATGGATGAGCTTGAGCGATTCTACGAGCACCTGCAGCAAGCGCTGGTGGAAATCGATTTCCTCGATCCGCAGAAGCCCCGGCACCTGATGGCGCGCTTGCGCCGGCTGTTTGGTCGCAGCTCGGTCACCCGGGCGGAAATGAATATATTGCGCGGCATCCTCACGGAGACCCAGAAAGCGGCGCGTGGGGAGCTGCAGAAACGGAAGGATCAGTGATGTTCGAGCGTCTGCGTGAAGATATTCAGAGCGTATTCCATCGAGACCCGGCGGCGCGCAATGCCTTCGAGGTGCTGACCTGCTATCCGGGCATGCACGCGATCTGGATCCATCGTTTGTCCGGCGCCTTGTGGGGCATGGGGTGGAAGTGGCTGGCACGCCTGGTGTCGAACTTCGGGCGTTGGCTGACTGGGATCGAGATTCATCCGGGGGCCAAGGTCGGGCGTCGTTTCTTCATCGATCACGGCATGGGGATCGTCATTGGTGAAACCGCCGAGATTGGTGATGACGTCACTCTCTATCAGGGAGTGACCCTGGGCGGCACCAGCTGGAACAAGGGCAAGCGTCATCCGACATTGGAGGATGGCGTCGTGGTCGGGGCGGGCGCCAAGGTGCTTGGGCCTTTCACTGTCGGTGCCGGGGCCAAGGTCGGCTCCAATGCGGTGGTGACCAAGGCGGTGCCCGCGGGTGCGACGGTGGTCGGCATACCGGGGCGGATCATCATGAAGTCCAGTGATGAGCAGCACGCCAAGCGCAAGGCCATGGCGGAAAAGCTCGGGTTCGATGCTTATGGCGTCAGCGAAGACATGCCGGATCCGGTGGCGCGCGCCATTGGCCAATTGCTCGATCACCTGCAGGCCGTCGATGTGCGCTTGGAGGGTATGTGCGGAGCACTGAAGGATCTGGGGAGTGAGTACTGTGCCAAGGATCTGCCGGCGCTGCGGGAAGAAGACTTCGCCGAGGTCAAGGAAAAGGGCGGTAGTCAGGTCGGTTGATTGCCTCGGGCATGGCTTCCTGTGCCGGTCGGATCACTGCTGAAGGGCTGATCCGACCGGCGAATGACCCGTAGGTCAGCTGCTGCCATCCTGCTGTGCCATTACGTCGCAGACTTTGCTATGATTCGCGCGCTCTTTTACGGGTAAATCCGACTAAAGTAGTTGGTCTTATAGTTGACTCGATTACTCGGGTATTGCATACTCGCCTCCATTCCGAAACTCCGTGGTACTTGTCCATGCGACTGACTACTAAAGGCCGATATGCGGTGACCGCCATGCTTGATCTGGCGTTGCACGCGCAACATGGCCCGGTCTCCCTGGCCGATATCTCTGAGCGCCAAGGCATCTCCCTGTCCTATCTCGAACAGCTTTTCGCCAAGCTGCGCCGCAGTAACCTGGTTTCCAGTGTTCGTGGTCCTGGTGGCGGTTATCAGCTATCGCGTGACATGCAGGGAATCCAGGTGGCTCAGGTGATCGATGCGGTGAACGAATCGGTCGATGCAACCAAATGCCAAGGATTGGGCGATTGTCATGCCGGTGACACCTGTCTTACTCACCACCTGTGGTGCGATCTAAGCCTGCAGATTCACGAATTTCTGAGCGGTATCAGCTTGGCTGACCTTGTCACCCGCCGTGAGGTGCAAGAAGTAGCCCAGCGTCAGGACCAGCGCCGTTGTAATGGCAAGGCGCCGCGCCTGGACAAGATTGAAGCGTCCGCCGTCGAATGACAGCCAAAGAGCTAGCGGCACGCCAGCCAGCCTGATTTAGGAGAGAGTCCATGAAATTGCCGATTTACCTTGATTACTCAGCAACCACTCCGGTCGATCCGCGTGTTGCGCAAAAAATGAGTGAGTGCCTGCTGGTCGACGGGAACTTCGGTAACCCGGCGTCCCGCTCCCACGTGTTCGGCTGGAAGGCCGAGGAGTCGGTGGAGAACGCCCGTCGCCAAGTGGCTGACCTGGTCAACGCCGACCCGCGTGAAATCGTCTGGACTTCCGGTGCCACCGAGTCCGACAACCTGGCCATCAAGGGCGTCGCGCATTTCTATCACACCAAGGGCAAGCACCTGATCACCTCGAAGATCGAGCACAAGGCTGTCCTGGACACCATGCGCCAACTCGAGCGCGAAGGCTTCGAAGTGACCTACATCGAGCCGGGTGAAGACGGCCTGATCACTCCGGCCATGGTGGAAGCTGCTCTGCGTGACGACACCATCCTGGTTTCGATCATGCACGTGAACAACGAAATCGGCACCGTCAACGACATCGCCGCCATTGGCGAGCTGACCCGCTCCAAGGGCATCCTGTTCCATGTCGATGGTGCCCAGTCCACCGGCAAGGTCGAAATCGACCTGCAAGCGCTGAAAGTCGACCTGATGTCGTTCTCTGCCCACAAGACCTACGGCCCCAAAGGCATCGGCGCACTGTACGTGAGTCGCAAGCCTCGTGTGCGCCTGGAGGCCACCATGCACGGCGGCGGTCACGAGCGCGGCATGCGTTCCGGGACCCTGGCTACCCACCAGATCGTCGGCATGGGCGAGGCCTTCCGCGTTGCCAAGGAAGACATGGCAACCGAGAACGCCCGCATCAAGGCCCTGAGCGATCGTTTCTACAAGCAGGTCGAGCACCTGGAAGAGCTGTACGTCAACGGCAGCATGACTGCTCGTGTGCCGCACAACTTGAACCTGAGCTTCAACTACGTCGAAGGCGAGTCGTTGATCATGGCGCTCAAGGACCTGGCGGTGTCTTCCGGTTCGGCCTGTACTTCGGCCTCCCTGGAGCCTTCGTACGTGCTGCGTGCCCTGGGCCGTAACGACGAACTGGCGCACAGCTCGATCCGCTTCACCTTCGGCCGTTTCACCACCGAAGAGGAAATCGACTACGCGGCCCAGAAGGTCTGCGAGGCCGTTACCAAGCTGCGCGCCCTGTCGCCGCTGTGGGACATGTACAAAGACGGTGTCGATATCTCGAAGATCGAGTGGGCGGCACACTGAATTTAAGTCGCCGCACGGGGTTCTGCAGGACGTATCGACTAAGCGGTTTGCAGGGCCCAAGAGCGACTCTCTGATGAGTGAGGATTAAGAATCATGGCTTACAGCGAAAAGGTCATCGACCACTACGAGAACCCGCGTAACGTCGGCAAGATGAACGCGGAAGATCCGGATGTCGGCACCGGCATGGTCGGTGCTCCTGCCTGTGGCGACGTGATGCGCCTGCAGATCAAGGTCAACGAGCAGGGCATCATCGAAGACGCCAAGTTCAAGACCTACGGCTGTGGCTCGGCCATTGCCTCCAGCTCCCTGGCCACCGAGTGGATGAAGGGCAAGACCCTGGATGAAGCCGAGACCATCAAGAACACCCAGCTGGCCGAAGAACTGGCCTTGCCGCCAGTGAAGATCCACTGCTCGGTGCTCGCCGAAGACGCTATCAAGGCGGCTGTCCGCGACTACAAGCAGAAGAAAGGCCTGATCTGACCGATCGGCTTTCACAGATTTGGCGACAAGTAAGGAGTCACGATGGCTATCAGCATGACAGAAGCGGCTGCTCAACACGTGCGACGCTCCCTCAATGGGCGCGGCAAGGGTGATGGGATTCGCCTGGGTGTTCGCACCACAGGCTGTTCCGGCCTTGCCTATGTGCTGGAGTTCGTCGATGAGATCGGCGAGGACGATCAGGTGTTCGAAAGTCACGGCGAGAAAGTGATCATCGACCCGAAAAGCCTGACCTATCTGGATGGCACCGAGCTTGACTTCGTCAAGGAAGGGTTGAACGAGGGTTTCAAGTTCAACAATCCCAACGTGCGCGGTGAATGTGGCTGCGGCGAAAGCTTCAACATCTGAGGCGGCTCGTGGGTACTCCTTGTCATTTCGCTTTATTCGAGTTGCAGCCTGGTTTCCGCCTGGATCTCGAACAGTTGGCCGCGCGTTATCGAGAGTTGGCGCGCGGAGTTCATCCTGACCGTTTTGCCGATGCTCCCGAGCGTGAGCAACGGCTGGCGCTGGAGCGCTCGGCGAGCCTCAATGAGGCTTACCAGACCCTCAAGAGCCCTCCCAAGCGTGCTCGCTATCTCCTTGCCCTCAAGGGTGGCGAGCTGCCGTTGGAAGTCACGGTGCACGACCCTGAGTTCCTGTTGCAGCAGATGCAATGGCGCGAGGAGCTCGAGGACCTGCAGGACAGTGCTGACCTGGCAGGGGTGGCGGCCTTCAAGCGGCGCCTGAAGGTCGCCCAGGATGAACTGAACGAAGGCTTCGCAGCCTGTTGGGATGATGCAGCGCAACGCGAACAGGCCGAGCGCCTGATGCGGCGCATGCAGTTCCTCGACAAGCTCACCTACGAAGTGCGCCAGTTAGAAGAGCGCCTCGACGATTAACCTAGTGCCGCTCCGGTCGCACGCCTGATATACAGATAAGTCCAGATAGACATGGCCCTACTGCAGATCGCTGAACCCGGCCAAAGTCCTCAACCGCACCAGCGTCGCCTGGCTGTGGGGATTGACTTGGGTACTACCAATTCGCTGGTCGCTGCCTTGCGCAGCGGTCTTTCCGAGCCGCTGGCCGATGCGCAGGGACAGGTGATCCTGCCGTCTGCCGTGCGTTATCACGCCGACAGCGTTGAGGTGGGCGAGTCCGCCCGCCTGGCTGCCCCCTCCGATCCGCTCAATACCGTGCTCTCGGTCAAGCGCCTGATGGGTCGAGGCCTGTCCGACGTCAAGCAATTGGGTGAGCAGCTCCCCTATCGCTTCGTCGATGGCGAATCGCACATGCCGTTCATCGAAACGGTCCAGGGCCCCAAGAGCCCTGTCGAGGTTTCTGCCGAGGTGCTGAAGGTTCTGCGTCAGCGCGCCGAGGCAACCTTGGGTGGAGAGCTGGTGGGGGCGGTGATCACCGTGCCTGCCTATTTCGACGATGCTCAGCGCCAAGCCACCAAGGATGCAGCCAAGCTGGCGGGCTTGAACGTGCTGCGCCTGCTCAATGAGCCGACTGCCGCAGCCGTAGCCTATGGGCTGGACCAGCATGCCGAAGGCGTGGTGGCGATTTACGACCTGGGTGGTGGCACGTTCGATATTTCCATCCTGCGCCTGACGGGCGGTGTCTTCGAAGTGCTGGCCACCGGCGGTGATACCGCACTGGGTGGCGATGACTTCGATCACGCTATCGCGGGCTGGATCATTCAAGGGGCAGGGTTGTCTGCCGACCTTGATCCGGGGGTCCAGCGTAACCTGCTGCAAACCGCTCGTACTGCCAAGGAAGCCCTGACCGCAGCGGCCTCTGTGGAGGTCCGGTACGGTGACTGGTGTTCTGTGCTGACCCGTGAAGCCTTCGATGGGCTGATCGAGCCCATGGTCGCTCGCAGTCTCAAGGCGTGTCGTCGTGCTGTTCGTGACTCCGGTGTCGAACTCGATGAGGTTCAGGCCGTGGTCATGGTGGGCGGCTCGACTCGCGTGCCGCGGGTGCGCGAGGCCGTTGCCGAGATGTTCGCTCGCCAGCCGTTGACCGAAATCGACCCTGACCAGGTCGTGGCCATTGGGGCGGCCATTCAGGCCGACACCCTGGCTGGCAACAAGCGCGATGGTGGCGAACTGCTGCTTCTGGACGTGATTCCGTTGTCCCTGGGCCTGGAAACCATGGGCGGGCTGATGGAAAAGGTGATTCCGCGCAATACCACCATTCCCGTTGCCCGTGCCCAGGATTTCACGACCTACAAGGATGGCCAGACGGCCATGATGATCCATGTGCTGCAGGGCGAGCGCGAGCTGATCAGCGACTGCCGCTCCCTGGCGCGTTTCGAATTGCGTGGTATCCCACCGATGGTGGCCGGTGCCGCGAAGATCCGTGTGACCTTCCAGGTTGACGCCGATGGCCTGCTCAGTGTGTCTGCCCGTGAGCTGGGCTCGGGCGTGGAGGCCAGCATCCAGGTCAAGCCTTCCTATGGCCTGACCGACGGCGAGATCGCCAGGATGCTCAAGGACTCCTTCCAGTATGCCGGCGACGACAAGGTGGCCCGCGTGCTGCGTGAGCAGCAGGTCGATGCTCAGCGCCTGATCGAGGCGGTGCAGGGTGCCCTGGAGGCTGATGGCGATCGCCTGCTGGATGCCGAGGAGCGCATGGTCATTGAGCTGCAAATGCAGGAACTGAACGAATTGATGCTCGGTACCGATGGTTATGCCATCGAGCAACAGACCAAGCGCCTGTCGCAAGTGACCGACGCCTTTGCGGCCCGCCGCCTGGATTCGACGGTGAAAGCTGCCCTGGCGGGGCGCAACCTGAATGAGATTGAGGAATAACTGATGCCGCAGATCATTTTTCTGCCACATGCCGTGTTCTGCCCGGAAGGCTTGGTCGTCGACGTCGAGCCAGGGGTTTCGCTGCTTGAGGTTGCCCATGACAACCACATCGAGATCGAGAGTGCCTGTGGCGGCGTCTGTGCCTGCACTACTTGCCATTGCATCGTGCGCGAAGGGTTCGACTCGCTGAACGAAGCCGATGAGCTGGAAGAGGATCTGCTGGACAAGGCCTGGGGCCTGGAAGCCCAGTCGCGCCTGTCGTGCCAGGCTATCGTTGGCGATGAAGACCTGACCGTTGAAATTCCCAAGTACTCGCTCAACCACGCGGCCGAAGCGCCGCACTGATTCAAGGAGCCATCATGAGTCTGAAGTGGGTTGATGTACTGGAAATCGCGATCCAGCTGGCTGATTCGAAGCCGGATGTGGACCCGCGTTATGTGAACTTTGTCGATCTGCACAAGTGGGTTCTGGCATTGCCGGAGTTCAGTGACGATCCAGCTCGCGGAGGCGAGAAGGTTCTTGAAGCAATTCAGGCTGCCTGGATCGACGAAACTGACTGAATCCGCGGGCTACGCAGTTAGGCAATCCCTTTAAACCCGCGTATAATTCGCGGGTTTAATTTTTCGCTTTAATCACCGTTTCTGGAGTTACACCATGGCTGTTCAACGTACTTTCTCCATCATCAAGCCTGACGCTGTTGCAAAAAACGTTATCGGCAAGATCGTTTCCCGTTTCGAAGAAGCCGGCCTGCGCGTTGTAGCTTCGAAAATGAAGCAACTGTCCAAGGCCGAAGCCGAAGGTTTCTACGCTGAGCACAGCGAGCGTGGCTTCTTCGGCGAACTGGTTGCCTTCATGACTTCCGGTCCGGTTGTCGTTCAGGTTCTGGAAGGTGAAAACGCTATCGTTCGCAACCGCGAGCTGATGGGCGCTACCAACCCTAAAGAAGCTGCTGCCGGTACCATCCGTGCTGATTTCGCTGAGTCCATCGACGCCAACGCCGTTCACGGTTCGGACTCCGAAGCTGCCGCTGCTCGCGAAATCGCTTACTTCTTCGCAGCTACCGAGGTGACCACTCGCTAAGCCATTGGGCCAGTGAGTGAAAGGTGAAACCATGACTACATCGATCGGCAAAACTAACCTGTTGGGGCTGACTCAACCGGAAATGGAGAAATTCTTCGACTCAATCGGGGAGAAGCGTTTCCGTGCCGGTCAGGTAATGAAATGGATTCACCACTTTGGCGTCGATGATTTCGATGCCATGACGAATGTCGGCAAGGCCTTGCGCGAGAAGCTCAAGGCCGTTGCCGAGATTCGCGGTCCGGAAGTGGTCAGCGAGGACATCTCCAGCGACGGTACCCGTAAATGGGTGGTGCGCGTGGCGTCCGGCAGCTGTGTCGAGACCGTTTACATTCCCCAGGGCAAGCGCGGTACCTTGTGCGTTTCGTCCCAGGCAGGCTGTGCCCTGGATTGCAGTTTCTGCTCCACCGGCAAGCAAGGCTTCAATAGCAACCTCACTGCCGCCGAAGTCATCGGCCAGGTGTGGATTGCCAACAAATCCTTTGGCAGCGTTCCCGCGACCATCGACCGTGCCATCACCAATGTGGTGATGATGGGCATGGGCGAACCGCTGCTGAACTTCGACAACGTCATCTCGGCCATGCACCTGATGATGGACGACCTGGGCTACGGCATCTCCAAGCGCCGTGTGACCCTGTCGACCTCCGGCGTGGTACCGATGATCGATGAGCTGGCCAAGCACATTGATGTCTCCCTGGCGTTGTCCCTGCACGCTCCCAACGATGCGCTGCGCAACCAGTTGGTACCGATCAACAAGAAGTATCCGTTGAAGATGCTGCTCGAGTCGTGCCAGCGCTACATGTCGGCCCTGGGCGAAAAGCGCGTGCTGACCATTGAGTACACCCTGCTCAAGGACGTCAACGACAAGCCGGAACATGCGGCGCAGATGATCGAGTTGCTCAAGGATATTCCTTGCAAGATCAACCTGATCCCGTTCAACCCGTTCCCGCATTCCGGTTACGAACGTCCGAGCAACAACGCCATCCGACGCTTCCAGGACCAGCTGCACCACGCTGGCTTCAATGTCACTGTGCGCACCACCCGCGGCGAAGACATCGATGCCGCCTGTGGTCAGTTGGTAGGCCAGGTGCTGGATCGCACCCGTCGTAGTGAACGCTATATCGCCGTGCGCGAGCTGAGTGCCGACGCCGATATGCCGCAAAGCGCCGCGGCCCGTACCTGAGAGAGGATCTCCATGGCCTTGCGCTTAGCGCTGCTCCTGCTTGTTGCCAGCTTGTGCGCTGGCTGTGTCCTGTCGGGCGATACCAGCCCGATGGGTACCAGCAAGGGACGTGATGAGGCGCGCCAGGCTTATGTTCAGCTCGGCCTTGGGTATCTGCAACAAGGTATGGGCGAACGGGCCAAGGTTCCCTTGAAGAAGGCCCTGGAGCTCAGCCCTGCCGATGCCGATGCCAACGCGGCCCTGGCGTTGGTGTTCCAAGCCGAAATGGAGCCTGCGCTGGCCGATGCGCAATTTCGCAAGGCTCTGGAGGCAAGTCCGAAAAATGCCCGGATCCTCAATAACTACGGCAGCTTCCTGTTCGAAGAAAAACGTTATGAAGAGGCCTATCAGCGCTTCGAGCAAGCGGCGGCCGATACCCTGTACCCAGAGCGCTCCCGGGTTTTCGAGAATCTTGGGGTAGCCGCTTCGAAGCTGGGGCAGCGTGGACTGGCCCGGTTGCAGTTGTCGAAAGCCCTGCGTTTGAACCAGCAACAACCTCGCGCATTACTGGAAATGGCTGAGTTGTCTTACGAAGACAGGCATTATGTGCCCGCGCGTGATTATTACGATCGTTTTAGCCTGCTTGGCGAGCAAAATGCACGTAGTCTATTGCTCGGCACCCGGCTGGCTGTGGTGTTCGACGATCACGACAAGGCCTCCAGTTACGGTCTGCAACTAAAACGACTTTATCCCGGTACGCCGGAATATCAGCAATACCTGTCGGAGCAATGATGAAAGTGGCGCAACCCGAAGTTCAAGCAACGACTCGCGTCAATCCCGGTGAAACCTTGCGCCAGGCCCGTGAAAGCAATGGCTGGTCGCTGGCTGAGGTGGCCCACAAGCTCAATCTCACCGTGAGCTCCCTGAGCAACCTGGAAGCCGGAGCCTTCGACAAGCTCCCGGGCCACACCTTTGCCCGTGGATACATTCGTGCCTATGCCAAGTTGCTGGGCATGGACCAGGCGGTCCTGGTCCAGGCCTTCGATCAATATACCGGCACCGACTCCCAGGGTAGCGCCGTCCACGCCCTGGGCCGTATCGAAGAACCCGTACGGGTCTCCCATACCATCCTGCGGATTGTCAGCCTGCTGTTGTTGGTGGCCGTGGTCGGTGGCGGTTTCGTCTGGTGGCAGGACCAGACTGCCCAGCGTGGCAAGGAACAGGTTGCCCTGAATCCGGAGCATGTCGAAGTGGAGGGCGCCGACGGCAAGACCCAGATCCACCCTCTGGACGAGCCGGAAGACCAGGCCGTTGCCGAAGCCAAGAGCGAAGCCGACGCCAATGCCGCGCAATATGCCAATCCGCCCGCTGAGGCTCCAGCCAGCCCAGCAGCTCCAGTGGCGCCCGCTCCCGGTGCGCCTGTAGCTCCTACCCATGTTGCACCGGCACAAACCGTTGCACCGGTGGCGACCGTGCCAGCGACGCCGCTTCCGGCCCCGGCGGCTCCTGCCCCGACCACTCCTGTTGCGCCAGTCGCCGCGACCAATGCTCCGGTTCCCACTACCGCGGCTGTCGGTTCGGCCCAGGTGCAGATCCAGTTCAGCGCCGACTGCTGGACCCAGGTTAGCGACGGCAATGGCAAGATCCTGCTCAGTGCGCTCAAGCGCAAGGGTGAAGTCGTCGATGTCAGCGGCAAGCCGCCTTTCGCTGTCCGCCTGGGTTATGCCCGCGGTGCTCAAATCAGCTACAACGGTCAGGCGGTGGATATCGCCCCGTTCATCACTGGCGAGACTGCTCGCCTGAAGTTAGGTCAATAAGTCATGCACGGCGAATCTCCAATCAAACGTCGCGAGTCCCGCAAGATCTGGGTTGGCTCGGTACCGGTAGGGGGCGATGCCCCGATCGCGGTGCAGAGCATGACCAACAGCGACACCAACGACGTGGCCGCAACCGTGGCCCAGATCAACCGCCTGGAAGCCGCCGGTGTCGATATCGTGCGGGTTTCGGTCCCGGATATGGATGCCGCGGAGGCGTTCGGCCGGATCAAGCAACTGGTCAAGGTCCCACTGGTGGCCGATATTCACTTCGACTATCGGATCGCCCTGCGCGTGGCTGAGCTGGGCGTCGATTGCCTGCGTATCAACCCCGGCAACATCGGTCGAGAGGATAGAGTTCGGGCGGTGGTCGATGCGGCTCGCGACCGCGGTATCCCGATTCGTATCGGGGTCAATGCCGGTTCGCTGGAAAAGGACCTGCAAAAGAAATATGGCGAACCGACCCCCGCCGCACTGGTCGAGTCGGCACTGCGTCATGTCGAGCATCTGGAACGGCTGAATTTCCAGGACTTCAAGGTCAGTGTGAAAGCTTCCGACGTGTTCATGGCCGTCGAAGCCTACCGCTTGCTGGCCAAGGAAATCGTCCAGCCCCTGCACCTGGGCATCACCGAAGCCGGTGGATTGCGTTCAGGCACGGTGAAATCCGCCGTCGGCCTCGGTATGCTGCTGGCCGAAGGGATTGGCGATACCATTCGCATCTCGTTGGCGGCCGATCCGGTCGAGGAAGTGAAGGTCGGCTACGACATCCTCAAGTCCCTGCGCCTGCGTTCCCGTGGCATCAACTTCATCGCCTGCCCGAGCTGCTCGCGGCAGAATTTCGATGTGGTCAAGACCATGAACGAACTTGAAGGGCGCCTCGAGGACTTGCTGGTACCCATGGATGTCGCGGTGATCGGTTGTGTAGTCAACGGCCCGGGCGAAGCCAAGGAAGCCCATGTGGGGCTGACCGGTGGTACGCCGAACCTGATTTACATCGATGGCAAGCCATCGCAGAAACTGACCAATGACAACCTGGTGGATGAGCTCGAAAAGCTGATCCGGCAGAAGGCGGCCGAGAAGGTCGAAGCCGACGCAGCGCTGATCGCTCGTGGCTAACCGAACGTATTAAGGATTTTTTGTGAGCAAGTCTCTGCAAGCCATTCGTGGCATGAATGACATCCTGCCCGAGCAGACGCCCCTGTGGCGCTACTTCGAGGGTACCGTGGCGCGGTTGCTGGATAACTACGGTTACAAGCAGATCCGCATGCCTATCGTCGAATTCACCGAGCTGTTCAAGCGCTCCATCGGTGAAGTGACCGATATCGTCGAAAAAGAAATGTACACCTTCGAGGACCGCAACGGCGATTCGCTGACCCTGCGCCCGGAAGGCACCGCGGCCTGCGTGCGTGCGGCCCTGGAGCATGGCCTGACCGGCGCTGGCCAGGTGCAGAAACTCTGGTACATCGGCCCGATGTTCCGTCACGAGCGCCCACAAAAAGGTCGTTATCGCCAGTTCCACCAGATCGGCCTGGAAGTGTTCAACCTGGACGGTCCGGATATCGACGCCGAACTGATCGTGTTGACCTGGCGCCTGTGGGGCGAGCTGGGTATCCGTGATGCGGTGAAGCTCGAACTCAACAGCCTGGGTACCTCCGAGGCCCGTGCACGCTATCGCGATGCGCTGGTGGAGTTCCTTTCGGCTCGCCACGACCAGTTGGACGAAGACAGCCAGCGTCGCCTGAAGACCAACCCACTGCGGGTCCTGGATACCAAGGACCCGGGCACCCAGGCGGTGCTGGTGGATGCGCCGAAGCTGGCCGACTACCTGGATGAAGAGTCCCGGGTGCACTTCGAAGGTCTCAAGGCCCGCCTGGAAGCCGCTGGCATCCCCTACGTGATCAATCCGAAGCTGGTACGTGGCCTGGACTACTACAGCAAGACCGTCTTCGAATGGGTGACCGACAAGCTCGGTGCCCAGGGCACTGTCTGCGCAGGCGGCCGCTACGACGGCCTGGTCGAGCAGATGGGTGGCAAGCCGACCCCGGGCGTGGGTTTTGCCATGGGTATCGAGCGCCTGGTGCTGATGCTGGAGACCCTGGAGCGGGTACCGGAAGAAATTGCTCGCCAGGTGGATGTCTACCTTTGCGCCTTTGGCGAGGCAGCCGAATTGGCAGGCCTGGCCCTGAGCGAGCGGGTACGCGATCAACTGCCGAACCTGCGCCTGCAGGTCAACGCCGGCGGTGGCAGCTTCAAGAGCCAGTTCAAGAAGGCCGACAAGAGCGGTGCGTTGTATGCGCTGATCCTCGGTGACGACGAAATGGCCCAGCAAGTGGTAGGTTTCAAGCCCCTGCGTGGCCAGGGCGAACAACAAAGCATTGCCTGGGATGCACTCGCTGCGCACCTGGCCACCTGCGTCGTGCAGGGTTGAAGCTGTCAAACAGCCGATTTAGCGAATAAGGAGTATTGGGGTGTCGAGTACCGAAGATGAACAGCTGGCGGAATTGAAGGACTGGTGGCAGCGTAACGGCAAACCCCTGGTGACCGGTGGCCTGCTGGCTCTGGTCATCGTGTTCGGCTGGCAGGCCTGGCATAAATACCAAGGCAACCAGTCCCAGGGGGCTTCGGTGCTCTACCAGCAATTGCTGGAAACCACCCTGACACCTGATGGCAAACCTGACGCAGCCCGTGTTACCGACTTGGCCGGCAAGCTCAACAGCGAGTTCGGCGGTACCGCCTACGCGCAGTACGGCAGCCTGTTCGTGGCCAAGGTCGCAGTGGATACCGGCAAGCTGGACGATGCGGTTGCCCAGCTCAAGGCCGTGGCGGACAAGCCGGCGAACGCGACCCTGGGCGAAGTGGCTCGTCAACGTCTGGCCCAGGTGCTGGCGGCGCAGAACAAGGTTGATGAGGCGCTGAAACTGCTCGACGGTGACACCGACAAGGCTTTCCTGGCCACCCGTGAAGAACTCAAGGGCGATTTGCTGGTCCAGTTGGGCCGCGTCGATGAAGCCCATGCTGCATACCAAAAAGCCAAGGCGGCGCTGTCGGATGAAGCGGCTGTCGGTGGCCTACAAATCAAGCTCGACGACCTGGCCAAAGGGGATGCGTGACGTGATCCGGTGGAAACATGCAGCATTGCTGGCCCTGGCCTTGTTGGCTGTGGGTTGCAGCAGCAACAGCAAGAAAGAACTGCCACCTGCGGAGCTGGTCAGCTTCAAGGAAGAGGTCGTCCTGCAGAAGCAGTGGAGCCGTTCCATTGGTGACGGCCAGGGCGATACCTACAACATGCTGGTTCCGGCCATCGATGGCAGCACTATCTACGCCTCCGATGTCACTGGCGTAGTGGTCGCCATGGATCGCATGAACGGCGACGTCAAATGGAAGAAGGACCTCGAGCTGCCTGTGTCCGGCGCTGTGGGCGTGGGTTATGGCCTGGTCATGATCGGCACCCTGAAAGGCGAAGTGGTGGCCCTGGACACTTCCAACGGTGAAGAGAAATGGCGTGCCCGCGTCACCAGCGAAGTGCTGGCGCCGCCAGCCACCAATGGTGACGTGGTGGTAGTCCAGACCCAGGATGACCGGGTGATTGGCCTGGATGCCAGCACTGGCCACCAGCTCTGGCTCTATGACAGCACTCCAGCGGTACTGACCTTGCGGGGTACCAGTGCACCATTGGCTACCAACCGCCTGGCGCTTGCCGGCCTCTCCACCGGCAAGGTAGTGGCGCTGGACATCCGCAACGGCGTGCCGGTCTGGGAGCAGCGCGTAGCGATCCCCCAAGGCCGTTCCGAACTGGACCGGGTAGTGGATATCGACGGTGGCCTGCTGTTGTCTGGCGGTACCTTGTATGTCGCCAGCTACCAGGGGCGTGTCGTGGCCCTGGACCTGGAGAGCGGTCGCCCGCTCTGGCAGCGTGATGCTTCCAGCTATGCAGGTGTTGCCCAGGGTTTCGGTAGCGTCTACGTCAGCCTGTCCTCGGGCACCGTGGAAGGTATCGACGAGCGCTCGACCACTGCCCTGTGGAGCAATGATTCCCTGGCCCGTCGTCAATTGTCGGCCCCGGAAGTCTTCTCCAGCTACGTGGCTGTGGGTGACCTGGAAGGTTACCTGCACCTGCTGAGCCAGGTCGATGGTCGTTTCGTCGGTCGTGAGCGTATCGACAGCGATGGCCTGCGGGCCCGGCCGCTGGTGGTGGGCGACATGATCTACGTGTATGGCAACAGCGGCAAACTGGAAGCCCTGACCATCAAGTAATGGTTTGACTATGCTTGGGGTTGATTCCCCAAGCGGCCTTGTCTGGACAAGGTTCGCAGCACTTCAAGGTGCTGCCCCGAGCACCAGCCGCTGCCTCGCAGCGGCTTTTGTATTTTCGCAATTAACGCAGTGGAGAGCCGCATGGTTCCCGTAATCGCCCTGGTGGGTCGACCCAACGTCGGCAAGTCCACCTTGTTCAACCGCCTGACTCGGACTCGCGACGCCATCGTTGGCGACTTGTCCGGTCTGACCCGTGATCGCCAATACGGTGAGGCCAAGTGGCAAGGGCGTACCTATATTCTCATCGACACCGGTGGTATCTCCGGTGACGAACATGGCATGGATGAAAAGATGGCCGAGCAGTCGCTGCTGGCCATTGAAGAAGCCGACGTAGTCTTGTTCCTGGTGGACGCCAAGGCCGGGTTTACCGCAGCCGACCAGATGATCGGCGAACACCTGCGCAAACGTAACAAGACCTCCTACGTGATTGCCAACAAGGTCGACAACATCGACCCGGACATGGCTCGCGCCGAATTCGCGCCACTGGGCATGGGCGACGCGATCCCGATCGCCGGTGCCCATGGCCGCGGTATCAGCCAGATGTTGGAAATCACCCTGCGTGAATTCCCCAAGGATGACGCCGACGAGCCTGAAGAGGGTGAGGAAGAGGTCGTTGCCGAGGGCGAGGAAGCCAAGCGTATTCCTGGTCCGAGCGAGAAGGACGGGATCAAGATCGCCATTATCGGTCGTCCCAACGTCGGCAAGTCGACCCTGGTCAACCGTATGCTCGGCGAAGATCGGGTGATCGTCTACGACCAGCCCGGTACTACCCGCGACAGTATCTACATCCCGTTCGAGCGTAACGAAGAGAAGTACACGCTGATCGACACCGCCGGTGTGCGCAAGCGCGGCAAGATCCACGAGGAAGTCGAGAAGTTCTCGGTGGTCAAGACGCTGCAGGCGATCAAGGACGCCAACGTCGTGATCTTCGTCATGGACGCCCGCGAAGGCGTGGTGGACCACGACCTGAACCTGCTGGGCTTTGCCCTGGAAGCGGGGCGTGCGCTGGTGATTGCCCTGAACAAGTGGGACGGCATGCAACCCAGCGAGCGCGATTATGTGAAGACCGAGCTGGAACGCCGGCTGTTCTTCGTCGACTTCGCCGACATCCACTTCATCTCGGCATTGCATGGCACGGGTGTGGGCAACCTCTACCAGTCGGTGCAGAACTCCTTCAAGTCGGCGGTGACCCGTTGGCCGACCAGCCGCCTGACCCAGATCCTGGAAGACGCCGTGAGCGAGCACGCTCCACCGATGGTCAACAGCCGTCGGATCAAGTTGCGTTATGCCCACCTGGGTGGTGCCAACCCACCGTTGATCGTGATCCACGGCAACCAGGTGGAGAAGGTGCCCAAGTCCTATGTGCGCTACCTGGAGAACACCTACCGTCGCGTGCTGAAGCTGGTGGGCACGCCGATTCGTATCGAGTTCAAAGGCAGTGATAACCCGTACGAAGGCAACAAGAACACGCTTACCGACCGCCAGGTCAACAAGAAGCGGCGCTTGATGTCGCACCACAAGAAGGCCGATAAGAAGCGCCGGGACAAGCGTTGAGACCGTGCTTCGAGTTGCAAGCTACAAGCTGCCAGTAAAAAGCGGCAAGGGCTTGCAGCTTATGGCTTGCAGCTTGTAGCTGCGATTAAAAAGGGTCCTTGAGGGACCCTTTTTTAATCGCCGTCCTTTGGGCTATCCTCGGGACCTCCCGCGCCTTCGTAGAGCCGGGTGTTCAGCAGGGAACCCTCATGATCACCAGCAAGCTGCCGAATGTCGGCACCACCATCTTTACGCAAATGTCCCAGCTCGCGGTCGAGACCGGAGCGCTCAACCTGTCCCAGGGTTTCCCTGATTTCGACGGTCCGCAAGCGTTGCGCGATGCGCTTGCCCGACACGTCGCCAACGGCCATAACCAGTACGCTCCGATGACCGGCCTACCACTCCTGCGCCAGCAGGTAGCGGCGAAAATCGCTCGGGCTTATGGCGTCAAGGTCGATCCCGATTCTGAAGTGACCATCACCCCAGGGGCGACCCAGGCGATCTTCTGTGCAATCCAGGCAGTGATCCGCCAGGGTGATGAGGTCATCGTCTTCGATCCCAGCTATGACAGCTACGAGCCCTCTGTGGAGCTGGCAGGCGGCCGCTGTGTGCATGTGCCATTGCAACTGGGAGACTTCGCCATCGACTGGCAGAAGTTCGAGGCGGCCCTGAGTCCCCGCACACGGATGATCATCATCAATAGCCCGCACAACCCCAGTGGGGCCCTGATCAGTCGTGCCGAGCTGGACCGGTTGGCCGAGTTGATTCGTGAACGTGATATCTACCTGGTCAGTGACGAGGTCTACGAGCACCTGGTGTTCGATGCCGTGGCTCATGCCAGTGTGTTGGCTCATGAGGAGTTGTACCAGCGGGCCTTCGTGGTCAGCTCCTTTGGCAAGACCTATCATGTAACTGGCTGGAAGACCGGTTACGTTGTGGCGCCACCGGCCTTGAGTGCCGAGCTGCGCAAGGTGCATCAATATGTCAGCTTCTGTGGCGTGACACCTTTGCAGTACGCTCTTGCCGACTTCATGGCCGAGCACCCGGAACATGTCGAGGAGTTGCCTGGTTTCTACCAGGCCAAGCGTGACTTGTTCTGCGACTTGCTGAGTTCTTCTCGTTTTTCCTTCACCCGGGTGGCCGGCACTTATTTTCAACTGGTGGACTATTCACAGATTCGTCCGGACCTGAGCGATGTCGACATGGCGATCTGGATGACTCGTGAGCATGGCGTCGCGGCCATCCCGGTGTCGGTGTTCTATCAGCAGCCGCCACAGGGGCAGCGTCTGGTACGCCTGTGTTTTGCCAAGCGCGAGGAGACGCTGCGTCAGGCAGCAGAGAAACTATGCGTGATCTGAGTACGTTACCCGACCTCAACCTGGCCCTGGTCCAGACCACTCTGGCCTGGCACGATCGCCAGGCCAACCTGGAGCATTTCGAGCAACTGCTGGAGCAGGCTCGCGGTGCCGACCTGATCATCCTTCCTGAAATGTTCACCACCGGCTTCTCCATGGATTCGGCGACCCTCGCGGAAGCGGAAAACGGGCCTACCAGCAAGTGGCTGCGCTGCCAGGCGAAAAAGCTCGATGCGGTGATCACCGGTAGCGTGATCATCCAGGCCGCGGACGGCAGCCACCGCAACCGCCTGTTGTGGGCGCGTCCCGATGGTGAAGTCTGGCACTACGACAAGCGCCACCTGTTTCGCATGGCCGGTGAACATGACCATTTCACTCCCGGTGAGCGTCAGGTGCAGTTCGAACTCAAGGGATGGCGCATTCGTCCGTTGATCTGCTACGACCTGCGTTTCCCGGTCTGGAGCCGTGACGCCCAGGACACCGACCTGTTGTTGTATACCGCCAACTGGCCGGGTGCGCGGCGTTTGCACTGGAATCGCTTGTTGCCAGCCCGGGCCATTGAAAACCTGTGTTATGTCGCGGCTGTGAATCGAGTGGGTACCGATGGCAAAGGCTTCGCCTATACCGGCGACAGCCAGGTGCTGGACTTCCAGGGCGAGACCCTGCTTAGCGCCGGAGAGGCCGACGGCGTGTTCCAGGTCTGCCTGAGTACTACGGAATTGGCGGCCTACCGTGCCCGTTTCCCGGCTAACCTCGACGCCGATAGCTTCAGGTTTACCTAGTGGCCGGTGCCGAGAAGGGGTAGGCCTGCGAGGAACAAAAGGCTCAGCAGGTGATGGAGATCCTGGCGCAGACCGCCGTGACCAGCAGCACGCTGCAGGTCCTGCAGGCGGCTCTGCTGCAGGCCATGCTCAGTGTCGACGTGCATGCCTGAGCCGAGCGGCAGCCGTGAATGAATCCTGCCGGCTAAACAAAACGGCCCCGGAGAGGAGACTCTCCGGGGCCGTTTTACCAAGAGTGGCTTTTAAGCTGCCTTGGCCTGTTGCTCGCTCAACGAGCGGTTCAGGGCGCTGAACAAGGCCTTGAAGCTGGCGGTGGTGATGTTCTCGTCAATGCCCACGCCATGCACTGCCCGCTCGCCATTGACTCGCAGCTCGATATAAGCGGCGGCCTTGGCGTTGGTGCCTGCGCCAATGGCGTGTTCGTTGTAGTCCATGATCTCCACTGCAACCGGCAAGCCAGCCACCAGGGCTTCCAGGGCACCGTTGCCCTTGCCGCGCCAGTGCAGGTTGTTTTCGCCATGGCCCTTGCCCGAAACCTCAACTTCTACCGAGCTGTGGCCGTTTTCTTCCTGCAGGCGATGGCTGACCAGCGCGTAAGGCGTATTGGCCTGCAAGTACTCGCTGTGCAGCAACGCATGGATCTGCTGGGCCGTCATCTCCAGGCCAAGGCGGTCGGTTTCCCGCTGGACGACCTGGCTGAACTCGATCTGCATGCGGCGCGGCAAGCTGATGCCGTATTCCTGCTCCAGCAGGTAGGCGATACCGCCCTTGCCCGACTGGCTGTTGACACGGATCACCGCTTCATAGCTGCGGCCGATATCGGCCGGGTCGATCGGCAAGTACGGTACTTCCCACACACCATCGGATTTTTGCTGGGCAAAACCTTTGCGGATCGCATCCTGGTGGGAGCCGGAGAATGCGGTGTGGACCAAGTCGCCAACATAGGGGTGACGTGGGTGCACGGGAATCTGGTTGCACTCTTCCACTACCTTGCGCACGCCGTCGATGTCGGAGAAGTCCAACTCGGGGTCCACGCCCTGGGTGTAGAGGTTGAGCGCTACGGTGACCAGGTCGACGTTGCCGGTGCGTTCGCCGTTACCGAACAGGCAGCCCTCGACACGGTCGGCGCCGGCCATCAGGCCCAACTCGGTGGCGGCCACGCCGGTACCACGGTCGTTATGGGTATGCAGGCTGATGATCACGCTGTCACGGCGGTTGATATGGCGGCAGAACCACTCGATCTGGTCGGCGTAGATGTTCGGCGTTGCCACCTCGACAGTGGCTGGCAGGTTGAGGATCACCTTGTTGGTGGGGGTCGCGTTCCAGACTTCGACCACGGCGTCGCAGACTTCCTTGGCGAACTCCAGTTCAGTGGCGCTGAAGGTTTCCGGGGAGTATTCGAACTGCCATTGGGTTTCCGGTTGCTGGGCGGCGTATTTGACGAACAGCTTGGCCGCATTCACCGCGATTTCCTTCACCCCGGCCTTGTCCTGGTTGAAGACAATGCGGCGGAACGATGGGCTGGTGGCGTTGTACAGGTGGACGATGGCCTTCTTCGCGCCGCGCAAGGATTCGAAGGTACGGGCAATCAGGTCTTCACGGGCCTGGGTCAGCACCTGGATGGTGGTGTCGTCGGGAATATGCTTGTCTTCGATCAGGGTCCGCACGAAGTCGAAGTCGGTTTGCGAAGCGGCGGGGAACGAAGCTTCGATTTCCTTCACACCGACAGCCACCAGGGTCTTCCAGAAACGCAGTTTCTTGACCGCATCCATCGGTTCGATCAGCGACTGGTTGCCATCACGCAGGTCGGAACTGCACCAGATCGGCGCGCTGGTGATGGTCTTCGACGGCCAGGTGCGGTCCGGCAAATTGATGGTCGGGAACGCGCGGTACTTGGAAGACGGGTCTTTGAGCATGGTCATGGCGAAATCCTTATGTTCCGGGCCGAAGAGAGGCGGCCTGCCGGTGAGTCAAGAATGCAAATGTTGACGCAGGGGGATGAGGCACCGCGGTTCAGCCTGGCAGTCGTGCGCTGACGAGGCAGAGGCTCCGGTGTTGACGACGCTGAATGAGGGTGTGAGAGGTTTTCATGTGCTCAACCCTAACCACTGGGTTCGGAGATGGCAAGCAATGGGAAAAAATTGAGAGGAATACTCGTAATTTGGTTATTTGCGAGATTTTATTCTTTAGAACGTGCTTTGTCTTTTCAGGTATTGCGCAGCCATGGCTGGCTGCGCAATCTGTCGGTTTGGGTGTTTTGCCGGGGCGGCTGCTGGAAACCGCTGTGGGGGAGGGCGTTTCAGGGTTGGAACGCACCGATGAAGATCGCCGGATCGACCCGGGCGTCGTTCAGGCTGATGTTCCAATGCATGTGCGGTCCGGTGGCTCGGCCAGTGGAGCCGACCTTGCCCACGACTGCCCCGCGAGCCAGGGATTGGCCGACCTTCACATCGATCTTCGACATATGACAGAACATGCTGATGAAACCCTGGCCATGGTCGACGAACACGGTATTGCCATTGAAGAAGTAATTACCGGTGAGGATTACCTTGCCTGCGGCCGGCGTCTTGATTGGTGTACCAGCTCCAACGGCGAAGTCCAGGCCCGAGTGCGGGTTGCGTTCTTCGCCGTTGAAGAAGCGACGTACGCCAAACTTGCTCGACAGCGGCCCGTTCACGGGCTTGTCCAGCAGCAGGTTGCTTGGGGTATTGGGGCTAAAGCTGCGATAGGCGCGCAGTTGTTCGGCCAGCTCGGCGTCGATGCGCTTCAGGTCCGCGGGGTTGGGATTCACCTGGCGCTGGTTCTTCAGGGTGATGTGCTGCTCCGGGTACTTCTTGCTGCCGACCACGAAGCTCAGGCTACGGCCGGCGCTGGTGATCTGCTGGTTGCCAGGCTTGGCCGTCAGCGCAATACCGACGATCGCCAACCAGTTGGCCTGTTCCTTCACCACCAGCACCGGCTTGCCCTGGTAGCTGGCCTTGGGCGCCTGGGTGGCTTGGCCCAGGTCGATCACTGCCACGCCGCCGGGCACGGGTTTGTTCAACAGGCGGGTGATATAGCTGTCGGCGTGGGCGTTGAAAGCCAGGCACAGCAACAGTAGGGAGCAAATAAAGCGCGGCATGGATCAGTCCAGTAAAGAAAGGGTGACAGGCGTCAGGTGGTTGTCTTCGACCCGCACTTGCAGTTCGCCTTCGCCCAGGCGGGCCGTGAGGCGTTGGCCATTACGGGTTTGCGTGGCGCTGCGGATAGCCTGCCCACGCTCATCCAGGAGAATGCTGTAGCCACGGCCCAATGTGGCCAGGGGGCTGACTACATGCAAAGTCTGCATCTGGCTCTGCAGTTGCAGGCGGCGGGCCTTCAGGCCTTCGCCCATGGCCCGGGGCAGGCGTTCGGCCAGGCTATCCAGGCGTTGGCGCAACAGCGCCAGGTTGCGTCCGGGATGTTGGGCGCTGAGGCGGGTTTCCAGGCGGGCCAGGCGTTCACGGCGAGTATTCAGGCTGCGCTCGAAAGCCCGGCGCAGGCGCATGTCCAGGTCGTCCAGGCGCTGTGCCTGCTGGCGCAACCGCTCGCCCGGATGGCGCAGGCGCCGGGCCAGGCCATCCAGGCGCAGGCGCTCGCGCAGCAAGCGGTCGCGCATGCGCATCATCAGGCGGCGGTGCAGGCTGTCGACCCGCCGTTGCAGGTCGCTGGAATCCGGGGCCAGCAACTCGGCGGCGGCCGAGGGCGTGGGCGCGCGGACATCGGCTACGAAATCGCTGATGGACACGTCGGTTTCATGGCCGACGGCGCTGACGATCGGTGTCACGCAGTTGGCTACGGCCCGAGCTACCGGCTCCTCGTTGAAGCACCAGAGGTCTTCCAGGGAGCCGCCGCCACGGGCCAGGATCAAGGCGTCGAAGCCTCGGGCATCGGCCAGTTGCAGGGCCCGGACGATCTGCGCCGTGGCTTCGCGGCCTTGTACTGCGGTAGGGATCAAGGTCAGCGAGACTTGAGGCGCGCGGCGGCGGAAGACGCTGATGATGTCGCGAATCACCGCTCCGGTGGGCGAACTGATGATGCCAATCCGCTGGGGATGGGCCGGCAGCGGACGCTTGCGCTCGGCACTGAACAGGCCCTCGGCACTGAGCTTGTCCTTCAAGGCCTCGAAGGCCAGGCGCAAGGCACCGTCGCCGGCCGGCTCCACGGTATCGAGGATCAGCTGGTAGTCGCCGCGTCCCTCGAACAGCGAGACTTTGCCCCGGACCTTGACCGCCAGGCCGTCCTTGAGTGCCTGGCGCACCCGCGCGGCGTTCTGCCGGAACAGCGCGCAGCGCACCTGGGCGCCACTGTCCTTGAGGGTGAAGTACACGTGGCCGGAAGCCGGACGGGCGAGGTTGGAGATCTCGCCCTCGACCCAGATATTGCTGAACACGTCCTCGAGCAGCACCCGGGCGCGGCCGTTGAGCTGGGTGACGGTGAGGACCTCGCGGTCCAGTCCGAGTCGTGCAAAGGGATCTTTAATCATGGGGCGCAGTTTAAAGGGCTGTTTCCCAATGGGCCAAGGCAAATTGCTTACAGGTAGTCGCGAAAATACTTAACGAATTGTGCCACCAATGGTGTCGGATCCTGACGGCAGGCGAGGGCGATGACGCTCTGGCAATCGCCATCGGCCAGGGGCAGGAAATGAATGTTGGCCGGAGCGATGTCCTGCATCGACTCAGGGAGCAGGGCGATGCCGAAACCGGCCTGGATCAGCTGCAACTGGGTGGTCTTGCGCGACATCACCCGCGCCGCCTTGGGAAAGAAGCCCTGGCGCATGCATAACTCGGCCGACAGGTAGCTCAAGCCGCCCCGCTGGGGATGGGGGATGGAGATAAAGGCTTCGTCGCGCAGCTGCGCCAGGTCGACCCCCTTGGCCGGTGGGTCGAGCGCCAGTGGGTGCGCCGGAGGCAATGCCACCAGCAAGGGTTCGCTGAACAACGGGATGACCTGTACGCCTTCGCGTTGGCGCAACACTGGCAGGCGCAACAGGCCGACGTCCAGGCGGCCCTCGGCCAGTTCCTCCAACTGCGCTTCGGAGGACAGCTTGACGATGTCCATCGAGGCTCCGGGGCATTGCTGTAGATAGTGGCTGATTCCCCGTAGCAGGCGCCCGCTCATGGGCACGGTGCTGGAATGGCTCAGGCGCAGGGTCCCCAGTTGCCCCTGGCCGACCTGGGTCGCCAGCTCGCCGGCCTTGTGCAGTTCGGTCAGCAGGTTGCGGGCCTTGGGGAAGAACGCTTCACCGGCGGCCGTCAGGCGCGGCAGGCGTGCGGTGCGCTCGAACAGCGGGGTTTGCAGCAGGCCTTCCAGTTCCTTGATCTGCCGGCTCAGGGCCGACTGGGCGACGAACAGGCGTTCTGCCGCAGCGCTGAAGCTGCCGCATTCGGCGATTTCCACGAAGTAACGCAGTTGACGGGTTGAAATCACAAGTCATGCCTTTTTGCGATGAGTGGGCGGCTTCGACGATATTAGTCGCAAGGCTCGCCTATGGCTAAAGTCGTGGGATACAAGGTCGAGGATGTGGCAGTAATGAGTCTTTTCGTTGAAGGATTGAACCAGTGGGCATTCGGGCCAGGTGCCTGGCTGGCGATCGGCTTGGGCATTGCCCTGGCCTACATCGTGTTCGGTATCGCCGGTTTCGGCACGGCCCTGGTGGCCGGGCCGATCCTGATCCTGTTCATGCCCCTGTCGAAGATCGTGCCGTTGCTGGTGCTGCTGGATTTCATCGCCGCCTTCGGCAACCTCTTGCCCTCGCGCAAGGACGTGGCCAAACCCGAATTGCTGCGCCTGCTGCCGTGCATGGCCGTGGGTTGCACCCTGGGGGTGATCTTCCTGCTCAACCTCAAGTCCGATGTGTTGTTGCTGCTGATGGGGATGTTTATTTGTACCTATGCCATCTACTCCCTCTGGGTGAGGGCCCGTCCGGCGCAGATGGCGGCCGGCTGGTCGGTGCCGATGGGTATCGTGGGCGGCCTGTTCGGTGCCTTGTTCGGCAGTGGCGGCTTCCTTTATGCGATCTACCTGAACAGCCGGTTGCCCAAGGACCCGGCCCGGGCGACCCAGAGCGCGCTGATCAGTTGCAGCACCGTGGTACGCCTGAGCCTGTTCGCCCTGGCCGGGGTCTACGCCGAACTGCCGCTGCTGTTGCTGGCACTGTGCTTGTTGCCGGCCATGGCGTTGGGGTTGTGGATTGGCCGGCGCTTGGCGATGAAACTGTCCCGGGAAACCTTCGTGCGCCTGGTGACCTGGCTGGTATTGGCCAGTGGCATTGCCCTGATCGGCCGTTACTTGAGCGCTTGACCTGCAAGGATCAGGGATTAAGCTGCCGGCCCTCGGCGCTGCTCGTCGCCGAACCGGCTTCTACACTTGGGTGATGGGGTCGGCTCGCCGGCGCTGCGTTTTCCCTGTCCCTCGACGCTCCAGGCTGGACCATGAACTCCCAAAGCATCCTCGTCCCGAAAATCTCCACGCTACCGGTGCATGAGCCCCGGGCCCGCGCCATCGTGCGTTGGCTGGTACGCAAGAATATCGTCGAGGAAACCCTGACCACTTGCGGGCGAACCGGCAACCGCATGGGGCATGCCATCGCGCCAGGTGCCCGGGACGTGGTGTTGCACCCTGAGGCGCTGCCGTTCGGTGAGCCGGTCAATGGCCTGGAGATCATCACCAAGCGCTGCATCTATACCCCGACCAAGGGGTTTCTCGAGGAGGCTGGCTGCGCCGAGTGTCGCCAGGAAGTCGGCGAGGCCTTGTTCGAAAGCCTGGAAGACTGGATGCCCGGGCGCACCGACAACTTCACCTGTCCCGAATGCGGCCATGAAGACGACATCAACGGCTTCCTGTTCCTCCAGCCGTGCGGGTTCTCCAACCTGGGCTTCATCTTCAACAACTGGACCGAGGCGGGCTTCAAGCAGAGCTTCATCGATGAGTTCGCCGACTGGCTGGACCAGCCGATGAGCTGGATCAAGGTCCAGTTGTAGTTTCTTGGCGAGGGCGCCTGGTTGGCCGGGTGGGCTCTGGCCAGCAGGGCAGGCGCTCTCCATCCATCACTCCAACGATATTAGATCGAGTTTTACATTGAGCCCGGCAGGCTGTCTGAGTATAATGGCGCGCTTCCATTTTCCCGCCCGGGAGCCCCCGCGATGCTGCGTATCAGCCAAGAAGCCCTCACCTTCGACGACATCCTCTTAGTGCCCGGTTATTCCGAAGTACTGCCGAACGAAGTCAGTCTAAAGACCCGTTTGACCCGTGGCATCGAGCTGAATATTCCACTGGTTTCCGCTGCCATGGACACCGTCACTGAAGCCCGTCTGGCGATCGCCATGGCTCAGGAAGGCGGCATCGGCATCATCCACAAGAACATGACCATCGAGCAGCAAGCTGCCGAAGTGCGCAAGGTCAAGCGTTTCGAGGCCGGTGTGGTCAAGGACCCCATCACCATCGAAGCCGACGCCACCGTGCGCGACCTGCTCGACCTGACCAAGACCCACAACATCTCCGGCGTGCCGGTGCTGCACAACGGCGACCTGGTGGGCATCGTGACTTCCCGCGACGTGCGTTTTGAAAGCCGCCTGGAAGTCAGCGTCCGTGAAGTGATGACGCCTAAAGAGCGCCTGGTCACCGTCAAGGATGGGGCTGTCGCCGACAAGTCCGCCGTTCGCGAGCTGCTGCACAAGCACCGCATCGAGCGCGTGCTGATCGTCGATGACGCCTTCGTCCTCAAGGGCATGATGACCGTCAACGACATCGAGAAGGCCAAGGCCTACCCGCTGGCCAGCAAGGACGACCAGGGTCGCCTGCGCGTCGGCGCCGCCGTCGGTACCGGCAAGGACACCGGCGAGCGTGTTGCTGCCCTGGTGGCTGCTGGTGTTGACGTGGTGGTAGTGGATACCGCCCACGGCCATTCCAAGGGCGTGATCGATCGCGTTCGCTGGGTGAAAGAGAACTACCCGCAAGTGCAGGTGATCGGCGGCAACATCGCCACCGGTGCCGCCGCCAAGGCCCTGGCCGACGCTGGCGCCGATGCGGTCAAGGTCGGTATTGGCCCAGGCTCGATCTGCACCACCCGTATCGTTGCCGGTGTCGGCGTGCCGCAGATCAGCGCCATCGCCAACGTGGCAGCGGCACTGGAAGGCACTGGCGTGCCACTGATCGCCGACGGCGGTATCCGCTTCTCCGGCGACCTGTCCAAGGCCATCGTCGCCGGTGCTTCCTGCGTGATGATGGGTTCGATGTTCGCCGGTACCGAAGAGGCTCCTGGTGAGGTCGAACTGTTCCAGGGCCGTTCCTACAAGGCCTACCGCGGCATGGGCTCGCTGGGTGCCATGGCACAGGCGCAAGGCTCTTCGGACCGCTACTTCCAGGACTCCTCGGCCGGTGCCGAGAAGCTGGTTCCGGAAGGTATCGAAGGCCGCGTTCCCTACAAGGGCGCACTGGCCGCGATCATCCACCAGCTGATGGGCGGCCTGCGGTCCTCCATGGGCTACACCGGCAGCGCGACCATCGACGAGATGCGCACCAAGCCGGAGTTCGTACGCATCACCGGTGCCGGCATGGCTGAATCCCACGTCCATGACGTGCAGATCACCAAGGAAGCACCTAACTATCGCGTAGGTTGATAGTGATCGCCTTCAGGTCCAGGCCTGCAGGCGATCGACGAATCTAGTAACCGGGGCTGTGTTTTTCAGCCCCGTGTCGTTTCTGAAATTAGACGAGACTGACCATGGCCCTCGACATTCATGCTCACCGCATCCTGATCCTCGACTTCGGTTCCCAGTACACCCAACTGATCGCCCGCCGCGTGCGCGAGATCGGCGTGTACTGCGAACTGCACCCGTTCGACATGGACGATGAAGCGATCCGCGAATTCAACCCGCGCGGCATCATCCTGGCCGGTGGCCCGGAGTCGGTCCACGAAGCCAACAGCCCGCGTGCACCGCAGGCAGTATTCGACCTGAAGGTCCCGCTGCTGGGCATCTGCTACGGCATGCAGACCATGGCCGAGCAAATGGGCGGCAAGGTCGAAGGTTCCGAACTGCGCGAATTCGGTTATGCCCGCGTTGACGTGGTTGGCAAGAGCCGCCTGCTGGATGGCATCGAAGACCACGTCGACGACGACGGCGTACTGGGCCTGGACGTGTGGATGAGCCACGGCGACAAGGTCACCCAGATGCCGGGCAACTTCAACATCCTGGCCAGCACCCCGAGCTGCCCGATCGCCGGCATGTTCGACGACGCCCTGGGCTACTACGGCGTGCAGTTCCACCCGGAAGTGACCCACACCAAGCAAGGCGGTCGCATCCTCTCGCGCTTCGTCCAGGACATCTGCGGCTGCGAGGCCCTGTGGACGGCATCGAACATCGTCGAGGACGCCATCGCCCAGGTCCGTGCACAAGTGGGCTCGGCCAACGTCCTGCTGGGCCTGTCCGGCGGTGTCGACTCCTCGGTGGTTGCCGCGCTGCTGCACCGCGCCATCGGCGACCAGCTGACCTGCGTATTCGTCGACAACGGCCTGCTGCGCCTGCACGAAGGCGACCAGGTGATGGCCATGTTCAAGGAGAACATGGGCGTCAAGGTGATCCGCGCCGATGCTGAAAAGCAGTTCCTCGACAACCTCGAAGGCGAAGCGGACCCAGAGAAGAAGCGCAAGATCATCGGCCGCACCTTCATCGACGTGTTCGATGCCGAGGCCAGCAAGCTGGAAAACATCCAGTTCCTCGCCCAGGGCACCATCTACCCCGACGTGATCGAATCGGCTGGCGCCAAGAGCGGCAAGGCCCACGTGATCAAGTCGCACCACAACGTCGGTGGCCTGCCGGAGGAAATGAACCTCAAGCTGGTCGAGCCGCTGCGCGAACTGTTCAAGGACGAAGTGCGCAAGATCGGCCTGGAGCTGGGCCTGCCGTACGACATGGTCTACCGCCACCCGTTCCCGGGCCCGGGCCTGGGCGTGCGTATCCTCGGCGAAGTGAAGAAGGAGTACGCCGACATCCTGCGTCGCGCCGACCACATCTTCATCGAAGAACTGCGCAAGGCCGACTGGTACCACAAGACCAGCCAGGCATTCGTGGTGTTCCAGCCGGTGAAGTCGGTGGGCGTCGTGGGTGACGGTCGTCGCTACGCCTGGGTCGTGGCCCTGCGCGCGGTAGAGACCGTGGACTTCATGACCGCTCGTTGGGCGCACCTGCCGTACGAGCTGCTGGAGACCGTCAGCGGCCGGATCATCAACGAGATCGAAGGCATCTCCCGCGTCACCTACGACGTGTCGAGCAAGCCGCCAGCCACCATCGAGTGGGAATGATCGGCACTTGATCCATTCGCGGTAAACAATGGCGATCGGAACCTTTGGGGGCCGATCGCCATTTTCGTTCAAGGGCACGTGCATGTGGCGCTATCGGCATTTGTGTTGCGAGTTTTTTGCAAACTAGGCTTTGCAGCCGTCCGGCAATATCACGCAAGACATGTTTGGCGCGTTGTCCCGAGCTTTTCTCTACTCTGAGTCTTCCCCCGCTGTTTCTGTCGCGGTTTATCCGTTGAGTGGGTTTGTTCGGAATTCTCTTGGTTGTCATTTGACAACCTTGTGTTCCTGGCGATACTGGAGGCTACGGATGGCACGTGCAATTCATCCCAATAAGGACGTTGAAATGGCCCTGCGCTACGCCGAATGGCAGGGCTGGCGCATTGAGGTCGGCGGCGGCCATGCCTGGGGCCGAATCTACTGCCCGTACAACAACGAGGTGTGTCGTTGTGGCGAGTTCTGCATCACCAGCGTGTGGAGCACCCCTAAGAATCCGACCCTGCATGCCCGGGCTCTTTGCCGGGTGATCGACAACTGCACCTTGAACCAGCTGCGTGGGGGCAAGCCCCCAGCACCTCGACAGGAGTAAGGACCATGGAGTACCTGTTTACCCTCAATTATCTGCTGCCGGCCGAAGATTGCGACCTCCTGCAACTGGTGGAGCGCCTTGGCGCAGCGGACTGCACCGATGTCCTGGTAGGCACCGGGTTGGCCGGGCGGCTGGCCTTGGAGTTCAGTCGCGAGGCCGAGAGTGCCGAAGCGGCACTGCTCAGTGCCCTGGGGGATATCAAGCGGATCATTCCCGAAGCCCGCTTGGTGGAAGCCAGCCCGGATTTCGTCGGCCTCAGCGAGATCGCGGAGATTGTCGGTGTGTCCCGGCAGAACATGCGCAAGTTGATGCTGGGCCATGCCGAGAGTTTTCCCTTGGCGATTCATGAGGGCAGCGCCTCGTTGTGGCATCTGGCGGAGGTCCTGAGCTGGCTGGACAGCAGAGGCGGTTATTCTCTCGAGCATCCGGTGATCGAAGTGGCGCGGGTGGCCCAGCAAGTGAACGTCGCCAAGGAGTCGCTGCGTATCGGGCCATCGAGTGGTGAACTGATCGCTTTACTAGGCTGAATGGCTTCGATAGAGGCCTTGGTCAGTTTTTTGCCAGATGCGGGCGGGGGCTTTGCAGCCGCTGCGTCACGCATCGATCTGGAACAGGCTGCCTGTATCGACATAGCGTGGACTCTTGAGGATCTTGAGTTTTATCAGGTGTACTTCATTTTGCCCGGGAGCGTATTCGCTCGCTTCTTCCGGGCTCAAGACTCGTGGTTTGGACGTTATCTGGAATGTTGTTCCGCAGCCCAGGAGATATTCGCTTTCACTGATTCCAGGGAAAAAGTCGAGGGGAGCGAGCGCAGTGCCCGGTGGGCACTCGATCTCCAGAACCAGCGGAGCAGCAGATGGCGGGATAAACCTGCGCAACACTTGTTTATCGCTCGTAGTCGACATGAAGGCCTGGTACGTGAAATGACCTTCGAGTGCCTGGAGTAATGGCACTGAAAACTCGAAGCCGGATGTCATTCGAAACAAGGTGAGCGTGTTGGTGGGTGTAGCGCAGATGAGTTTCTGCAGGTGCGGCAGGTCATCGATGAACTTATCGATTGGCAGGCCTGCCTTCAGACGGCCATTGAGTTCAAAGGCATAACAGTTGTCGGCGGTTTTGTAGCTTCTGCATACCCGTAGAAGTTCAGCGCAGTCCGGGAGACTGCCCAGGTGTGCCTTGAACGCTTCGTGATGGTTCATGAATATCCTTGATGGATGCCCGCAAATACTTGAGCACAAGATTCATGGGCGCTGATTACCTGCCCTTGCAGGAGCGGTACCGCGAGTTCGACTGCATTGCCAAACGAATACCGAGCCCACGGTGCTGCTACCTATTGCCGCTTGGCTAAGAGCGACAAGTTCGGTTTTCAGTTTGCCATTGAATCCATTGAAGGTTGTGGAGGGCACTCGATCGCCCGCGTCAGGAAACGCTACGGACCAGTCGTCAAATGTGAGGTGGCCATCAGGCTGTCTCAAGTCTCGCGAGAACAGGTCAGTAAAGGCCTGCCGACGAGTTTCCCGGTTGCTTGCATTCGGATGAGGTGTGTCGAACAGCTTGGTGATATCGCCGGCCCCACCCCCTAATACAAGAAACTTGGCTCCTATTCCCTGGGTGGTGATGAACGCCAGGCGCATTGCATCCTGGACAATGTTCTGGCGGATTTGATGCGTATCGGTGGTGGATCGTGGCCATTTGACTTCGATTGCGCCGTACCAGACAACGGCTCCGGACGAGCGCCCCAACAGGGCAATGTCTACCCGTTTCTTGGTTGTTCCCCAATTGGCCGGTAACTGGCTGGTAGCCGGAAGAAACTGCCCCTGTGCGTTGATAATCTGGGCAACGACGGACCGGGCGGTGTCTTCTCCGGAAAGGTCGTTGAGGTTCTGGGCGGTTTGAAGCTGGTGCCACCCGGCCAGGCCTGAGGTGATCTTTGCAGCCAGAGACGGTCGTTTCATCGCTGCTCCTTGCAATGTTTGCTGAGTTGAGTCTACGGCGCCGGCGCCATTGTGCCGTGTTGGCTCGATTGGCCTTTGGCTGGGCTCCTGGCGCTACGCTCCCCGGCTCAGCGCCGCGCAATATCGGAGAAATAGAACTTGTCCAGGGTATGGCGTGATTCGGTGTACTCGAACTGCCGGCCATCCTGGAGAAAGGTCTGGTTGCTGACCACGATCACATGGCTCTGGCCGTCCAGGTCGAGCAACTGCTGGTCGTCCTTGCTGCGCGGGCTGGCCTCGATGGTGCGTTGGGCGTAGCTGATGTTCAGTTGCAGGGTCTGTTCGATATAGGCGTAGATCGAGTGCTCGGCGATTTGCCGGTCCAGCCCGGGAATCAGCTCCGCGACGAAGTGGTTGATGTCGAGGATCACCCGCTTGCCGTCGATTCGCCGTACCCGCTTGATCCGGGTGACCAGGCTGCCTTCTTCTGCCTGCAGGTGCGCCCGCAGCGATCCTTCGAGAGGAAACTGGCTGAACTCCACCACCTCGGTGCTGACGTCGTCCCCCAGCCGTGGATAGGTTTCCTGGAAACTGACGATGCCACCCAGCTGGAACTCGATGGGAGCGGACGAGAGCACGAAGGTGCCCTTGCCATGGACTTTCTGCGCGAAACCGCGTTCCTGCAGCAGTTCGATGGCCTTGCGTACAGTGCCGCGGCTGGCCTGGTAGCTGTCCATCAGTTCGGTTTCCGAGGGCAGGCGGGCGCCGCGTTCCAGGCGTTCGGTGGTGATGCTGGCAAGCAGATCGCTATAGATCCGGTTGTATTTGCTCATGGGATGGCTCTGTGCCGGACGGTGCTCAAGGCAGGCACCTTAAGGGCTGGGCGGGGCATTTGTCCATGCGCCTGACGCAGGCTCTAGCGAGCCTGGAAGGCGGATCTGGTGGGGAGGCCCGAAGAAAAAACAAACTCGTCTGTACGAGTTGTTGATTTAACTCGTACAGACGAGTAGCTTTCCTCTCCGGCGTGCTGCCAATAACAAGAATCTCAGGTGGAAGAACGAGCATGAGCCACGACTATTCAACGATCGCCAGCGAGTTGCTGCACAGCCTCGGTGGCGCCGACAACCTCGAGCAGGCGGCCCATTGCGTGACGCGCCTGCGCCTGGCCCTGAAGGACCCGAGCCGGGTCGACAGCGCCACGCTCAACCAGATCGACCTGGTCAAGGGCTCGTTCTTCACCGGCGGCCTGTTCCAGGTCGTGATCGGCCCCGGCGAGGTGGAAAAGGTCTACGCGGCGTTGCGCGAGCAGACCGGCCTTGCCGTCTCGACCATTGCCGATGTGAAGCACAAGGGCGCGCAGAAGGCCCACGCCATGCAGCGCCTGGTGCGGGTCTTCTCCGACGTGTTCATGCCGATCCTGCCGGCCCTGATCATCGCCGGGCTGCTGATGGGGGTGAACAACCTGCTGGCCGCCAAGGGCATGTTCATCGAAGGCAAGACCTTGCTTGAGGCCCATCCGGACCTGGACGGGTTGTGGAGCCTGATCAACCTGATGGCCAACACCTCCTTCGTGTTCCTGCCGGCCCTGGTGGGCTGGTCGGCGGCCAAGCGCTTTGGCGGCAGCGAGATCCTCGGCATCGTCCTGGGCCTGATGCTGGTCCACCCGGACCTGCTCAACGCCTGGAACTACGGCAAGGCCGTGGCCGGCCTGGATGGCCAGAGCCTGCCGTACTTCGACATCCTTGGCCTGTTCCAGATCGAGAAGGTCGGCTACCAGGGGCAGATCCTGCCGATCCTGCTGGCCGCCTACGTGATGAGCGTGATCGAGAAGTGGCTGCGGGCGAGGGTGCCCAATGCCATTACCCTGCTGGTGGTGCCCATCACCACCATCGTGGTCACCGGGGTGCTGGCCCTGGCGATCATTGGCCCGGTGACCCGTCACCTGGGGATCCTGATCACCGAGGGCGTGGTCACGCTGTTCGAGCTGGCGCCGATGGTGGGCGGGGCGATCTTCGGCCTGCTCTATGCGCCACTGGTGATCACCGGCATGCACCACATGTTCCTGGCGGTCGACCTGCAACTGATCTCTACCCAGGGCGGCACCTTCATCTGGCCGATGATCGTCATGTCCAACCTGGCCCAGGGCAGTGCCGCCCTGGCGGTATTCACCATGAGCCGTAACGCCCGGGACCGCAGCATGGCCTCGACCTCGGCGGTCTCGGCGTATTTCGGCATTACCGAGCCGGCGATGTTCGGGGTCAACCTGCGCTACAAGTTTCCGTTCTACGCCGCGCTGATCGGCTCGGCCCTGGGCAGCGTCGTTCTCTCGCTGAACAAGGTCCAGGCCTCGGCCATCGGTGTCGGCGGGCTGCCGGGATTCATCTCGATCATTCCCCAATACATCCCGATGTTCGTCGTTGGCATGGTCGTGGCCCTGGTGGTGCCCTTCGTCCTCACTTGCGGCCTGAGCCTGAAGATCATCCGTCCCGGTTACCGAGTGGCCTGACCGGGCCAACAGGAGGCGGTGAATGCTTGTGCACTTTCCAAAGGAATTTCCCATGCAAGACTGGCAGCGCTCGGTGATCTACCAGATCTACCCGAAAAGTTTTCACAGCCACTCAGGACAGGCCACCGGCGACCTGCTGGGCGTAGTAGACAAGCTCGACTATCTGCACTGGCTGGGGGTCGACTGCCTGTGGCTGACTCCGTTCCTGCGTTCGCCGCAGCGGGACAACGGCTATGACATCAGTGACTACTACGCCATCGATCCCAGCTACGGCAGCATGGCCGACTGCGAACTGTTGATCGCGGAGGCCGGCAAGCGCGGCATCAAGCTGATGCTCGACATCGTGGTCAACCACACTTCCATCGAGCACAGCTGGTTCCAGCAGGCCCGCAGCAGCCTGGACAACCCTTACCGGGACTTCTACATCTGGCGCGACGAGCCCAACAACTGGGAGTCCAAGTTCGGCGGCTCGGCCTGGGAGTACGAGGCGCAGACCGGCCAGTACTACCTGCACCTGTTCGATCACACCCAGGCCGATCTGAACTGGGACAACCCGCGGGTGCGCGCCGAAGTCTTCAAGATGATGCGCTTCTGGCGGGACAAGGGGGTCGGCGGCTTTCGCCTGGATGTGATCAACCTGATCTCCAAGCCGGCGGATTTTCCCGAAGACCAGAGCGACGGCCGACGTTTCTATACCGATGGCCCGAACGTCCATGAGTACCTGCAGGAGATGCATCGGGAGGTGTTCGCCGGCCACGACCTGGTGAATGTCGGCGAGATGTCCTCCACCCGCCTGGAGCACTGCATCCGCTACTCGAACCCGGAGTCGAAGGAGCTGTCGATGACCTTCAACTTCCATCACCTGAAGGTGGACTACCCCAACCAGCAGAAGTGGTTGCGGGCCGATTTCGACTTCCTCGAGCTCAAGCGCATTCTTTCCGATTGGCAATGCGGCATGCAGGCTGGTGGCGGTTGGAACGCGTTGTTCTGGTGCAATCACGACCAGCCTCGGGTGGTATCGCGGTTCGGCGATGACGGCGAGCATCGGGTGGTGTCGGCGAAGATGCTGGCCACCGCCTTGCACCTGCTGCAGGGCACGCCCTTCGTCTACCAGGGCGAAGAGCTGGGCATGACCAATCCGCATTTCCAGCGCATCGAGCAATACCGCGACGTCGAGACCCTGAACATCTACCGCCTCAAGCGCGAGGCTGGTGAAGACCCGCAACAGATCATGGCGGCGATCCAGCAGAAGTCCCGGGACAACGGACGTACACCCATGCAGTGGAATGCCGGGGCCAACGCCGGCTTCAGCAGCGCCGAGCCCTGGATCGAGGTCGCAGCCAATGCCGACCGGATCAATGTCGAGGCGCAGCAAGAGGACCCGCAATCGGTGTTGCACCACTATCGTCGGTTGATCGCCTTGCGTCGGGAACAGGCGTTGATCCAGCACGGCATCTACCGCCAATTGCTGCCCGACCACCCACAGCTCTGGATCTACGTGCGCGAAGGGCAGGGCGAGCGCCTGCTGGTGGTGAACAACTTCTATGGCGCGTCGTGCGAGGTCCAATTGCCGCCGCAGATTATCGCGCCGGGTATGCAACAGCGGCAGTTGATCAGCAACTACCTGGGCGATGTCGTGCGCAGCCGGCAGTTGCTGTTGCGGCCCTATGAGTCCTTCGTTCTGTACCTGGCCGACGCCTAGTAGCCAGGTGGCTTTTGCCGTTTGCCAGGCATGCGCTGTACCGGAGCCCGCGCAGGGCCTCGCGCCGGCCTGCCGGCGCCTGCGGATATCACAATAAAAATAATGGGGTGGCTTATGAGAACAACGATCAATCGCGGTTTGGCGGCGTCCTGCCTGTGCCTGGCCTTGCCTTATCCGGCCCAGGCCCTGGAGTTTGCCGGCTACCTGCGCAGTGGCCTCGGCACTTCGGTCAACAGTGGCGGGCAATCGTGCTTCCAGCTTCCCGGCGCGCCATCCAAATACCGCCTGGGCAACGAGTGCGAGCAGTACGCCGAGCTGGAGCTGCGCCAGGACCTGTACACCCTCGAGGACGGTTCGGTGCTCAGCATCGATGGCATGGCCTCGCTCAACAACCGCTACGACCGCAACCTGACCTTCCAGGGGGAGAACGGCTCGGCGCGCATGCCGCAGATGTATGCCCAATGGTCGAAGCTGCCCAGCCTCAATGGCGGTTCGCTGTGGGCCGGGCGTCGTTACTACAAGCGTAACGACATCCATATCTCCGACTTCTACTACTGGAACCAGAGCGCCACCGGCGGCGGGGTCGAGGACGTGCGCATCGGCGATCTGAAATACAGCTATGCCTTTTCTCGCAAGGACAACCTCTACCAGAAGCAGGCGGTGACCCGTCATGACTTCAACGTCGCCGGCTTCCAGAGCAATCCCGGCGGCGAGTTGGAGCTGGGCCTGAGCTACCTGGAAAAGCCCGATCGCCGTGGTGCTCACAACGGTTGGGCGATCACCACCCAGCATGTGCAGCAGGGTTTTCTGGGCGGTAAGAACAAGCTCGCCCTGCAATACGGCGAGGGCCCGGGTACCGGCCTGGGCTATACCGGCAACTCCTACCTGGATGACAGCAACAAGAGCTATCGCCTGGTGGAGTTTTTCGACTGGCAACTGACCCCGCGATTCGGCGGTCAGTTTGAAGCGGTCTATCAGAAGGACATTCGCCCCGACGGCCAGGACCAGAGCTGGATCTCCCTTGGCGTGCGCCCGGCCTATGCCATCACCGAGCAGTTCAAGCTGGTGGCCGAGTTCGGCCACGATCAGGTGGAGGCCCCCGGGGGCACACGCAAGCTCAGCAAGTTCACTTTCGCGCCGACCTGGTCGCCCAAGGGGCCAGAGTTCTGGGCCCGTCCCGAGGTGCGCCTGTATTACACCTATGCCAGCTGGAACGAGGCGGCCCAGCGTGCGGCCAACCAACTGGCGGCCGGCTCCGCGCTGTCCGACAGCGGTGCGTTTGGCAGCGCCCGACATGGGGCGAACGTCGGTTTGCAGGTCGAGTACTGGTGGAAATAAGCGATGCTGTCGGGGCTCGCGCTCCATCGGCACTTCAAGGAATCAACAGCAGGTGACGTCATGGCCATAACCCAACCCTTGCAATTGCTCGCGCCCCTGTCCGGGGTGCTGCTGCCCCTGGAGCAGGTGCCGGACCCGGTGTTCTCCAGCCGGGTGATCGGCGACGGCGTGTGCATCGACCCAACCTCCCAGACCCTTTGCGCGCCCCTGTCCGGGGTGGTCAGCAACCTGCAGCACAGTGGCCATGCGGTGAGCATTACCGGCGAGCAGGGCCAGCAGGTATTGATGCACATCGGGCTGGACACGGTGAACCTGGCGGGCAAGGGATTCACCTGCCTGGTCCATGAAGGCCAGCAGGTGGTGGCGGGACAGGCGCTGATCGAGTTCGACGCCGACTACCTGGCCCTGCATGCCCGCAGCCTGCTGACCCTGATGCTGGTGGTCAGCGGCGAGCCGGTGACCACGCTGGTGGACGATCGCCGGCTGGTGGAGCAGGGCCAGCCGCTGCTGCAGCTCGCTCCGGCGGCCCTGGGCGCTGTAGAGGACGCTGAGGCCGAGGGCGAGGCGCTGTTTTCCAAGCCGCTGATCCTGGGCAACCCCCAGGGCCTGCATGCGCGCCCGGCGGCCTTGCTGGCCCAGGCTGCCAAGGGTTTTGCCGCGAACATCTGCCTGCACCGGCGCACCGACTCGGCCAACGCCAAGTCCCTGGTATCGATCATGGCGTTGCAGACGGTCCAGGGCGATGCCTTGCAGGTCAGTGCCGTGGGTGCGGATGCCGAGCAGGCGATCCAGGCCCTGGTGGCGCTGCTGGCCTCCGGCTGTGGGGAGCAGGTCGCTGCGCTGCCCAAAGCCGTATCCCCAGCTGTATCGGATGCTGCCCCCGGGGCCATCCTGCGTGGGGTCTGTGCTTCACCGGGCTCGGCCTTCGGCCAGGTACTGCAGGTGGTGCCGCAGCGTTTGCAGATCATTGAACAGGCAGACAACCCGCAGCAGGAGCGCCAAGTCCTGGCGCGGGCCCTGCGCCAGGCCGCCAGTGCCCTGCAACAGCTGCGGGACGATGCCCCGGGTGAGGCGCAACAGAACATCTTCCGCGCGCACCAGGAGCTGCTGGACGACCCGAGCCTGCTGGAGCAGGCAGAGTCGCTGATTGCCAGCGGCAAGAGTGCCGCCTTTGCCTGGAACAGCGCCATCGAGGTCACCGCCGAGCTGTTCCAAAGCCTGGGCAGCAGCCTCTTGGCCGAGCGTGCGGTGGATCTGGCGGATGTTGGCCAGCGGGTACTGGAGCTGATTCTTGGCGTGCAGGAACAGGCCCTGGACCTGCCGGACCAGGCCATCCTGGTGGCCGAGCAATTGACCCCTTCGCAAACCGCGAGCCTGGATACCACCAGGGTGCTGGGTTTTGTCACCGTGGGCGGCGGCGCCACCAGCCATGTGGCGATCCTGGCCCGAGCCCTGGGGCTGCCGGCGCTCTGTGGCCTGTCGCCCCAGGTACTGTCACTGGCCGACGGTACGCCGGTACTGCTGGACGCCGACCGTGGCGAACTGCACCGGGACCCGGAGCCGCAGTTGCTGCGGCAATTGGCTACCCAGCGCGAACAACAACGCCAGCGCCAGCACCGGGACCTGGCCCAGGCGGCGCTGCCGGCGGTAACCCTCGATGGTCATCACCTTGAGGTCACGGCCAATATTGCCTGCCTGGCGGAGGCCGAGCAGGCCGTCAGCCTGGGGGGCGATGGTGTCGGCCTGTTGCGTTCGGAGTTTCTCTACCAGGACCGTACCCAGGCGCCGAGCCCGCAGGAACAGGCAGCTACTTATCAGGCCATCGCCCAGGCCCTGGGGCCCGAACGCAACCTGGTGGTGCGGACCCTGGATGTGGGCGGCGACAAACCCCTGGCCTATGTACCGATGGACAGCGAGGCCAACCCCTTTCTCGGCCTGCGCGGCATTCGCCTGTGCCTGGCGCGTCCGGAGCTGTTGCAGGAGCAATTCCGGGCGATCCTGGCCAGTGCCGGGCAGGCCCGCTTGCACATCATGTTGCCGATGGTCAGCCAGCTCGCGGAGCTGCGCCAGGCGCGCCAGTTGCTGGAGCAGGAGGTCCAGGCCCTGGGGCTCGCGCAATCGCCCAAGCTGGGAATCATGATCGAGGTACCGTCGGCGGCGTTGCTGGCGGATCGTTTTGCCCCGGAGGTGGATTTCTTCTCCATCGGTACCAACGACCTGACCCAGTACACCCTGGCCATGGACCGCGATCACCCGCGCCTGGCCAGCCAGGCCGACAGCTTCCACCCGGCGGTGCTGCGCCTGATCGCCACCACGGTCCGGGCTGCCCATGCCCACGGCAAGTGGGTCGGTGTGTGCGGTGCGCTGGCTTCTGAAACCCTGGCGGTGCCGCTGTTGCTGGGCCTGGGGGTGGATGAGTTGTCGGTGAGCGTGCCGCTGATCCCGGCCATCAAGGCCCGGGTGCGGGAGCTGGACCTGGTCCAGTGCCAGGCGTTGGCCGCGCGTATCGTCGATCTGGAGGATGCTGCCCAGGTGCGTGAATGCCTGCACCGCCAGCCGCTTGCTGCTCACTCACCGGTCCTGGAGAACTGAAGATGTTCGAGAAACTACAGCGGGCGTTCTGGAAAGCCCTGACCCCGGACCTGGTGCCCGACCAGCCGAAAGCGCCCAAGGCTGGCGGTCATGCCCTGGATGAACCGACGCTGGCGGCATTGGGCGGACATGCCAATATCAAGAGCCAGCAATGGCTGGCCCTGACCCGGTTGCGCCTGGAGCTGCATGACCCGCAATTGCTCGACAGCACTGCCCTGCAAAGGGCAGGGGTGCCGGCGGTGATGCCCCTGGCGGGCGGCGTGGTGCACCTGTTGTTGGGGTTGCGCGACTGAGCGCAGCCACGGCCCTGCATCTGCGTCCCGTCGCCGCGCCGGCCTTACTGTTTCTCAACTGCGGGTGTATCGTATTTGCCTTTTTGCGGGCCCGGGTCCGCGGCAGATACGTGAGGTAGTTGAGTCCATGTCCTTTACCCGTCGACAAATACTCGGTGGTCTGGCCGGTCTGGTGGTGGTTGGCGTGGGCGCCGGCGGTGCGTCGCGATACTGGCTGGGCAAGGTTGCGGACGACAATGCCGGGCACGACTACGAGCTGATTGCCGCTCCGTTGGATGTCGAACTGGTAGCGGGTTTCAAGACCCAGGCCTGGGCTTTCGGGCCGTCGGCGCCGGGCACAGAATTGCGGGTTCGCCAGGGCACCTGGTTGCGGGTGCGTTTCATCAACCACCTGCCGGTAGAAACCACCATTCATTGGCACGGCATCCGCCTGCCGCTGGAAATGGACGGCGTGCCCTACGTCTCGCAACTGCCGGTCAAGCCGGGCGAATTCTTCGACTACAAATTCCGCGTGCCGGATGCCGGCAGCTACTGGTACCACCCCCACGTCAGCAGCTCCGAAGAGCTGGGGCGGGGGCTGGTGGGCCCGCTGATCGTCGAGGAGCGCGAGCCGACCGGCTTCAAGCATGAGCGCACCCTGAGCCTGAAGACCTGGCACGTGGACGAGCAGGGCGCCTGGATGCCCTTCAGCGTACCGCGCGAGGCCGCGCGCAATGGCACCGCGGGGCGCCTGATCACCATCAACGGCCAGGCCGAGGCGGTGACCGAGCTGCCGGCCGGGCAGGTGGTGCGGGTGCGCCTGCTGAACCTGGACAACACCTGGACCTATCGCCTGAACCTCAAGGGCAACTGCGAGGCGATGATCTACGCCCTCGACGGCAACCCGATCACCCCGCGCCCGCTGGACGACGATTATTGGCTGGGACCGGGCATGCGCATCTGCCTGGCCATTCGCATTCCCGAGGCGGGCGAGGAGATTTCCCTGCGCGATGGTTTCGTGCGCCTGGGCACTCTGCGCTCGGTAGCCAGCAGCGAAGCCCCGGGCGACTGGCCCAAGGCGCTGCCGGCCAACCCCATCGCCGAACCGGACCTGGAAAAGGCCGAGAAGCTCAACTTCAATTTCGAGTGGGCCGGCAAGGTCTCGGTGAATACCGAGAACGGCAAGCCGCCGAGCCTGTGGCAGATCAACGGCCAGGCCTGGGATATCACCGACAAGACCTGCGCCGATCGCCCGATCGCCACCTTGAAGAAGGGCAAGAGCTACATCTTCGAGCTCAAGAACATGACCCAGTACCAGCACCCGATCCACCTGCACGGCATGAGCTTCAAGGTGATCGCTTCCAATCGCCGCAAGATCGTCGAGCCCTGGTTCACCGACACCTACCTGCTGGGCAAGAACGAACGCGCCCAGGTGGCGCTGGTGGCCGATAGCCCGGGCACCTGGATGTTCCATTGCCATGTGATCGACCACATGGAAACCGGCCTGATGGCCGCGATCGAGGTGGTGTGATGCGCCAGATTCGCCCGGCGTCGATCATCGATCGCAGCCGCGACCAGGAGTTCATGCGCGAGGCCCTGGCCCTGGCTACCCAGGGGGCCGCCCTTGGGGAGGTTCCCGTGGGTGCGGTGCTGGTGCTCGATGGGCAGGTCATCGGTCGCGGCTACAACTGCCCGATCAGCGGTAGCGACCCCAGCGCCCATGCCGAGATGGTGGCCATTCGCGCCGCGGCCCAGGCAGTGAGCAACTACCGCCTGCCGGGCAGTACCCTGTACGTCACCCTGGAGCCCTGCAGCATGTGTGCCGGGCTGATCGTCCATTCGCGCATCGCGCGGGTGGTCTACGGCGCTTTGGAGCCCAAGGCGGGCATCGTGCAGAGCCAGGGACAGTTCTTCACCCAGGGGTTTCTCAACCACCGGGTGCTGTACGAGGGCGGGGTACTGGCCGAGGAGTGCGGCACGGTGCTCAGCGAGTTCTTCAAGGCACGGCGGGCCAGCCGCGACTGAACACCACCCCTGCCGGAGCGAAGCTTGCTCGCGATGACATCAGCCCGGGCATGCTCACCTTGAATCGGGCTTGATGTTCGATATCGCTATCGCGGGCCAGCCTCGCATCCTACGGATACGGGGGATTCATTTCCTGGCGACGATCACGGCGCGCATCGGCGCCGGCAGGCCTTCGATGGTCTTGCTGTGGTCGTCGGGGTCGAGGAAGTCGCTCAGGGACTGGTACTTCATCCACTCGGTGGCCCGCTGTTCCTGCACGCTGGTCAGGCTGACATCCACGCAGCGCACGTCGCTGAACCCGGCGCGCCGCAGCCACAGCTCCAGGGCCGGTACCGACGGCAGGAACCACACGTTGCGCATCTGTGCGTAGCGGTCTTCCGGCACCAGTACCTGCTGCTGGTCGCCTTCGACCACCAGGGTCTCCAGCACCAGTTCGCCCCCCTTGACCAGGCAGTCCTTGAGCGCCAGCAGGTGCTCGATGGGCGAGCGGCGGTGGTAGAACACCCCCATGGAGAACACGGTGTCGAACCCTTCGAGATTCGACGGCAGGTCCTCGAAGGGGAACGGCAGGTGCCAGGCCTTGGGTTGTTCCAGGTAGCGCTGCACCGCCTGGAACTGGCAGAAGAACAGCCAATTCGGATCGACGCCGATCACGCTGTCGGCGCCAGCGCCGAGCATGCGCCACATGTAGTAGCCATTGCCGCAGCCGACGTCGAGGATGCGCTTGCCCTGCAGGTCAAGGTGCGGCGCGACCCGCGACCACTTCCAGTCCGAGCGCCATTCGGTATCCACATGCACGCCGAACAGGTCGAACGGGCCCTTGCGCCAAGGGCTCAGGCCCATCAGGGCAGTGCGCATCCGCTCGCGGGTCGCGGTGTCGCAATCAGTGTCCAGGACCAGGCCGTTGAGCAAGTCGATTTTACTGGGGCGCACATTCGGCAGGGCGTCCAGGGCACTTTGCCAGCGGGCCAGGTCGCCATGGCCCTTTTCCATCTTGGCATCGAGTTGCGCTTGCAGGCCCTGGGCCCAGACGGCCAGGGGAGTGCCCACCAGATGGCGGGCCAGGGGGGATAGATCGATCATGGCAGGGCAATCAACGAAGCAAAGTTAAGGCATTGGAACCACGGCACGACTTTCGAGAAACCGGCGGCCAGCAGGCGCTCGCGGTGTTCCTCGAGGCTGTCGGGCTTCATGACATTCTCGATGGCACTGCGTTTCTGGGCGATCTCCAACTCGCTGTAGCCGTTGGCGCGCTTGAAGGCGACGTGCAGGTCGGTGAGCAGCTCATGCTCCTGGGCGTCGTTGAAGCGCAGCTTTTCCGAGAGGATCAGGGCGCCGCCGGGCAGCAGTGCCTGACGGATGCGCGTCAGCAGTGCCTGGCGCTGTTCAGGGGCGATGAACTGCAAGGTGAAGTTCATCGCCACCACCGAGGCCGGCTGGAAGTCCAGGGCCAGGATGTCACCCTCGATCACCTGCACGGGCAGCAACTCCTGGAACATCGAGTCCTGGCCGTTGAGGTACTCCCGGCAGCGCTCGACCATGGCCGCCGAGTTGTCCACGGCGATCACCCGGCAGCCGTCGCTGCGCACATGGCGACGCAGGGCCTGGGTCACCGCTCCGAGGGAGGCGCCGAGGTCGTAGAGCACGCTGTTGGGCTGGGCGAACTGCGCCGCCAGGACCCCGAGGTTCTCGACGATGGTCGGGTAGCCGGGTACCGAGCGCTTGATCATGTCCGGGAAGACTCGCACCACATCTTCGTTGAAGGCGAAGTCGGGCACTTGGGCCAGAGGCTGGGCGAATAGGCGATCGGGTTCTTTGCTCACGGCGGTTCCGGTGCTGGCGATAAAAAAGAGGGGCGGCATTGTAGCCGCTGCGGCCCGTTGCGATAAGGCCTGGGGGACCGGGGGCGGCACCGGGTGTCGCCCCTGCGCGGCTAGCGCGGCTTCTGGCTGAAGGCCGAAGCGGCGATGCCCCACTGGCCCAGCCAGTAGAAAATGATGATCAGGTAGGGCGCGGCGGCGAAGGCCCCGACGAAGCGGCTCAGGCCGATCAGGCTATCGGAGAAGGCGAAGCTCAAGGCGCCGAGTGCGGCCAGGGCCGCCGAACGCTTGGGCACTGCTGTGCCCAGGCGTGCCAGGGCCCGCCAGAGCATGGCGCTGATGGTCAGGGCATAGACGATCACCGGCACCAGCAATGGACCCAGGCCATGGGAAATCAGGATGCCCAATAGGGTCGCGCCGATGGCCAGCGCCAACAGCAGTGGCAGCAGCGCTGGGCGCCGGCAATCACTGAGGTAGGCCTTGAGGTAAGCCAAGTGGGCCACCAGGAAGGCGCCCAGGCCGAACACGAACAGGTCCATGGGCCAGGCCAGCAGGATATCGCCCAGGACCGAGAACAGCAGGCCAATGATGATCCAGCGCCGGTAGTCGCCAGGCGGCGCATCATGCAGCCAGCCCAGCAGGGCCAGCACCGGCAGGGGCTTGACCAGCAGGCACAGCAGGGTGGCATGTATAGCGGTGCCGTAGATGAAGGTCGCGGCGCCCATCAGCGCAAGGATTAGCCAGCCCATGTCAATTGACCGTGATCGAGCAGTCGAAGGCCTTGACCGGCGCTTCCTCCGGTGCCCAAGGCTGCTGGTAGGTCAGCAGCAGGCGGCCCGTGCCTTTGGCGAAGGCCTGGAAGCGCCAGGTCGAGAAGCCGCCACTGCCGACCAGGCCAGTGTCTTCCGGATTGCTGTAGACCTCGGGGCTGACCTTGCGCAGGATGCCGCCGGCCGAGTCCTGGATCGCCCAGCGGTAACCCGTGGTGGGGTTGCTCGGCAGAGTGACGGTCAGGTTCTGCCCCTCGTGCAGTTGCAGCGGGCATTCGCTCTGCTTCTCCACGGTGACGTTTTGCTTGGGTTGGCTGGCGCAGGCGGCCAACAGGGCAAAGCTGAGCAGGGCGAGCAAGCGAGTGGTGGGCATGGGTCAGGAAGCTCCGATCGTTCATGACGAACGGCGAGCATAACTGAAGATGGAGCAATGTGTGGCAGGCTGTTGCAGGAGCGAAGCCGCTCGCGATGAACGATGGCGCAGTACGCCAGGTACTACGCATTGTGTCCATCGCGGGCAAGCCCCGCTCCTGCAGATCCCGGGTTAGAACAGCACCTTGGCGACGTCAGAGAAGCGTTTGGCGAAATGCACGGTGATGCCTTCCTTGAGGTAGTCCGGCAACTCTTCGAAGTGCCCGCGGTTGGGCTCCGGCAGGATCAGTTCGTGGATCTTCTGCCGGCGTGCGGCGATTACCTTCTCGCGCACCCCGCCAATGGGCAGCACGTGGCCTGTGAGGGTCAGCTCGCCGGTCATGGCCACGCCTTTCTTCGGCGGCTGGTTACGTGCCAGGGACAGCAACGCGCTGGCCATGGTCACCCCGGCGCTGGGGCCGTCCTTGGGCGTGGCGCCCTCGGGTACGTGCAGGTGGACGAAGGCTTCGTCGAAGAACTTGCTGTCGCCGCCGAACTGCTTCAGGTGCGAGCTGACGTAGCTGTAGGCGATCTCCGCCGACTCCTTCATCACATCGCCCAACTGGCCGGTGAGCTTGAAGCCGCGGTTGTGGGTGTGGATGCGCGTGGCCTCGATGGGCAAGGTGGCGCCGCCCATGCTGGTCCAGGCCAGGCCGGTGATGACCCCGACCCCGCTCAGCACCTGCTCGTTGCGGAACACCGGCATGCCCAGGGAGGCTTCCAGGTCCTTGGGGCCGATCTTGATCCGTGCCTCGGGTTCGTCCAGCAGCCGCACCACGGCCTTGCGCACCAGCTTGCCCAGTTGTTTCTCCAGCTGGCGCACCCCGGCCTCGCGGGCGTAGCCGTCGATCACCGTGCGCAGGGCGCTGTCGCTGATGCTCAGGCTGGACTTGGCGACGCCGGCCTTGTGCAGTTGCTTGGGCCACAGGTGGCGCTTGGCGATGGCGAGTTTTTCCTCGGTGATGTAGCCCGACAGGCGAATCACTTCCATGCGGTCCAGCAGCGGTCCGGGGATGGCGTCCAGGGTGTTGGCGGTGCACACGAACAGGACCTTGGACAGGTCCATGCGCAGGTCCAGGTAATGGTCGAGGAAGTCGACGTTCTGCTCCGGGTCGAGGGTCTCCAGCAGTGCCGAAGCCGGGTCGCCCTGGTAGCTCTGGCCCATCTTGTCGATCTCGTCGAGCATGATCACCGGGTTCATCACCTCCACTTCCTTGAGGGCCTGCACCAGCTTGCCCGGCTGGGCGCCGATGTAGGTGCGGCGGTGGCCCTTGATCTCGGCCTCATCGCGCATGCCGCCAACGCTGAAGCGGAAGAACGGCCGGCCCAGGGATTCGGCGATGGATTTGCCGACGCTGGTCTTGCCGACGCCGGGCGGGCCCACCAGCAGCACGATGGAGCCGCTGATCTCGCCCTTGTAGGCACCCACGGCGAGGAACTCGAGGATGCGGTTCTTGATGTCGTCCAGGCCGGCGTGGTGCTGGTCCAGTACCTTGCGCGCGTGCTTGAGGTCGAGCTTGTCCTCGCCATAGATGCCCCAGGGCACGGCGGTGGCCCACTCCAGGTAGTTGCGGGTGACCGCATATTCCGGCGAGCCGGTCTCGAGGATCGACAGCTTGTTCATTTCCTCGGTGATGCGTTTCTGTGCCTGGGGCGGCAGGACCTTGCCCTGCAGGCGCTGCTCGAACTGTTCCAGGTCGGCGCTGCGATCGTCCTTGGTCAGCCCCAGTTCCTGCTGGATCACCTTGAGTTGTTCCTTGAGGAAGAACTCGCGCTGGTGCTCGCCGATCTTGCGGTTGACCTCGGCGGAAATCTCTTTCTGCAGGCGCGCGACTTCCACTTCCTTGCGCAGCATCGGCAGGACTTTCTCCATGCGCTTGAGCATGGGCACGCAGTCGAGTACTTCCTGCAACTCGTTGCCGGTGGCGGAGGTCAGGGCGGCGGCGAAGTCGGTCAGGGGCGATGGGTCGTTGGGGCTGAAGCGATTGAGGTAGTTCTTCAGCTCTTCGCTGTACAGCGGGTTGAGCGGCAGCAGCTCCTTGATCGCGTTGATCAGTGCCATGCCGTAGGCCTTGACCTCGTCGGTGGGCTCGGCCGGTTGGCGCGGGTACTCCACTTCCACCAGGTAGGGCGGGCGATGGTGCTTGAGCCAGGTGCGCACGCGCACCCGGGTCAGGCCCTGGGCGACGAATTGCAGCTTGCCGTTCTCGCGGCTGGCGTGGTGGACCTTGACCAGGGTGCCGTACTCCGGCAGCGCCGAAGTGTCGAAATGCCGTGGATCTTCCTGGGGGGTGTCCATGAAGAACAGGGCAAGGGAGTGATGTTCGGATTTGCTCACCAGCTCCAGGGTCTCGGCCCAGGGCTCTTCATTGACGATGACTGGCAAGACCTGGGCCGGGAAGAACGGCCGGTTGTGGATCGGGATGATGTAGACCTTGTCCGGGAGGGCCTGCCCTGGCAGGGCCAGGCCGGTGCCATGGGCGGCCGACTGTTCGGTGTCTTCCGGATCGACGTAGTCGCGTGGATCCTCGGGAAATTCTTGCTGGTCGCTCATGGAGACTCCTGCACGATGGGCTATGCAGGTTAGATGGGGCAGGTCATGACGGGTTTCAATGGGGGCACTGCGAACAGGGTCGCAGCTGCCCGGTTCTTTGGCCTGGCCTTTTTCAGCCGTCCTGGACAACCGGCATCGTCAAGGGTGCAGCATTTTCCCGATATTGGTTGTCAATAAAATGACTGCAAGATCACCAGTTATACTGCGCGATCTTCTATGATCGGCAGATAAATCTGAGTATCCGCAACGACGGAATAAAGATGCCATTTTTTTGACTTTTGCCTCCAGCGCTTCAGAGGGATGGGTATGAAGAACGGATTTCTCCGCTCCCAACGGCTGTCGCCCGTAACGCCGTGCTCAAGGGGGAGCTTGCAAGCGGAACGGTCGAGAGTGGCGATATGAGGTGGCGCCGAACCTTCCAGGCAAGAATTGTCGGGGTCTTGGCGCTGTTACTGCTGGTGCTGGTCGCTGCGGTGTATTTTGCCGTCAAGACCGCGACTACCCAGGCGGTGGAACGACAGGCACAACTGCAATTGAAGACCGGTACCCGGGTCTTCGAGCGCTTGCTGGACCTGCGGGGCCGCACCCTGCAATACGGTGTCGATTGGCTGGTGGTGGACTCGGAGTTCCGCCGTGCTGTGGTCAGTGGCAAACCCGTGGACATTCTCGCTGCCCTGGCCCGGCATCGCGGTGGTATCCGTTCCAGCGAGATGTTCGTGCTCAGCCCCGAGGGCCAGGTCGTCGCCAGCACGCTGCCGGCCATCTCCCGGGACCAACCCTTTCCCTACGACCAGGCCTTGCGTCGGGCCCTGCGGCACGACATCCACATGCTCTTGGTGTCGATCCAGGGCCGTCCCTATCTCCTGGTGCAAGGCGAGGTGCTGGAGTCGCTGCCGATCGCCCGGGTGGTGATGGGGTTTCCCATGGATGAAAACTTCGCTCTGGAACTGCGCTCGATGAGCAACCTGGAGGTGTCGTTCCTGGCGGTCGATGGGCAGAACGCCGGAGAGTTGTTCAGTACCCAGCCGGAGTCCTTGTGGTCGGCGATCATCAACATCCTGCGTGACTCGTTGTGGCAGCCGCTGCCGCAACTGAGTGAAATCCATGGTCAGCGCTTTCTCAACCAGGCGCTGCAACTGGCCAACACCGGCGGTGAAGACGACCCGCGGGTCATGGCCCTGCTGCAAAGCCCCATGGAGCAGGCCCTGGAGGCCTTCGCCCCGTTGGACAAGGAGTTCTTGTGGATTGCCGTGGTGGCGCTGGCGGGGTCCCTGGTCGGTGCATTGCTGATGGCGCGTTGGGTGGCCCGGCCCCTGGAGGACCTGGCCCTGGCTGCCCGGCGCATCGGCGCGGGCAACTACCAGGCCCCGGTGGCGAGCAAGCGCAGCGACGAGTTCGGAGTGCTCACCGATGCCTTCAACGCCATGCAGAGTGCGATCGCTACCCGCGAGCGGCAGTTGGCCCACAATGCCCTGCATGACCCCCAGACCGGCTTGCCCAACCGGGCGCTGGCCATTGAGCGCCTGAGCAAGGCCATTGCCGAACGGCGAAACGTGGTGTTGCTGTACCTGGGGGTGGATAACTACCGGGCGATCAACGAGGGCTTCGGGACCGAAGGCCTGGAGCAGATGATGGGCGAGCTCAGCTGGCGGCTGCGGGAGGTGCTGTCCCAGGGGGATACCGCTGCGCGTATTACCTCCAGCGAGTTTCTCCTGTTGCTGGAGAACACCGAGCTCAACGGCGCCATTGCCATGGCTGACCGGTTGCATGCGTTGCTGAGCCGGCCGCAGTTGATCCAGGGCGATGAAGTTCGCCTGCAGATCTGCGTAGGCGTGGCGGTGTATCCGGCCGACGGTCAATCGGCCGAGGAGCTGATCAGCCGCGCGGCCATCGCCCGGCATGATGCTTCGCTAAAGCCTGGCTACTTGCAGGTCTATCAACAGGATCGCGACCTGGCCCACCAACGGCAAATCAGCCTGATTCGCGATTTACGCCGTGCCGCGGCCGAGGGCGAGCTGTTTCTGCACTACCAGCCCAAGCTGGACCTGCGCCGGGACTACCTGCACCAGGCCGAGGCCCTGTTGCGCTGGCAGCACCCCGTGTTTGGCGTGGTATCGCCGGCCGAGTTCATCCCCCTGGCCGAGCGCACCGGCAGCATGCACAGCCTGACCTCCTGGGTGATCGAGGCTTGTATCCAGCAGTTGGCGCAGTGGAATCGCCGGGCCTTGCCGGTACGCCTGTCATTGAACATTTCTGCCAGGGACCTGGAGGACGATGGCCTGGAGGACCGGGTCAGCCAGTGCCTGGAGCGTCACCAGGTCGCGGCCGAGCAATTGGTGTTCGAGATTACCGAGAGCACCATCATGCGCCATCCGGAGCAGGCGTTGGCGGTACTCCAGCGCTTGCGTGGTTGCGGTATCAGCTTGTCGGTGGATGATTTCGGCACCGGCTATTCGTCCCTGGCGCAATTGCAACGCTTGCCGGTACAGGAGCTGAAGATCGACCAGTCGTTCATTCGCAACCTGGACGAAACCAGCGGCGATGCGGTGATCGTGCGTTCGACCATCGAAATGAGCCACAAGCTGGGGCTCAAGGTCGTGGCCGAAGGCGTGGAGTTCGAACACTGCCTGAAACTGCTGGAAAGCTGGGGGTGCGATACGGTGCAGGGCTACCTGATCAGTCGCCCCTTGTCGACCGAGGCTTTCGAGCACTGGCTGCTCAAATCCAGGGTCCCGGGCTGAGGGCGATGGTCGATCCGGGAAGCTCGCGACCGGGGGTCAGCAGGTTGCGGCTTGAGCCTTGGCCAGCAGCCTGTGCAGTTCGGGCTCGATCTGGTCTTCGGCGAGGCCGTCCATGACTTGCTGGATGCAGGGTGCATAGCGGCGCTCGATCGCTGTTTCTGCCCAGTCCAGTTCATAGATCGCCAGGATTCGTACATCCAGGTAGGTCGAATCAGCCAGCAGGCGCTTGAGCAAGTCGATGGCCACCGGGCTGCGCAGTTCACCCAGGGAGACAGTACAGCGTTGCTGCCAGTATTCGGGCTGGGACAGGAGAATGGCCTCCAGTCGCTGCCATTGTTCAGGAGTAAAGACCCGTAGCACGCCCCTGCCTACCTGTTCGGTGATGTATTCGTTCCAGTTGCTGGCTTGCGAGTCGCCGATCCAGTATTGCAACTGTTCGAACGGATCCTGGGGTACATCGCGATTCATGTGCGGTTCCTGTGGAGCGGGTTGCGGTGTGGAGAGTGAGTAGCGGATGCCATGGGCAATGCTCCCCGGCGGGGCTACCAGTTTCCGGCGAACTTCACTGCCGCCGCGGCCCGAGAGGGTACTTTCAGGGTGTGCAACAGGGACGAGACATGGATACGCACGGTGAACGGCGAGATATCCAGCTCGCGAGCGATCTCCTTGTTGGTCTTGCCCTGGGCAATCAGGCGTAGCACCTCCTGCTGGCGAGTGGTCAGCGAGCTGATCTCGGAGCAGACATCCAGGGGCAGCAGCAGGCCGGAGGGGGCGTACTTGACCACGACTTCCCCCTGGCGGATATCCAGGATCGCCTGGGCGATTTCCTCCGGGCAGATGTTCTTGCCGATGAATCCGTCGGCTCCCGCGGCCATCACTTCGCTGATCAGGTCCTGATTGTCGATCATCGACACCACGATGATCGAGGTCCGGGGCAGTTGCAGGCGCAAATCGGTGATCATGCCGATCGAGGTCAGCCCGGGAAAACGCAGGTCGAGGATCAATGAATCCGGCTCCTCGCCGGTCTGGGCGAGGGCGAGTACCGCTGCCAGGTCACCGGCTTCTTCGAGCACGGCTTCGGGTAGCAGGCGTTGGATGGTACTGCGCATCCCCTCGCGGAACAGGGGGTGGTCGTCAGCGACGATGATCCGGCATGTCATGTCTTGAAACTCCTTGAAACATACAGTCCTGGGGGCATGCTACCTTGGCGGTCCGGCACTGTACCTGCCCACTGGTCGTGTCCGGTACCCCATGTCTTCAGGTAGGACCACGCAAACCGGCGGATTGCACAAGGAGGTGATTGGATGAAAGCAGAGAAGGACAGCGAACTCGACCAGGCCACGCTACGCATCATCGTGGCCAGTTGCGCGCTGGTCTATGTCACCGTGACCAGTTGCCTGCCGGGGCAGGATTTCTACATCTACTTGCCGGTGATCATCTACATCATCGTCTTCACCCTGGTTTCCATCGGCCTGCGCCTGGCCATTGCCCGCTGGCCCGGCCATTACCCGATCCGACGGGTTTTTGGGATGGTCTATGACTACACCGGCACCTGCTTCGGCCTGGTGATGGGCGGCGAGGGCGCGCTGCCCATCTATGCGGTGATGGTCTGGGTCAACCTGGGCAACGGCATGCGTTTCGGCTCGCGCTACCTGGCCATCGCCACGGTACTGGCGTTGTTCGCGCTGTTCATGGTCTACCTGTTGACCCCGTACTGGCAAAGCCAGCCCTACATGGTGCTGATGCTGATGGTCACCAGTACGGTGATCCCGGTCTATGCCCATATCCTGCTCAAGCGCACCCGGCTGGCCTCCGAGCAAGCCATTGCCGCCAACCTGGAAAAATCGCGTTTTTTGGCCCAGGCCAGCCATGACCTGCGCCAGCCGATCCACTCCATCGGCCTGTTCACCGCCTGTCTGCGCGAGGCCGACCTGGGCCAGGAGGAGCGGCGGCTGGTGGACAACATCGACCGTTCGCTGCTCAACGTGTCGCAGTTGTTCCGCTCGATCCTCGACCTCTACACCCTGGACAACGGGCGCGTGCAGCCCAAGTACGAAACCGTGCACCTGGGGCAGTTACTGCGCGACCTGGTACGCCAGAACGCCGAAGCGGCGCGCTGGGCCGGGGTCGAGCTGCGGCTTCGGCCCTGCAACCATTGGGTGCGCATCGACCCAGGGCTGCTGGCCACCATGGTGCAGAACGTCTTGTCCAATTGCTTCAAGTACGCACCGCAGGGGCCCGTGCTGATTGGCGTGCGCCGCTGCGGCCAGGGCCTGGCCATCGAGATCCATGACCGTGGGCGCGGTATCGCCGAAGAGCACCTGCCGCGGATCTTCGAAGAGTTCTACCGGGTCCGCCAATTGCGCGACAAGGATGTCGAGGGCGTGGGCCTGGGGTTGTCCATCGTCAAGCGCCTGGGGCAACTGGTGGACCTGGAGGTACGCTTGCGCTCGCGGGTTGACCACGGCACCAGCGTGACCCTGTCGGGCCTGCAACCGGCCGCGCCGCAGCAATTGCGCCGCCATGACGAGGCGCTGCAGAACGGCCTGCTGAGCGGGTTGCGGGTTTGCCTGGTGGAAGATGACCGCAACGTGCTGCTGGCGACCTCGGCGCTATTGGAGCGTTGGGGGTGTGTGGTCCAGGCCGAGGCGTCGGCCGAGGACCTGGTGACCGATTGCGACATCATCGTCGCCGACTATGACCTGGGCACCCGGCTCTCGGGCATTGAGTGCATCGACAACATCCGCCAGCAGCGGGGCTGGGAAGTGCCGGCGCTGATCATCACCGGCCACGATATCGAGAAGATCCATGCCGCGCTGCATGATCGCAACATCGCCATCCTGTCCAAGCCAGTGCGGCCGGTGGAGTTGCGGGCTACCTTGCGTGCCTTGCGCGAGACGCCAGTAGCGCTGGTTCACCAAGTTGGGGCGTAGCGGACGCTACCAGGTCCGGCACGGGATGAGCAGGGGGTAGTTGGTCATGGTCAGCTTCTTGTTGTCGCCGCTGGCGAGTTCGACGAAGTCATCCAGCATGCCCGAGTACGAAGAGATCGAGCTGCGCTCGGTGTAGTAGTGGGTGGTCACCGGCCCGTAGTTGGTGTTGCTCTGGCCGGTGCCCACGTACTCGTTCCAGCGGCTGGTGCCGTACACCATGTCCTGACCCTGGACGAAGTATCGGCCCGGTTGCAGGCCGGTGAACTGGAAGATGCCGTCGTCGTTGGTCCGGGTTACCCGGTGCACGGCCACGGCCTCGGGGAGCATGCTCACCGGTGCGCCTTCGGGCTGGGATGAGCGCAACTTGTGCCAGGCCTGCAAGTGCGGGGTGGCCGGATAGAGATAGATCTCGACGTTGCGGCTGCTCTCGATGCCATCGTTGCCGACGATGCAGAACTTGCCGGTGAGGGTTGCCGTGCCCGGTTGCAGGGCCGCACGTGCGGCCTGGGTGTCGAAGGGGACGTCGGGGTATTGCACGCTGGGGACCTTCACCAGCGGGTATTCGTCCAGGGTTCGTCCCTGGCGCGGGGCGCAGGCGCTCAAGGCACAGGCGAGCAGCACCGTACCGGAGACCATGAATAGGCGAGATGTCATGACGGCGGGACCTTTGTGTGCAGGGAAGTAGCGCGTTCGCGCAGCCCCGCCCTGCGCCGGGCAGGTGCGGTGGCTCGTCGCGAGTTTCCGGGGTGGCCGCTTTATTCCTTGTTGCACTCGGCGGGCATCGAAACCAGGCCACCCATGCTGGCAAAGGCAATCATGCCGCCGGAGGGCAGCACGCAGTTGTAGCCACCGGCGCTGGTGTTGGCGGTGAAGTAGGTCTGGGTATTGTCGTTGCGTACATTCGAGACGCTGGTCACGTTCTTGCCAATGGTGAGTTGGGCACGGTTTCTCAGGTCGTCGTTGCTGGGCTTGGCAACGGCGCAACCGGCGAGGGCCAGCACCAGTCCGCTGAGCAGGGTGATGGAGCGGATGTTGGAATGGAGTTTCATGATGACGCTTCCTTGGTGTTGTAGTTTCTTTCCACGGCGCAGCCGTCCCCCGCACCGCAGGATGGCAGTGTTGGTGGGAACGAGGTGGTTGGCCGCAACTATAGCGCCGGGGTCGGGGAGGGTCGATTAGCACAGATGGGCTAATGTCCCTTTGCAATTACTCGAGTTGGTAGGGTCATTCGGCCAGTTGTTCCTGCAGGCGGCGGCCCAGCACATCCAGCAGGTCGCAGCCATCACGCAAGGGAATGACGCACAGTTGGGCGAAGTCCTGGAGTAATTGCGGATTGCCACCGAGATGGTCCTGGCTGGCAATGCTTTCCAGCAGTTGGGTCGCGGCACGGATACGGTGGATGGCCGCTTCGTGCAGGGCATCCAGCGGAGCCTGGGTATCCACCAGCAGGGCGGGGATGTCGTAGTCGTTGCCAGTGAGGGGCATGAAGCGCCTTGGGGAGTGTGCGGTGTCGTCGTCCATTGCCTGGGGCCTGCCCGGTGATTCTGCCGACCTTAAAGGCAGGCGGCCGCAGGGAACAAGGTGATGCTGTTCTCTGTGAGCTGTAGGACTTTTCAACACCCATGGCTGTAGCCGCTGCCGAGCCTGCGAGGCTGCGCCAAGGCCCGTAGGGGCTTCCTGGGTCTGCGGCCCTACGCAGCCGCGAGCGGCTACGCGAAGCAGCTCTGACTCTGCGGCAGCCGTTACACGAAGGCATGTGAGGGCGGGCACAAAAAAGGCGGCTACCCGTAGGTAGCCGCCTTTTCAGTTACTGTCAGGGCTTATTCCGACAGTTTGTAGGCAATGATGTAGTCGCCCATCTTGGTGCCCAGGGAGCCGTGGCCACCCACGACCACCAGCACGTACTGCTTGCCGTCCTGGCCGGTGTAGCTCATCGGCGTGGCCTGGCCGCCGGCCGGCAGGCGGGACTTCCACAGTTCCTTGCCGTTCTTCACGTCATAACCGCGGATGTACTGGTCCAGGGTACCGCTGAGGAAGCCCACGCCACCGGCGGTGACCATGGAGCCGCCCATGCTCGGCACGCCCATCGGCAGGCCGATCGGGATCGGCGAGCTGTCACGGCTGGTGCCGTTCTTGTGCTTCCACACCACCTTGTTGGTGGTCAGGTCGATACCGGCGACGTAGCCCCAGGCCGGCGCCTGGCAGGGCACGCCGAGCGGCGACATGAACGGATGCATGATCACCGCATAGGGAGCGCCGGTGTTGGGTTGCACGCCCGAGGTCTCGCTTTCGCGCTTGCTGTCGGCGGCCACTTCGGCGCGCGGTACCAGCTTGGACACGAAGGCCATGTAGTTCGGGCTGGTGAACAGCAGCTGGCGTACCGGATCCAGCGATACGCTGCCCCAGTTGAACACGCCGACGTTACCCGGATAGATCAGGCTGCCCTGCACCGATGGTGGGGTGTACTGGCCGTCGTAGCGCAGCTCCTTGAACTGGATGCGGCACAGCATCTGGTCGAATGGAGTGGCGCCCCACATGGCTTTTTCGTCCAGAGGCGGGTTCAGCAGGTTCAGGTCCGAACGGGCCTGGGTCGGTGCGGTGTGGTCGCCTTCCACGGCTCCGGTCGGGGCTGGGATCTCGCGGATCGGCACGATCGGGGTACCGTCGCGACGGTCCAGCACATACAGGCTGCCTTGCTTGGTCGGTTGGATCAGCGCCGGCTTGATGCCATCCGCAGTCTTCATGTCCAGCAGGGTTGGCTGGCTGCCTACGTCCATGTCCCACAGGTCGTGGTGGGTGAACTGGTAGTTCCAGCGCAGCTTGCCGGTGTCGATATCCAGGGCCACGGTGCCGGCGCTGAATTTCTCGGCACCTGCGGTGCGGTTGCCGCCCCATTGGTCGGGCATCTGGTTGCCCAGTGGCAGGTAGACCAGGCCCAGTTTCTCGTCGACGCTGGCCAGGGACCACATGTTCGGCGAGTTGCGGGTGTAGGTCTTGCCTTCAGGCAGCGGCGTGGTTTCGTCGGGGTTGCCCGAGTCCCAGTTCCAGACCAGGTGGCCGTCATGCACGTCGAAGGCGCGGATCACCCCGGACGGCTCGTTGGTCGATTCGTTATCGGTCACGTGACCGCCGATGATCACCAGGTTGCGGGTAATGGCCGCCGGCGAGGTGGAGTAGTAGCCACCGGGAGTGAACGAGCCGATACCGGCCTTGAGGTCCACGGCACCCTTGTTGCCGAAGTCTTCGCAGACCTTGCCGGTGTCGGCGTTGATGGCGATCAGGCGCGCATCGGCGGTCGGCAGGAACAGGCGGCGTGGGCAGCTGGTGGCGATGGCCTGGCCGGCAGGGGACAGGGTCGCCGGACGGCTGATGGCGTCGGAGTTCTGGTAGTTGGCTTCGTCGTAGTACGACACGCCACGGCAGGTCATGTGGGCCCAGCCACGGAAGTCGTCACCATTGGGGCCTTGGATCTGTGGGTCGAAGCGCCAGATTTCCTTGCCGGTATCCGGGTCCAGTGCCAGCACCTTGCTGTGGGCGGTGCAGGCATAGAGCTTGCCGTTGACCTTCAGCGGGGTGTTCTGGTTGGTGATCTCCACCGGGTCCTTGGCGGTCGGCATGTCGCCGGTGCGGATGCGCCAGGCTTCCTGCAGCTTGCCGATGTTGGCCGGAGTGATCTGCTTGAGCGGCGAGTAACGATCACCGAATTCGGTACGGCCGTAGGCCTGCCAGTCGCCATCCGGTATGGCCGGTGCGGTGCTGGCCATGTCCGCGCTGTCGCGGCCCAGGTCGCCGGAGATTTCCCCCGGGTTGGTGAACTGGCTGCCGATGGCGGCGCCACCAGCCAGGACCACGGCCACGCTCAGGGCCGCAGTGCCCATCGGTGCCGGGCCATCGCGCAGCAGTGGGCGACGGAACCAGGGCAGCAGCAGGACCACGCCCAGGGCGAACCACAACGACAGGCGCGGTACCAGTTGCCACCAGTCCAGGCCGATTTCCCACAGCGACCAGATGGTACTGGCGAACAGCACCAGAGCGTACAGGCCCAGTGCCGCGCGTTTTCCGGCCAGCAACAGCAGGCCGGTCAGCGTCAGGCCGATACCGGCCAGGACGTAGTACAGCGAGCCGCCGAGCATGCTCAGCTTGATCCCCCCGGCCAGTAAGGCCAGGCCCATTAGCAGCAGCAAGATCCCGAGCAGCCTTGGTGGCAAGCGGCTCGGGCTCGAAGCGCCCTCTGTGCTCATAGTGTGGTTCTCCGTGACGTTAAGAATGTACCCGCGCATGTTCACTGTAGATGACGTTCAGGCGCGGGCTTGGTTCAGCTGGAAAGTGTTTGCCGAAGGCTTTTTTTTGCCGGCGGGCCTCAGAACGAACTCTGGATCTTGATGCCGCCAATCAATGCATCATCCACTTGGCTCACGCCTCCTGGATGGCGGATGTACTGCAGGTTGGGACGTACCGTCAGCCAGTTGGCCAGGTGTACGCCGTAGTACAGCTCGGCGCTGTACTCGGTGTCCTGGGGCGGCAGGTAGCTCGGGTTGTCGTAGTCGTACAGCGCGCGGGCCTGGTTGCTGGCCTGGGCGTTCTTGCGGTAGGCCGGGTTGACGTGGACCCGAGCCAGGGCGAAGCCGATATCGTCCTTGGCCCGGGCATCGAATGGCCCCTTGTAGACCAGCCCCGCCTGGACGTAGTTGTCGATGGCGTTGGTCTTCTTGTCATGGGCGGTGACGTTGGCGAACAGGCTCAGGCCCCGGGACTGGTCGCTGGCCAGGCTGGTGACCTGCTGTTGCACGCCCAGCCACAGGCCATGCTTGCTCGAACTGCTGCGGTAGGCCTCACCGGTCAGCGCGGCGGGCTGGCCATTGCGGTCTTTATAGACGTCGGTGGCCTTGGCGCTGCTGTAGTAATAGCCGGCGCGGTACTCCCCGGGCAGGCCATTGAGCCGTGGAGTCCAGACCAGCTCCACCGGCAGCAGGGTGCCCTGGGTGCCGCTGCCGCTGAGCTTGAAGCCGTTGTCGCGGTCCAGGTTCGAAGGGTTCTGCTCGTAGGCGCCAACCTGGGCATAGAGCTCGGGGGTCAGGTGGTACTTGATGCGCAGGGCCCACTGGCTGACAGGCCAGTTGTACCAGACGCTGCCAGCCCAGTTGCCCACTTGCGAGCCGCAGAACGCCAGGTTCTGGAAGTCGCAGGGGAAGCTGTTGAAGTCTTCGCCCTGGCCGAAGCGACCGGCCTTGATGTCCAGCTTCTGGTCGAAGAACTTCTGCTGGTACCACATCTGGGTCAGGCGCCAGGTCTGGCCGCGACCCCAGACTTCCTGGGCCGAGGTGAAGCCGCCGACCCGCGGGTCGTTGATCCGGTCGTTGCTGATGTTGTCGCCGTTGCGCTTGGTCACGGTCAGCTGGAACTCGGCATCGTGCCAGCCAAGGATCTTTTGCAGGTCCAGGTGGCTGCCGAAGGCGAACTGGTCGCTGTAGCGTGCGGTGCGATCGTGGTCATAACCGCCGCGCAGGTTGGCGCCCATCTCGCCGACGTAGTCGATCTTGAAGTCGTAGCCCTTATCGGCCAGTTCCTTGCGGCTGCCGTTCCAGTCGCCGAGCATCCAGGGCGAGTCGCTGTCGAAGGCCGGCGTGGCTTGGGCGCAAGCGGCAAAACCCAGGGCGCCGAGGAGGGCGACTGGCGTCAGGACAGCGCTGTCTTTTGCGCGCTGAGAAAGAGGCATAGGCATTCGGATAAGGTCTTTTTCTAGGAATAGGCGAAACAAGGGCAGGGCACGAGACCTGGACCGCTGTCGGTCGAGGCGCCAGGCCGCTGTTTTCAAAAGGAAAGATGAAGCGTTTCAGCTTCGGGTGCGAAGAATAAAGCGCCCTCTCGGCAAGAGAAAGCGCTTTTATCGACATGAACCGTTTCGGAATCGGTAACAGTCGTTCGGGCTTTACTCCTCAGCGTGATGGGGTCGCCTGCGCCAGGGCGGGCGTGTGTCGGGTGTGGCCCAGGACGAAGTACGCGACCAAGCCGAAAATCAAACCCCAGAAGGCCGCGGCCAGGCCCAGGAAGCTCATGCCCGAGGCGGTGACCAGGAAAGTGATCAGCGCTGCTTCACGCTGCTGGTCGTCGGCCATGGCACCGCTCAAGCCGCTGCTGATGGCGCCGAACAGGGCGAGGCCGGCCAGGGCGGCGATCAGCTCCCTGGGCAGGGCGGCGAAGACCGAGGCCAGGGTGGCGCCGAACACGCCCATGAGCAGGTAGAACAAGCCGCAGGCGATCCCGGCGATGTAGCGCTTGTTGGGTTCTTCATGGGCTTCGCGGCCGGTGCAAATCGCCGCGGTGATAGCCGCCAGGTTGATGCCGTGGGCGCCGAAGGGGGCCAGCAGCGCCGAGGTGATGGCGGTCCAGGACACGATCGAGCGGGCCGGGGTGGCGTAGCCTGCGCTGCGCATGACCGCCATGCCGGGTACGTACTGTCCGGTCAGGGTGACCAGGGCCAGGGGCAGGCCGATATTGACGATGGCCTGCCAGTCCCACTGCGGGGCGATGAAGATCGGCTCGGCCACGGCCAGGGTGATGGCCCCCAGGTTGAATTCGCCCAGGGCTGCGGCCACGCAGCAGCCCACCAGCAACACGGCGGGGATGGCGTAGCGCGGCGACCAGCGCTTGCCCAGCAGATAGGTGGTGAGCATCGCCAGCACCAGTACCGGTTGCAGGCTGAGCGAGGTGAACAGGCCTGCGCCGAAGCGAAACAGGATGCCCGCCAGCATCGCGGCGGCGATGGCCTTGGGCAGGCGCGCCATGAGCTTGTCGAAGGCACCGCTGAGGCCGAGCACGGCGATGATCAGCGCGGCGACGATGTAGGCGCCAATGGCCTGGGGCAGCGACACCGTCGGTAGCATCGAGACCAGCAGCGCGGCACCGGGGGTGGACCAGGCGGTGATCACCGGCACCTTCAGGCGCCAACTGAGCAGCAGGCCGGTCAGGCCGCTACCGATGGATATGGCCCAGATCCAGGAGGACACCTGGTCGTCGGGCATATGGGCTTCGCGGGCGGCCTGGAACACGATGATCAGGGGGCCGGCGTAGGAAATGATCACGGCGATCAAGCCGGCGACCACGGCGGAGAGGGACAGGTCCTTGCTGAGGTTGTGCATGGCATCTCGACTGGCGGGTGGTGGATGATTGAGTCGATCGATATAAGCGTGTTTCAGTGTATTTCAGAAAATTGAATCGATTCAATTGTCTTGATGCAATCAATGCCTTGATGAAGAGATTGGTTGTAGATTCTTTCTTATAAATAATTGTTTATTAACGATTTTATTGATTGAAAATACTTTTGATCAAAATTCATTTGGAAGGAATAGGGCCTGGTTATTGAATCAATTTTTCGATTGAGTCGATATGCGGGTGGGCAGCGGCCCTGTGCTATGCTGCGCCGCATTTCAATGCAGCCGATGGTCACCAGCCTCCATGTGGGTTCCCCAGTTAAGCGACTTCAACCAGCCGGTCTACCTGTCCATCGCCGATGCGCTGCAGCGCGATATCGGCAGTGGCCTGCTCAAGGATGGTGAGCGCCTGCCGACCCTGCGCGAGCTGGCGGTGACCCTGAACGTTACTCCCGGCACCATCAATCGGGCCTACGGCGAAGCCCAGCGCCGCGGCCTGGTGCAGGGCGAGGTGGGGCGTGGCACCTATGTGCTGGGGCGCGCGCCGTTGGCGCTGGTGGAAGGTGCAGCCGGGCCGTCGTTGTCCCTGGGCCAGTCCGAGGCCCTGGACCTGTCGCTGATCAAGCCCTACAGCGAAACCCTGGAGTACTGGTTGCGCGGCGCCCTGGTGGACATGGCCCGCAGCAGCGATTTCGGCCGGGCCCTGGACTACGCTCCCGACGGCGGCCATCCCGCCCACCGCGAGGCCGGGGCGCAGTGGCTACGGCATTCGCTGCCCGAGGCCCAGTGGCAGCAAGTGGTGATCACCTCCGGCGCCCAGCACGGGCTGATGGTTGCCATCAGCGCCTTGAGCAATGCCGGTGACCTGGTGCTCTGCGAGTCCCTGGCATACCCGGGCATCCTCTCGGTAGCCCATGGCCTGGAGCGACGCTTGCAGGGCGTGGCCATGGATGAGGAGGGAATACTGCCCGAAGCCCTGCGCGAGCAGTGCCTGCGGGAGAAGCCGGCGTTGCTGGTGTGTGTCGCCAGTTGCCAGAACCCCACCACGGCGATCATGTCGCCGGGGCGCCGGGCCCAGATCGCGGCACTGGCCGAAGAGTTCGATTTTTTGCTGGTCGACGACGATATCTACGGTTTTCTCGCCACCGATCCGCAGATCAAGCCGCTCTCGGCCTATGCGCCGGAGCGTTCGGTGTACCTCACCAGCCTGTCCAAGGCGATCATGCCGGCCCTGCGGGTCGGCTACTTGTACAGCCCGCCCAAGCTGCTGTCGCGCTTGAGCGCGATGGTCCGCAGCAGCGTGTGGATGCCCTCGCCGCTGACCGCGCAACTGGCCAGCAATGTGCTGGTCGAGGGGCTGGACCGCAAGCTGGTAGAGACCCAGCGCAGCGAGGCGGCGGAGCGCCAGGCGATTGCCCGGGAAGTGTTCGCCGGTTTCGAGTTCCGGACCCAGCCCCACAGCTACCACCTGTGGTTGACCTTGCCGCAGCCCTGGACCGCCGATGAATTCGCCACCCTGGCCCGGGCCAATGGCGTGCTGGTGATGAGCGGCACGCAGTTCCAGGTGGAGCGCGATGCCAACTGCCGTCACGTGCGGGTGGTGTTGATGTCGCCCACCACCCGCGACGAACTGCGCTTTGCCCTGACCCAGTTGGCCAGCCTGATCGGCACCGACCCGCGGCGTTATCGCTGAGCCGCGGGCAGGTCGCTGGCTGGCCTGGACTTAGAAGGTAGTGCGCAAGCCCACTTCCACACTGCGCCCGGCCGCGGGTGCGATATCCCGCAGGATCGAACTGGCGTAGCGCACGGTCTGGTTGGTCAGGTTCTCGCCCTTGACGAAGGCCAGCCACTGGCTGCTGCCGATGTCGAAGCGGTACCCGGCGCTGGCTCCCAGGGTGGTGTAGCCATCGGTGCCGCTCTCGTTGTCCGGTACCCGGCCTTGGCTGGCGGCGTGTTGCACGTCCAGCCGGGCCTGCCAGCGGTCCAGTTCCCAAAGCAGGCCGCTGTTCAGGCGCAGGGGGGCGATGCGCGGCAGGTCCTGGCCATTGTCCAGGTTCTTGGCCCGGGTGTAGTCGCCGGACAGCTCCAGGGCGAACTTGCCGTAAGCGTTTTCCCCCAGGGTCCAGCGATCCTGGGCTTCGATCCCGGTGAAGCGTGCTCGTACTCCGCTGTAGGTATATTCCGGATGACCTGACAGATCTTCTTCGCCTTCATCGTTGAGGGTACGCCCCGTGCCCAATAGGCCGATGTAGTTGGAGAAGTGGCTGTAGAACACCCCGACGCTGCCTTTATGCACGCCGTTGTCGAAACGCAGGGCCAGGTCGCTGGAGACGGCCTTTTCCTTGGACAGCTTGGCGTTGCCCACTTCGTAGGTGCCGGTGGCGACGTGGGCGCCGTTGGCATACAGCTCGTAGAAGGTCGGCGCGCGCTCGGTGTAGCCCAGGGTGGCGGCCAGGGACCAGACCGGAGTCAGGGTGTAGACCGCGCCCGAGGACAGGCTGCCGGCGGTGAAGCTGCTGGATTTGTCGGCCTGGGCGAAGCGTTCGTTGCCCTTGCCATCCGGGTCCACGACGGTGTGTTCCAGGCGCCCGCCAAGGCTGAGTTTCAGGCGGTCCGTGGCTTGCAGTTCCTCGAGGATGAACAGCGCGCCGCTGTTGGTATCGGTTTTCGGGACGAAGGCTTCCTCGCCCAGGGCCGAGAATTCGTTGCGGTTGAACTGGGCCCCGACCACCCCTTCGAGCGGGCCGATGGGCAAGTGCCGAGCCTCGACCCGGGCTTCATAACCCTTGTTCTTGAAGGTGGTGCCGGTTTCACCGCCTTCGATCTCGCGGTGTTCGTAGTCGGTATAGCCGGCATTGAACTTCAGCGAACTGAAGGGGCCCTGCAGGTTGCGCAGTTCCGAAGCGAAGGCGTAGTGGTCCTGCTTCATGCGGATGCGTACATCCTGCTCGGCGGGGGAACCGTAGTTGGAGTCGTAGTTGCTGTAGGACAGGCCGGCGTAGCCGTCGTCCCAGGTGTAGGACCCACCGATGGCACCACCGTCCTGGCGGCCGTCGCTGTTGCCCAGGCGGCCTTTCTTGCCGTTGCCGTCTTCGCTTTCCGGAGCATGGCGGCTACGGGCGTAACCCGGGATCTTCAGATCGTTGAACTGCCGTGAGTTGGCGTCCAGGTGCAGGGCGAAGGTGCCGTTGCCGGCTTCCAGCTTGCCGGCGCTGCTGCGGGTGGTGTCGGCACCGCCGTAGCGCAACTCGCCGGCACCGTGGATGCCCTCGATGGCTTCGGTGGGGATGCGGTTATCGAAGCTGTTGATCACCCCGCCGATGGCGTTGCCGCCATAGAGCAGGGCTGCCGGGCCACGGACGATCTCGATGCGCTCGACGTTGACCGGGTCCAGAGGCACGGCGTGGTCATAGGACAGCGACGAGGCGTCCAGGGCACCGACGCCATTGCGCAGGATGCGGATGCGATCGCCGTCCAGGCCGCGGATCACCGGGCGGCTGGCGCCGGGGCCGAAGTAGGACGAAGACACACCAGGTTGGTTGTTCAGGGTTTCGCCGAGGCTGCCCTTCTGCGCCAGGGTCAGCGAGTCGCCTTCGACCACCGTGGTGGGGGCGGCCAGTTCGGTGCTACCCAGGGGATTGGCGGTGATGACCTGCTGTGGCAGCTCCACGGCGTGGGCCTGGGTGGCGATCAGCAAGGCAGCGGACAGCGGCGACAGGCGCCACAGTAGCGAGCGAGAAGGGTGGTGGGCTGAAAGGGACATCGGTCGTTCCTTGGCAAGCTTTGCGCGGCGCGCATAGGGTCGAAAAACAGGCGGGGCACGGGGCGGCCCGGTGTGCGAGAGAGTTGTCTTGTGTTGATACAATATAACATCTCATTTATTTGTAAAAGCCGGGAACTTTTCATCGGCTTGCAAAAACCGGCCTGGGGCGGGGGGCAGAAGTCTCGCTGTAGCCGCTGCCGCAGGCTGCGACCGGGCGTGCAGAGGCCGCTGGAGCAAGGGAGGGCGGGTCGATCGCTAAGGGGGCGGACCTTGGCACCGCCTCGGCAGCGGCTACAGTTAATTCAGCGCACTGGCGTGGGCGCGGGCCCTCGGCTAAGGTGCGCGGCTTCTTTTCTTTCTGCGCTCGAAGGCCTGGCATGACCGTTACCCACACCGACCCGCTGCATGGCGTGACCCTGGAACAGATCCTCAAGGCCCTGGTTGAGCACTACGAATGGTCGGGGCTGGCGCAGCGCATCGATATCCGCTGCTTCAAGGCTGATCCGAGCATCAAGTCGAGCCTGACATTCCTGCGCAAGACGCCTTGGGCCCGGGAAAAGGTCGAACGGCTCTACGTGAAGTTGCAACGCACCAAGCGCCCGCTCTGAGGTACGGCATGAGGCCCGGATCGCAGCTGGAGTCGCCCGGCCGGCGTGGCCTGATCGCGGTGGCGGCATTCCTTGGCTGGTTTGGCCTGACGGTACAGCTGTACCTGATCCTGCTGCTGCGCTGGGACGCCGGAGCCAGCTTGTTGGGCGGCCTGGTGAACTTCTTCAGTTTCTTCACCGTGCTGAGCAATACCCTGGTGGCCAGTGTGCTGACCTGCGCCCTGAACCTGCGTGTTTCCCGCGGGCAGGCCTTCATGCTCCAACCCTGGGTCAGTGGTGCGGTAGCTGCCAGCATCGTATTGGTGGGCCTGGCCTACAACCTGTTGCTGCGGCACCTGTGGCATCCACTGGGGTGGCAATGGCTGGCGGACGAATTGCTGCACGATGTGATGCCGCTGCTGTTCCTGGCCTATTGGTGGTGTTGCGTACCCAAGGGCCAGTTGCGCGTGCGCCATGTGGCTTGGTGGACTCTCTACCCGACCTTGTACTTCGCCTACCTGTTATGGCGTGGGCACTTGCTTGGGTTGTATCCCTATCCCTTCATTGCCGTGGATCGGCTGGGTTACCCCCGGGCGGTGCTCAATGCCCTGGGACTGCTGGCGACGTTCGTCCTGGTATCGCTGGTGCTGCTGGGGTTGGACCGCTGGCTCGGTCGCCGGCATTGCGCGGGCCAGCAATGATTCGCCGATGCAGGTGGCAAGCACCTGCGTCGGCGCAAAGTCGCGGGTGAGGGTTACTCTTCTTCGCTGGTATCCAGGCGCCAGTAGCCGACGGCCTTGACGAATTCATCGTCGAGCCGATGCTCATCGAGCAGAATCCGGCGCAGTTGCCGCGAGACTTTGCTCTCGGTGGCGATCCAGGCATAGAGCCGGCCTTCTGGCACTTGCAGCCCGCGTACGCAACCGAGCAGATCCTGCTGGCCGCTATCACGTTCGACCCAGATCACCTCCACTTCGGCGGCGCTGTGCAGCGCCTGGCGTTCGGCACGATCCTGGATTTCGATCACCGCCAGGACCCGGCGGCCGGCGGGCAGCTCCTCCAGGCGCCGGGCGATGGCCGGCAGGGCGGTTTCATCGCCGATCAGCAGGTAGCTGTCGAAGATGTCCGGGACCACCATCGAGCCTCGTGGCCCGGCGATGTGCAGCTCCTGGCCGGGCTGGACCTGTTCGGCCCAGGTCGACGCGGGGCCGTCGCCGTGCAAGACGAAGTCGATGTCCAACTCGCCCAGCTGCGGGTCGTAGCGGCGCGGGGTGTAGTCGCGCATGTCGGGCATCGGCCCGTTGTCCTTGCCCGGGCCCATGACCAGGGTTTGCAGGGCGGCTTGCTGCTCGGCGTTCTGCGGGAACAGCAACTTCACATGGTCGTCGCTGCCCAGGCTGAGGAACCCGGCCAGTTCCGGGCCGCCCAGGGTGACCCGGCGCATGCGCGGGGTCACGTCGACCACGCGCAGGACCTGCAGGCGCCGGCGCTTGATCTCGTGCATGACCCGGTGAATGGACAATTCGGAAGTGGCAGTCATTCGGCTTTCTCCTGGCTGGAAGGGGTTGCAGGACCATCGACAATGGCCTTGGCAGTGTTGTTCAGCAGATCGCGGACCCGCAGGATTTCCTCGGGGCTCCAGCGACCGTTATGCATTTGCAGGGCATGGCGCAGGTTGTGCACCGCCTCGTGGATTTCTGCCGGGCGATCATGCCCGCGCAGCGAGCGCTTGCTGACTTCGATGCGCATGCGCACGCCATCCAGGGCAACGGCCTGCTCCTTGAGGAACAGACGACCGGTGTCGGTGGCGCTGTAGCGTTTTTTCCCGCCTTCGGCATCGCCCTGGATCATTTCGCTTTCTTCCAGGAAGGTCAGGGTCGGGTAGATCACGCCCGGGCTCGGGCTGTAGACGCCATCGAACATGGTTTCGATCTGGCGGATCAGGTCGTAGCCATGGCAGGGCTCGTCGGCGATCAACGCCAACAGCAGCAGCTTCAGGTCGCCGGGGGCGAATACCCGTGGGCCACGGCCACCGCGCTCACGGCCGCCGCGGCGCTCGAAGCCTTCGGGGCCGTCGCCATGTCCGCGGTGATGATGGGGAGGGTGGTGCTCTCTCATTTTCGTGCTCTCCGTTTTGGTTAAGACATAACTTAAGATATATCTTAAGAATGACGCAAGGGGTTCCGCACGACCCGGGGCCACCGTTCGTCGCAGCTGCTGATTGGCAAAGAGAGCGAGAAATACCGCGCAGCCAGCCCCGGGGCTGGCCGCCGTGTGGGGCGTCAGCGTTGGGCCAGGCTGCCCTGGCACTGGGTGCCGCTACCCGGTTGCAGGTAGGGCATGAGGATCGGCGCCATGCCCTTGAGCACCTGCACCGGCAAGGCCGAGGTGAACTTGAAGGCTTGGGCGGAGGCACCGGGAACATAGGCGGTGAGAGTGCCGAAGTGGTGATCGCCGATGTAGAACACGAAGGTCGCGGTGCGGTTGATGGATTTGGAGCTCAGCACCCGGCCTCCGGCGCCGATGGCCTCGATGCGGTTGTCGCCGGTGCCGGTCTTGCCGCCCATGGCCAGGGGCGTACCGTCGGCCAGCTTGAAGCTGCCGGATACCCGCTTTGCGGTGCCGGCATCCACCACCTGGGACAGGGCTCCACGCAGCGCCGTGGCCACCTGCGAAGGCATCACCCGCTTGCCCTTGTCCGGGTCGTTGAGCAGGCGGGTTTCGTAGGGCGTGTTGGCGGCGAAGTGCAGGCTGTCGATGCGCAGGGTCGGCAGGCGCACACCGTCATTGAGGATGGTGCCCACCAGCTCGGCCAGGGCCGCTGGCCGGTCGCCGGAGCTGCCGATGGCGGTGGCCAGGGACGGCACCAGGTGGTCGAACGGGTACCCCACGGCTTGCCAGCGCTGGTGGATGTCGAGGAACGCCTCGATCTCCAGCATGGTGCGGATGCGGCTGTCCCGGGCGCTGCGATGACGGCTCTTGAACAACCAGCTGTAGACCTCCTGGCGTTCGAACTCGCTGGCCTTGACCACCTGGCTGAAGTTGGCGTCGGGATTGTGCATCAGGTAACCGAGCAGCCACAGGTCCAACGGGTGGACCTTGGCGATGTAGCCCTGGTCCGGCAGGTCGTAGGCGCCCGGTCCGTAGCTGGCGTAGAGTTTGTCCAGGCGCTCGTCGGTGAGTTTCTCGCTGACCTTGGCGGTCTTCATGTGGGCCCGCACGAAGCGGTTGAAGCTGTCCTGGCTGGCGTCCGGCAGCAGGTAGCGATGCACGGCGGCCAGGCGGATCGCGGTGGGATGCATACCGTCGAGGAAGGTTTCCAGGCGCGACTGGGTGTCCTTGTTGCGATATTTCTTCCAGAAGCGCAGGAGGAACGAGGTGCCTTCGCGGTCGGCGAAGCGCGCCAGGTATTCCTGGCGCCGCGGGTTGTCATCGTCCTTGAGCAACTCGGCGCTGGCGCTGTCGCCGCCATAGGTGCTGTAGCGCACCAGATCGCGCATCAGGCGGATGAACGGCAGGTTGATGGATTCGCGCAAGGCATCGCGCAAGCTCGGGCTGCGGCCGTTGTCCTTGTTGCGAAAGTTGTGGAAGTGGTGCACGCCACCACCGGTAAAGAAGGCCTCGCCGGGGCTGGCGGAGTAGGTGCGGTCCAGGGCGGCGTCGAGCATCTTCGGCAGGCTCTGGTCGCTGTTCTGCGCCAGGTAATCCAGGGCCCAGCGGCTCAGGCGGTCCTGGTCGTTCACCGCGACCTTCTTCAATTGCGCCGGGCTCTGTCCGGCGTACTTGTCGTGCAGTTCGGCGATGATCTGCAGGTAGGTGGTCAGCACCCGCAGCTTGGCGGTGGAGCCCAGCTCCAGCTTGCTGCCTTCGTTGATGTCGAAGGGCTGGTCGGTGCTGTCGGTCTGCACCCGCACTCGGGAGCCGTCGGGGGTGAGTTCGAACAGGGTGAAGCTGTAGCGCACTTGCGTGGTGCTGGTGGGGGTGAGCAGGCGCTCGCCAAGCAGGCCCACCTGCGCGGCGAAGGCCGGGTCGGCCAGATGCTTGAGGTATTCGGTGGCCTGGCGCTGCAGGTCGCTCTGCAAGGTGCTGGTGGCCGAGAGGTCGAGGCGGTCCAGGTCGTACAGCGGCCGGTTGAGCAGGGCCGCCAGGCGGCTGCGGGCCACGCTGATGCCCTTGTTGGTCTCGATCGGCTGGATCGTCGGCTGTTGCTGCCAATCCCGATAGGTCACCTTGCTGGCCAGGGCGGCGCTGCTCAGCGCCGGGTCGATGACATTGTTCTGCGCCAGCAGGCGGATGTGGCTGTCGGTCAAGTCCGCCAACTCTGTGCGGCCCTTGGCCAGGTAATGGGAGGGGCGGCGCTGGGCAATCATCAGCGACAGCACCTCGCGCAGGGCCAGGCCTCGCTGGGCCAGGCTGTGGGCATCCGTTGCCGTACCGGCCAGGGCCTGGTTGACCTGGTTGAAGTCGGCGCCGTACCAGACCCGCAGCCCTTCGGCCATGCCATGGACCTCGCCATGACCGGGAACGGCTGACAGCGGGACGCTGTTGAGGTAATCGCGCACGATGCGTTTACGGGCTTCCAGGGTCTGCGGGCCGTCCTGATAGGCGCGCACACTGGCCGAAACCATCTGCCGGATCTTTTCGCCGCCGGATGCCGTCAGGCCGTCGGGAGAGTGACGGTATTTTTCCAACTGCGTGGCCAGGGTACTGCCCCCGGCACTCTGGCCCGGCAGGTGCAGCAGCCGGGCCACCTGGGACCAGGCGGCCTTGGCGAAGCGTGGCCAGTCCACCGCCGGGTTGGCTTGGGCCAGTCCCGGGTCCAGCAGGTCACGGTTCTCGATGAACAGCAGGCTGTGCACCACCAGCGGCGGGATGCTGGCGAAATTCGCATACAGCTGTTGCGGATATTTGAACTGGTACAACGGTGCGGCCCGGCAGTCGGTGATGGACAACCCGGCCTGGATTTTTTCGGCATAGGGCACAAAAAAACCGCTTTTGCTGTAGTCCATCAAGGCTGGGGAGAACCGGGTCTGGGCTTCGATCAGGTAGCCGCGCTTGAGCAGGCGCGGCAGGAACTCGCCCAGGGCGCTATAGCCCAAGCGACGGTCGAAGGGGCCGCTGCCGGGATAGAACACCGCGTCGCTGGGGCCTGGCTGCAAGGAGTAGCTCAGGTCATTGGCCAGCCTGCTGAACTCCCGGGCCTGAAGCTTTGAGGTGCGCATTTCCCGGGAGGCGGCCACTCCCAGGGCAATCAGGGTGATCAGCAACAACAGCCAGAACAGGCGCCAGAGATAGCGGCGGGGTCTGGGGCGTTTGGGCAAAGGCGCTTCGGCGTCGCTGTGGCTTGGCACTGCGGTGTTACGCGAATCGGTGTGCCACAAAGCGCCCATAGTCGATTGATCCATCCACGCAGATTGATCGGACTTGTCTGAAGCTTAGTCGGTGGTGGCCAACGGTGAGGAAATTGTCGAAACAGGTGTTTAGCCAGCGCCGCGGCGAGAGCCTGCTGTTGGTGCGATCAAGCGTTGATCGTCAGGCTATTCGCGGCGTGGTGGCAGGTAAGGAGAGTGTGCGGTGAAAAAACCGGAAAGTGCAGGAATAGAGCCTTTACCAAGGTAAATACGCCCTAGGTAGGGGCATGACGACACCCCGGGGCTGTGCAATACTCGCGACCCTTTCCGAGTGAGGTCTGCAGGCAAAAAGCAGGGAATGCTTCTCCGTGAAACCGGATATTGCCGAGATTTCTCTCTGAATTTAGCTATTTATAGAGTGAAAAGCCCTGTCATGAGCTTTTTATACTGCGCACCCCGCTGATCTGGCAGGTCTTGTCCTACAGACGCGCCGTCCCACAAGGGCGGTCCGGTCAAGCAGGCTAGGGTTACCCGCCTTTGCCTGGAAGACTCGGTGGTTCATATCCAATAACAAAATGAGGTTGTATCTCTATGCCAGTTGGCAACCAACTGCCCCACGGCGAAACCGCTCAGGGCGGCCCGCTGAAACGCGAACTCGGCGAACGGCATATTCGCTTGATGGCCCTGGGCGCCTGTATCGGCGTCGGCCTGTTCCTCGGCTCGGCCAAGGCCATCCAAATGGCCGGTCCGGCCATCATGCTGTCCTACATCATCGGCGGCCTGGCGATCCTGGTGATCATGCGCGCCCTCGGCGAGATGGCAGTGCACAACCCGGTCGCCGGCTCTTTCAGCCGCTATGCACAAGACTACCTGGGGCCGCTGGCAGGCTTCCTCACCGGCTGGAACTACTGGTTCCTGTGGCTGGTGACCTGTGTCGCGGAAATCACCGCCGTGGCGGTGTACATGGGCATCTGGTTCCCCGATGTGCCGCGCTGGATCTGGGCCCTGGCGGCCCTGGTGAGCATGGGCTCGATCAACCTGATCGCGGTCAAGGCCTTCGGTGAGTTCGAGTTCTGGTTCGCCCTGATCAAGATCGTCACTATCATCGCCATGGTCATTGGCGGTGTCGGCATCATCGCCTTCGGCTTCGGCAACGATGGCGTGGCCCTGGGGATCTCCAACCTGTGGACCCACGGCGGCTTCATGCCCAACGGCGTGACCGGTGTGTTGATGTCCCTGCAAATGGTGATGTTCGCCTACCTGGGCGTAGAGATGATCGGCCTGACCGCCGGTGAAGCACGCAACCCGCAAAAGACCATTCCCAACGCCATCGGCTCGGTGTTCTGGCGCATCCTGCTGTTCTACGTGGGCGCGCTGTTCGTGATCCTGTCGATCTACCCATGGAACGAAATCGGCACCCAGGGCAGTCCCTTCGTGATGACTTTCGAGCGCCTGGGGATCAAGACCGCCGCCGGCATCATCAACTTCGTAGTGATCACTGCGGCCTTGTCGTCCTGCAACGGCGGTATCTTCAGTACCGGCCGCATGCTCTACAGCCTGGCGCAGAACGGCCAGGCGCCGGCCAGCTTCGCCAAGACCTCGGAAAGCGGCGTGCCGCGTCGCGCCTTGCTGCTGTCGATCTTCGCCTTGCTGCTGGGCGTGCTGCTCAACTACCTGGTGCCGGAGAAGGTGTTCGTCTGGGTGACCTCTATCGCCACCTTCGGCGCGATCTGGACCTGGGTGATGATCCTCCTGGCCCAGCTCAAGTTCCGCAAAGGCCTGACTCCAGCCGAGCGCGCCGGCTTGAAGTACCGGATGTGGCTGTACCCGATCAGCTCGTACCTGGCGCTGGCGTTCCTGGTACTGGTGGTGGGGCTGATGGCCTACTTCCCGGATACCCGTGTGGCGCTGTATGTCGGCCCAGCGTTCCTGGTCCTGTTGACCGCGTTGTTCTACATGCTCAACCTGCATCCGACCAACACCCAGCAGCAGGCCCGTTCGGCTTCCTGAGTAGCGGCTCGGGGCTGCTCCCTACGTGAGCAGCCTGGCCTGATGGCCAAGCAATGAAAAATCCGGCGTCCCGTGAGGGGCGCCGGATTTTTTTTGGCCGGGCTCAACCGCCCAGGGTGCCGCTGGTGTCGGCATCGAACACCGCCTTGGCTTGCTTGGCGGCCGGTACCAGCAGGCCGAACAGCGCAGTCTCGCTGTAGAGCTGCCGGGGCGCCAGGTTGGTGGGCGTGGGTTCGATGGGAATCAGCACTTCCTCGGCGTCGCCGTGCAGCCAGATCAGCGTTGCTTGCAAGGCCGGGACGAACAGCAAGCGCAGTTCATAGGACTTGCCTTGCAGCTGTGGGGCTTGATCGGCCAGGTTCAGGGCGCTGATGGTCGAGGCCGCCAGGGCACCGTGGTTCAGTGCACAGAACTCCAGCTGGCCGGTGGTTTCGGTCAGTTGGGCGTCGGCGATCGAAACGCCACCGGCGAACACCAGGTAATGCCAATCGCCCGGCGTGGCCTGGGTCAGGTCCTGGCCGTTGGCCAGGTCTTCCAGGCTCAGGGTATAGCCACGAAAGGCCTGGGACAGGTTCAAGGTGCCCGGACGGGCATTGGCGAAGGCACGATTGATACCGAAGCCCTGGGTCTGCAGGGCCGATTGCAGGACCGGACGCAGTTGCTGGACGCCACCGGCGGGCGCCTTGGGGTAAGTCAGTTGCATGCTGCCTCCTCAGTAGTTTTTCCGGGTGAAGTAGGTGTGGGTCCAGTTGCCGCCGCCGTTGTAGGTGCCGGGGAAGCTGTTCAGGGCGCGGGTCGAGTAGCCGAAGATCGAGTCGGCCACCAGGACATAGCCGCCATCGGTGCCATAGATCGTCAGGAAGTGCGCGCCGCCGCCGTACCAGGCACAACGCAGGCCGACGGGGCGGCCCATGCCGATCTGGTTCTCGATGGCGGCCATCTGCATGCGGTCTTCACGCATGCCGCCATAGCTGCCAGTGGTGCGCAAGGCCGAGTCCAACTGGCCGTATACGTTGCACGGCCCAGGCTGGCTGCAGCAGTAGTTGCGGCCCAGTTCGGCGTTGGCCACCCCGCATTGGGTCCAGGAACCGGTGCCGTAGTAGTTGCCGACCGAGGCCGACAGGGCGGCCCAGCACCAGTTGGTCTGGGTCTGTTGCTGGATGCTGAAGTTCAGGCGGGCGCCGGCCAGGGGCGCGGCTTCGGCCTCTTGCGTGATTTCGTCCAGTTCCGGATCGAGCAGGGTGCCGGCCAGGCAGCGGGGCATGACCTGTGGGTTGCCGATAGGGGGCAGGGTAGTGCTTAGCATGTTCATCCTCCGTGAGTGAAAACCAGCCTCCGGCTGGTATTCGTCGCCACACGTGAGTGGGCGGCGTACCGGACCCGGATGCCAGGCATCGCGCCGGGCCAGCCTCGATGGCAGGCGCTGTCGGGTCTGCACTCAACCTTAGATGAATTATGCGTCAACGCAATTTATATATGCATAAATGCAAATGCACTGACAAAGACGTCCCCGCTAAGGGGGGCGTCCGTGGCAGGCCTCGGGTTATTTTTCGTCGAGGAAATGTTCGAGGGCAGCATTGAAGAAGCCCGGGTCCTGGAGAAAGGCAAAGTGACTGACATTGGGCAGGATCAGCAGCCCAGCCCCGGGAATGGCCGCCGCCATGTACTCGGTGTGTTCGCGCTTGATGGCTTCGTCGCGATCGCCGTCGACGATCAGTACCGGTGCCTTGATCTTCGAAAGGTCGGCGTCGCTCCAGTTGGGTTGGCTGGCCCACATGTGGCTGATTTGCTCGACGAAGGCCTGGTACTCCCCGGGTGTCGGTGACAGTTTTGCGTATTCCTTGCCGGCGCGCTCGATGTAGGCGGCGAAGGTCGGATTGTTCTCCACCCCTTCCTTGACGCCGGAGGTGCGAGTGTTGGCGGCATAGGCGAAGACCTTGCCCACCCGTTGCGGGTAGCGCATGGCCAGGTCCAGGCCGAGGATCGCGCCATCGCTCCAGCCGACGAAATCGGCCCGGGGGATTTTCAGTTGATCGAGCAGGGCGATCACATCGTCGGCCATCAGGTCGTAGCCGTAGGGGCGGGCATCGCGGGTGCTGCGGCCATGACCACGGCTGTCGACGCTGATCACCGTGTGCCGGGTGGCCAGGGCCTTGACCTGATGGCCCCAGTAGTCGGCATTGCCCAGGCCGCCGTGCAGCAGCACCACCGGCGAGCCATGGCCGATCTTGCTGTAGTAGAGGCGTATGCCATTGACCTGGGCATAGTCGGACCGGGCCTCGGCCAGTGGAGCCGGGGTCGGGGGCAGGGTCTGCCAACGCTCGGCAGCGATGGCGGTGTCGAGCGATATCAACAAGGTGAGCATTGCAAGCAAGCGACGAGACATGGGTTTCTCCATTCCAATGGGGCCAGTGGGTCCTCTGCGGGCAGTGGTGCGTCATGCGCCCGCACGCACGAAGCCTAGACGTCGATGATCACCAGGGTGCCATGGCTGCCGGGCAGCACGCTGTGGGCCTGGCCGGCCTGGACCAGGTACATCTGCCCGGGCAGCACCTCCACGGTGTTTCCTTCGATGCCCAGGCGCAGGCAGCCAACAGTGACCAGCAAGCCTTCGTTGTAGTCGTGGATTTCTTCGGCATAGGGGCGGCGGTCCATGCGCAGCACCTTGATGCGTGCCGGGCCGACCTGGCCAACCTGCTTGGATTGCCAGGGTTCGGGCAGTTGACGGGACAGCAGCTCGAATGACAGCAGTGACATGGTGGATCTCCCAAAAGTAGGTCGTGTCGGGGCTGCTTTCGGTGGTCCGGTCAAGCATCGTGCAGGGTGTTTTCTAGAACGAGTCCATTAACAGCACGCGGCATTCGCGGGCCTGGAATGCATTGATCTGCGGGACCAGGCGGGTGAAGTGCTCGCTGCGGCAGTGAGCATCGAGGGCGGCCTGGTCGGGCCATAGTTCGATGAAGATGAAATGCCCGGGGTCCTTCTGGTCGACGAACAGATCGTAGGCGATGCACAGCGGTTCCTGGCGGGTCTTCTCCACCAGTTCGGCGTACCACGGGCGTACGGTCTCCAGGTGTTCGGGGAGGATGAAGTCTTCGGCAATGACCTTGAGCATGATGATCTTCCTTGTGGGTTGGCCAGGCTCCCTTGGCATCAGGGGAGCCTGGACGGCGGGTCTCAGGCCGCGGCTGGGGTATTGGGTTCGAAACTGTCGGCGCGTGCCAGTTGCCACATGCGCGAGTAGAACTCGCCGCTGACCTGGCCGGTGAGCAGTTCGCCGGGCTTGAGGAATACATGCAGTTGGGAGAACAGCTTGATCTCGGTGGCTGACATGCGGCGCACCAGGTGCTTGGCTTCGAGCTGCGAAGGATGTTGCAGGCCGGCGGCCGCGAGCATTTCCGCCAGGGCCTTGAGGGTGTTGTGGTGGAAGCTGTATACCCGCTGGGCCTTGTCCGGGACCACCAGTGCCCGCTGGCGCAGATTGTCCTGGGTGGCCACGCCGGTCGGGCACTTATTGGTGTGGCAGCTTTGCGACTGGATGCAGCCGATGGCGAACATGAAACCCCGTGCCGAGTTGGCCCAGTCGGCGCCGATGGCCAGGACGCTGGCGATATCGAAGGCGCTGACGATCTTGCCACTGGCACCGAGCTTGATCTTGTCCCGCAGGTTCAGGCCCACCAGGGTGTTGTGCACGAACAGCAGGCCTTCGCGCATCGGTGCGCCGATGTGGTCGGTGAACTCGACCGGCGCTGCACCGGTACCGCCTTCCTTGCCGTCGACCACGATGAAGTCCGGGAGAATGCCGGTTTCCAGCATGGCCTTGGCGATGCCCATGAACTCCCAGGGATGGCCAAGGCAGAACTTGAAGCCCACCGGCTTGCCACCGGACAGCTCACGCAGTTGCTGGATGAAATGCATCATTTCGATCGGGGTGGAGAAGGCACTGTGGCTCGAGGGCGAGATGCAATCCTCGCCCATGCGGATACCACGGGTCTGGGCAATCTCCTGGGTCACCTTGTGCTTGGGCAGGATGCCGCCGTGCCCCGGCTTGGCGCCCTGGCTCATCTTGATCTCGATCATCCGCACTTGTGGGTCCTGGGCCTGGGCGGCAAAGCGCTCGGGATCGAAGCGTCCATCGCTGGTGCGGCAGCCGAAGTAGCCGCTACCCAGTTCCCAGGTCAGGTCGCCACCGTGTTCGCGATGGTAGGGGCTGATGCTGCCTTCCCCGGTGTCATGGGCGAAATTGCCGAGCTTGGCACCCTGGTTCAGGGCGCGGATGGCATTGGCGCTCAGGGAGCCGAAGCTCATGGCCGAGATGTTGAAAACCGATGCCGAGTACGGCTGGGTGCACTGCGGGCCGCCGACGGTGACCCGGAAGGTGTTGGGATCGCTCAGCGGGGCCGGACGCATGGAGTGGCCGATGAATTCGAAACCCGACTGGTAGACATCGACCAGGGTGCCGAAGGGTTTGTCAGCGCTTTGGTTCTTGGCCCGGGAGTACACCAGGGAACGCTGGGCCCGGGAGAATGGCAGGGCGTCGCTGTCGGACTCCAGCAGGTACTGGCGGATCTCCGGGCGGATGCCTTCGACCAGGTAGCGGATGTTGCCCAGGATCGGGTAGTTGCGGCGAACGGCATGGGGGCTTTGCAGCAGATCGAAGATCCCCAGCAGGCTCAAAAGGCCGGTGACCAGGGTAAAGGGCCAGACCCAGTCGTATTCGACGAAAGGCAGGCTGGCGAGGGTGAATATCACGCAGGCGGCAAAGAAGGCGTAGCGGCTCAGGAGTGACAGGCTCATACGGGTTCCTTGGTTCGGACTCATTAAGATCGTTTGTCGGTACTCATCGTTGTTGGAGCGCTGGTTCTTATTGTTATGGCCGGGGCCGGCAACACGTCACGGGTCCTTCCGGGCACCAGGTGCCTGGAAAGAGATCGGGCACAGCTCGGACAGGGATTGAGGCCCTGCGTGCCGTAGATATGTTTTTTAATGGGCTTTCACGGTCTCGGCGGAGATTTCCAGCTTACGGGCGATCTCCCGGTCGGGGCAACCGTTGAACGGCGGACGACCGGAATCCAAGGGCAAGGGTGCGGCCTGGCGCGGTTATCGCGGCGGACGGCTTGTTGCAATCGGTTCTCGTTTGGGCTGAATTGATATGTTATTGTATAACCTTTAGTCGTTCGCCAAATGCCCTGGAGGCTCCATGAAACCTGGTATCCACCCCACCTATCGCACTGTGCTGTTCCACGACACTGCTGCGGACGTGTATTTCCTCATCGGTTCCACCGTCGACACCGACCGCACCCAGCAGTACAGCGATGGCCAGACCTATCCCTACGTGGCCCTCGACGTTTCCAGTGCCTCGCACCCGGTGTACACCGGCCAGCAGCGCAAGACCCAGTCCGAAGGTCGTATCGCAGGCTTCAACAAGCGCTTCTCTGCCTTTGGTTCCAGCGCCAAGGGTGCCAAGTAAGGGCGTTGGCCGCACCGTTGCCGCGGGCAATGGTGCGATCATGGCTTGCGGGGCGATCAGTGGTATTAAAAGGCCATCATCACAAGTGGAAATTCTTCTACGCTTGAATCAGGCAACGAGAATCATTGTTGCCAGTACACGCAATGAAGGATGCGTGCATCAACGTTGAACCGAGGTGGCCCATGGGTGATCCGGACGTTGTCACTGCTTCACTCCTGCCCGGGGTTCTGTTGGTCGATGCCCAGGCGCAGATCCTGCAACGCTTGCAGCAGTTGCTCGAGCCTCATCCCTACCGGCTGCATTTCGCCCGGGACCCTGCCCAGGCCCTGCACGTCATGGCCAGTTGCGAGGTGGACCTGGTGATCAGTTCCGCCCACCTGCCGCAGATGGATGGGCCGACCCTGCTGGCGCAGATCCACCAACAGTATCCGCTCACGACGCGAATCCTATTGACCGGTGATCCTGACCTGCAACTGATTACCAAGGCCATCAACGAGGGAGAGATCTATCGCTACCTGAACAAGCCCTGGAATGACCAGGAGCTGCTGCAGGCCGTGCACCAGGCATTGGAACACCAGCATTGCGAGCGTGAACGCCAACGCCTGGAGGCCCTGGCCCGTCAACAGAACAGCGAACTCAAGCTCCTCAACGCCCAACTGGAAAAGCACGTTGCAGCGCGTACCGCCGAGTTGCAGCAGACCGCCGACATGCTCGACCTCGCCTATGAGGAGCTCAAGCACAGCTATGCCACGGGGGCCGAGCTGTTTTCGCTCCTGGTGAACCAGCGTTTGCCTGTCGGCAAGCAGACCAACCGGCGGGTCATCGAACTGGTGCGTGCCTACTGCACGATCCAGGGACTTGGGGATGTGCTCCAGCGCGACCTGGCCATGGCGGCTGCGTTGCACAACATCGGCAAGTTGAGCTGGAGTGACAGCATGATGGTCACCCCGGCTGACCAATTGCACCCTCACCAGCGCGAACGCTACCGGGCCTACCCGCAGCAGAGCGAGTCGCTGCTGATGACCCTGGAACCGGTGCAGGATGCCGCCCGGCTGATCCGGCATCACCAGGAGCACTGGGACGGCACGGGCTTTCCCGATCACCTCAAGGGCCCGGCGATTCCCCTGGGGGCGCGGCTGCTCAAGCTGGCGGTGGACTTCATCGAATTGCAGTGCGGCCTGATCCTGGAACGGCGGATGAACAGCGACGAGGCCCTGGTGTTCATTCGCAAGTACGCCGGTCGGCTGTACGACCCGGACCTGGTGGAGGGGTTTATCCAGGTGTGCTCGGTGTACCTGTGCGATGTCACTCTGGGAGACCCTGCGGTACGGGTCATGGGTACTCGGGAACTGGTAGCGGGAATGATCCTGGCGCGCAACCTCAATGCCGACAACGGCATGCTGTTGCTCAATGCTGGCAAGGTGCTCAGCCTGCCCCTGGTGGACAAGCTGATTGCCTTTGAAACCATGGAGGGCGCTCGCTACAGCGTATTCGTCAAGCTGCCCCGAGAGGAACGGGTGAGCGCCTGAGCCAGGTAGAAAGACCATGGGTGGATGGCGCCAGGCAGGTACTCATGTGATCCTTGCGCCTTCGTTTCCAAGGTCTTCGTATTCCCATGCCTGCATCTTCCTCTGCTGCTCCCTCCCTTATTCGCATCGCTGCGGCACTGCTGATCGGCGCCGACGGCCACACCCTGCTGGTGCGCAAGCGCGGTACCCAGGCCTTCATGCAACCTGGTGGCAAGATCGAGGCTGGCGAGCAGCCGGTTCATGCCCTGGCTCGTGAGTTGGAAGAGGAGCTGGGCTTGCGTATCGACCCGGCCCAGGCCCGCTACCTGCAACAATTCTCGGCACCGGCGGCCAATGAGCCGGGGTTCGTGGTGCAGGCCGAGGTATTCCTGATCCATATCGACACCCCGGTGACCCCTGCAGCCGAGATCGAGGAGGTGCGCTGGATCGATCCGGCCGGCGATGGTGGTTTGTTCCTGGCCCCATTGACAAGGGATCTGATCTTGCCGTTCTATCGCCAGGCCCAGGCATCTCCAGCCTGAGGCCCCATAGCCAAGGACTGCCATGATTCCACTGCACGACTACCTGATTTTCGTCGCCGCCTCCCTGCTGATGGTGCTGACTCCAGGGCCGAACATGATCTACCTGATTTCCCGTTCGATCTGCCAGGGCCGCAAGGCCGGGGTTACATCGTTGCTGGGGGTGGTGGCTGGGTTCTTCGTCCACCTGATGGCCGCTTCCCTGGGGCTCACGGCCGTGTTCATGGCGGTGCCCATGGCTTATGAAGTCCTCAAGTGGGCAGGTGCCCTGTACTTGCTATGGCTGGCCTGGCAGGCGCTCAAGCCCGGTGCCCGGTCGCCCTTCGAGGCCCAGCAACTGCCGGCCGATTCGCCGCGCAAGCTGATGACCATGGGCTTTCTGACCAGTGCCCTGAATCCCAAGATCGCCGTGTTCTACCTGTCGATCTTCCCGCAGTTCATCCATCCCGAATACGGTTCGGTATTCACCCAGAGCATCATCCTCGGTCTGACCCAGATCAGCGTGAGTTTCTCGGTGAACCTGCTGATCGCCCTGTTCGCCGCCGGTATCGCCTCCTGGTTCGCCAGCAATCCGACCTGGTTGTCGGCCCAGCGTTATTTCATGGGTTTCGTGCTGGCAGGATTGGCGGTGCGCTTGATGTTCGAACAACGTCGTGCCAACTGAACACTGGAGTAGTGCCATGACAGAGTTTTCCAGCCCCGAGACCGTGGTCGAGGAGCAACTGCAAGCCTATAACCGCAAGGACCTGGAGGCCTGGCTGGCGACCTATGCCAGGGATGCCCGGCAATACGAGCATCCGGCGACCTTGCTGGCCCGTGGTCATGAAGAGATCCGGGCTCGGGCGCAACTGCGCTTCCAGGAGCCCAACCTGCACGCCCGGCTGCTCCAGCGCTCGGTGATGGGCAATGTGGTCATTGATCATGAGCTGATCAGCCGCACCTTTAGCGATGGCACCGGAACCCTGGAAACCGTAGCCATCTATGAAGTGCAGGATGGCAAGATAAAGTCCGCCTCATTCATTACCGGACAAAAGACCCTCGATTGAACATGCAGATCCAACGCCTGACCCCTGATGATGTCGAGCAATACCGGGCCTTGATGCTCGAAGCCTATGAGCGCCATCCGCAGGCGTTCACCTCCAGCGTCCGCGAACGGGAAAAGCTGCCCCTGGCCTGGTGGGCCGCTCGCCTGGATGGTGAGCTGGACGTGCTCCTGGGGGCGTTCTGCGAAGGGCGGCTGCTGGGGATCGTCGGCCTGGCCTTCGAACTTCGCGAGAAGGCCAGGCACAAGGCGACCCTCTTTGGCCTGTATGTCACCGCTGGACAGCGCAATAGCGGCCTGGGCTACCGATTGGTCCAGGACCTGCTGGCCGAGGCTGGGGAGTACGAAGGACTGCGCCTGGTACAACTGACCGTGACCGCAGGCAATGACGCTGCATTGTCCTTGTACGAGCGTTGTGGCTTTGTCCAATACGGCCTTGAGCCCCAGGCCGTTCGGGTCGGGGACGACTACTTCGACAAGATCCACATGTGGCGCGAGTTGTCGCTCGAGTCCTGAGGCTTCAGCGCCAGCCAAGTCGGCTCAACGGACGGCACTGACGCCATCGAGGGTGGAGAACGAGGTGTCCTTGGCGGTCAGCAGGAAATCCCGCATGTAGGGCGCGTCCAGCATGTCGCTGCGAACCGCCGCATACAGGGTGGCGAACAGGCCCTTTTCCCCCAGTCGCTTGGCCTTCACGTAGCCTCTTGAGCTGTACTCATGCAAGGCCCAATGAGGCATGCCGCACACTCCTCGGCCGCTGGCCACCAGTTGCATCATCATCACTGTCAATTCCGAGGTGCGTACCTGCGCCGGTTCGATGTCGGCCGGTTCCAGGAAGCGGGTGAAGATGTCCAGGCGATCCCGTTCCACCGGGTAGGTGATCAGGGTTTCACTTTGCAGGTCCTGCGGGACTATGTAGGGCTTGCTGGCCAGTGCGTGCTGGTTGGCCACCGCGAGCATGGCCTCGTAGGTGAACAGCGGCACATAGGTGATGCCGGCCAGGTCCACGGGATCGGACGTCACTACCAGGTCCAGATCGCCACGGGCCAGGGCCGGCAATGGGGCAAAGGAAAAGCCTGAGGCCAGGTCCAGCTCTACCTCGGGCCAGGCGTCGCGGAACTGGTCGATGGTCGGCATCAGCCACTGGAAGCAGCTATGGCACTCGATCGCCATGTGCAGGCGGCCGGCGGTGCCGCCTGCCAGCCGCGAAAGGTCGCGCTCGGCGCCCCGCAGCAGTGGCAGGGTGGCATCTGCCAGTTGCAGCAGGCGCAGCCCGGCACTGGTAAAGCGCACGGGCTTGGTCTTGCGCACGAACAGTGGCATGCCCAGGCGTTCCTCCAGCTCCTTGAACTGGTGCGAGAGAGCGGATTGGGTCAGGTGCAGGCGTTCGGCGGCTTCTACCAGGCTGTCGGCTTCGCGCAAGGCGTGCAGGGTCTTCAGGTGACGGATCTCGAGCACCAGGAACTCCATGAATGAATTTTGTGATCGGGAGCAAAAGGTTGAGTTTGTCTCATGCAGGAACAGCTGTCGACCAGGGGCCTGGCCTCGCCCGGGGATTTTTCCCTCATGGGCGGCTGACGGACCGGAGAGGGCATGACCGCTGGGCAATCTTCATCAAACTGTCACGCAACTGTGGCAGCGCGAATCATCGAAGTTCATCAGACTCGCGCTCTACTGGGGTTCTGCGTTTCGGTGTTTTCCATGCGGGCAAGATTTCTCTCGATTATTTTCTTGCTGGCCGGGCTATTGCCCGGCCAGTTTTCTTTTGCGGCCTCGCGTTGCGATGTCGATGTACCGACCCAGCGGGTCGAGCTGCCACAGGTAAGCCTGGCCTACCAGAGCATCGGTCGTGCCTCCGATCCGGCGTTGCTCTTGGTCATGGGGCTGGGTGGGCAGTTGATCCATTGGCCGGACGAGGTGGTCGTCGCCCTGTGCCAGCAGGGTTTCCGGGTGATTCGCTATGACAATCGCGATGTCGGTTTGTCCACCTGGCGCCAGGCACCGGCCAGCGCCAACCTGACGCTCGAGGTGCTGCGCTACAAGCTCGGCCTGCCGGTGGCTGCGCCCTATACCCTGACCAACATGGCCGAGGATGCCCTGGGGCTGATGGATGCCCTGCACGTGGAGCAGTTCCATGTGCTGGGGGCAAGCATGGGCGGGATGATTGCCCAGCACTTGGCGGCAATGGCCCCGCAACGGATCGAAAGCCTGACCCTGGTGATGACCAGCTCCGGTGCCGAGGGCCTGCCGGCGCCGAATGCCGCCCTGGTGCAATTGCTGTCGCGGCGCAATGCACCCAACCGGGAGGCGGCCCTGGAGCAGCAGGCCGATCTCTTGGCCGCCCTGGGTAGCCCGAAGGTGAGGGATGACCGGCAGGTCTTGCTGCACCAGGCTGCGCTGGCCTATGACCGGGCATTCAACCCCGAGGGGGTCAAGCGCCAGATCATGGCGATCCTTGCCGAGCCGAGCCGGGTGGCCATGCTCAAGCAACTGCGGGTGCCGACCCTGGTGGTCCACGGTACCGCCGATCCACTGTTGCCGGTGATGCACGGAGTGCACTTGGCGGCGCATATCCAAGGCAGCCAGTTGAAGCTGATCCCGGGGCTGGCCCATCGTTTCCAGGAAGCCTTCAAGGCTCCGTTGCTGGCGGCGGTGCTGCCGTACCTGCAGAGCCATCGCGAAGATACTTCGCACTGGGCGCAGATCGAGCCGCTGGAAGTGGGTCGCATGCTCTGAGCCAAGCCTCAAGCGGATAGATTTTCGCTTGCAGCTTGTCGCTGTTCGCGTCAGCGAACGATCTTGTCCACCTGGATGCCCAGCTTTTTCAGGCGATACCAGAAGCTGCGCTCGGAAATGCCGATCATCTGGGCGGCTGCGGCCTGGACGCCATTGCTCTGGTGCAGGGCGGCGAGAATGTAGGCTTTCTCCACTTCCGCCAGGGCGGCATCCAGGTCGCTGGGCACTTGCGGGCCGACGCTGATGGCGGCACTGCCTTCGGTGTCCTGGGGACGTGTATCGAACAGGTAGCCGGGCAGGTCGCTTTCCTCGATGGTGTGGCCGGTGGCAACGATCGTGGCGCGCTCCACGCAGTTTTGCAGTTCACGGATATTGCCTGGCCAGGCATAGCTGGCCATGGCTTGCAGGGCCTGGGGACTGAAACCGTTGATACGCTTGCCAGCGGTGGCCCCCAGGCTGTGGGCGAAGTGCCTGGCCAGCAGGGCGATGTCCTCGACCCGCTCGCGCAGCGCCGGCAATGGGATGGGGAACACATTGAGGCGATAGTAGAGGTCCTCGCGAAACTCCTTGTTGGCCACGGCCTCCAGCAGGTTCTTGTTGGTGGCGGCAATCACCCGCACATCGACCTTGCGTTCCCGGGGATCGCCTACCGGCTCGATCACCCGTTCTTGCAGGGCTCGCAGGATCTTGGCTTGCAGGGCCAGGGGCATGTCGCCCACTTCATCGAGAAACAGCGTGCCCTTGTCGGCCTGCTGGAAACGCCCGACCCGGTCGGCCACGGCGCCGGTGAACGCGCCTTTGCGATGGCCGAACATCTCGCTCTCCAGCAAACCTTCTGGAATGGCGGCGCAATTGACCGCGACGAAGGGCTTGCTGGCGCGATTGCCATGCTTGTGGATGGCCCGGGCGACCATCTCCTTGCCGGTTCCGCTCTCGCCGGTGAGGAGAATGGTGGCGTTGCTCTCGCGCACCGAGTCCACCGCTTGCAGGACCCGGCGGAAGGCTGGGCTATCGCCCACCAGGCTGTCGATCTGCTGGTGTTCTTCAAGCTCGGCGCGCATGCGCTGGTTGTCTTTGAGGATGTCGCGAAACTGCAGGGCCTTGCTGACGGTGATATCCAGCTCGTCGATGTCGAAGGGCTTGGCGATGTAGTCGTAGGCGCCGTTGCGCATGGACTGCACGGCATTCTTCACCGTGCTGTAGGCGGTCATCACGATCACCGGCAATTGCGGGTAGCGCTGCTTGATCTCCCCCAGCAACTGCGGGCCGTCCATGCCGGGCATGCGCCAGTCGCTGATCACCAGGTCGATCTCTTCCTGTTCCAGCACCTTGAGGGCATGCAGGCCGTTGCTTGCGGTGAATACCTGGATGCCGTTCTGGCCCAGGGCCGAGGACAAGAGGTCACAGAGCTTGGGTTCGTCGTCGACCACCAACAGGTTATGCGTCATCGCTGTCCTCGTCGTCCTCGTCTTCTTCACCGTTGGCCGGAATGTACAGGCTGAAGGTGGCTCCGGCATCCTTTTCGCTGACGCACTCGATACGCCCGTCATGGCTTTCCAAGATAGAGAAGACCTTGGCCAGGCCCAGGCCGGTACCCGAGGCCTTGGTGGTGACGAACGGGGTGAAGATACGTTCCAGCATGTCCGGTTCGATGCCCTGGCCAGTATCGCTGACGCTGATGACGGTTTCATCATCCTCCTGGGCGATGCCCAGGGTCAGGCGGCCGCCTTCGGGCATGGCGTCGATGGCGTTGAGGATCAGGTTCAGGCAGGCCTGCTTGAGCTGCCGGGCATCGGCGTGGATCGTTGCCCCGGGGGCCTGGTCCTCGATCCGGGCATCGATATTGTGGGTGGCCAGTTCCGGGCCGCAGAAACCCAGGAGCTCCTCCACCAGGGTCCGAGCCGGCTGGGTGGCACGAATCGGCGTGCTGGGCTTGGCGAAATCGAGGAACTCGGTGATCAGGTCGTTGATCCGGCTGACTTCGCTGATCACGTACTCCAGGTGACGCTTGTCGTTCTCCGGCAGGTCGACCCGGCGGTGCAGCAGTTGGGTGGCGGTCTTGATGATGCCCAGCGGGTTGCGAATCTCATGGGCCAGGCCCATGGCCACCTCGCCCAGGGCGTGCAGGCGGTCGCGGCGACGCAGTTGTGACTCCAGGTGTTGCAGTTCACCCAGGCGCTCGGTCATGTGGTTGAAAGTACTGCTCAGTTCGGCCAGTTCGTCGCCACCGATAACTGGAACCCGCTGCCGATAGTCGCCGGCAATCACGGCCCGTACCCCGGTGGACAGGCCCCGCAGCGGGCGAGTCAGGCGTTGCGACACCAGCCAGCCGACGCACAACGAGGCCGCCGAGCTGAGGAGGAAGATCAGGATGAACAGGTTGCTCTGGTTGACCAGGCCCACCAGGCTGCTGTGGCGCAGCAGGCCGCTGAAGATCACCCCGACCAGGTCGCCGCTGTCGTTGAAGATCGGCCGGTACAGTCCGCTGTAGCGATTGGTGAACTGTTCGGTGGGCTGGCGGGTGGTGCGCAGGATGTCCTCGATCTTGTGCGGCACCCGCGGCGGGTGGTCCTCGAAGCGCTGGGTGGCGAAGATTTCCGAGAAGTCGTCGGCCTTGGCCAGGTACAGGCGCAGGTCCAGGGAGTGCACGTCGGCCACGCTGGTGAGGAAGCTGGCATCCAGGTAGGTGGCGATCAACAGCTGATAGTCGACGCCATCGAGGTTGGTCTGGAAGGTCGAGACCACCGCCCCGGTGGCGGCCCCGCCGACCTGGATCGTCTGCAGGACGGCATTGGAGGCAGTGCTGATCTGGCCGACCACATCGTCGGCGGCAGTGGTGAACATGACCTTGTGGTCGCTCTTGCGAATCAGTGCCACCACGTCGATGCCCATGGAGTTGGCAATGTCGGCGGTGAGCTTGTCGTGCTTGTTGGCGTTACGCTCCCCTGGGGGCCGGGTATAGCGCAGGAACAGTTGGGCAATCCTGGCGTTGTCACGCAGGATTTCAGTGATCTCGTCCTCGACGATCTTGGTGGATTCCTGCAGCCAGATACGCACGTTGCTGTCGAAAATCTCCGACAACGTGGTGGCCGCCAGCTCGGCGGCGATCATGGTGGGGATCACGCTGACCAGCCAGAACGCCAACACCAGCTTGCGCTGCAGGCTCCAGCGGGAGATGGCGAAGGGGCGGGGAGGACGACGATCTTTTCTGGTCATGTACTTTCGCTTATTGCAGCGGCCATGGCGGGGTCGGAGCGATCCGGACGGACAAAGCGTTTTATCACTTTGAGCAGTGCATTGAGCATCGGATTGCGGTGGCGGAAGAACAGCATGTTACCGGTGAAGCGACAGCCCAGGCGAAGCTTGCTGGCATAACCGGCCTGGCCGCACTCATACAGGGAGATCCGCTGCTGGATGCAGTAGTCGACATTGGCCAGCCAGCTGCGAAAGTACAGGTTGTGCTCCCGGGTGACATTGAGGTCATGGGCGAAGAACTTGTCGATCAAGCGGTTCTGGTCGACCAGCACCAGGTTGAAAGCCACTAGTTGATCGCCGACCCAGTACAAGACACAGGCGGCCCGCTCTCCCAACTGTTCGAGGATGCCGGTGAAGTACTCCGCCGGCAGGCGCTCGAACTGCAGGTCGCTGCGGTTCAGGGTCGCTTCGTATAAACGCATGATGTCCGGCAACACGTCATCGATCTGCTGGCGCCACTCGATGCGTGGCCCCGGCGCCCGGAGCTTGCGGCGCAAGTCCTTGCGGGTCGACTTGCCGAGGGTGCCCAGGTAGGCATCGACCGAGGCGAAGGGGATCGGCAGCAGCGCCGAAGGCAGGCTCGGCATGGCCTGCAGGCCTGCGGCCAGACAACTGGCGGCCCATTGCTGATCGCTGCTGGGGGCATCCTTGACCGCCATCAGGCCGATACCGAAGCTGTCGGCATCGGCCCGGGCCAGTTTCAGCAGCTCCTCCAGCAGGGCTTGGCGGCGTTCGCTGGGAACGTGGCTGGCGGTGCCGGCGTTGCACTGTTCGGCCACCGGCGAACCGATGGCGTACAGGCGCAGTTGCAAGACACCCGGCCAATGCCGTTCAAGGCGTTCGGTCATGCGCTTGGCCAGGCCGGAGACCGTGGTGTCCAGTCGATACTGGGTGGTGAAGGCCGGAGCCACGGCCACCAGGGTCGAACCTTCATAGACCGCCAGGTAGCGCCAATTGAAATCGACGATGGCGGCTTTTTCCACGGCCAGGTAATAGTCCCAATCCTCCAGGGCCCCTGGAAAACAGTCATTCCAGGCACTGCGATCGATGGCCTGTATGGTTGAGAAGGCTTGGGCGGTAATCACGTCTCTTCCTTAAGTCACGCCAGCTGTCGGTAGTCTTCGCGTACGGCGGGGGCGACCACTCGCTGCTGGATGAAATCCACGCTCAGTTCGATCACGCGCTGGTATTGCAGGTCCACGGTGATCATGTGATAGCAGTTGTCGAGGAGGATCTTGGTCACCGGGCCGCCGAGCTTGCGTTCCACGTAGTCGGCATTCCAGGTGCTGGTGATGTCGTCTTCGCTGGAGTGCAGCACCAGTGCGGGCGTCATGATCGACGGCATGCGTTTCTTGACCACGGCGTTCATCCGGTGCAGTTCGCGCACGGTCACGCCCTCCATGGTCAGGAGCCCGGCATCGCTGCTGGCGCCGGCCTTCATCTGCTTCTCGACGATGGCCCGCAGGCGCTCGTTCTTGATGCCATAGGGCGGCTTTTCTTCGAAACGGCAGATATGCACGCCGAACGGGATCTTCATCAGCAACGGGGTAAGGAATGCCAGTTTGTTGATGCTCCAGCCGTCGTACTTGAGGGTGGTGGAATACATCAGCAAGCCACTGATCCGCCCTGGGTGCTCGGATGCCAGGTACATCGACATCACCGCGCCCATGGACAGGCCGCCGACGAACACCTGCTCGTGGCGCTGTTGCATGGCGGCAAAGGTCTTGCGCACGCCTTCGTACCAGTCCTGCCAGCCCGTGGCCTGCAGGTCGCTGTTGTCCCCGCAGTGCCCGGGCAGGGTCGGTACGTACACGGTGCACGTACCATCCTTGGCCAGGCCCTGGGCCACCCGACGGAGTTCCGTCGGGGTGCCGGTCAGGCCGTGGATCAACAAGATCCCGACCTGACCCGTGCCGAGAACGAAGCCGGCGTCGCCTTCGCCCAGATCGATCTCAGCCATGCTCATCGCTTCATGGCCCGATCCAGCAGGCGGTCCAGCAGGGCGATACCCAGGTCGATTTCCGCGTAGCTGATTTCCAGCGATGGTGCCAGGGTGATCACGTTCTTGTAGTAGCCGCCCACGTCGAGGATCAGGCCCAGGCGCTGACCGTCGATCTCGATGTCGCCCTTCATGCCTTCCTCGACCATGTAGTCCAGGGTCGCCTTGTCCGGGGTGAAGCCGTCGGTGGTGCAGATCTCGCAGCGCAGGGCCAGGCCCAGGCCGTCGACGTCGCCGATGATCGGGTAGCGCTTCTGCAGGTCCTTGAGGCCTTCGAGGAAGTACTTGCCCTTCTCCATGACCATCGCGCCGTAGTCGATCTCGCTGGTCATCTTGAACATTTCCAGGCCCACGGCGGTGCCCAGTGGGTTGGAGGCGAAGGTGGAGTGGGTCGAACCTGGCGGGAACACGCCTGGGTTGATCAGCTCCTCGCGAGCCCAGATACCGCCCAGCGGGTTCAGGCCGTTGGTCAGTGCCTTGCCGAACACGATCACGTCAGGCTGGACGTCGAAGTGCTCGATCGACCACAGCTTGCCGGTACGGTAGAAGCCCATCTGGATTTCGTCGACCACCAGCAGGATGCCGTGCTGATCCAGCACTTGCTTGAGCTCGCGGTAGAAGTTCATCGGCGGGATCACGTAGCCGCCGGTGCCCTGGATCGGCTCGGCGTAGAAGGCGGCGTATTCGCTCTGGCCGACTTTCGGGTCCCAGACACCGTTGTATTCGGTTTCGAACAGGCGGGCGAACTGCTTCACGCAGTGGCTGCCGTACTCTTCCTTGGTCATGCCTTTCGGGCCACGGAAGTGGTACGGGAATGGAATGAACTGCGCGCGCTCGCCGAAGTGGCCGTAGCGGCGACGGTAGCGGTAGCTGGAAGTGATGGACGAAGCGCCCAGGGTACGACCGTGGTAGCCGCCTTCGAAGGCGAACATCAGGCTCTTGCCGTTGCTGGCGTTACGCACGACTTTCAGCGAGTCCTCGACGGACTGCGAACCGCCGACGTTGAAGTGCACGCGACCGTCGAGGCCGAACTTCTTCTTGGCGTCGACCGCGATCATTTCCGACAGCTCGATCTTGCCTTTGTGCAGGTACTGGCTGGCGATCTGCGGCAGGGTGTCGATCTGTTGCTTCAGGGCGTTGTTCAGGCGCGGGTTGGCGTAGCCGAAGTTCACCGCCGAGTACCACATCTGCAGGTCGAGGTAGGCCTGGTCTTCGGTATCCCAGACGTAGGAGCCTTCGCAGCGGCTGAAGATGCGCGGGGGTTCGATGTAGTGAACGGTATCGCCGTAGGAGCAGTACTTGGCTTCTTTTTCCAGAAGAATCTGGTCTTCTGCGGTAGCGATGCGGATATCAGACATGGTGGAAGAGTTCCTGGGTTTCAATAGAGAAATTAGTGGCGTTGGCCGCGTTGCGTGGCAGTTTGGCCAGCAGTGCCGGCAGTTCGGCAAAGGAGTCGAACCGCGCGTAGGGAATGGCGTTGCGCTCGCAGTACTCGGCCAGGCGGCCCTTGGCGAAGACGAAGTCGGCAGTGGAGGCCACGCACATGTCCGACTGGCCATCGCCAATCACCAGCACACGCTTGCCGCGCGGGGTGGATTTGCATTTGCAGTTGCCGGAGGCGGCACGGCAGGCGTCGCTGGCATAAGGGAAATCGATGCGCCAGCTGTTGTGATCGACCTGGCGCAGGCGATTGGCGAGGATCGGCAGCAGGGTCACGTAGTTGCGTGCCAGGATGCGGGCGATGCCTTGCTCGATGCCATCGCTGACCACTTCGATGGAGGCGCCCAGGCCGATCACGTGATCGACGAAGTCAGGGAAGTCGGGGTCGATTTCGACACTGTCGAAGTAGCCCAGCAGTTCGGCGGGCGAGGCCTTGACCAGGGCCAGTTGGCGGCTGAGGCATTCTCGGGATCCAATGTGCCCGTCCAGCCACTCCTGCTCGATGCTCTCCCAGCTGGGGTCGGCGAAGCGTTGGAGGACGTTATCGATCACGTCGGCGCGGGAGATGGTCCCGTCGAAGTCACATACGATATGCCAGTGCATCATCTGTTGTTACCTGTTGAATAGAGCGCTGTTTACGCTTGCGGCAGGGGTACAGCAGGGACTGTGCCAAGTACGGAAAACCCAGCAGGGCTGGGGCTCTAACCAAGGGGAGAGGTGTTTTGTAGCTTTCTAGCTACAATTTTTGTAGCTCCCTACAAACAACATCAGTGCTTGCGCCCGAGGGGGGCTCTGGTGATTGATGCGCGCATGTTCAGACAAGGAAACTCATTCATGCCAAGGCTATTCCCTTCATCCCTGCTCGCCGGACTGCTGTCGCTGGGCCTGGCCTGCAGCGCCTGGGGCGACTCCGGCATCACCGGCGAACTGGGATTGGGTATCGGCTACCAGCCCCATGACCCCACGGGCAGCCGCTATGACACCACCCCATTGCCGTACCTGGACCTGGATTGGGGGGATGTCAGCCTGAGCGGTGACGATGGCCTGACCTGGGATGCCTTCAAGAGCAATGGCGTGAGCATGGGCCCCTACATCAATTACCTGCAGGGGCGTAACGCCGACGGCTCGCTGCGTGGCTTGCGGGACGTGCCCGACATGGCCGACGTGGGTGGCTTCATCCAATATGCCCCGGACGATTTCTGGCGGGTGTTCGCTTCGGTGGGCCAGGCCGTCGGGGGCGGCGGTGGCCAAGGCGGCATGCTGGGCAAGATCGGTGGCGAGATCGGCTACCCGTTGGGCATGGGGATCATCGGTAGCAACAACCTGACCCTGCATTTTGCCGACGCCCGGCAGAACCAGACCTTCTTCGGTGTCAGCACCAAGGAGTTCCTGGCTTCCGGCATCGAGCGCTATCACGCCGGTGGCGGCCTGCAGAACTTCACACTGACCCAGAACATCCAGGTGCCCCTGGGCAACAACTGGTCGCTGGTGGCCAGTGCCAGCTGGATCCGCCTGGTCAACTCGGCGGCCAACAGCACCATCGTGCGTGACAAGGGCGAGGTCAACCAGGGGCAGGTGCAGACCGCCATCAGCTACAAGTTCTGACGTCCTTTCGAACTGCTGCCGCGGAGCCTGGCAGGCCCTGAGGGGGTCTGTCGCGGCAGCGATCGGGGACATTACCGATAACGATGGGTAAAACTGGTCTGGCCTTTGCAGTAACTGCCGCGAACTCAATTTCTCAGGAAGTTCTTCATGGCCCGACCTGCCTACCGTTTACTCGCCTATTCCCTCTGGGACCTGATTCCGATCGTCATGGCCCTGGCGCATTTCGCCTTTGTCCTGTGGCTGACCCTGGATTTCCATGCCTTGTCCTGGTGGGTCATCATCCCGTCGGCGCTGCTGTATGCGGTCAGCCTGTCGTGGAGCATCAACAGTATTTCCCATAACCAGATCCACAACGCCTATTTCACTCCGGCCTGGATGAACCGGGCCTTCGACCTGTTGTTGTCGGTCACCATCGGCTTCTCCCAGACCCTGTATCGCGATATCCACAATCGCCATCACCGGGGCAATTCCGACCTGCCGGACGCCCATGGCAAGACCATCGATCCGCTGTCGATCTACCTGCATGGCAAGGATGGCCAGCCGGACAACCCCTGGGCCTACACCTTCCTGAGCTTCTTTCGCGACGACCCCAAGGAGATCTACCAGGAAATGCAGCGCAAGCGCCCGGACGATGCGCGCTGGGTGAAAGTGGAGATCGCCGTGACGGTCGCGTTCTACCTGGCGCTGGCGTTCTTCGACTGGCACGCGGTGCTGGTGCTGCTGCCGTTCTGGTACCTGGGCCAGTCGCTGTCGTCCCTCAACGGCTACTACGAGCACCTGGGCGGTAACCCGGACCTGCCGATTGCCTGGGGCGTGAGCTCCTATAGCCCGCTGTACAACCTGATCTGGATGAACAACGGCTACCACGCCGAGCACCACTACCGGCCGAAAATGCACTGGACCAAGGTCAAGGCCTTCCATCGCCAGATTCGCGAGGAACAGCGTGCGGCGGGGGTGAAAGTGATCCCGGTGTCCCACGGGCTGGGCTTTTTGGTGTCCCACCGTCGGTAACCTGTAGCCGCTGCCCAAGGCTGTGCACGACCGAGCAGCGGGCGCAGGAGGCGAAATCGCCGAAGGTCCTGCGGACCTTGTCGCAGCCTGGCGGCAGCGGCTACACGAAGCTGATCCTGTAGCTGCTGCCCAAGGCTGAAGTTGCCGAAGACCCTGTCTTCAGGCCGCTTCGCCTTCGCCCTCGGCCAGCAGGGCGATCCCGCCCATGATCACGAAGACCCCGAGCCAGTGCAGCGGGTTGATCTGCTCGTTCAGCACCAGCCACGATCCCAGCAGGACCACCACGTACACCAGTGCGCTCAGGGGAAAGGCCAGGGACAGGCTGCTGCGCCGCAGGATCAACATCCAGACGAAGAACGCGCCGATATAGCAGGCAATCGCGGTCAGCACTCCGGGGTTGGCCACCACGGCTGCCAGCCATTGCAGGCTGAAGTCCATCTGGCCCAGTTGGTCGCCACCGACCTTGGTGGCGATCTGGCCGGCGCCCTCGAAACTGATCAACAGGAACCAGAGCACCAGGGTACCCAGGCGCCCATGCAACCAGTCATTAGCGTGGTTCGAACTCATGAAGCGTTTCCTTGTATGCGTTGATGGGAGGCTCAGGTGCTGGCGATGCAAACCAGCATCACGCCAGCGGTGATGACCAGGGTGCCGAGCCAGCGCCGACGACTGACGGTTTCTCCCAGTACCAGCTTGCCCGCCAGTACCACTCCGCAGTAGCCCAGGGCCGCTGCCGGGAACAGCAGGCTCAGCGGGGCCCGGGACAGAGCCTCCAGCCAGACGAAGAATTCCACGGCATAGGCGCCTACCCCGCACCACAACAGCGGGGCGTTGAATACCTGGCCCCAGAAGGCGTTCAGGCGGAAGCCTCCCTCCAGCTCCGGCAGGCGGTCCAGGCCCAGTTTGAAACACAGCTGGCCGATTACATCCAGGAGGATGGAAAAGGCCACCAGCAGCACAACGACAAACGTCATGGGAACAGCTCCTCGAACAGCGAAATCAAGGCTTCATTGGTCACTGAATTGCGTAGCAGGTCTTCCTGGCTCCAGCGTTCGGCCGGTGGTTGGTCGGACTTGGCTTCCCAGCGCTTGAAGGCGTTGCTGAAGGCTGGCTTGGCGAATTCGCCACAAACGTCGATGCCCAGGATCCGCTTGCGTGCCGCCAGGGTCCGTATCGCCTGCAGCAGGTGGGTCAGGCGCATGCCACCCTGGTCCCAGTTGGTGGCGGCGTCCTCGCTGGCCAGCACGTCCTTGTCGATGGTGATCCAGACCGCCTCGGTGGGCAGGCTGTCGATCAGCCCTTGAAGAAACGCCGGCCAGTCCACCTGTGCCAGGTTTTGCCAGTGCAGGTGCTTGTCCTGTTGCTGGTGCCCGGCACCGTCGCCGACCTGGCCCCAGACCCTGGAGGGTTCGTGTTGCCAGGGAAACAATTGCAGCTTGCCGTGCTTCAGGGCGCCGAGGTTGCCGCCGCGCAGCTGTGGATTGTGCAGGTCTTCGCTGCAGGGGCCGAGGGTGACGATACGTTGGATGTTCGCCAGCTGCAGTGCCCGGTTGACCCAGGAGCCGCAATGCCGGCGCGGGGCGAAGCGCACCCAGTCCGGATGGTTGTCGAAATGGATCAGGCTCACCGGCTCCGCCAGGTTGCCGAGAAAGGCCGGAGTCAGGTGGTGGTAGTCACCGGAGCCGACGAAGAAGATTTCCGGTTTGGAACCGCTGTGCCGTGGCCGTTGGCCCAGGCGCTCGGTGAAGTGGCGATAGGTTCGCTCGGTGGACCAGAGCCGCAACTTGGGGCCCAGGTCCAGCAGGTCGATGCGCCGGGCCTGGCCGCTGTTCAGGCGCCGGATGATCGGCTCCTGGGCGGTCAGGCTGTGGTCGAGATCTAGAATGTTCAAGGTGCAATTTACCCATGGCAGCGCCCCCCAGAAAACTGCGCAATCAAGCTGGAGCGCAGGCTGGGCGGGCTTTGCCGGGTAAATGCAAGGGTCGGGCCAGGCTTGTCTGGCCGAGCCGGGCGGCTGGGTCTTCGGCCAGGGAGGCCTCAGGCGTGGAGCCGGACCCAGACGCTGACCAGGATGCTGGCGGCGATCAACCAGGCCACGGCGGCGACGGCCAGTGAGGCCTCCAGGCGCAAGCGGTCGACCATGACATACAGGGTCGCCAGGTAGACGAAATAGGGAATGATCGACCACATGCCGAACAGGATGGTGGTCTTCAGGTCGTCGATCGAACGGCCCTTGCCGACGATGTAGTGGGCAATCAGGGCGAAGGTCGGGAACAGCGGCACCAGGCCGGCGATGTAGTAGTTCCGGGTCTTGGCCAGGGCTGCCAGGATCACCACTACCGCCGCCCCGAGGGCGGCCTTCAACAATAGATCCATGTGTTTGTGCGCCTTGGGTCAGTGGCTCAGGCCGTACTTCTTGACCTTGTCGAACAGCGTGGTCTTGGCCATGCCCAGCTCCTGGCTGGCCTGGCTGAGGTTACCGCCGCTGCGTTGCAAGGCATCGTTCAACAGGTTGCGTTCAAAGGCTTCCACGGCCTCGGCAAAGCCCAGCCCCTGGCCGCTGTTGCCGCCTGCTTTCTTGAAGGCCGGCAGGCCCAGGGCGAAGCGCTCGGCGACATTGCGCAGCTCTCGCACGTTGCCCGGCCAGTCATGGCTCATCAGGCTCGACAGGGTCTGGTTGTCCAGCTCCGGTGGCGCTCGGTCGAAACGCAGGGACGATTGCTGCAGGAAGTGTTCGAACAATTGCAGGATATCCTCGCGCCGCTCGCGCAGGGGAGGCAGCTCCAGGGTTACCACGTTGAGGCGGTAGTAGAGGTCGCTGCGAAACTCCTTGGCCCGGCTCAGTTCGTCCAGGTCCGACTTGGTGGCCGCGATGACCCGGCAGTCCACGGCGACGCTCTGGTTCGAGCCGAGGCGCTCCAGAGTGCGTTCCTGCAAGACCCGCAGCAGCTTGATCTGCAGGTTGATGGGCATGCTTTCCACTTCATCGAGGAACAGGGTGCCCTGGTGCGCATGCTCGATCTTGCCGATCCGTCGCTTGCCGGCGCCGGTGAAGGCATTGGCTTCATGCCCGAAGATTTCGCTCTCGAAGAGGTTTTCCGGCAAGCCGCCGCAGTTCAGGGCGACGAATTGCTGCTGCTGGCGCCGGCTGAAGTCGTGCAGGCAACGCGCGACCAGCTCCTTGCCGGTACCTGTCTCGCCCTCGATCAGCACGTTGGCCGAGGTATCGGCGACGTTGGCGATCAGCTCCCGCAAGTTCTGCATGGCTGGCGAGCGACCGATGATCCGGCCCTCCAGGGAGTTGCGCTCGGCCAGCTGGCGCCGCAGCGAGCTCACCTCCCGGGCCAGGCCCCGTTGCTCCAGGGCGCGGCGGGCCACGTCCACCAGGCGCTCGGGGGAAAAGGGCTTCTCCATGAAGTCGTAGGCACCTTTCTGCATCGCGCCGACGGCCATGGAAATATCGCCGTGCCCAGTGATCAGGACCACCGGCAGGCTGCGATCACGGGCCTTGAGGCGGGTCAGCAGTTCCAGGCCGTCGATGCCTGGAAGGCGAATATCGCTGATCACGATACCGGGGAAGTTTTCACCGACCTGGACCAGGGCGTCTTCGGCACTGCCCACGCCGATGCAGGGGATGTCTTCCAGTGCCAGGGCCTGTTGGCAACCCAGCAGGACATGGGGGTCGTCTTCGACGATCAGCACGGTCAGCTCGTTGTTCATATCGGCTCGGCTTGAGTGGGGCTTGCCAAGGGCAAGCTGAGGACAAAGGCGGTGCCGCCGCTTGCCGGGTGTTCCACCACCAGGCTGCCGCCCGTGGCGGCGGCGAGGCTGGCGGACAGGGTCAGGCCCAGTCCCAGCCCTTGTTCGCCGGGCTTGGTGGTGAAGAAGGGTTCGAACAGGTGCTTGCGCGTTTCAGGGTCGATGCCGTGGCCGTTATCCCGCACCCGCAGACGGTATTTGCCGTCGCTGGCCTCGCCCTCCAGCCAGAGCTGGGGCGCCGGCTGCGCCTGCATGGCATCCAGGGCATTGCCCATGAGGTTGACCAGGATCTGTTCCAGGCGGGTCTGGTCGATTTGCAGGGTCTGTTCGCTGAAGTCGCGGTGCAGCTGTAGCGGCAGCGGTTCGATACGTGCGCCGAGGACCTGCAGGGCCGCGTCCACGGCCTTGCCCAGGCTGGCCTGGCCCTGGTCGTCGCCACGGCGGGCGAAGGAGCGCAGGCTGGCAGTGATGCGGCCCATGCGGTCGATCAGTTCGTTGATGGTCTTGAGGTTGGCGCTGGCGGTGTCCAGGGCGCCGCGTTCGAGGAAGCGCACGGTGTTGCCGGACAGGGTACGTAGCGCCGCCAGGGGCTGGTTGAGTTCGTGGGCGATGCTGGTGGACATCTGGCCGATGGCCGCCAGCTTGCCGGCCTGGACCAGCTCGTCCTGGGCCCGGCGCAGGGTTTCCTCGGCCTGGCGGCGCTCACGGATCTGCGCCTTGAGCCGCTCGTTACTGGCCCGCAGGTCGGCAGTGCGTTCGGTGATCTTGCGTTCCAGCTGGCTATTGGCTTCTTGCAGGGCCTCGCGAGCGGCGAGACGAGTGGCGATGGCTTTGCGCCGCTCGTTCCAGGCGATCAGTAGAAAAGCCACCAGGCCGAAGGCCACGGCTACCAGGATGCCCTGGTTGATGGCCTCGCGGCGCAGGTCCTGCAGGGGCGTGAGGAGGGTGAAGTTCCAGGGCGTATCGCTCAAGGGGCGCGTCTGGGACAGGTAGCTGATGGGCTTGTCATCGGAGGCCAGTTCGGCGTTGGCCGGGAAGCTCAGTTTTTCCATGCCTTCGGCCAGGCGCTCCCGGGCCAGGGGCTCCAGCTCGTTGAGGGGAAACCAGTAGTACTGCAGGCTGCGAGCCAGGCGTTCCTTGGTGTCGTCGCTCAGGGGACGTACTGACTTGAGGCGTCGCGAGGGATCGCTGGAGAGAATGATGATGCCGTTCTCGTCGCTGACGAACGCTTCCAGGCGCGCTCTTTGCCAGCGTTCTTCCAGGGCCTCCAGGCGTACCTTGACCACCGCCACGCCAATGATCTTGCCCTGTTCCTCCAGGCCGTGGGCCAGGTAGTAGCCGGGTTCGCCGTTGGTGCTGCCAATCCCGTAGAAACGCCCGGGGTAGCCGCGTACGGCATTCTGGTAATAGGCCCGGAACGACAGGTCTTCGCCCAGGTAGCTGTCGACATCGCGCCAGTTGCTGGTGGCCAGCACCCGGCCGGTGGTGTCCATGACATAGATGGCCCGGCTGCGGCTGCGGCGGTTCAGGCCTTCGAGGTATTGGTTGACGGCTTGCCGGTGTTCCGGCGAAGGATCGGCCAGCAGCGTCGAGACGCTGGATTCCAGTTCCAGCAGGCTGGGCAGGTAGGTGTACTTGCTGATCTCGCTCTCTACGGCCCGGGCATGCAGCTCCAGCTGGCGTGCGCCATTTTCACTGAGGGTGCGAATGCCGTTGTGCTCGCTGATCCAGAAGCCGGCATAGCCCAGGGCGGTCATCAGCACGATGATCAGCGGCGGTAGGAACAGGTGGCGGATCAGGCGGGGTTTCACGGCAAGTGATGGCGGCGTAGCGCGATAGAGAGTGGGGTCGCATTTCATCACAGATGCCTTGGGTCAACCACTGTGCAATGCCCGCAGGAGCTGGCGAACCAGCTCCTGCGGGAACACAGGTTTTAGTGCTGCAGGATTTTCTCGAGGAAGTGCTGCGCACGTTCGGAGCGGGCGTTGATGTCGCCGAAGAACTCTTCTTTCTGGCAGTCCTCGATGATCTGCCCCTTGTCCATGAAGATCACTCGGTTCGCCACCTTGCGGGCAAAGCCCATTTCGTGGGTCACGCACATCATGGTCATGCCTTCGTTGGCCAGTTGCACCATCACATCCAGCACCTCGTTGACCATTTCCGGGTCCAGGGCCGAGGTCGGTTCGTCGAACAGCATGACGATCGGGTCCATGGCCAGGGCGCGGGCGATGGCCACACGTTGTTGCTGGCCACCGGAAAGCTGGCCCGGATGCTTGTGGGCATGGGCGGCCAGACCGACTCGCTCCAGCAGTTGCAGGCCTTTCTTGGTGGCCTCTTCCTTGCTGCGGCCCAGGACCTTGATCTGGGCGATGGTCAGGTTCTCGGTGATGCTCAGGTGCGGGAACAGCTCGAAGTGCTGGAACACCATGCCGACCCGCGAGCGCAGCTTGGGCAGGTCGGTCTTGGGGTCGGCAATGGACGTACCGTCGACCACGATGTCGCCTTTCTGGAACGGCTCCAGGGCATTGACGCACTTGATCAGGGTCGACTTGCCCGAACCGGACGGCCCGCAGACCACCACCACCTCACCTTTCTTGACCTCGGTGCTGCAGTCGGTCAGTACCTGGAAGTCCCCATACCACTTGTTGACGTTTTTGATAGAGATCATACGGCGAACCTTTTTTGCAGACGCTTGACCAGCAGCGAGGCGGCGAAGCTGATTGTGAAATACACCAGACCGGCGAAGATCAGGAATTCATTGGAGCGGCCGATGATGTCGCCGCTGGAGCGCGAGGCATTGAGGAAGTCCACCAGGCCCACGGTGTATACCAGGGAGGTGTCCTGGAACAGGATGATGCTCTGCTGCAGCAGCAGTGGGGTCATCTTGCGAAAGGCCTGGGGCAGGATGATCAGGCGCATGGTCTGGCCGTAGGTCATGCCCAGGGCCTGGGCGGCGCCCATCTGGCCCTTGGGGATCGACTGCACGCCGGCCCGGACGATTTCGCAGAAGTACGCTGCTTCGAACATCATGAAGGCCACGATGCACGAGGTGAACGCGCCGATCGGGGTGTCTTCGCCGGTGATCCAGCGCAGCACGAAAGGCACCGCCAGGTAGAACCAGGTGATCACCAGCAGCAGCGGGATCGAGCGGAAGTAGTTGACGTAGGCGCCGGCGATGTTCGCCAGCAGCTTGTTGTGGGACAGGCGCATCAGGGCCAGCAGGGTGCCGAGGATGATCCCCCCGACTACGCCCAGGACCATCAGCTTGAGGGTCATCAGCATGCCGTTCCACAGGCCGGGAATGGCCGGGACGATGCCCGAGAAGTCGAATTCCATTATTTACCTCCCACGGAGATCAAGCCGGGGACCGAGACTTTCTTCTCCACCAGGCGCATCAGCAGCATCAGGCTCATGTTCAGGGTGAAGTAGATCAGGGTGGCCAGGGTGAAGGCTTCGAACAGGTTGGCCGAGAACTCGGCGGTCTGCTTGGTCTGGGCCAACAGCTCCATCAGGCCGATCAGCGAGGCCACGGAGGAGTTCTTGAAGACGTTGAGAAATTCCGAGGTGAGCGGCGGAATGATGATCCGATAGGCCTGGGGCAGCAGCACGTTCCAGTAGATCTGCGGCAGCTTGAAACCCAGGGCGCGGGCAGCGGCTTCCTGGCCGCGGGGCAGGGCCTGGATACCGGTGCGCACTTGTTCGCAGACCCGGGCGGCGGTGAACAGGCCCAGGCAGACGACGACGCTCAGGTAGGCCGAGGTGGTCGGGTTGAGATCCTGCTTGTACCAGTCCTGCAGGTTCTGCGGCAGCAGGTCGGGCACCAGGAAGTACCAGATGAACAGCTGCACCAACAGGGGCACGTTGCGGAAGATCTCCACGTAGACGGTGGCGATGCCCGACACCAGGCGGTTCGGCACGGTACGCATGACCCCCAGGATCGATCCCAGTATCAATGCGATGATCCAGGCCACCACGGCGATGGCGATGGTCCAGCCCAGCCCCGAGATGAACCAGTCGAGATAGGTCTCGCTGCCCACGCCGGTGGACTTGAAGAACACGCCCCAGTCCCAGTTGTAATTCATTGGGGTTACCCCTCAGATCGTTCGATGTACTACAAGCACCCGCCTGGGGAGATCCGTTCCCGTCTGGCCAGGACGGCCAGGCACGCGCGATCGGCTCGACAACCACCGGTGCGAGTGTTTCCAGAATGTGCCAGCAGGTAGTGACAGGCTCCTGAAGAGGCCAGGGCCCCTTCAGGAGTAAGGTTAGTCAGGAATCAGGACTTTTTGTCGTCAGCCGCTTTGTCGGTCGGATTGGCGATCAGGGCCTTGAGCTCGTCGCTCATCGGGAACATCAGGTTCAGGCCTTTTGGCGGGATCGGCGATTGGAACCACTTGTCGTAGATCTTGTTGATCTCGCCCGACTTGTAGGTAGCGACGATGGCGTCGTCCACGGCTTTCTTGAAGGGAGCATCACCCTTGCGGACCATGCAGCCGTAGATTTCGTAGGACTGAGGGGTACCGGTCACGGCCCAGTCGGTAGGCTTCTTGGCCTTGGCCATCTCACCGGCCAGCAGGGCGTCGTCCATCATGAAGGCGACAGCGCGGCCCGATTCGAGCATCTGGAACGACTCGCCGTGGTCCTTGGCGGAGATCACGTTCATGCCCATTTGCTTGTCGGCGTTCATGGCCTTGAGGATGCGCTCGGAAGTGGTACCGGCGGTGGTCACCACGTTCTTGCCCTTCAGGTCAGCGAAGTCCTTGTAGGTGGAGTCCTTCTTGGACAGCAGGCGGGTACCGATCTCGAAGATACCGACCGAGAAGTCGACCTGCTGCTGGCGCTCGACGTTGTTGGTGGTGGAGCCGCACTCGACGTCCACGGTGCCGTTCTGCACCAGCGGGATACGGGTCTGGGAGGTGACCAGGTTGTACTTGACCTTGAGGTCAGGCATGTCGAGGTCTTTCTTGATGGCTTCGACGATCTTCAGCTGGATGTCGTGGGAGTAGCCCACTGGCACACCCGAAGCATCGGCGATATAGGAAAACGGAATGGAAGCGTCGCGATGTCCGAGGGTGATGGTGCCGGACTCTTTGATTTTCTTCAGTGTGCCGGTGAGTTCGGCAGCGAAAACTGGAGTGCTAATCAGAGCGGCAGCGATAGCTGCGCCCAACAGATGGGGAACGATGCGCATCAGTATTTCCTCGACATTTGTTTTTTTTATACAGCCGATTGGACGGCTCTTTTATACAGCGAATGCCTCGACGGCTCCTGTTGTGTTGGCACGACAGGCATTCGTCGGACAGTGTAGAGCATGAGTCGTGCCAGGCCAGTTGATCATGGTCAAAGCCTTGATTTCAAAGGCTATTAAATATTCATGGCAGAGGTTGTGGGGCGGGTTCATCCGGTTTGCCGAATCCCTGGCGGGGTTGCGTTCGGAAATCCGAACGATAATGGCGGCGCTTCGGCGTCGAGAAATGGCGAAGGGTTCATGTTCAGTCCATGAAAAAGCCCCTGGACCTCACGGTGCAGGGGCTTTTTCATGGCAGTGGAACTCAGGCGGCCTTGATCTTGCCGCGATCGAGTTCGATCTTCTGCAGGTAGGCCTGCAACTGCTGTTGCTCTTCCGGGGTGGTGAACAACCCCAGTTTGCTTCGGCGCCAGAGGATGTCCTGGGCCTTCACTGCCCACTCCTCGCTGCACAGGTAGTCCACTTCGCGGCTGTAGAGACCACCCCCCAGATGCTCGCCCATGTCGCTCAGGCTGTGCACTCCCTCCAGCAGGCGCCAGGTACGGCTGCCGTAGGTCGTCGCCCAGCGGCGGGCGATCTGGCTGGGCAGCCAGTCGAATTTGCTGCGGATGGCGTCGGCCAGGGCCTGTGGCGTGGTCATGTCCTCGCCACCGGGCAGGCTGGCGCGGGCAGTCCAGCTCGGCTTGGCGTGCTTGAAGTAAGGCACCAACTGGGCCATGGCCGACTCGGCCAACTTGCGATAGGTGGTGAGCTTGCCGCCGAACACCGATAGCAATGGAGCTTCGTCGCCATTGCCGGACAGCGCCAGGGTGTAGTCACGGGTCACTGCCGAAGGGTTGTCGGATTCATCGTTGCACAGCGGGCGAACACCGGAGTAGGTGTGCAGGATATCGCTGCGGCTCAGTTGTTTCTTGAAGTGGGCGTTGACTACCTGCAGCAGGTAGTCGGTTTCCCCTTCGGTGATCGCTACCTTGGCCGGATCACCGGTGTATTCACGGTCGGTGGTGCCGATCAGGGTGAACTGGTCGAGGTAGGGGATGGTGAAGACGATGCGCTGGTCTTCGTTCTGCAGGATATGCGCGTGCTCACCTTCGTATAGCTTGGGCACGATCAGGTGGCTGCCCTGGATCAGGCGGATGCCGTAGGGCGATTCCAGCTTCAGGTCGTCCTTGATGAACTTGGCGACCCAAGGTCCGGCAGCGTTCACCAGGGCCTTGGCAGTGATGGAGAACAGGCTGCCATCGGCGCGTTCCAGGTCCAGTTGCCACAGACCCTTGCTGCGACGAGCACTGACGCAGCGAGTCTGGGTGTGTACGTGGGCGCCATGTTCACGGGCAGCCATGGCATTGAGTACCACCAGGCGTGCGTCATCGACCCAGCAGTCGGAGTATTCGAAACCCTTGGTGATCTGCGCTTGCAGCGCGCTGTCGGCGCCGAACTTCAGGCTGCGCGAGCCGCCGAGTTTTTCCCGCTTGCCCAGGTGATCGTAGAGAAACAGGCCGGCACGGATCATCCAGGCCGGACGCAGGTGAGGACGGTGCGGCAACACGAAGCGCATGGGCTTGACGATATGTGGCGCCTTGGCCAGCAGCACTTCGCGTTCGGCCAGGGCTTCACGTACCAGGCGGAACTCGTAGTGCTCCAGGTAACGCAGGCCACCGTGGATCAGCTTGCTGCTGGCCGATGAGGTGTGGCTGGCCAGGTCGTCCTTTTCACAAAGGAACACGGACAGGCCGCGACCCGCCGCATCTGCGGCAATTCCAACACCGTTGATCCCACCGCCAATGACGGCGATATCGTAAACCTCGGAAAGAGGGCGCGCGGGCAAGGTAGAAGTGGGCATCGACTGGCCTCGTGTTGCTTTGATATTTGAATTCGAACATTAATGTTCATTTCCGAAAATACTAGCGCATAAACAAGGCGGTATCCAGCGCGCTTCGATTGAAAAAACTGATCGAAGGGCCCCGAAAAGTCGGTTTGCGAACATTGTCAGGCGATTATTGCAGTCGTGGGTGTGCAGGCAGGAGGCGGGCAGGAGAGTTGCCGCAACGGCCGGGCAAGGAAGACTGCCCGGTCGTGGGTGAAGGGGCGTCAGACGACTTCGAGGCGGATCTTGTGCTGGTTGAGCAGTTGGGTCAGGGCTGGTACTGGTTGCTGGTCGGTGACCAGGCAATCGATCAGGCTGATGGGGCCCAGGCGGATCATGGCATTGCGTCCGAACTTGCTGGAGTCGGCGGCCAGGATCACCTGCCGGGCATTGGCGATGATCGCCTGGGAGACCCGCACTTCCTGGTAGTCGAAATCCAGCAGGCTGCCGTCTTCGTCGATGCCGCTGATGCCCACCAGGGCGAAATCCACCTTGAACTGGTTGATGAAGTCGACGCTGGCCTGGCCCACTACGCCACCATCGCGGCGGACATTGCCGCCGGTCAGCAGCACATCGAAATCATCCTTGGCACTGAGCATCGAGGCCACGTGCAGGTTGTTGGTGATGATCTTCAGGTGGCTGTGGTTGAGCAGGGCGCGGGCGATGGATTCGGTCGTGGTACCGATATTGATGAACAGCGAGGCGTGATCGGGGATCTGCGCGGCGACGGCTTCGCCGATACGCTGCTTTTCATCGCGCATCTGGTCGGCGCGCATGGCGTAGGCGGTGTTTTCTACGCTGGAGTCATAGGCCGCGCCACCGTGGTAGCGACGCAATAGGTTGGCTTCTGCCAACTGGTTGATATCGCGGCGGATGGTCTGCGGGGTGACGACGAACAGCTGGGCCAATTCCTCGATGCTGACATAGCCGCGTTCGCGGACCAGGTCGAGGATTTGCTGCTGACGGGGAGGCAGATTCATGGGGCTTCCTTTGGGCTGCCGTGCAAAATTTGCCCATGATGCCGCAGGAATCCGCTCCCTACCAGTTGCCAGGCTGGGTGACGGCGAGTGCCGTGTCTCGAAAACCGGCCCGCACACCTTGCCTGCGGCAGGTGGTGGATGCGGCTATGCCGGTTCGTTGCGCAGCCCCGCAGGCCATGCGGGGCTGCCCAGATCGCCTGGAGATGGAATCCAGGATTTGGCTTATTTGGCCTCGTCGTGGGGTTCCCAGTCGCGGGTGCGGCTGACGGCTTTCTTCCAACCTGCATACAGCGCTTCTTTTTCGGTTTCGGCCAGTTGTGGTTCGAACTCGCGCTCGATCACCGCCTTGCCGCGCAGTTCTTCCAGGCTGCCCCAGAAACCGCAGGCCAGGCCTGCCAGGTAGGCAGCGCCCAGGGCCGTGGTTTCACGCATTTGCGGGCGTTCTACCTGGGTGCCGAGGATGTCGGCCTGGAACTGCATGAGGAAGTTGTTGGCCACGGCTCCGCCGTCCACGCGCAGGGCCTTGAGGCGCTCGCCGGAGTCCTGTTGCATGGCGTCGAGCACATCGCGGGTCTGGTAGGCGATGGATTCCAGGGCGGCGCGGATGATGTGGTCCACGCGCACGCCGCGGGTCAGGCCGAACAGCGCGCCACGGGCGTAGGGGTCCCAGTAGGGGGCGCCCAGGCCGGTGAAGGCCGGTACCAGGTACACGCCGTTGCTGTCCTTGACCTTGCCAGCGAAGTATTCGGTGTCGTGGGCGTCGTTGATGATCTTCAGCTCGTCACGCAGCCACTGCACGGTGGAGCCGCCGTTGAACACAGCGCCTTCCAGGGCGTAGGCCACTTCGCCGCGGGGGCCGCAGGCGATGGTGGTGAGCATGCCGTGCTGGGACTTCACCGCCTTGTCGCCGGTGTTCATCAGCAAAAAGCAACCGGTGCCGTAGGTGTTCTTGGCCTGGCCTGGCTCGACGCACATCTGGCCGAACAGCGCCGCTTGCTGGTCGCCGGCGATACCGCCGATGGCGATGCCGCTCTTGGTGCGGCCGTAGATTTCCGAGGAGGACTTCACTTCCGGCAGCATCTCGCGCGGGATGTCCAGGACCTCCAGCATCTTCGCGTCCCACTCCAGGGTATGGATGTTGAAGAGCATGGTGCGCGAGGCGTTGGTGTAGTCGGTGACGTGGGTCTTGCCGCCGGTGAATTTCCAGATCAGCCAGCTGTCGATGGTGCCGAACAGCAGTTCGCCGTTGCGGGCGCGCTCGCGGCTGCCTTCGACGTTGTCGAGGATCCACTTGAGCTTGGTGCCGGAGAAATACGGGTCGGTGACCAGGCCGGTGGTCTCGCGGATATAGTCTTCCAGGCCGTCGCGCTTGAGCTGCTGGCAGATCTCGGTGCTGCGCCGGCACTGCCAGACGATGGCGTTGTAGACCGGGCGGCCGGTGTTCTTGTCCCAGACCACGGTGGTTTCACGCTGGTTGGTGATACCGATGGCGGCTACCTGGTCATGGTGCAGGCCGGCTTGTGCCAGGGCCTCGACCATCACCGCGCTCTGGGTGGCGAAGATTTCCATCGGGTCGTGCTCGACCCAGCCGGCTTGCGGGTAGTGCTGGGCGAACTCGCGCTGGGCGGTGCAGACCACGTTGGCGTCGCGGTCGAAAATAATGGCTCGGGAGCTGGTCGTACCCTGATCGAGGGCAATGATGTAGTTCTTATTCTGAATGTCGGTCATGTCGATTGCCTTGGACGAAATAAGGGAGTGGAAACAGGCGCGGGATCGATTTGGGCAGGATCACGCGCCGCTGGATTCAGGAAGCTTTTACTTTGCCATCTGTGGCCTGCTCGGCCTCTGGAGACGGCGCGCTGCTGGGCAGGTGGCGGGCGATCAGGCTGCGATAGGCAACTGCACCGAGGCAGGCGCCCAGGATCGGAGCGAAGATTGGCACCAGGAAATACGGAATGTCACGGCCGCCGGTGAAGGAAATCTCACCCCAGCCGGTGAAGAACGTCATCAGTTTAGGGCCAAAGTCCCGCGCCGGGTTCATCGCAAAACCGGTCAGCGGGCCCATGGCACTGCCGATCACGGCAATCAGCAGGCCAATCAGCAGCGGGGCCATGGGGCCGCGGGGCAGGCCATTGTTGTCGTCGGTCAGGGACATGATCACGCCCATCAGGATCGCAGTGATCACCACTTCCACCAGGAACGCCTGGGCGGTGCTCAGGGACGGATTAGGGAAGGTGGAGAATACCGAGGCCAGTTCCAGGCTGGCCTGGGAGCCACGGACCATCTGGTGGGCTTGTTCGAAATCGAAGAACAGATTGCTGTACAGCGTGTAAACCAACAGGGCGGCGCAGAAGGCGCCAGCCACCTGGGCCAGGATGTAGAACGGCAACTTGCGCTTCTCGAAATCAGCGAACAGGCACAAGGCGATGCTCACGGCAGGGTTCAGGTGCGCGCCGGAAACGCCGGCGGTCAGGTAGATCGCCATGCTGACGCCGATCCCCCAGATGACGCTGATTTCCCATAGGCCGAAGCTGGCCCCCGCGACCTTGAGCGCGGCGACGCATCCTGTGCCGAAAAAGATCAACAGTGCGGTGCCCAGGAACTCGGCCATGCATTGGCCAGATAGCGACGGTTGTTGCAGAGCAGTTGTCATTGTGAACCTCGATTTTTGTTGTTGTCTGGCGCTGCTGCAAAAGGCATGGAGCGCGACTTCCAACGAAGGCGGAATCCCCATTCCGGCCTCGTCTTGTTACTGGGTAGCAGCTTGCATTTACCGCATGATATTCAGAAACGAAAAAATATAGACAAGAAACACCGCTGTCAAAGGTCGAAAGTGAACGAGTGGTCATTTTATAGATATCAGTCAAATGAATGATCGGCGGCGCTCTGCCCAGGAGTGACAGCAAGGCCGGCGTTGCCGGGGGAGGGGGCTGGTTTTCAAGGCTTGGATTAGAGCCTTTTGTCGATCAATGGCCTAAAATCCGAAAGCTTTGTTTTGCCTTTTATCCCTGCCCTGGAGCTGCCATGACCCCTGCACTGGACCTGCTGAAAAAAGTTCGCGCCGAACATCGCATTCACAGTTACGAACATGATCCCAAGGCAGCTTCCTATGGGCTCGAAGCGGCCGAGAAGCTCAACCTTGATCCGGCACGGGTGTTCAAGACCCTGTTGGCCAGCAGTGAGAAGGGGGAATTGTTGGTGGCGGTGGTGCCGGTGGCCGGCAGTCTGGATCTCAAGGCCCTGGCCCATGCCGCAGGGGTGAAGAAAGCCGAGATGGCCGACCCTGCCGCCGCCCAGCGTGCCACTGGCTACCTGCTGGGAGGAATCAGCCCGTTGGGGCAGAAGAAGCGCTTGCGGACATTTATCGATAGTACTGCGCAGCCCTTGTCCAGCATCTTCGTTAGCGCCGGTCGTCGAGGCTTGGAGGTGGAGTTGGCGGCGGCGGTTCTGGCCGAACATACCCAGGCCGGGTTTGCCGATATCGGACGTCCCTGAGTCTCGGCAGTCGGTACCTGGGGCGTCGTGCGACAGCCGGCTCCGGTGCCACGCCGGAGCCGAGGTGTCGTTTCAGTGGGCGCTGTTGTAGCGCCGTACACCGGAGTCGTTTGCCGGGATCTGTGCCGCCGTGCTGCCGCTGGCCTGGAACAGCACCAGGTGCTCGGCGGCCACGCGAATGCCTACGTCTTCTCCCACCCGATGGTCGGCATGGCTGGGAAAGATCGATTCCAGCTGGCTGCCGGTGGGCAATTGCAGGCGATAGAGAATCGAGGCTCCGAGGAAGGTCTTGCCGACCACCCGAGCTTTGAGCGCGCTGTCGGGGGCATGGACGATGTCGTCCGGGCGCAGTAGCACGTCAACCGCACCACCGGTTGGCCAGGTATAGGCGCGGTTGCCTTGCAGCATGCCCAGTTCGGTATGGACCGATTCGGGGCTGCTCAACTGGCCACGAATGAAGTAGCCCTGGCCAATGAAGCTGGCGACGTAGGGGGTCTGCGGTTCGTGGTAGAGGTTGTAGGGGGTGTCCCATTGCTCCAGGCGACCTTCCTTGAAGACTCCGACCTGGTCGCTCACCGCAAAGGCTTCTTCCTGGTCGTGGGTGACCAGGATCGCACTGGTTCCCCGGCTCTTGAGGATGTCGCGCACCTCATGGCTGAGCTTGCGACGCAGTTCGCCGTCCAGGTTGGAGAACGGCTCGTCGAGCAATAGCAGTTGGGGCTCGGGTGCCAGGGCGCGGGCCAGGGCCACGCGTTGTTGCTGGCCTCCGGAGAGTTCATGGGGGAAACGCTGGCCCAACTGCTTGAGGTTGACCAGTTCCAGCAGCTCGGCGACCACCCGGTCCTTCTCAGGGTGCTTGCGGATACCGAAGGCGATGTTGTCTGCCACGGATAAGTGGGGGAACAGCGCATAGTCCTGGAACACCATGCCGATCCGGCGTTTTTCCGGGGCCAGGGTGAAGCCGGCGCTGGAGATGGTTTCGCCAGCCAGCTGGATTTCACCCTCATGCACCGGTTCGAAACCGGCGATGGCCCGCAAGGTGGTGGTCTTGCCGCAACCGGAGGAGCCCAGCAGGCATCCGATATCCCCGGCGTTGAGGTGCAGGTTGAGGTTCTGCACCACTCGTTGGTCCTGGTAGCCGCAAGCCAGGTTGCGCAGGTTCAGTAGCAATGGCTGGCTCATGCGTGGTGGTACGCCGGCTCGACGAGGAACTCGAGCAGGGCCTTTTGTGCATGAAGGCGATTTTCTGCCTGGTCCCAGGCAACCGAGCGTGGGTCGTCCAGCAGGTCGAGGCTGATTTCCTCGCCGCGGTGGGCGGGCAGGCAGTGCATGAACAGTACGTCCGCTGCTGCCAGGTCGAGCAGGGCACGGTTGACCTGGAAGGGGGCAAACAACTCCAGGCGCTTGGCGGTTTCTTCTTCCTGGCCCATGGAGGTCCAGACATCAGTGCTGACCAGGTGGGCGTCGCGCACGGCTTCCCGTGGGTCGCGGACGATGGTCACCCGGTCCCCAGCCTGGGCGACGAATTGTGGGTTGGGTTCGTAGCCTTCAGGGCAGGCGATGCGCAGTTGGAAGTCGAACTGGATGGCCGCTTCTATATAGCTGTTGCACATATTATTGCCGTCGCCGATCCAGGCCACGGTCTTGCCCTGGATCGAGCCGCGGTGTTCGAGGAAGGTCTGCATGTCGGCCAGCAACTGGCACGGGTGCAGGTCATCGGACAGGCCGTTGATCACCGGCACGCGGGAGTTGGCCGCGAACTCGGTCAAGGTGCTGTGGGCGAAGGTGCGGATCATTACGGCGTCGAGCATGCGCGACATGACGATGGCGCAGTCGCCGATAGGCTCGCCGCGTCCCAGTTGGGTGTCCCGTGGCGAAAGGAAGATGGCTTGGCCGCCCAGCTGGATCATGCCGGCTTCGAAGGAGAGTCGGGTACGAGTCGACGATTTTTCGAAAATCATGCCCAGCACACGATTTTTCAAGGGCTCGAAGAGTACACCGCGGTTACGCAGGTCCTTCAGCTCGATGCCTCGACGGATCACACTGACCAGCTCTTCGGGCGTGCAATCCATCAGGGAGAGAAAGTGCCTTGCGCTCATCATTAACTACCTTATTTGCAACGGACCGCAGATTCTCAAAGCCTTGTTTTGTCGAACAACGGGCTGGACCTGCGGCGGAAGCCGCACGGGGCGACGAAATAGGGGAAGGCGCGATCTTATAATTAAATGTCGCGTCTTACCAATAGTGCTACGACGATTATGGGCATTCAGGGAGGCCAGGGTGCGAATGCGCTGGCACTTCAGGGACCAGTTTCCAGACAGCAGCCAGGCATTTGTACACTGCCCCGGCACGGCTTGGCAATTGAGTGGGGCGCTGCCGGTGCCGGTGCGGTCGTTTTCTGACCCATGGGCCGAAGATTCGTGATGGGGGAGTTTGTGGGGCCCCAGCCTGAAACATTTCCTAATGCAAAGTGCTGGGGTTATAAAGGCGAATCAGTAGCAGGGATGCATGTGCGATGGAGTCCAAGGAGCAACAATTGATGACGCTACTGGGGCTCACGGCCCGGGCGCTCACCGACATGACCGCCTCGGTGACGGCGTTTTCATTCGAGCTGTTGCGCAGCGAGGACCAGGTGACCCGGGCTGCTGCGCGCAAGATGATCGACCGGATGATGAGTATCAGCGCCGGTCTCGACGAGCATTGGCGATTGCTCGCCGAATTGTCGGCCGATTACCCGGGGCAAGGCCCTGTGGATACCACGGCCCAGATACCTTCCGAAGGCTTGCCCAGACTGCCGCCCAATTGAGCGTGGCAATCATGGCCTGGGTTGATGGCCATGAATTCATATGACGAACGTCCCTGGTGTCCTTGCGTGGCTGCGGCCATAGTTTTTGCCTTCGGTGCCTGAACGCAGGTACTTCAAATAATAGAGGCTGGCCATGACCAAGACTCTGCATCACCGTGCTTGCCATCTGTGTGAAGCTATTTGCGGCTTGACCCTGGAAGTGACGCAGGAAGAGGAGGGCGGCCCACGCATTACCTCGATCAAGGGCGATCATCAAGACAGTTTCAGTCGTGGCCATATCTGTCCCAAGGCCGTGGCCCTGCAAGATATCCAGAATGATCCTGATCGCTTGCGCCAGCCGGTACGTCGCATCGGCAAGCAATGGCAGCCTATCGGCTGGGACGAGGCTTTTGCCCTGGTGGCCGAGCGCCTGGTGGATATCCAGCAGCACCATGGCAATGATGCGGTCGCCACCTACCAGGGTAATCCCAGCGTCCATAACTATGGATTGATGACCCATAGCGGCTATTTCCTCAACCAGCTCAAGACTCGCAATCGTTTTTCGGCGACCTCTGTCGATCAGCTACCCCACCATCTGGTCAGTTACTTCATGTACGGCCATGGTTTGCTGTTGCCGATCCCCGATATCGATCACACCGACTTCATGCTGATCCTTGGCGGCAACCCCTTGGCGTCCAATGGCAGCATCATGACCGTGCCGGACGTGGAAAAGCGTCTGAAGGCCATCCAGGCTCGGGGAGGTAAGGTGGTGGTGGTCGATCCTCGACGCAGCGAGACGGCGGCGATGGCCGACCAGCACCTGTTCATTCGCCCGGGTGCAGACGTGGCCTTGCTACTGGGCATGTTGAACAGCATCTTCGAGGAGGGGCCGACCCGCGACAGCCATTTGCAGGTGGATGGGTTGGCCGAGGTGCGCCAGGCGGTTTCCCGTTACACCGCCGAGGCCATGAGCCCACTGTGTGCGATTCCGGCTCCCCTGATTCGTCAGCTGGCCCGGGACTTTGCCAGTGCGGGCAAGGCCGTCTGCTACGGACGCATGGGGATCTCCACCCAGGCGTTCGGTACCTTGTGTCATTGGCTGGTGCAATTGCTGAACCTGATCACGGGTAATCTCGATCGGGTTGGCGGTGCCTTGTGTACCGAGCCGGCGGTGGATTTGGTGGCGGCGACCTCCGGCGGGCATTTCAATGCCTGGCAGAGTCGGGTGTCCGGGCTTCCCGAGTACGGTGGCGAACTGCCCGTTTCAGCCCTGGCTGAAGAAATGCTCACTCCGGGGGAGGGGCAGGTACGAGCCCTGGTCACGGTGGCGGGCAACCCGGTGCTGTCCACCCCCAATGGCCGGCGCCTGGAGGAGGCCCTGGACGGCCTGGATTTCATGGTCAGCATCGATCTGTACATCAATGAGACCACTCGCTATGCAGATTTGATCCTGCCTTCTACCTCGGCGCTGGAGAACGATCACTACGACACCACCTTCAATCTGTTTGCCGTGCGTAATGTCAGCCGTTTCAATCGGGCGATCCTGCCCAAGCCCGAGGGGGCCCTGCACGATTGGGAGATATTCGTCGGTTTGGCCAAGGCGTTCGCGGCAAGGACTGGAAACCCGCTCAAGCCGACCATGGCCCCTGCGCAGATGATCGACATGGGCCTCAGAGCCGGGCGTTATGGCGATGGCTCACCGTTTGGCTTGTCCTTGCAGACCCTCGAGCAGCACCCGCATGGCATCGACCTGGGGCCTCTGCAGCCAAACCTGGCGCAGCGCCTGAGGACCGATAACCGCAGGGTCCAGGTCGCACCGCCGGCGATCATGGCGGACCTGCAGCGCTTTGCCGAGCAGGGGGCGCCGGCAGTGGAGGAGTTGCTGCTGATCGGACGCCGGCATGTGCGCAGCAATAATTCCTGGATGCATAACTATCATCGCCTGGTGAAGGGCAAGCCTCGCCATCAGTTGCTGATGCATCCCCAGGACCTGGCCCGGCGGGGCCTGAGCGATGGCCAGAGGGTGCGTATCAGTTCCCGGGTCGGTGCGGTGGAAGTCGAAGTGCTGGCCAGTGAGGAGATGATGCCCGGAGTGGTGAGCCTGCCCCATGGCTGGGGGCACGGGCGCTCGGGAGTGCAGATGAACATTGCCACGCAGCAGCCGGGCTGCAGCGTCAATGACCTGACCGATGAGCGCCACTTGGATGCACTGTCGGGAAACGCTGCATTGAATGGGGTACCGGTAAAGGTTGAGGCCGCCTGAGAAGTCTGTCGGAGAGGCCAAGCAGTACGCTCAGGATTCCGTTACAATGCGCCACCGTGCCGACAACAGAGTCGGAAAGTTCAGCCGAGGTGTTCCATGGATATCATCGAAACTATTAAAGAGCAGATTGCCAACAACACCATTCTGCTTTACATGAAAGGCTCGCCGAATGCCCCACAGTGTGGCTTCTCCGCGAAAGCCGCTCAGGCCGTGATGGGGTGTGGCGAGAAGTTCGCTTACGTGGACATCCTGCAGAACCCGGAAATTCGCGCCAACCTGCCAAAATACGCCAACTGGCCAACCTTCCCGCAACTGTGGGTAGACGGTGAGTTGGTTGGCGGTAGTGACATCATGGCTGAAATGTTCGCCAACGGTGAACTGCAGACCCTGATCAAAGCCGCTGCCGAGAAAGCAGCCGCAGCCAAGACCGAAGCCTGATCCAGGCTGTCTTGCAGGAGCGAGAGCACTCGCTCCTGCGCATTACGCGAATATATCCACGTAATGCAAAAAAGCCCCACTTCTGGAAAGAGGCGGGGCTTTTTATTGTCGGGGATATAACGAGCTAAGTTACTCGTCACCCATTTGCGATTGCAGATAGTTCTCGATACCAACTTTATCGATCAGGCCCAGTTGGGTTTCCAGCCAATCGATATGTTCTTCTTCGGATTCGAGAATATCTTCCAGCAGTTCACGGCTGCCGAAGTCGCCGGCCGATTCACAGTGGGCGATCGCTGCCTTGAGGTCTGCATGACCGGTACGCTCGATGCGCAGGTCGCACTCGAGCATTTCCTTGGTGTGTTCACCGATGTGCAGCTTGCCCAAGTCCTGGACGTTAGGCAGGCCTTCGAGGAAAAGAATGCGCTTGATCAGCTTGTCCGCATGCTTCATTTCGTCGATGGACTCGTGGTACTCGTGCTTGCCCAGCTTGTTCAGGCCCCAATCTTCATACATGCGGGCATGCAGGAAGTACTGATTGATCGCGACCAGTTCATTGGCAAGGATTTTATTGAGATGCTGGATGACTGTGATGTCGCCTTTCATGATGGGGTCCTGCCCTGTAATTAGTGGAACATGGGCAGAGTTTGAGCCGCATAAAGATTACTGTCAAACCTAAGTTATTGAATAATATATGAAAATTAATCGGAATAAGAATGTTTGTGTTCCGCGTTTTACCTCTAAGCAATTGAATTACAGGCATAAAAAAACCGGACACTAGGTCCGGTTGTTTGAATCTGGGTGATTAAATCAAGCGACATTGAATTCCACTGGATAGGGAATTGCCGCCTGGGCACTCTGCAATTCGCTCAAAGTCTCACGAACCACTTGCTTGGCAAGGCACGCACACTTGCCGCATTGGCTGGCAACGCCAGTGGCCTGACGTACTTCGCGGTAGCTGCAGCAGCCTTCGTAGATCGCTTCGCGGATTTGACCGTCGGTGACACCGGTGCAGAGGCAGACATACATAGGATGAGAACCGTCGCTGGTTGGGGGCTCAATTGCGATGGATCTTAATGTTAACGAGAATGATTGTCAAAGTGGTTTCGACAGCCTTTATGGTCTTTTCCTGCCGGAGTGACGAATGGCTTTTGCTCCCGGTAATGACAGATTAATGGCATTTCCAGCCTTGCAGGCCTGCTTGGAGAAAAACCACTAAGGACAGCTCAAAACGCCGTGTATCATGGGCGGTTCTTGCGGAGCGGGGCCAGGTCATGGAGTTGTCGCATCAGCGTGGCAGACTCAGGACCCATCCCCTTCTTCCATTACTACGTCCACACCAGGAGATATCCAATGAGCGTACTCGTAGGCAAACAAGCCCCTGACTTCACCGTCCCAGCCGTTCTGGGCAATGGCGAAATCGTCGACAGCTTCACCCTGTCCTCGGCCATCAAAGGCAAATACGGCCTGGTGTTCTTCTACCCACTGGACTTCACCTTCGTCTGCCCGTCCGAGCTGATCGCCCTGGACCACCGCATGGCTGACTTCAAGGCCCGCAACGTAGAAGTGATCGCTGTTTCGATCGACTCGCACTTCACTCACAACGCCTGGCGCAACACCCCGATCAATGCCGGCGGCATCGGTCAGGTTCAATACATCATGGCTGCCGACATGAAGCACGAAATCGCCAAGGCCTACGACGTAGAGTCCGAAGGCGGCGTGGCTTTCCGTGGCGCGTTCCTGATCGACGACAAGGGTGTGGTTCGTTCGCAGATCGTCAACGACCTGCCGCTGGGCCGTAACATGGAAGAGCTGATCCGTCTGGTCGACGCTCTGCAATTCCACGAAGAGCACGGCGAAGTTTGCCCAGCCAACTGGAAAAAAGGCGACAAGGGCATGACCGCTTCGCCAGAAGGCGTTGCCGCTTACCTGACCGAGAACGCTGGCAAGCTGTAAGGCCAGGCCTCTCGCATAAAAAAACCGGCCTTAAGGGCCGGTTTTTTTATGCAGGCGATATTCAGTCGTCGAAGTCTTGCCAGCCGCCCATTTCCTTCCAGCGGTTGACGATGCCGCAGAACAGCTCGGCAGTCTTCTCGGTGTCATAGCGCGCCGAGTGGGCCTCGCGGCCGTCGAAGTCGATGTCCGCGCTCTGGCAGGCCTTGGCCAGTACCGTCTGGCCGTATGCCAGGCCCGCGAGTGTAGCGGTGTCGAAGCTGGAGAACGGATGGAACGGGTTGCGCTTCATGTCCAGACGCGCCACGGCGGCATTGAGGAAGCCCAGGTCGAAGCTGCTGTTGTGACCGACCAGGATCGCGCGCTTGCAACCGTTGGCCTTCAGGGCCTTGCGCACCCCGCGGAAAATATCCGTGAGGGCGGTCTCCTCGCTGACAGCCATGCGCAGGGGGTGATCGAGTTTGATCCCGGTGAACTCCAGGGCCGCAGGCTCGATGTTCGCGCCTTCGAAAGGCTCGACCCGGAAGAAATAGGTGTGTTCGGGGAACACGAAGCCTTTTTCGTCCATGCCGATGGTGGTGGCGGCGATTTCCAGCAGTGCGTCGGTAGCTGAGTTGAAACCACCGGTTTCAACGTCGACGACGACTGGCAGGTAGCCGCGAAAACGTGCCGCCATGGGGTGGCGAGAACCACCGCTGTTACCTTCTTGCTCGTCGTCGAAATGGTCGTCACTCACGAGTGATCCTCCAGCAGGCGCCAGCGCAGTTTTTCTCCGGCGCGCAGCGGAATGACGGTCAACTCGCCGAATGGCAGGTTGGCGGGGGCGGTCCATTCTTCACGAACCAGGGTGATGCGATCGGTGTTGGCCGGCAGGCCATAGAAGCGTGGGCCGTTGAGGCTGGCGAAGGCTTCCAGTTTGTCCAGCGCATTGCGCTGTTCGAAGGCTTCGGCATACAGCTCGATGGCCGCGAAAGCGGTGTAGCAACCGGCGCAACCGCAGGCGGCTTCCTTGGCATGCTGGGCATGGGGCGCCGAGTCGGTACCGAGGAAGAACTTCTCGTTGCCGCTGGTGGCCGCATCCAGCAGGGCATGCTGGTGGATGTTGCGCTTGAGGATCGGCAGGCAATAGAAGTGCGGGCGAATCCCGCCGACCAACATGTGGTTACGGTTGTACAGCAGGTGGTGTGCAGTGATGGTGGCGCCGACGTTGGCCGAAGCCTCCTTGACGAACTGCACGGCATCGGCGGTAGTGATGTGCTCGAACACCACCTTGAGGGTCGGGAAGCGCTCGACCACTCGCCGCATGTGTTCATCGATGAAGATCTTCTCGCGATCGAAGACATCGATATCACCATGGGTCACTTCGCCATGGACCAGCAGCGGCAAGCCGACTTCAGCCATGGCTTCCAGGACTGGGAAGATCTTGTCGATGCTGGTCACGCCCGAGTCCGAGTTGGTAGTGGCGCCGGCCGGGTACAGCTTGGCGGCGTGCACGAAGCCACTGGCCTTGGCTTCACGGATTTCGTCCGGTTGGGTGCGGTCGGTGAGGTAGAGCACCATCAGCGGTTCGAAGCTGCTGCCGGCTGGGCGAGCAGCCAGGATACGCTGGCGGTAGGCATCGGCCTGTTCGGCGTTGCGTACCGGAGGTACCAGGTTGGGCATGATGATGGCGCGGCCAAAGGTGCGCGCGACATCTGCGACTGTATTGGGCAACACGGCCCCATCGCGAAGATGGATGTGCCAGTCGTCGGGACGCAGTAGGGTCAGGCGGTCGGACATGGGAGGTTCCAGGCGGGTAAAACTAGGGGGGAATGCTACCGGAAAAGACTCTTGCAGGCACTCGCTATCAAGTTTTGCTCAGAGCAACCGATATCCCGAAGGTATGGCGTATTCACGCCTGTCGATTTTTCTGTTGTACACGTCAGTGGAGCCTCCCGTGCGCCAGCGTTATCTAGCCTTGCTCAGTGTGTTTGCCAGCCTGCCCGCGATGGCTCTCACTTTCCAGACCCGCCTGGAGAGCATTGAGTGGACGGTCGAAGGCGACAAGTTCGAGTGCCGCTTGATCCAGCCCGTTACCGATTTTGGTTCCGGTGAGTTCGTTCGCCGGGCTGGCGAGCAGGCGATTTTCCGTCTCAAGAGCTTCAACCCGATGCAGGCAGGGGGCTCTGCCACCCTGCTCGCTGCGGCCGCACCGTGGCAGCCGGGACGTGGCGACATCAACCTGGGGGCCGTCAAGGCCGGTTCCGATGGGGTCCTGTTCAACAGTAACCAGATGCAGGCTGGGCGCCTGATCGTCGGCCTGCTGGAAGGGCGCAGTCCGGTGGTGCGTCATTACTCCCGTGAAGGGGGCGTGTCCGAGGTGCGCCTGCTGCCGGTGAAATTCAGCAAGGCTTACAGCGACTATCAAGTCTGCATGACCAAACTGCTGCCGATGAACTATGAGCAGGTCAAGCAGGCCGAGATTGGCTTTCCTGGAGGCGGTATCGAGCTGGACGCCCGGGCCAAGGCCAAGCTGCAGGTGATGGTGGACTTCATCAAGGCCGATCCTACGGTCAATCATGTCGAGCTTGACGGCCATTCGGACAATAGCGGCAATCGCCTGACCAACCGTGACCTGTCGCGCCGTCGGGCGCTGGCGGTGATGGAGTTCTTCAAGGCCAACGGTTTGGCGGAAAACCAGATCGTCGTGCGCTTCCATGGCGAGCGCTATCCCCTGGCTCCCAACACCAATGCCGCCAATCGGGCGAAAAACCGTCGGGTCAACGTGCATCTGGAACGTGTCGCTGCACCCGAGAAGCCGGCTCCAGCTCCCCAGGCTGCCTCAGGGGCCAACGCTGCAGCGACTTCCTGATACGGCTGTCGTCGTCGCTCGCTCGACATAATCTGTCGCTTGGTCGTCATAAGCTGTCGCCCCTCTGTAAATTATCCGCGTTGATCGGTAGACTTGACGGCTTTCCGTACAACCCCGTGGAGTGATGGCATGGCGGACGTTAACAAGGTCGTTCTCGCGTATTCGGGCGGCCTGGACACTTCGGTGATCCTCAAGTGGCTGCAGGATACTTACAACTGTGAAGTAGTGACTTTCACTGCTGACCTGGGCCAGGGCGAAGAGGTCGAACCGGCCCGCGCCAAGGCACAAGCCATGGGTGTCAAAGAGATCTATATCGACGATCTGCGCGAAGAGTTCGTGCGTGATTTCGTCTTCCCGATGTTCCGCGCCAATACCGTCTACGAAGGTGAGTACCTGCTGGGTACTTCCATCGCTCGTCCGTTGATCGCCAAGCGCCTGATCGAAATTGCCAACGAAACCGGCGCCGATGCCATTTCCCATGGCGCCACCGGCAAAGGTAACGACCAAGTGCGTTTCGAGCTGGGTGCCTACGCGCTCAAGCCGGGCGTAAAGGTGATTGCACCTTGGCGTGAGTGGGACCTGCTGTCGCGTGAAAAACTGATGGACTATGCCGAAAAGCACGCCATCCCGATCGAACGCCACGGCAAGAAGAAGTCCCCCTATTCCATGGATGCCAACCTGCTGCACATCTCCTATGAAGGCGGCGTGCTGGAAGACACCTGGACCGAGCACGAAGAAGACATGTGGCGCTGGACCGTCTCCCCGGAGAACGCCCCCAACACCCCGACCTACATCGAGCTGACCTATCGTAACGGCGACATCGTGGCCATCGATGGCGTGGACATGAGCCCGGCCACCGTACTGGCGACCCTGAACCGCATTGGCGGCGAGAACGGCATCGGTCGCCTGGACATCGTCGAGAACCGCTACGTGGGCATGAAGTCCCGGGGCTGCTACGAGACCCCAGGCGGCACCATCATGCTGCGTGCGCACCGCGCCATCGAGTCCATCACTCTGGATCGTGAAGTGGCTCACCTCAAGGATGAGTTGATGCCCAAGTACGCCAGCCTGATCTACACCGGCTACTGGTGGAGTCCTGAGCGCCTGATGTTGCAGCAGATGATCGATGCCTCCCAGGTCAACGTGAATGGCGTAGTGCGCCTGAAACTGTACAAGGGCAATGTCGTCGTCACTGGGCGTAAGTCCGATGATTCGCTGTTCGATGCCAACATCGCGACCTTCGAAGAAGATGGCGGTGCCTACAACCAGGCAGATGCCGCAGGCTTCATCAAGCTCAACGCATTGCGCATGCGGATTGCCGCTAACAAGGGCCGGACCTTGCTCTGAGTTTCTGGGCGGTCATGAACCGCCACGATCGATACACCTATAGCGCCGCTTGCCCATCGAGGCAGGCGGCGTTTTTTATGGGGAAAGCATCGCCCCGCTGCATCACGGTTGGAAAGATTTCGCCATGGCATCCGCCGCCCCGGTGGGAATAAGGTCCGCTACAGCCCCATCCACGATGACCAGGAAGTCGTCGGAGCTTGGTGGGGCTGTAAACGATGGGGCAAGACCTTGTTCATCGTCATATCAAATCAAGTTCCAATTGGGAGGACGCCAATGAAAACACGCCAATCCTGCTTGCTGGCCCTGGCAGCAGCGCTGTGCCTGGGCATTGTGTCCAGTAATTCGATGGCAGCGGTGTATGTCTGCAGCGACGATGCTTGCAATAAATGGGCTGCCATTACCGAAGAGCAGCTTGAGTTGAAGTCGACTGATGGAGAAGACACCAGTATTCGTCAAACCCTCAGTGAATCAGCGAGCGAATCCATCACCAACGGCTACAACAATCTGTATGACACTGACCTCTATCTGAAAAAGGATTTGTGGCACATAGGAGGTATTGATCCTTTCAAGGGTAAGGAACATGTGACTGTTTATATTTATAAATCGACGGACCCCGATAGACGCCTCAAGACTTGCCATGCTTTTTCGTTCAAGAATCCAACAGGGCGTTACCACGCGACTTGTAGTTGAGTGTGAGGGTGCCCAGTTAAATTGCCTTGAAGATATCCGGAGCTTTAAGAGGCTCCGGATTTTTATGCATGAGTTTTTTCGAAAATTTCTGGATTTGGTCAGTTTTTTGTTTTTCTGAGACTGGGCTTTTTATATTCTTGCATACCCTTGGTTGAATAAGGCTTTCGTTGTCTTGGGTTTTAACGTCTGGTAATTTTTATAAGTTACAGTATTAATACGTTGGGTTGCGTGTATGGAGATTAATCCTATACGTGATTTTATATTTTCTGTTGTTGAGTTAGTTGTTTTGTAAGGCAATTCTCTATTGTTTGTAAGGAACGTCCTCGTACGGCCGTAGCCCCTAGGGGCTCGGTGTCAGAGTCAAATCTCTGGGGTATGGTGCTGGATCTAAAAAACTCAGGACTTAGATATCCCTATGAAAAGAGTCTTGATCGTGGATGATCACCCTGTTACCCGTTTGGCCGTGCGTATGTTGATGGAGCGCCATGGGTTCGAAGTTGTAGCTGAAGCGGAAAACGGCATGGATGCCTTGAAGTTGGCCATGGAATATATTCCAGATATTGTGATTCTTGATATCGGGATTCCAAAAGTTGATGGTCTTGAAGTTATCAATCGTTTGATGTCCCGGTCCATGCTCACCAAGATCCTGGTGTTCACCTTAAAGACACCTGGGCCATTTTCCATGCGTTGCATGCAGGCTGGGGCTGCTGGTTATGTATGCAAGCAACAGGGCATTACCGAGCTGATCAGTGCAGTGCGGGCAGTACTGGCTGGTTATAGTTATTTTCCCAATGAGGCGCTTCACTCTTTTCGTTCAAGCCAGAACGTCAGTAGTGAGGAGGAAATGATCGAATTACTTTCCAGAAGAGAGTTGGTCGTACTGCAACAACTTACCAGTGGCATGAGTAACAAGGAGATTGCCGAAGGCCTGTGCCTGAGTAATAAGACCATCAGTACCTACAAGCGGCGCTTGCTGACCAAGCTCAATGCTCGTTCATTGGTCGATTTGATCGAATTCGCCCAGCGCCATCGATTGGCCTGAGTGTTCAGTATTTTAGTGGTTCAGCGCGAGCTGGGAGCAGCGTCGGAATGAGCCTGCGGTCGGTCGAGGAAACCGGCCGCAGGAGTTACAGCACAGAGATACAAAAAAACCTCCGGCTGGAGGTTTTTTTGTTATTAGAGGTCATAGTCGTAATCGGCCAATTGCTTTTGCAAGCGCCGCTCTTCGAGGAGATTGTCGATTGTGCGACGTTTGCTCAGATTGGTTTTCGCAACCTCTACTACGGGCTCGGCATCATCTGTTTCTGCCGCGTTGAAGTCGTCTTCTACTTCCAATTGTTCTTTGCCAGTACTCATAAGGTCAACTCCAGGCTAGGACTGCCATTGGCGCTCCTTATATCGATATTCTCCTGGCGGGTAAAAAAGATTTTTTCAATCGACTCATCAGGAAAATCAATGCCTGGTCAATCATCGGAAGTCTTCTGCTTGTATTCGCACAGGTCCTCGATTCGACAGCTACCGCAGCGCGGCTTGCGGGCCAGGCATACATAGCGCCCATGGAGGATCAACCAGTGGTGGGAATCGAGCAGAAACTCCTTGGGTACGAATTTCATCAGCTTCTTTTCCACTTCCACCACATTCTTCCCCGGTGCCAGCCCCGTACGATTGCTGACCCTGAAAATGTGCGTGTCGACGGCCATGGTCAGTTGGCGGAAGGCCGTATTGAGGACCACGTTGGCGGTCTTGCGGCCAACACCAGGCAGGGCCTCCAGCTCTTCGCGGGTTTGTGGTACCTCGCTGTTGTGGCGTTCTACCAGTAAACGGCAGGTTTCGATGACGTTCTTGGCCTTGCTGTTGTACAGGCCGATGGTCTTGATGTATTCGGACAATCCATCGACGCCCAGGGCATGGATGGCGGCCGGGGTGTTGGCCACGGGAAACAGCTTGGCGGTGGCTTTGTTGACACCGACGTCGGTCGATTGCGCCGAAAGAATCACCGCGATCAAGAGTTCGAACGGTGAAGAGTAGGCCAGTTCGGTCTTGGGTTCGGGGTTGTCTTCATGGAGCCGGCGAAATATTTCCAGGCGTTTGGCTGCATTCATGGGTGATTCATTTCCTCGAAGGCGATCGGTTGAGGAGCCAGGCCCGTTTGGCGGCCAGCAACAGCCCCAGCAGGATAAAACCCCCGGGTGCAAGAGTCAGCAAGCGCAGGCCTCCATCAGGTAGCAGCACCCAACCGCGGTCCTCACCGGCCAGGCCGGCAAGCCAGCCCAAGTGGCTTCCCAGGGCCCCGCTGCCAAGCACTTCGCGCAAGGCTCCCAACATGATCAAGGTGCTACAGAGTCCTGCGGCCAGGCGTATCCGGTCTGTGCGTTGAAAAAATCCGGCATGCTCCAAGGCCAGGCATTGCAAGGGCAGTAGCGCCAGGTAAAGGCCGAGCTGTTGGTGTAGTTCATAGCTCCAGGCTTGCACCGCCAACCATAGGCAACTGCCCAGGGTTGCTGCCAACAACAGGCTGGCCAGGTCTTGGCGGTTGGCCGGTAGATGGGGGCGTAGCAGCTGCATGCCGCTGCCAAAGGCTGTCATCAGCAATGCCCCGGACAGGACGATGCTCAGTGCCTTGACCCAGCTATCCGTGGCTCCGAGCAACGTTGGCAGCATGAGCAGCCCTGGTAGCGACAGTGACTTATCCATGGGGCACCTGGGGCAGCAATGACTGGCGATGTTCATCGAAATAGCGCAGGGCATCGTGCAAGGCACTGATCACGGCGCGGGAGGTGATGGTGGCTCCAGCGATCTGATCGAACTGGCCATGGTCCTTTTTCAGGGCCCAGGCACTATCGTCCGGATCGCCGCGGGACTTGCCGGTAAAACCCGCCAGCCAGGGGTTGGGGTGTTCGGCGATAAGCCCGCCAAGGCCCGGGGTTTCATCCTGCTTCAGAGTCTTGCTGCCCAGCAGGCGACCTTGGCTGTCGATGGCGATCAGCAATTCGATAGGGCCTGCGTAGCCAGTGGTCCTGCTACGCAGCAGCAGGGCACTGGGCTGGCCATTGCGGGTGGCCAGGTAACCCTCCAACAGAAGGCTGTTGTCCAATTGCACTTCGGTCAAGGGAAGTGGCTGGTCCAGGGGCTGGTTGTCGTAGCTGCCCGATGGCAGCAGGTCCAGCAGCTTGCGTGCCTGCAGCGACCGTTGCTCGGCTTCGATGCGTGGGGCGGTGGTGTGTTGTAGCCACAGGGTACCGGCGATGCCCAGGATGCCGAGCATGACCAGCAGTAACAGGCTGCGCCAGGTCTTCATGATGAGACCCTGGCTTGTCGTGCGGTGCAGTAGCGTTCCAGCGCCGGTACTGCAAGGTTCATCAGGAGCACGGCGAACGCCACGCCGTCTGGATAGCTGCCCCAGGTCCGGATCAGGTAGGTCAGCAGGCCGACCCCGATGCCAAACAACAAACGGGCCCGGGCCGTCTTTGGGCCTGATACCGGTTCGGTGACGATAAAGAAGGCACCGAGCATGCTGGCGCCGGTGAGCAGATGGAACAGCGGCGAACCATGGGAGTCGGAGCCCGTGCCGTTCCAGCACACCAGGCTGATGAGCAACAGACTGGCGAGCATACCCACAGGCGCATGCCAACTGATGACGCGCTGCTGCAGCAGGAACAGGCCGCCGGCGAGAAACCCCAGGTTGACCCACTCGACGCCGCGCCCACCGAAATGACCGAAGGCTGGGTGAGCGGCAAAGAGTTCATCGACCGTCAGGCTCTTGTTGATGCGCAGGCTGTCCAGGGCCGTGGCTTGGGCCCAGGCATCCGGGCGCAGGCTGTCCAGGTCGAAAACCCGCTGCAAGCCCTCCAGCAGGCCCATGGCGTGGGGGGCAGGCCAATGGGTCATGGACTGCGGGAAACACAGCAGGGCCAGGGCATACCCCAGCATGGCGGGGTTGAAGGGGTTCTGTCCTACACCGCCATACAGGTGCTTGCCCAGGAGCAGGGCGCTGGCAGCCGCACTGGGTGCCAGCCACCAGGGACAGTAAGCCGGCAGGGCCAGTGCCAGCAGGGTCGCGCTGACCAGGGCGCTGCCATCGCTGAGAGACGGCAGCAGTGGGCGCTTGCGCAAGAACAGCACCAGGGCCTCCATGGCCAGTGCGCCGCTGGCAGCCAGTACCAGGTTCAGCAACACTCCCCAGCCGTACAGCCACAGCAATGCCAGCGCCCCCGGCAACGTGGCCAGCAGCACTCGCCCCATGGCCTGGCGCAGGCGCGGGTCGGCGCCTTCAACCAGCAGCATGGGCATCCACCTGCCGCTCGATTTCGTTCAGGCGTGTCCGGGCCTGTGCCAGTTGCTCATCACTGGCCGCCTGGCGTTGTAGTTTGTGCAACTCGGCGCGGGCATAGGCCAGTTCGGTTTTCAGCCGGCGCAGTTGCGGATCGATGGGGCGTTTCTCGGTACGCGTGAGCACCGGTGCCGGTTTGGCGCTGGCATCCTCGGCAGCGTGCAGGTCCTGTTCGGCCGCCGCCAGGGCGGCACTCAGGGCTTCCAGCTCGGCCTGCGGGGCACCTGCGGCCTCGGCCTTCTTCAGTTCGGCGCGACGGGTGGCCAACTGGATCTTGGCACGCTTGAGATTGGCATCCTTGGGGGGCGCCGCTGCCGGAACGCTCGGGGCTTGGGCCTCCAGGTGGGCCAGGGCTTGCTCGGCGGCTTCGAACTGCTGTTGCAGGACGACCAGTTGCGATTGTTGTTCGAAGGTTGGCGGATGCCCGAAGGCCTTGAGCGATTTGTTCAATTGGGCCCGGCTCATGGCCAGTTCGATCTTGGCTTTCTTCAGCGCGGCGTCGGCCGCCGCGGCCTTTTGCGCGCGGACCCGCTCGATCGCCGCCTGGACCGGATTGTCGCCGCTCGTGGCAGGCTGGGCGGCTTTTTGAGCCCGGGCCTGGCGTTCGGCCAGGCGTCGGGCTTCTTCGCGTTGCAGGCGTTGATTGCGCTGTTCGAAGCGGCGCCTGGCGTGCTCGCGCTTGCTGCTGCGGGCCTGCAGTTGCTCGGGGCTGCTGGCCAGGCCGCCGACAATCGGTATCACCTGGCCCGGGGGCAGGGGCAGCATGTCGATGCAGTCTACGGGACAAGGGGCGACGCACAGGTCGCAACCGGTGCATTCGTCGAGCAGCACGGTGTGCATCAGCTTGGCTGCGCCGACGATAGCGTCCACCGGGCAGGCCTGGATGCACTTGGTGCAGCCGATGCACTCGGCTTCGCGGATGTAGGCCACCTGGGCCGGGGCTTCGCCGCGGCTGCGATCCAGTTCGATGATCGGCAGTTGCAGTAGTCGGGCCAGGCCGGCGATGGTTTCCTCGCCACCGGGCGGGCATTTGTTGATGGCCTCGCCGTTGGCGATGCCCTCGGCGTAGGGTTTGCATCCGCCATGGCCACACTTGCCACATTGGGTCTGGGGCAAGAGGGCGTCGATGCGTTGAATCAGGCTCATGGTTTGACCAGTCCGTTGAAGCCCAGGAACGCCACCGCCAGCAGGCCGGCACCGATCAGGTCCAGCGGCAGGCCTTGCCAGGGCAGGGGAATATCATTGTTGCAGACGCGCTGGCGCAGGTCATGGAACAGGCCGAGCACCAGCCAGAAACCGAGACCGGCACCCAGGCTCATGGCACCCATGGAGACCAGCCCGAGGTTGCCCTGGCTCTCGATGAACAGCAGGCCGAGCACGCCGGCATTACCCAGCAACAGGGGCCAGAGGCCGTCGAATGGCAGGGCTGGCAAGATCCGTGGCAGCAGGTGCAACAGTGGCTTGATCAGCAGTACGTTCAGGGGCAGCCAGACGAACATCTGCAAAGACTCCAGCCCCCAGGGGGCCAGCAGTACACGATAGAGGAGCAATCCCAGCACGCAGCTGACCAGCATCAAGACCGTGGTTGCCAGGCCCAGGGCGTGCAGGCGCCGTCGATCGCTGCCCTGGACTTGAAGCAGCGGGTCGGCGCCCAGAGGCCAATGCAACACGAAGTTGTTGACCAGGGCGGTGCTGACAAGAGCGAGCAGGAAGTGGGTCATGGTCGATGCCGATGCAAGCAGGCGGTACCTCAAGAGTAGGCAAACTCGCGTGTGCGATTGTCCAGATATGCAAATCCCCCCGTTGCGCCCAGGGGCAACGGGGGGATGGGGTCCCGCAGGCAGGCCTACTTGATCCGCTGGCCGGGCTTGGCGCCGCTGTCGGGGCTCAGCAGGTAGATTTCTTCACCGCCAGGACCGGCCGCCATCACCATGCCCTCGGAAATACCGAACTTCATTTTCCGCGGCTTGAGGTTGGCGATCATCATGGTCAGGCGACCGTCGAGCTTGGACGGGTCCGGGTAGGCACTCTTGATCCCGGAAAACACGTTGCGTTGCTCATCACCGATATCCAGGGTCAGGCGCAGCAGCTTGTCGGCGCCTTCCACGGCTTCGGCCTTGACGATCAGCGCAACGCGCAGGTCAACGGCCGCGAAGGTGTCGAAGTCGATTTCCGGCGACAGTGGGTCCTTGGCAAGCTCGCCATTGCCCTTGGGCGCCCCGGTGTCGGTCTGGGTGGCCGCCAGGTCTTCTTTCGAGGCGTCGGTCATGGCTTGGACTTTCACTGGATCGATCCGGGTCATCAGCGGCTTGAATTCGTTGAGCTGATGGTTGGCCAGCAGTTGCTGGTGGTCGTTCCAGGTCAGCGCCGGGACGTTGAGGAAGGCCTCGGCGTCGGCGGCCAGGCCTGGCAGCACCGGCTTGAGGAAGATCACCAACTGGCGGAACAGGTTGATGCCGGTGGCGCAGATGGCCTGGACTTCATCCTGCTTGCCTTCCTGCTTGTTCAGCGACCAGGGCGCCTTGTCGGCGATCCAGGCGTTGGCACGGTCGGCCAGGGCCATGATCTCGCGCATGGCGCGGGCGAAGTCGCGGGCCTCATAGGCCTCGGCGATGCTCGGCGTGGCGGCCAGGAAGGCCTCGGTCAGTTCCGGAGCGGCATTGGTATCGACCATCACCCCGGCATTGCCCTTGTGGATGAAGCCGGCGCAACGGCTGGCGATGTTCACCACCTTGCCCACCAGGTCGGAGTTGACCTTCTGCACGAAGTCTTCGAGGTTCAGGTCCAGGTCGTCGACGCCACGGCTCAGCTTGGAGGCGTAGTAGTAGCGCAGATACTCGGGCGACAGATGATCCAGGTAGGTACGGGCCTTGATGAAGGTGCCGCGGGACTTGGACATCTTCTGGCCGTTGACGGTCAGGTAGCCATGGACGTTGATGCCGGTCGGCTTGCGATAGCCTGCACCGTCGAGCATGGCCGGCCAGAACAGGGCGTGGAAGTTGACGATGTCCTTGCCGATGAAGTGATACAGCTCGGCGCTGGAGTCCTTGTTCCAGAAGGCATCGAAGTCCAGCTCCGGGCGACGGGCGCAGAGGTTCTTGAAGCTGGCCATGTAGCCGATGGGTGCGTCCAGCCAGACATAGAAATACTTGCCCGGCTCATCGGGGATCTCGAAGCCGAAGTACGGCGCATCGCGGGAGATATCCCACTGTTGCAGGCCGGCGTCCAGCCACTCGGCGATCTTGTTGGCCACGGCGTCCTGCAAGGTGCCGCTACGGGTCCAGGTTTGCAGCATCTGCTGGAAGTCCGGCAGCTTGAAGAAGAAGTGCTGGGACTCCTTGAGCACCGGAGTGGCGCCGGAGATCGCCGACTTCGGATCCTTCAGGTCGGTGGGCGCGTAGGTGGCGCCGCATTTTTCGCAGTTATCGCCGTACTGGTCCTCGGTGCCGCATTTCGGGCAGGTGCCCTTGATGAAGCGGTCGGCCAGGAACATTTTCTTGTCCGGGTCGAAGTATTGGGTGATGGAGCGAGTGGCAATGTGCCCGGCGTCCCGCAGCTTGAGGTAGATCTGGCTCGACAGCTCGCGGTTCTCTTCGGCGTGGGTCGAGTGGAAATTGTCGAAGTCCACCAGGAAGTCGGCAAAGTCGGCGCTGTGTTCAGCCTGCACGTTGGCGATCAGTTGTTCCGGGGTGATGCCTTCTTTTTCCGCGCGCAACATGATGGCCGAGCCGTGTGCGTCGTCGGCGCAGACATAGATGCATTGGTTGCCGCGGTGCTTCTGGAAGCGCACCCACATGTCGGTCTGGATGTACTCGAGCATGTGGCCAAGGTGGATGGAACCATTGGCATAGGGCAGGGCGCTGGTGACGAGAATCTTGCGTGGCTCGGACATGGGGCTCGGCTACTTGATGAAACGAAGGTCGGCCACTATAAAGCGCCGGCACGGATTTTTCACCCTTCCAGGTGTCCTTGTGGCTGGTTGGCCACGTGCTGCGCGAGGAGGCTCCCTCGCCACAATGATGGCGGCGGCGTAGGATAGCCGGCTGATTTTCCTGTCTTGTTATCGGAGTTGCCCATGAGCGCCGTCAATCGCGCAGCGGTGGAAGCCGTTCTTCGCCAATACACCGACCCCTACCTTAACCAGGACCCGGTCAGCGCCGGTTGCGTACGGGACATCGACGTCCAGGGCGACCGGGTTACCGTCCGCTTGGAACTGGGTTATGCCGCCGGCCTGTTCAAGAGCGGCTGGGCGCAGATGTTGCAGCTGGCCATCGAAGGCCTGGATGGCGTCAGCGGGGCCAAGGTCGAGATCAACAGCGTGATCGCCGCGCACAAGGCCCAGGCCCAGGTACCGGGCCTGGCCAACGTCAAGAACGTGGTGGCGGTCGCTTCGGGCAAGGGCGGCGTGGGCAAGTCCACCACGGCGGCCAACCTGGCCCTGGCCCTGGCGCGCGAAGGCGCGCGCGTGGGTATCCTCGACGCTGATATCTATGGTCCGAGCCAGGGCATCATGTTCGGCATCGCCGAGGGCACCCGGCCGAAGATCAAGGACCAGAAGTGGTTCGTGCCGATCCAGGCCCATGGCGTGGAGGTCATGTCCATGGCTTTCCTGACCGACGACAACACGCCGATGGTCTGGCGCGGTCCCATGGCTTCCGGGGCCTTGCAGCAACTGGTGACCCAGACCGACTGGGGCAACCTGGATTACCTGGTGATCGACATGCCGCCGGGCACCGGCGACATCCAGCTGACCCTGGCGCAAAAGGTCCCGGTGGCAGGGGCGGTGATCGTCACCACTCCCCAGGACCTGGCCCTGCTGGATGCGCGCAAGGGTGTCGAGATGTTCCACAAGGTCAACATCCCGGTGTTGGGCGTGGTGGAAAACATGGCGGTGCACATCTGCTCCAACTGCGGCCATGCTGAACACCTGTTCGGCGAGGGCGGCGGCGAGAAACTGGCCAACCAGTACGGCGTTGAACTGCTGGCTTCGCTGCCGTTGTCGATGCTGATCCGCGAGCAAGCCGACGGTGGCAAGCCAACGGTGATCGCCGAGCCGGACAGCCAGATCGCCATGGTCTACCAGGAACTGGCTCGGCACGTGGGCGCGCGCATCGTGTTGCAGGAAAAGGCGACGCCGGCCATGCCGAGCATCACCATCAGCGAGGACTGAAAGGGGGAGGGCGCCGCTAGCGTGGTGCCGTGGCGAGCCCCAGTCGCAATGGCTGGGGCTCGCAGGCTGAACAGCTTAGAGGCGCAAGCCACCGTCCATTTCCAGGATGCGCCCGGTGTAGTAGTCGTTTTCGAAAATGTAGGCCGCCGAATGGGCGATCTCCTCGGGCTTGCCCATGCGCTTGAGGGGAATGCCAGCGGTCATCTTCTCCAGGGCCTCGGGTTTCATGCCCAGGGTCATCTCGGTCTCGATGAAACCTGGGGCGATTCCCGCTACGCGAATGCCATAGCGTGCCAATTCCTTGGCCCAGGTCACGGTCGCTGCAGCCACCCCGGCCTTGGCGGCGGAATAGTTGGTCTGGCCGATGTTGCCGGCGCGGGAAATCGACGAGATGTTGATGATCGTGCCGCTGTTCTTGAGCTCTACCATCTTGGCTGCAACTTCCCGGGTGCACAGGAATACGCCGGTGAGATTGACATCGATCACGGCCTGCCACTGGGCCAGGCTCATCTTGGTCATTTCACCGTCCTTGACCTTGAGCAGCAGGCCATCGCGCAGGATCCCGGCATTGTTGATCAAGCCGTGGATGGCCCCGAAGTCCTCGGCAACCTGATTCACCATATGCTCGACCTGTTCTTCGTTGGCCACGTTGCACAGGTATGAGCGAGCTTCTACGCCGTGTGCCTTGCAGGCCGCGACGGCCTGGTCGAGTTTTTCCTGGTTCAGGTCCACCAGCGCCAGCCTGGCTCCACGGCTGGCAAAATACTCGCCCATGGAGCGGCCCAGGCCTTGGCAACCGCCAGTGATAATGATTACTTTGTCAGTGAGTTGCATTCGCATGTCCTGCCAGCTGTCGTGAGAGGGTGTCCTTGTTCCAGGGCCCTGCTCGACAGCCGGACCAGACCTGGCTGCAGACGAGTATTGCCCCGTAGGCGTAGTTGGACCATGGTCCATTCGCCCGTCCGTTTTCGACGGATTCTATTGAAGGAGTCATAAAGTGAGCGTTGAAGCTGCCAAGAATGCACGAGAACTGCTGCTCAAGGAATACCGTGGCGTGCTGTCGACGCATTCCAAGTCCATGCCGGGTTTTCCCTTCGGTTCCGTAGTGCCTTACTGCCTCGATGCCGAAGGCCGTCCGCTGATTCTTATCAGCCGCATCGCCCAGCACACCCATAACCTGCAGAAGGACCCCAAGTGTTCACTGCTGGTTGGCGAGCGTGATGCCGACGACATACAGGCCGTGGGGCGCCTGACTTACCTGGCCGAAGCCGAGAAACTGACCGACGAGGCAGCGATCGAGGCGGCCGCCGAGCGCTACTACCGCTATTTTCCCGAATCGCAGAACTACCACCAGGCCCACGATTTCGATTTCTGGGTCCTCAAGCCGGTACGCCATCGCTACATCGGTGGTTTCGGCGCCATCCATTGGGTCGACCAGCTGACCCTGGCCAATCCGTTCGCCGGCAAGGCCGAGTTGAGCATGGTGGAGCACATGAACAGCGATCATGCCAATGCGATCGCCCACTACGTCGAGCTGACCGGTTTGCCTGACAAGGTACCGGCGCAGATGGCCGGGATCGATACCGAGGGCATGCACTTGCGTATTGGCCAGGCGCTGTATTGGTTGCCATTCCAAGCCCCTTGCAACACGCCGACACAAGTGCGCGAGGCCTTGGTTTTTCTGGCTCGCGCCGATCAATGGCCGAAAAATCGGACCGTGGATGCTTGAATTCACGAATTGGCGACGTCATCTACGGTCTACTGGAAGGCATTCTTCCGCAGAGGAAACCATTTGATGCGCCCTTTTCTGTTGCTCTTTCTGCTGTTCCCAGTGTTGGAGCTGTTCGTCTTCGTCAAGGTCAGCGCGGCGATCGGGTTTTTCCCGGCCCTGCTGCTGATCATTCTCGGTTCGCTGCTTGGCGTGATGGTGTTGCGTGTGGCCGGGTTGGCCACGGCCCTGCGCGCTCGTGAAAGTCTCAATCGCGGCGAGTTGCCGGCCCAGCAAATGCTCGAGGGCCTGATGCTGGCCCTGGGCGGTGGCTTGTTGATCCTGCCCGGTTTCATCAGCGATGTGTTCGGCCTGCTGATGCTGCTGCCGTTCACCCGCCGCCTGCTGGCCAACAAGATGCGTGAGCGCGCCGAGGAGCAGGCCCTGCGCCAACGTGCCTTTGCCGACGACATGCGTTCGGCCCGTGGTGGTCCTGCGCCGCAGCAACCCCTGGGGCGCGAGCCCAATGTCATCGAAGGTGAGTTCGAGCACCGCGATTGATGTTTCCAGCCTCAAGCACACGGCACCTTCGGGTGCCGTGTTCGTTGTTGCGCAGGCGATTTAAAAAATTTCACCCACCAGCCCTTGTAATAGCTTTGTGCGCCCTTATGTAACGGTCACCGCAAGGTTTCTGGTGCTGATACCAGACAGACTTCTGCGTCTCGCTCGTCGAGCCGCAACCGGCCACGCCGGATTTGTTAACCCGCCGGTATCGACACCGGCCGCTGAAAACCACAATTAGGAGAGATCGACAATGAAGCTTCGTCCTCTGCATGACCGCGTCGTCATCCGTCGCAGCGAAGAAGAATCGAAAACTGCCGGCGGTATCGTTCTGCCTGGTTCGGCCGCTGAAAAACCTAACCGTGGCGAAGTCGTCGCTGTAGGTACCGGCCGTGTGCTGGACAACGGTGAAGTACGTGCGCTGGCCGTGAAAGTGGGTGACAAAGTGGTGTTTGGCCCGTACTCCGGCAGCAACACCGTGAAAGTCGATGGCGAAGATCTGCTGGTAATGGCCGAGAACGAGATTCTCGCCGTTATCGAAGGCTGATTCCCCGCGTATTTTCCCGCTACTACACAGTATTTAAGGAATATCGATCATGGCTGCTAAAGAAGTTAAATTCGGCGACTCCGCCCGCAAGAAAATGCTCACCGGCGTCAACGTCCTGGCTGACGCGGTAAAAGCTACCCTGGGCCCGAAAGGCCGTAACGTGATCCTGGAAAAGAGCTTCGGCGCTCCGACCATCACCAAGGATGGCGTTTCCGTAGCCAAGGAAATCGAACTGGAAGACCGTTTCGAGAACATGGGCGCGCAGCTGGTCAAAGACGTTGCCTCCCGTGCCAACGATGACGCTGGCGACGGCACCACCACCGCCACCGTTCTGGCTCAGTCGATCGTCAACGAAGGCCTGAAGGCCGTTGCTGCCGGCATGAACCCGATGGACCTCAAGCGCGGCATCGACAAGGCGACCATCGCCATCGTCAAAGAGCTGAAGAACCTGTCCAAGCCATGCGCCGACACCAAGGCCATCGCCCAGGTAGGCACCATCTCCGCCAACTCCGACAACTCCATCGGCGACATCATTGCCGAAGCCATGGAGAAAGTGGGTAAAGAAGGCGTGATCACTGTCGAAGAAGGCACTGGCCTGGAAAACGAACTGTCGGTCGTTGAAGGCATGCAGTTCGACCGTGGCTACCTGTCTCCTTACTTCGTCAACAAGCCAGACACCATGGTTGCCGAGCTGGACAGCCCGCTGATCCTACTGGTTGACAAGAAGATCTCCAACATCCGCGAAATGCTGCCAGTGCTGGAAGCCGTTGCCAAAGCCGGCCGCCCACTGCTGATCGTGGCTGAGGACGTCGAAGGCGAAGCCCTGGCGACCCTGGTTGTGAACAACATGCGTGGCATCGTGAAGGTTGCAGCCGTCAAGGCTCCAGGCTTCGGCGATCGTCGCAAGGCCATGCTGCAGGACATCGCCGTCCTGACCGGCGGTACCGTGATCTCCGAAGAAATCGGTCTGAGCCTGGAAAGCACCACCCTGGAGCACCTGGGTAGCGCCAAGCGCGTGACCCTGTCCAAGGAAAACACCACCGTTGTCGACGGTGCTGGCAACCAGGCCGACATCGAAGCCCGTATCGCTCAGATCCGTGCCCAAGTGGCCGAGACTTCCTCGGACTACGACCGTGAAAAACTGCAAGAGCGCCTGGCCAAGCTGTCCGGCGGCGTTGCAGTGATCAAGGTTGGCGCTGGCTCCGAAGTTGAAATGAAAGAGAAGAAAGCCCGCGTTGAAGACGCCCTGCACGCTACCCGTGCAGCCGTTGAAGAAGGCGTGGTGCCTGGCGGTGGCGTAGCCCTGATCCGTGCTCTGCAAGCGATCGTCGACCTCAAGGGCGACAACGCTGACCAGGACGTGGGTATCGCGGTTCTGCGTCGCGCCGTTGAAGCTCCGCTGCGCCAGATCTCCGCTAACAGCGGCGACGAGCCAAGCGTTGTCGTCAACGAAGTGAAGAACGGCAAAGGTAACTTCGGTTACAACGCCGCTTCCGGCGAATACGGCGACATGATCGAAATGGGCATCCTGGACCCAACCAAGGTGACTCGTTCGGCTCTGCAAGCTGCAGCTTCCATCGGCGGTCTGATCCTGACCACCGAGGCCGCCGTTGCCGACGCGCCGAAGAAAGATGCTCCAGCTGGCGGCGGCATGCCAGACATGGGCGGCATGGGTGGCATGGGCGGCATGATGTAAGCCAGCCTTACCCCTGTACTGAAAAGCCCCGCCGGCGCAAGCCGGCGGGGCTTTTTCGTTTCCGTTGACCTGCGGCAAATCCAGGGCAAATGGCTGCCATTGTGTTGCCCTGGCCGTCGTCGGGCCGTGAGCCTTGGGTGAAAAAAACGTCAAGTCATGGCGACACTGGAAACAGCCACCCGAGCCGCCCGACAAGGGTGGCGGTGAGCCGGACTTGGCCTTAAGCTGCGCGAGCCAAGACGGCCGTAACTGTATACGGAGAGAGTGCCGATGCGAATCCTACTGGTTGAAGACAACCGCGATATTCTCGCCAACCTGGCTGACTACCTGGGGCTCAAGGGCTATACCGTCGACTGTGCCCAGGATGGCCTGTCGGGTTTGCACCTGGCCGCCACCGAGCACTATGACCTGATCGTGCTCGACATCATGTTGCCGGGGATCGATGGCTATACCCTGTGCAAGCGCCTGCGCGAAGACGCCCGGCGTGACACGCCAGTGATCATGCTCACCGCTCGCGACCAGCTCGATGATCGCCTCCAGGGCTTCAAGTCCGGGGCCGACGACTACCTGCTCAAGCCGTTCGCGTTGTCGGAGCTGGCCGCCCGGATCGAGGCCGTGATGCGTCGTAGCCAGGGCGGTGGCCGGCGTGCCTTGCAGGTTGGCGATTTGAACTACGACCTCGACACCCTCGAGGTCACCCGTGAAGGGCGCCTGCTCAAACTCAACCCGGTCGGCTTGAAGCTGCTGGCGGTGCTGATGCAGAAGAGCCCGCATGTGCTGCGTCGGGAGATCCTCGAGGAGGCCCTGTGGGGCGATGACTGCCCCGATAGCGACAGCCTGCGCAGCCATGTCCATCAACTGCGCCAAGTGATCGACAAACCATTCGCCAAGCCACTGCTGCACACCGTGCATGGTGTCGGCTACCGCCTGGCCGAGGGGCGCGATGGAGTTTAAGCAGAGCCTTGCCCAGCGCATCATCATCGCGTTTGCGCTGATGAGCGCGCTGGTGGCAGGAGCCTTTGCCATGGGCATCGTGGCGACGGTGCACCTGGTGGAAGAGAAGCTCATCTCCGCCGGCCTCGGTGGTGACCTGCAGCGCCTGTTGCTGATGGATAACGTCGCCGACTGGAACCATCGTCCCGAGCCGGACCAATTGTTCTACTACAGCGGCGGTCGCGGCGACTTCGAGCTCCCCAAGGACCTGCGTCACCTGGACCCGGGGTTCCACGAGGTGTTTCGCGAGCAACTGTCCTATCACGCCATGGTCGAGGTCGTGGATGGGCGGCGCTATGTGCTGCTGCAGGACCAGAGCGATTTCGAGGAGCGCGAGCGTATATTGTTCGCGGTGGTATTGGTGGGGTTTGTCCTCAGCCTGGCGCTGGCGGTGTTCCTGGGCTGGGTCCTGGCGCGTCGGGTAATGGCGCCGGTGGTGCGTCTTTCACGCCAGGTACGGCATCGTGATCAGTTGCTGGGGCTGGCACCGCCATTGGCACCGGACTATGCCGCGGACGAAGTGGGGGAGCTGGCCATCGCCTTCGACGCCACCTTGGGCCGCTTGCGCCAGGCGCTGAATCGCGAGCGGCTGTTCACCAGCGACGTCAGCCACGAATTGCGTACACCGTTGATGGTGTTGGCCACCTCTTGTGAGCTATTGCTGGAGAACCCTGCCCTGGATCAGCGCGAGCGAGCCCAGGTCGAACGTATTGCCCGGGCCAGTGAAGAAATGCGCGAGCTGGTACAGACCTTCCTGATGCTGGCGCGAGCCCAGCGCGAAGATGCCAGCATGTCGCCGCGGCTGACGCTGGAGCAGGCCGCCAGGGACCTGATCGGGATCTGGAGCGAGGCCATCAGGACCAAGGGCATCGAGCTGATTTTCGATCCTGGCCAGCCTGGCGATACTCGCTACAACGCTACCTTCCTGCATGCGGTGATGGGCAACCTTCTGCGCAATGCCTTGCACTACACCGAGCAGGGCTTCATTCGCCTGAGCCTCGTGCCCGACGGCTTCGTGGTGGAAGACAGCGGAGTGGGGATTCCCGAGGAAAAGCGCGAGGCGATGTTCGAGCCTTTTGTGCGTGGCGATGAGAAGCGTGGTGAAGGATTGGGCTTGGGACTTTCCCTGGTCCAGCGCATCTGTGAGAACCAGGGGTGGAGCGTCAGCCTCAGCACCATGACGCCCAATGGCTGTCGTTTTCACGTCCAGTTGCAATCGGCCAAGGCCTGATTGTCCATGTCTGGCCCTGTTATTCAGGGCCTGTCACTTGTCGATTTTTGTGCAGAAGTGGCCCCAGGCTACTGTTAGTGCGTTGTAAAACCCGGCAATATTTCTCCATTGAACGGCATGAAGTTTTCACAAAGGGACGACCTGTCGCTGACATGCAGCTGCCTAAGGTAGCGCCATCAGTGCAGGAGACCTTGATGATGGCTATACCGATCAAGCTGGATTTTTCCGAAAAATACGATGCTCAACACGCCCAGGAGTATCTGCTCAAGCACCAGGATGGCCTGGCGCGCCAACTGTCCCACAAGCGTGACGAGCAGTTGGCCCGTACCGCCCTGTCCTTGGTGGGAGATCCAGGCCTGGTTTTGGACTTGCCCTGTGGTGCCGGTCGTTTCTGGCCGTTGCTGGCCGAAAAGGCCAACCGGGTCATTGTCGGAGCCGACAATTCGGCGGCCATGTTGAACACCGCTACGGTGGCGCAACCGGCTGAAGTCGTAAGACGTGTACGAACCTTGCAAACGTCCGCGTTTGATATCGAATTACCGGACAACGCGGTGGATTGCATTTTTTCCATGCGCTTGCTGCACCACATCGGTGAAGCCGAACACCGGATGGCGTTGCTGCGCGAGTTTCAGCGGGTAACCCGTGACAGCGTGATCATCTCGCTGTGGGTCGATGGTAATTTCAAGGCCTGGAAGCGCAAGCGGATGGAGCGCAAGCGGCTATCCGAAGTTGGGCAGACGGGTTATCAGAATCGTTTTGTGTTACCGGCGGCCACGGTCGAAGAAGAATTCAGGCAGGCCGGTTTTCGTGTCCAGGAGCACCTGGACTTCTTTCCGCTCTACGCCATGTGGCGGATTTACGTATTACGCAAGAGGTAAAAAGATGACTGCTGAATGTGCTTCGGAAATGGATGCCGTGCCCACAGACCGCTTTGAGTACTTCTGGAACGAGCAAGGTGAGTGGGTCGAGGAGCCAAACAAGCGTCGTGGCGGTGAAAGTGGTGTTCAGCGCATAGTCAGCAGTAAGGGACGCCTGCTCTATGCCAAGCGTCAGGTGGGGCATATCTATCGCAGTTGGTTGCACCCTTTTGGTCGACCGACGGTGCTGCGTGAGCGAGATGCTTTGCATGGCTTGCGTCTGTTGGACGTAACCGTTCCGGAGTTGGTGTTCTGTGGGGCGCGGCGTGACTCGCAGGCACAGTGGCAGGCTCTGCTGGTGACTGCTGCGCTCGACGGTTTCGTGGAAATTGACAATTGGTATGCCGCTGGTGAGCGCGAGCGACACGGCGAGGTGCTCCATGAGCGCGTGCTCCAGGCAGTGGCCGCGACCCTGGTGCGTATGCACAAGGGCCGCTGGCAGCACGGCTGCCTGTATTCCAAGCATATTTTTGTGCGGGTCGATGGTGAGGGCGAGCAGGCTCAGATACGGATTGCCCTGCTGGATTTCGAGAAGTGTCGCCAGCGCTTGAGCGCTGGTCGGGCTGCGGCCCATGACCTTAAACAGCTACGCCGCCATTCGTCGTGGAATGACACGGACTGGGAAAAGCTCTACTACTTTTACAAAACGGCGTTTGGCAGCTCTATCAAAGGTTTATAGCGATGAAGCTAGAAATTGCACGAGGTATGTTCCTGGCAGGAGCCTTGGCAGTTGCTTCCCTGGCGCTGGTGGTCTGGGAGCAGCCTCGCACTCAGGTGCTGAGCACGGCCCAGGGTGGTGCTCATTGTCCGGTGCCGCGGGTGGCGAAGGTCGCTACGGCAGCCAAGCCCGACCATGACCTGCTGTTGTTCATGTTCGGCATGAGCCAGGGCTTGAAGCCCCAGAGTTGAAGATTCTCCTGCCAGACAAAGGCCTCGCATCGCGAGGCCTTTTTATTTCAGGTCTTCAAGCCAGGTGCAGATGGTTGTCCCAGAGCCCAGCGGGCAGGTCCAGGGGCTTGGCCGTTATCTGTGCCTGGCGGCAGTCGTAGAAGCGGCAGCGGCCCTGGCCTGAGGTCACGACGAAGCCATCGGCAACGGCACCGACCCCTGCGCAGTCAGGCAACGGGGCATCGACCCGCAGGGTTCCGGTGTCCAGGTCCCAGATGAAGAAGCGGTTGCCTCGGGGGGCAGTCAAGGCCACCAGCCGCAGTTCGCTGTGTACGGCGACGCTGGCGGTGTAGTGCCCCATGGCCTGCAACTGCTGTTCGGCCACCGGGAACGCGGCGAAGGGCTGGCCAGGACGCTTGATTGCCAGCAGTTCGGAGGGTTCGTGGGCGGCGCCCATGAACTGTTGTCCGGTGACGATGGTGCCGTCGCTGGCGATGCCCATGTGACGCACGCTGTTCATCTGCTGGGCCAGGGTTTCCTTGCTCAGCAGGGTGCCGTCACGTTGCATCAGCACCAGGCTCGGTTCCATGGCGTCGAGATTCATCTCTACCCGGCTTTCGGCTTCGGTGCGGATGCCGCCGTTGGCGACCACCAGGGTTTCCCCGTCGGGCATCCACGACACCTGGTGCGGGCCAATGCCATGGGTGGAGAGTTCGCCGCTGTGTACCAGGCGTTCGCCTTCGAAGCGGTAGACGCCCAGCAGGCCCCGGCCCGGATCACGAGTGTCGTTCTCGGTGGCATACAGCCATTCGCCATCCTTGTGGATCACCGCATGCCCGTAGAAATGCCGGTCGGGCTGCGAGGCCACGACTTGCAGCAACTTGCCGTCGCGCAGATCGATCAGGTAGCTCTCGGTACCCGGGCGCCTGGCCACGAACAGCGCGATAGGCAGTCGTGGGTGGTTGATGATGTCATGGCAACGTTGGCCGACCTGGGTGGCAAACACCTGTTTACCGTCCAGTTGATAACCGACGGCGTAATGCTTGCCGTCGCCGTCATCCCTGGCCGAAAGCAGCAAGGGTTGCTTGCCCTTTTGCTTGAACAGCGTCCAGCCGCCCAAGGTCACCGCACTGAGCAGCAGGCTGCCCAGTGCCAAAGCCTGACGTCGCAGCATCATCAGTCACCGTCGTTGGCGTTGAAGCCCAGTTGGATGCCCAGCGCCTTGGCCAACTCGCCTTCGTGCAGGCGATGAACCACGTTGAGGCTGTCATACAGGTCGTTGAGCTGTTGGCGTCCAGCGTCGTCGCCGAGCATCTCGGTCAACGAGCGCTGGGTGCTGGCGAAGAGTTTCAAGGACGCGGCATAGGCAGCGTCGATCTTGTCGGCCAGGGGTTTCTGTTCGGCCGGCAGGAGACCACGCAGGCCCTTGTTGTCGACCCCGGACCAGACGGTCTGGGCGGCGCTGAGGCTGGCTTCCAGGCCTTGCAGCGACGATTGGCTGCGCCAGGCGTCGGCCTGGAACGGCTGTGGGATGCCCTTGGTCTGGCGACCCATCGGGGTGCCGAGCTTTTTCTTCAGGGTATCCAGGGCCGTGACTTGTACGCGCAGCAGGTCGGCGATGGCCTCATGGGAGTCGGCATAGCGCTGGTTGGGGAACTTGCTCATCTGCGCCAGCATGCCGTCGTTGGTATTCCAGCTCGAGAGGATTTCCTCGGCCAGGAGTTTCTGGCGCTCGCCAATGGCGGTCAGCAATGGGCAGTAGCGGGCTTTCTGCGCGCTGTCCGCCATGTCGATCTTGCTGTCGAAGAGAATGTATTCGTAGGCCGACAGTCCCTGGACCACGACACTGGACTTGCTCAGGGCCGCAGCATCGATCTGGGGTGTGGTGCTGACCAGTTGCTCTACCTGGCGACCCACCAGGTTCTTCTTGTCCGGCCAGAACTGTACCTGCCATGAGCGGTTGCCCTCGGCCAGAGGGCCGATCAACAGCGGTTGCAGCTCGGCCCAGGCCTTTTGTGCATGAAGGAAGTCGGCACGGGCGGTCTCCAGGGTTTCCTTGCCTTCACAGAAGGCCAGGGCGCTGATGGCCAGTTGGCGATCGGCCTCGACCCAGCGGCTATAGGTCGGCAGGATCACCTGCTTGGCGATCGCTGCGGAGGTCACGGCTTGTGGGTCCTGGGGCGAGCAGGCGCCCAGGGCAAGTGCGGCAAGGCTGGTGAAGAGCAGTTTGGGGCGGAACATGTTCGGGCTCCCTTTATTGTGGAGAAAGCATATGAGTCGAGCGTTATAAGGAATTCAGGAATGCCAGCAACGCAGCGCGCTGCTCGGCATTGAAAGCAAGGACCTGCTGTTTCGCGCCTTCGGCTTCGCCGCCATGCCAGAGCACGGCCTCCATCAGGTTGCGGGCGCGGCCGTCATGCAGGAACTGGGTATGACCGCTGACGGTCTCGGTCAGGCCGATTCCCCACAGCGGCGCGGTGCGCCAGTCGCGGCCACTGGCCTTGAACTCGGTGCGCTGGTCCGCCAGGCCCTCGCCCATGTCATGCAGCAGCAGGTCGCTGTAGGGGCGGATCACCTGGTTGGCCAGCTCAGGTTCCGCAGCGTCGGCCTTGGTCGTGAAGCTTGGGGTATGGCAGGACTGGCAACCGGCCTGGAAGAACAGGTTCTTGCCGGCCAGGACCTGGGGTGAGTCGATATCGCGGCGTACGGGTACCGCCAGGTTACGGGTATAGAACAGCACCAGGCGCAGGATGTTGTCGCTGACTTCCGGCTCGCCGTCCGGGCCATTGCCGTTGGGCGCCCGCTTGCAGTCGGTTTGTGCGTCGGTGCAGTCATCGAAGGGTCTCAGGCTGGTCGTCAGGCCCATATCACCAGAAAACGCGTGAACGTTTTGTTGATTGAGGCTCGGTTGCCCGGCTTTCCAGCCAAATCGCCCGAGTACGGTCTTTTGCAGGGCATCGTCCCAGACCCAGTTGGGGCGACCGGCAATGGCGTTTTTGCTCACCGGCCTGGCATTGGCCAGGATTGCCTCTTCGGGAATGGCTTCGAGCAGCCCCAGGCCAATCATGGGGGGCGCGACCCGGGCCGAGAAGCGGGTGTCCGGGTGCATCGGTCCGTAGCCCAGGTCGGTGATCTGCAGGTTGGGTTTGCGCAGCTCCACCAGGGTGCCGTCCTGGAAGCGTACCGGCACGGGCTCGTAGCCCACGCGCACCCGGCCTTCCGGGGCGACTCCGGGGATGGCCATGTCCTGCAACTGGCCGCCATAGACCGGCTCCGGAACGATGCCGGCCTGTTCGATGAGCCTGGCATAGGCGGGCTCATCGGGGATCGACAGGCGTACCAGCATCGACACCGCATTGAGTGCATCCGGTGTTGGCGGGTGGCCTCGACCGTCCTTGATGTGGCAGTTCTGGCAGGCATTGGTATTGAACAGCGGGCCAAGACCGTCACGAGCCGTGGTGGTGGAAGGGGCGATGACCCAGGGGTTGCGGAAGAAACTGTTGCCGACGCTGAAGTCCAGGCGCCGGGTCGGCGGCAGGTTGGCCGACGGCATGGAGAAGGCATTGCGATCGCCCTGGTTGACCGTCGTCGCGCCACCGGCGCGGGCTTCTCCAGGTTCGGCCCCGGTGAAGCGCGGTGCGTCATCGCAGGCACTCAGGCACAAGGCCATGAGTAGAGCGGACCAGCGAAGCAGCAACGAGGGCATCGGATATCCTGCAAGACGAGCAAAACAAGGGCGCAAAGTCTAACAGGGCAGCTTGGATTGAATAAGAGGAATTATCGTTTGGTTTGACCCAGGACAAGCTTGCTGGAACACCGCGCAGGTTGCACCAGTGGCTGCGACGGGAACGAAAAAGGCGACCCGCGGGTCGCCTTTTTACCGGGTGCAATGCTGATCAGAATTCGTGATCGGCGTTGTCCGGGTTCAGGTCGGTGATGCCCAGCTTGCCAGCTGCCTGCTCGATCGAACCGGTCTGCTTGACCAGCGCGGCGATGGCATCGCGCACGATCTGGTTGCCCGACTCGTTGCCGGCGGCGATCAGCTGGTCGTAGTGCTCGCCCTTGTTGGCGTGGTCCACCATGACCTGGATCTTGGCTTCGGTAGTGGCCAGGTCGGCCTTGAGCGCTTCATCGGCGGCTGGGTCAGCCTTGGCCACCAGGGACGACAGGCTGGCGCCGGTCATCTTGCTGCCGTCGACACGGGTGTACTCGCCCAGGTAGACGTTACGGATGCCCTTGGCGTCGTAGAAGTGCGAGTTGTGGGTGTTGTCGCTGAAGCAGTCCTGCTCATCTTCCGGGGAGTTGGCTTCCAGGGATACCTTCATCCGCTCGCCGGCCAGTTCGCCCAGGGACAGGCTACCCATGCCGAAGAGCATCTTGCGCAGGCCGGTCTCGGCAGGTTCCGCTTCCAGGGTTGCACGGTAGTTGTCGGCCACGTCCGGTTTCCAGTTGCCGACCATTTCCTCCAGGTCGTTGACCAGCAATTGGGTCACGGCCTTGAGGTAGGCACGGCGGCGATCGTTATGACCGCCAGTGGCGCCGGCACCTTCCAGGTAGTCGGAGGCCGGACGGGCACCGGCGCCTGGGCCGGTACCGTTGAGGTCCTGGCCCCAGAGCAGGAACTCGATGGCGTGGTAGCCGGTGGCGACGTTGGCTTCGGCCCCGCCCAGCTCATTGAGGCTGGCGAGTTTTTCCGGGGTGATGTCCTTCACGTCGATCTTGTCTTCGCCGATGCGGATCTCGGTGTTGGCAATGATGTTGGCGGTGGCCCCGGGGTTGCCCAGTGCGTGTTCGTAGCTCTTGTCGACGTAGTCGATCAGGCCTTCGTCCAGGGGCCAGGCGTTAACCTGGCCTTCCCAGTCGTCGATGATGGTGTTGCCGAAGCGGAACACTTCGCTTTGCAGATAGGGTACGCGCGCCGCGACCCAGGCCGCCTTGGCCGCTGCCAGGGTCTGGTCGTCAGGCTTGGCCAGGAAGGCATCGATAGCGCCCTGCAGGGTTTTCGCAGTGGATTCGGAGTCGCTGTAGACGGCGAAGACCATGTCGGCGTAATGCGCGACCACGGCCTTGGCGGCCGCTTCGTCGAGCTTGCCGGCGGCGTCGCTGGCCGGGGTAGCGGTGCTGGTCGCCGGGGTCGGCGCTTGAGCGGTAGCCTTGTCGTCTTTGCCTTCGCCGCAACCGGCGAGGGAAATAGCGATGGCCAACAGACTGGCGGTAGCCAGAGGCATACGAATCATGGCGAACATCCTGCTTCGAGAGGGAGTGGACGGCGCGGGGTGCGCAAAAACTGCGACATAATGCGAAAGATTTGCATTATGTGTAAAGGGTGGTGCCTGTAATTATTTCTTTCCCGGCAAGGCCTTGCGCAAGGCGCAAAGCCCCGCGCCACAGTGCTTTCAGAGGATCGCTGCGTTGCTGCGCTGGGCCTGCTTGAGGTAGGCCCCGAGCTCCCGTGCCGAGAGTGGTTTGCTGTAGTGATAGCCCTGACCTTCGTGGCAGCCCTCGCTGATGATGTAGGCCTCCTGCTCGGCTGTCTCCACGCCTTCGGCGATCACCTGCATGCCCAGGCTCTTACCCAGCTGGATGATCGCGCGCACGATGGTCGCATCGTCATCGTCCTCCAGCAGGTCCTGGACGAAGCTCTTGTCGATCTTGATCTTGTCCAGGGGCAGGCTCTTGAGGTAGCTGAGGGACGAATAGCCGGTGCCGAAGTCGTCGATGGCGATCAGCGCTCCGGAGCGACGCAGGCTCAGCAGATGCTGGGCGGCGGTGCTGATGTCTTCCATCAGGCCGGTTTCGGTCACCTCCAGCTCCAGGCTACGTGGCGGCAGGCGATAGATCTGTAGCAGGTTGTTGACCACCCGTGGCAGTTCGGCGTGGTGCAACTGCACGGTGGACAGGTTGACCGCCATGCGCAGGTCACTGAAGCCCATGTCGTGCCATTCCCGCAGTTGGCGGCAGGCCTGGTCCAGTACCCATTCGCCGATAGCGATGATGGTGCCGTTCTGCTCGGCCAGCGGGATGAACAGGTCCGGTGGCACCAGGCCGTGGTCCGGATGCTGCCAGCGCAGCAGTGCCTCGACCCCCACCACTCGATGGTCGCGATAGCTGATCTGCGGCTGGTACACCAGGAAGAACTGTTCCCGGGCCAGGGCTTCGCGCAGGTCTTTCTCCAGCTCCCGGCGGCGCCGCATCTCGCTGTCGACGCTGGCGATGTAGAACTGATAGCGATTGCGCGAGCGGCTCTTGGCCAGGGTCATGGTCTGCTCGGCTTTTTGCAGGAGCTTCTCGGTGCTGTCGCCATCTTCCGGGAACAGGGTGATGCCGATGGTGGCACGCAGGCGAATCTCCTGTTGGTCCAGGGCGAACGCCGCCTCCAGGTCGTCGAGGATGCTCTGCGCCAGCTCGGCGGCTTCGTAGGGCTGTTCGATGTCGGCCTGGACCAGGGCGAACTGATCGCCACCCAGGCGGGCCAGGGCTCCGAGGCGGCCGCTATGGCCACGCAGGCGATCGGCCAGGGCCAGCAACAACTGGTCGCCGGTCTGGTAGCTGAATTGCTCGTTCACGCCCTTGAAGTCATCCAGGCCGACGCACAGTACCGCGACCCGACGTTGCAGGCGCCCGGCATCCACCAGGATCTTGTCCAGTTGCTGCTGCAGTTGCTGGCGGTTGGGCAGGCCGGTAAGGAAGTCGTACTGGGCCATGCGCAGCAGGCTGTTCTCCGCTTCATGGCGCAGGTGGGTATTGCGCTCGATGGAGGCCAGCAACTGGTTGGCGGTGTTGATCCAGATCCCCAGCTCATTGCGTTCGTGGCCCTTGAGCAGGGGCAGTTGGTGTTCGCTGGGGCGATCGGGGTTGATGGTGGTCAGGTGCTCGATGATCCGCGACAGCGGCTTGGTCAGCAGCCAGTGATAGACCAGGTACAGCACCAGGCCCATGGCCAGGGCGCGCAGGACCCCGGAGACGAAAATGATCACCGAGCTGACGATGAAGTCCTGGCCATAGGTGGCGGTGTCCAGGGTGATGCTCAGGTCGCCGTAATACTCGCTATAGGGGCCGCGTCCCACCAGTTGCGTGGTGAAGGTCCGCTCCTGGCCGAGGATCAGGTCGGTCAGCCAGCGGCTGGAGGACTTCTGCAGGTCGCGGGATTTTTCCGCGAGCATGGTTTCGTTGGGGTGGCCGATAGAGGCCATGCGCACGGCATCGTCCTGGAACAGGCCTTCGATCACTTGCATCCCCATCTCCCGATCCAGGCTGTAGACCGCCTGGGTCGATGGGTCGCGAAACATGTCGAGTATGCGCTGGGCGTCGTTGGCTACCGCCTGCCGAGTCTTATAGGCATCGAAGACGATCTGGGCGCAGCTCAGGACCACGCCTACTATGAGTGCCGACAGCAGCACAACGCGGAGCAACTTCACCGACAAGCTGTTTTTGAGTTCCAGCTTCAAAGGGCTATTCCTTGTTCCGTGCGCGTAGCGTCAAGTTGCCATGAGTATTGGCAATCCCGTGGTGGCCGTCAAAGTGACATCTAATGCCGAGGACAGGACGTCTGCGGGCGAGGCCCGGGTGATCAGATTCAGGATTGCTCTAGCTGTGGATAGTGTGTCGGTAGCGACGCCTTGCAACTTGAGGGGATGGCGTAGTTTTTTACCTGCGGTGAATCTTAGCGTCTGTATCCGACGCGACAAGATCCCAGGTTTATCGCAGGCAAAAAAAACCCGGCCAGGCCGGGTTTTTTGTACCGCGCGTAGCCTTAGGCGACGAAATTCTTGCCTTCGAACTGCTCGGCCACGAATTTCCAGTTCACCAGGTTCCAGAACGCTTCGACGTACTTAGGACGCACGTTGCGGTAGTCGATGTAGTAGGCGTGTTCCCAGACGTCGCAGGTCAGCAGTGGAGTGTCGCCGCTGGTCAGGGGGTTGCCGGCACCGATGGTGCTGGCCAGGGCCAGGGAGCCGTCGGCCTTCTTCACCAGCCAGCCCCAGCCGGAACCGAAGGTGCCAACCGAAGTCTTGGTGAATTCTTCTTTGAACTTGTCGAACGAGCCGAACGCTGCGTTGATGGCATCAGCCAGAGCGCCGGTAGGCTGGCCGCCAGCGTTTGGCGCCAGGCAGTTCCAGTAGAAAGTGTGGTTCCAGACCTGGGCTGCGTTGTTGAAGATGCCGCCCGAAGAAGTCTTGACGATCTCTTCCAGGGTCTTGCCTTCGAACTCGGTGCCTGGCACCAGGTTGTTCAGGTTCACGACATAGGTGTTGTGGTGTTTGTCGTGGTGATATTCCAGGGTTTCCTTGGAAATGTGCGGCTGCAGGGCATCGTGTGCGTAGGGCAGCGGCGGCAATTCGAAAGCCATGGTGATTCTCCTAATCAGGTCTGTTGCGGTGAGCGCAAGGCCGATCACGGGCGGCCGGACAAGCGCCGGGGAGTTTGTACTCCTTGCGGCGCAAGCTTCGGATCATAGCACCGGGGGTGCTGCTTAACCACGCAACAACTGTGTGGAATAGAGGTTCCAGAGCCTTTTGGAATAAGTCATGCAGCACTGATCAACTGGAACGCGACGCTGAACATCATCACGGCTACCAGCAGGTCCAGAACCCTCCAGGTTCCAGGGCGGGCCAGCCATGGAGCGAGCCATGCAGCCCCCAGGGCCAGGGTGAAGAACCACAGCAGCGAAGCGCTGGCCGCCCCCACCACATAGGCCCCAGGCTCTGTCTGTTGCGCCCCCAGCGAGCCGATCAGCAGTACCGTGTCCAGGTATACGTGGGGGTTGAGCAGGGTCACCGCCAGGGCACTGAGCATCACCGCTCGCAGCGAGCGCACGGTCTGTCCATCGCCTTGCTCGAGGCTTTGCTTCGAACAGGCCCGGCGCAAGGCCTGGGCGCCGTACCAGATCAGGAAGGCCGCGCCGCCCCAGCGCGCCACTGCCAGCAGCGTCGGGCTCTGGGTGAGCACGGTGGCCAGGCCGAAGACCCCGGCAGCCACCAGCAACGCATCGCAGGTGACACACAGCGCGGCCACCGGCAGGTGGTGTTCGCGGCGCAGGCTCTGGGCCAGGACGAAAGCGTTCTGGGTGCCGATGGCCATGATCAGGCCTGCGGCCACCAGCAGGCCGTTTACATAGCTTTGCCACATGATCAGTGCTCCTCGCCGGCTGCCAGTCGTTGCAATACCTGCATGGCTTTCTGGGCATCGGCCAGGCCAACGAACAGGTGATCGTGGTAGTAGCCGGCAATCACGTTGCAACTGATCCCGGCCTGGCCCAAGGCACCGGCAAAGGCGGCGGTCAGGCCCACGGCTTGCAACGCCGAGTGCACCTGGAGGGTGATCCAGGCCGCCACGTAGTCGAAGCCCAGGCCGAGGCGTTCAGCCTGCTGGCGCTGGAGGATCACCGTCAGGCCCTCGCGTTCGTGAAAGCTGCCCAGCACCTCGCAATCCTGCAACAGGCTGCGATCGGTGATGGAGCAGAACACGTACTCACCGTCGTTGAGCTGCGGGCTCATGCTGCGCAGCAGGGTTGTGAGGGAAGTTTCACCGGTCATGAAGAAAGTCCTTGAGCGAAGAGGCGATACACACGCTTTGTGCTGGCTATTTTCCGGTGCCTGGCTGTATAAGAAAAACCAATAGTGCTGATCTCTCATTAGGAAAACTGATGTTCGACTACAAACTGCTTGCCGCACTTGCCGCGGTGATCGAACAGGCAGGATTCGAACGGGCAGCCCAGATACTGGGCTTGTCGCAGTCGGCTATTTCCCAGCGCATCAAACTGCTGGAAGCCCGGGTCGGCCAACCGGTCCTGGTGCGAGCAGCGCCTCCGACCCCGACCGAGATCGGCCGGCGCCTGCTCAACCATGTCCAGCAGGTGCGCCTGTTGGAACGCGATCTGCAGAGCCTGGTGCCGTCCCTGGACGAAGAGGGGCTACCCGAGCGCCTGCGCATCGCACTGAACGCCGACAGCCTGGCCACCTGGTGGGCAGAGGCGGTGGGGGATTTCTGCGCCGAGCATCACCTGCTCCTGGACCTGGTGGTGGAAGACCAGACGGTGGGCCTCAAGCGCATGCGGGCCGGGGAGGTGGCGGCCTGTGTCTGTGCCAGCGAGCGGCCGGTAGCCGGGGCCCGTAGCCTGTTGTTGGGGGGGATGCGCTATCGGGCCTTGGCCAGTCCGGCGTTCATTGCCCGGCATTTTCCCCAGGGTGTACGTGCCGAGCAGTTGGCCCGGACCCCGGCGCTGGTGTTCGGTCCTGATGATTTCCTGCAGCATCGCTACCTGGCGTCCTTGGGGGTCGATGGTGTTTTCGAGCATCATCTGTGCCCTTCTTCCGAAGGGTTCATTCGCCTCACGGAAGCTGGGCTCGGCTGGGGGCTGGTGCCCGAGTTGCAGGTTCGCGAGCAGATGCAGCGTGGCATCCTGCTGGAATTGCTACCGGACAAGCCCATCGATGTGCCGTTGTACTGGCATCATTGGCGTAATGGCGGGCAACTGCTGGCACAGCTCACCGAACACCTGGCACGTTTATCTGCACAATGGCTGGTGCCCTGGGAGCAGCCGTAAGCGTCAAGCGACAAGCTGCAAGCAGACAGTTTGCGCACTGATTTTTAACTTGCAGCTCGTAACTCGTCACTGCTTTCTTAGGAATATTTCATGAAGATTCTGGTCACCGGCGCAAGCGGCTTCATCGGCGGGCGCTTTGCTCGTTTCGCCCTTGAGCAGGGCCTGGAGGTGCGGGTCAATGGCCGGCGCGCCGAAGCCATGGAGCACCTGGTACGCCGTGGTGCCGAATTCGTCCAGGGAGACCTTGGGGACGCCGATCTGGTGCGCGAGCTGTGCCGTGACATCGACACCGTGGTGCATTGCGCGGGTGCCGTAGGCCTGTGGGGACGCTACCAGGACTTTCACCAGGGCAATGTGCTGGTCACCGAGAACGTGGTCGAAGCCTGCCTCAAGCAGCGAGTCCGGCGCCTGGTGCACTTGTCCTCGCCCTCGATCTACTTCGATGGCCGCGATCACCTGGGCTTGACCGAAGAACAGGTGCCCAAGCGCTTCAAGCACCCTTATGCCGCCACCAAGTACCTGGCCGAGCAGAAGGTTTTCGGGGCCCAGGAGTTCGGCCTTGAAGTCCTGGCCTTGCGCCCGCGCTTCGTCACTGGCGCCGGCGACATGAGCATTTTCCCCAGGCTCCTGAAGATGCAGCGCAAGGGGCGCCTGGCCATCGTTGGCAATGGCTTGAACAAGGTCGACTTCACCAGCGTGCACAACCTCAATGACGCCCTGTTCAGTTGCCTGCATGCCAGCGGCTCGGCCCTGGGCAAGGTCTACAACATCAGCAACGGGGCCCCGGTGCCATTGTGGGATGTCGTCAACTATGTGATGCGCCAGATGCAGGTGCCGCAGGTCACCCGTTATCGTTCCTATGGCCTGGCGTATAGCATGGCGGCGCTCAATGAGGGTTTTTGCCGGATCTGGCCGGGGCGTCCGGAACCGACCCTGTCGCGCCTGGGCATGCAGGTCATGAACAAGGACTTCACCCTGGACATCAGCCGGGCCCGGCATTACCTGGACTATGAACCCAAGGTCAGTCTCTGGGCTGCCCTGGACGAGTTCTGCAGTTGGTGGAAGGCCCAGGACATAAGCTGAAATCGAACACGGAACCGGGTTCGCCCGCTCCTGTCCATTGGCCGGATGATCTGGCGGTTTATACTCGCCGCATCCTGCCCATACCGCGGTTCAGAAAGGTTGCCCCATGCGTAACGATGCACACGATGACTTCGACGATATTCCAAGCCTGCGCGCCGAGCCTCTTGATGACGATGTCCTCCCCACGCCCAGTGCTGTTCGCGAGCGCACCGCTGCACCTTTGCGCAACGCGCCAGCGGCCAAGAAGCCCAAGGGGACCGGCACTGGCCCATTGTGGGCGTTGGTGGGGGCGTTGTTCTTCGCGTTCATCGGCCTTGCCTGGTGGAGCTTCCAGCAGATCTCGCTGATGGAGCAGCAGTTGGTGGCGACCCAGGAGAGCTTCGCCAGGATCAGCGAGGAGGCAGCCGGACGCCTGCAGGACATCTCCGGCAAGGTAGTGGCCAGCCAGACCAATGTCATCACCGACAACGAGGCCTTGAAGCTGCAGATCAAGCAGCTGGAAAGCCGCTTGCAGGACCAGGGGCTGCAGCAACAGGGCGTAGCCGGCCAGGCCACTGACCTGGACAAGCGCCTGGAACAGATGAGCACCCAGGGTACCGAGCAGCAGGCAGCCAACGTGCAATTGCAGGCCCAGGTAAAAGCCCTGGGAGCCGAGTTGGCGAGCCTGAAAGGGGTCCAGGCCGATGGCGACAAGGTCGACGCCCAGCTCAAGAGCCTGGGCACCGAGCTGGCCGCGCTGAAGAAGCAAGGCAACCCTGGGGCGGCCATCGAGCGCCTGGAGCAGGACATGATCGTGCTCAAGAGCCAGCAGGACAATCGTCCCGCGGCCGCACAGAACGGTGCCAGCACCGCCGAGTTCGACGCATTCCGTGGCCAGGTCACTCGCAACATCAATACCCTGCAAAGCCAGATCCAGAACCTGCAGCAGCAGATCAACACCCGTCCCTGACCGATCAGGCCCTGCTACACCAAGTGGCGGGGCCTGAGGCCGGTTTGCTGAATGTTCATCCATAGCCTGTAGCCGTCTACGCTTGTCGAACGCCAATCGGAACGAGGAGTGGGCGATGAAGGGGTTGCGCAAGGGTATTTGGCTGCTCTGGCCACTGTTGTTGTGCATGAGTGCGCTCCAGGCCGCGCCGGAGAACGATGACGGGGTGGCAGCCCGGGCGTTGCTGGAGAAGGCCCTGCGTTACTACCGGGAGCAGGGCGACAAGGCATTCGCTGCGTTCAGTCGCCAGGGCGAGTTCGTCGATCGGGATCGCTATGTCTTCGTGGTGGACACCCGCGGCGTGATGCTGGCCAGCGGTGGACCGTCGTCGGCGTTGATCGGCCGCGATGTGTCCCAGGTGCTGGGGCAAGATCTGCGCAAGGCTTTCAAGGATGCACTGCAGACCCCGGAGCAAAACGGCATTCAGCAAGCCGAGTACCGCTGGCAGAACTGGGCGGATGGCAAGGTCGAACGCAAGCACGTGTACTTCCAGCGCGTTGGCGATCGTATTCTCGCAGTGGGTTACTACCTGCCCCGGGCGTCGGCCGAGCAGGCCAGGGCACTGCTGGAGCGGGCGGCGACGGCCTTGGGCACTGACCAGCCGGGCACGCTCAAGGCCATCAATGACCTGCAGGGCGGTTTCATCGAAGATGACTTGTATGTGTTCGTGGTCAGCCTCGACAGTCGGCGCTACCTGGCCCATGGCACCAACCTGCGCTTGCTCGATACCGACTTCGCCAAGGTCAAGGACCCCCAGGGCAAACCGGTGGGCGAGCCGATGCTGGCGCTGATGGCGCGCCAGGACCAGGGCGAGTACCTCTATCGCTGGAAGAACCCGGTGACCGGCAAGGTCGAGGACAAGCACGCTTATCTGCGCAAGGTGGGCAACCTGCTGGTGGCGGTGGGGTACTACAGTCCTTGAGTGGTGGGGCGCCTGTTCAACGGGCCTTGTCTTCGCGTCCGCGCAGCAGGCGGTTGGGCATGGCGAGCGCTGCGGCCAGCCCCAGCAGGGATACTCCGGCACTGACCAGCAGCAGGTGCCGGAAAGTCAGCAGCAACTCCGCTCGCAGTGCGTCTCGTGCTGGGCCGGGGGCGGCGTTCAGGCCTTCGAGCAAGGCATTGCCGGAGTGCCCTTCGCTCATCAGCCCACTGCCCAACTGCGCCAGGCTCGAGTCCTGCAGCAAGGCCAGTAGCAATGCCGACATCAGCGCCACACCCACCGCGCCACCCAAGGCCCGGAACAGGTTGGTGGTACTGGTGGCGACCCCAATGTCACGTTGTTCCACCGCGTTCTGGGTGCCTACCAGTGACGTGGGGAACTGCATGCCGCTGGCGATTCCGCAGAGCAGCATGAACAGGGCACTGAGCAATTCTGCCTGGGGGGCAATCAACGCCATGCCGAGAATCGACACCGGCATCAGCAGGGCCCCGGTGAGAATCATCGGTTTGTAGCGGCCAGTCACCGAAGTCAGGCGTCCGGCGCAGTAGGCGCCCATGGGCAATCCCATGGCCAGGGGTAGCAGGTGCAGGGCGGCGCTGTCGGCCCCGGCCCCGGTGATGCTCTGGAAGCGCAGGGGCATCAGGACGATCAGTGAAATAGCCTGGAAGCTGGTGAAGAAGATCGTGCACCAGCACAACAGGGCATTGCGGTTGGCGAACAGGTGCATCGGCAACAGCGGCTCACGGGCCCGACGCTCATGCCAGACGAAAACCGCCAGGACAAGGGTGGCGATACCCAGTAGATCGAGCACTTGGGCGCTGCGCCAGGAGTATCCCTGGCCGATCTGCGTGATACCCAGCAGCAAGGCACTGAGCCCGATGATCAACAGCAGCGTGCCGAGGTAGTCGATGATCGGCTTGCGCTGGGGAACCGGCAGTCCTACCAGGGTACGGTAGGCGACCCACCAGGCTCCCAGGCCCAGGGGCAGATTGATCAGGAACACCCAGCGCCAGGACAGGAACTCGGTCATGTAGCCGCCCAGCACGGGGCCGGCGACGCTGGCTACCGCGTACATGCTGCTGAAGTAGCCCTGGTAGCGACCGCGTTCCCGGGGCGGGACGATGTCGCCAATGATGGCCTGGCTCACCGAAATCATGCCGCCAGCACCGATGCCTTGGAAAATCCGTGCCAGCACCAGTTGCTCCATGTTCTGGGCCAGGCCACAAAACAGCGAGGCCAGGGTGAACAGTCCCATGCCGAACAGCATCAGTCGGCGTCGACCGTAGAGGTCACCGAGCTTGCCGTAGATGGGCACGGCGACGGTCATCGCCACCATGTAGCCGGAAATGACCCAGGCCAGCAGGCCGACATCCTTGAATTGAGCCGAAATGGCCGGCATGGAGACAGCGACGATGGTTTGGTCCAGGGCGCCGAGAAAGATCGCCAGCATCAACGCGACCAGCACGCTGCGTATCGCCGGAGTGGAGGAGGCAGGTTGTTGGAGATGGGACACGAAAGAACCTGTGGGGCAGTGATCGATCCGGCATGGCCGGGAGACATGGGGCCCAGTGTACTAAATAGGTGCCTACTAGATAGCCGTGCAAGGAAGTTCCTGACAGTTATTTCATGAACGTACCCAGGCACCGCCGCGAGCGGATTGCGGCTGCCTCAAGAGGGGGATGGTTGTTCTTTTGAATGGTGAATGCGACGCATTCTGTATAGTGTTCGGGCTTTGCGGTTGTGCCCGAGGGGAGCGGCAGGTGTATTAATTTATGTTACCTGAGCTTGCTTTTTCCCCTGGCGAATCCGTCAATTGATCAATACCTATCGATGGGTATCCACGCTCCCTGTTCCTGGGAGTGCTGATTGTCCTTCTCACCGAGGCCCGGACTGTAGTGAACAAGCCAGCCCTTGCGTCCATTCCCGTGTTCAAACTCTATGGCGAAGACCTGGAGTGGCCCACTCCCGATCTGTTGCACTGCGAGAGCATCAGCCAGCGAGGTCGAGAGTTCCAATGGGAGATCAAGCCTCATCGGCATGCCGACCTGTGCCAGTTGTTGTTCCTGTGCCGGGGGCAGGCAGAGTTGCAGGTCGAGGAGCGGCGGATCCTGTTGGAGACGCCGACGATCCAGGTCCTGCCACCGTTGTCGGTCCACGGCTTTCGTTTTTCCGAAGATGTCGAAGGCCATGTGGTGACCCTGGCGGCGCCGCTGGTGAGTCATCTGCAGGCGCGCCTGGGGCAGGTACAGGATGTCCTGGCAACGGACGCCAGCTATCCGGTGGGAGTCGATGCCCAATACCTGGAAAGCTTGTTCCATAGCCTGCAGGACGAGTACCAGGGGCAGCAGCCCGCCCGGGAAATGCTCATGCACGCCCTCGTGGACATGATCGTGGTATGGATCGGGCGCCAGGCGCTGCTGCGTAGCAATGCCGGTCAGCGCCCACAGCGGTCACGGGAGTACTTCAACGGCTTCATGCAACTGGTGGAAGCCCACTATCGCGAGCATGTGAAGGTAGAGGACCTGGCACACAGGCTGGGTATCTCCGTGTCGCACCTCAATGGCACCTGTCGCGAGCTGGCAGGGCAGCCGGCATTGCAGATCATGCACGAGCGCCAATTGCTCGAAGCCAAGCGCCTGCTGACCTACACCAGGATGACCATCTACGAGATTTCCGCCGAGTTGGGGTTTTCCGACCCAACCAATTTCACCCGGCTGTTCCGGCGCCGGGTAGGCATCTCGCCCAAGGTCTTCCGCGATCAGCTCAAGGCCGAGCAGGCCGGCGACCGCGGCTCCCTGTCGCTTACCTGAGGGCGTTCAGGGTCGCGTTGTGGGGGATGCAGCGTTCCAGGTTGCAACTGGCATAGGCACGGGGCTGCATGCGGGCCTGTTCGACGCGATAGGCAGCGGTGCCGTATAGCGCCAGGGTCACGGTGCAGGTCATGAAGATGGCCAGGTACCTTCTTGTCTTGACGTTCATGGCGATGACCTCTGAACCGGTGCTTGGGTATTTTCCAAAGCACTGTTATCAGAATAGGTCAGCGACCGGGGGGCTGCTCCGTATGTTTGGCTGGGTATTCAGCAAATGGATCGGGATGCGCAATCAGCCACTTGGTGCGTCCTACAGGCCTTCGTCCCAGAGTGGTTCCTGGGGAAACCTCAGGACCAGGAAATCCAGCATGCTGCGCAAGGTGGCCGGCATGTGCTTGCGCGAGGCATAGACCGCATACATGTTCATCCTGCGGGGCTCGGCATTGGCCAGCAGGCGCACCAGCTCCCCGCGCTTGATGTATTCGCCTGCCTGGTAGCTGGGCAGCATGGCGATCCCGGCGCCGGCCATGGTCGTGCGCAGCAGGGTGCTGGCTTCGTTGGCGCTGATGTTGCCTTGCACCGGTACTGACACCGACTCGCCGTCCTGCTCGAAGTGCCACAGGCTCTTGCCGAAGTAGGAATGGGTCAGGCAGTTGTGCTGGCTCAGTTCCTCGACCTTTTGCGGGGCCGGATGTTGTTGCAGGTAAGCGGGCGATGCGCAGATCACCGAGCGGCAGACGGTCAGGCGCCGGGCAATCAGGTTCGGGTCCAGGTCGTTGCTCGTGCGGATCGCCAGGTCGATCCGCTCATCTACCAGGTTCACCGTGCGATCGAGCATCTGCAGGTCGATGCTCACCGCAGGATAACGCCTGACGTATTCAGCCATGGCGTCAGCCAGTTGCGCTTGGCCGAAAGACGTACTGACGCTGATGCGCAACAGCCCGCGTGGGACATCGTCGGGTTCACCGACCGCTGCCTGCATGTCGTTGGACAGCTCCAGCATCTGTCGGCAACGGGGCAGGATCTCCCCGCCGGCGGCAGTCAGGCTGAGCTTGCGTGTGGTGCGATGCATGAGACGGGCGCCGACCCAGTCCTCCAGTTCTGCCAGGTAACGCGAAACCACGGGGCGCGACAGGTCCAGGTGATCGGCGGCGGCCGATTGGCTGCCCAGGTCGACGACCGTGACGAAGACTCGCATTGCTTGGAGACGATCCATGATTTGCCCGCTTTCAGAAACAAACTATGTCCAAGCATCGCATTTTTTGTGACGAGTCTGGCAACTAAGCTTGCTTCACTGTCAATCAAGTCAACAGACGCCGGAGCTGCCCCATGATCGGATTCACTTCATTCAAACGCCTGCTGCTGGCCACCGCTGTCCTGGGCTTTGCCGCCCATGCCGCAGCCGCCGAACCCGCCCTGCAACTGGACGTCTACAACCCCGGCAGCAACGCCATCTTCCCGGTCAGCTCGGTGCTGGTCAGCGGCAAGAAGGACGCGATCCTGGTGGACGCCCAGTTCGGCAAGTCCCAGGCCCAGCAACTGGTGGACAAGATCCGCGCCAGCGGCAAGCACCTGACCACGATCTACATCAGCCATGGCGATCCGGATTACTACTTCGGCCTCGACACCCTGACCAGTGCGTTCCCGGACGCCAAGGTCGTGGCCTCGCAGCCGACGGTCGAACACATCAAGGCCACCGTCGAAGGCAAGCTGGCCTTCTGGGGCCCGCAAATGGGCGCTGACGTTCCAGCCAAGACCATCGTGCCGAGCGTGCTCGAGGGCCACAGCCTGACTTTGGAAGGGCAGAAGCTCGACGTCATCGGCCTGGATGGCAAGCAACCGGATCGCAGCTTTGTCTGGATTCCCTCGATCAAGGCGGTGGTCGGTGGCGTGGTGGTCTCGGAGAACATCCATGTGTGGATGGCCGATACCCAGACTGCCCAGTCCCACCAGCAGTGGTTGAAGACCCTCAAGACCATCGAAGGCCTCAAGCCCAAGACCGTGATCCCCGGGCACTACCTGGGCGACAGCGCGCGCTCCTTGAAGCCGGTGCATTTCACGGCGGACTACATCAAGGCCTTCGATGAGGAAACCGCCAAGGCCAAGGATTCCGCGGCGCTGATCGCCGCCATGAAGAAGCGTTACCCGGACCTGGGCGAGGACAGTTCGCTGGAGCTGAGCGCCAAGGTCGCCAAGGGCGAAATGAAGTGGTGAAACCTTCCTGATCCCCGCTCCCGGACCGGGAGCCAGGGACGCTGTACTCTCTTTGCCAACTGGAGAATCGTCATGAGCAAGATCGCAATCATCGGTGCCACCGGCCGGGCCGGTAGCCAACTCCTGGAAGAAGCCCTGCGTCGTGGCCACAGCGTCACCGCCATCGCCCGCGACACCACGAAGATCGGCCAGCGGGCCGGGGTCGTCAGCCGTGCTGTGGATGTGGCCGATAGCGCCGCGCTGCAAGCGGCCGTGGCAGGTCATGACGTGGTGCTCAGCGCCGCGCATTTCGCCCCCATCGCTGCCAGCGCCATCATCGATCCGGTGAAGAAGGCCGGGGTCAAGCGCCTGCTGGTGGTGGGCGGTGCCGGTTCGCTGTTGCTGCCGGGTGGCGGCAAGGTCATCGACAGCCCCGGTTTCCCCGAGGAATACAAGGCCGAAGCCAGTGCCGGCGGAGTGTACCTGGAGACCTTGCGCAAGGAGCAGGATCTGGACTGGACCTTCCTCTCGCCGTCGGCGGAGTTCGTCGAAGGCGAACGCACCGGGAAGTTCCGCCTGGGCCAGGACGACCTGCTGGTCAGCGCCGAAGGTCGTAGCTGGATCAGCTTCGCCGACTACGCCATCGCCATGCTCGACGAAGTGGAAAAACCGGTCCACGTGCGCCAGCGCTTCACCGTCGGCTACTGATCCGGCTAACGGGCTCTAGCGGCTGCACCTCCCGGTGTAGCCGCCAGGGCTTGCGAGGCTGCAGGGTCTGAATCAGTAACTTGCGGCTGCGCAGGGCCTCAGGTCAGAGGCGGCGCACTAGCGCTGGTGCGCCTGTTCCACCAGCCAGTCCAGTAACTCCAGCAATTGCGCCGAAGGCCCCGGACGTTCCGGGTAGACCAGGTAATAGGCCTGGCCCGTCGGTATCTTCAATTCGAATGGCATGACCAGCCGTCCGGCGCTCAGGTCATCGCCAATCAATGCCCAATCGCCCATCGCCACCCCGGTCCCCTGGGACGCCACCGACATCGCCAGGTCCAGGGTCTCGAAATGCTGGCCCTTGCCCAGGGTATTGAGCGGTGTGCCCGCCGCTTTCAGCCAGCGTTGCCAATCCCTTTGGTCATGGGATGGATGCAATAACAGATGGTGCTGCAGGTCCGCAGGGGTCCTGAGCGGTGTCGGGCCCTCCATCAGCGGGCGCGAGCACACCGGGGTCAGTTGTTCATTGAACAGGTGCCGCGAGCCGAGGTTCGGGGAGGGCGGGGCACCGTACATCACCGCGGCATCGAACGGCTCGCGGGTGAAGTCCACGCCGTGCTGGATGGTGGTGGTCAGCTGCACCGGCACTTCCGGCCGTTCCTTCTGCCATTGCAACAGGCGTGGCAGCAGCCAGCGCATGGCGCAGGTCGGGGCCTTGAGGCGCAGGTTGCGGCTGCGGCTGCCGATCTCGTCCACCGCGCCATTGATCAACTCGAACACCTGCTGTACCCGTGGCAGCCACTCCAGGCCTTCGGCCGTCAGGCTCAAGCCACGGGCCTGGCGCTGGAACAATGGGTAGCCCAGGTGGCTTTCCAGCCCGGCGATCTGCCGGCTCACCGCGCCCTGGGTGATATGCAATTGCTCGGCGGCACGGGTGAAGTTGCAGCACTGGGCGGTGACCAGGAAGGTGTGCAGCGCGGGCAGGGGAGGCAGGCGTTTCATGGAGGGCCAGGCATGACGTGAGGACATGGCTAGTATGACTTTTTATCCATTGTTCCGGCTACCGGCGCGCCGTTCCAATAGCCCCCTTCCGGCGTCTACGGGTGTTTCCCGGCCGAGCGGTATCAACCAACAAGAAAGGGCGATGAGATGGCGACATGTGGCGAAGTACTGGTCAAGTTACTCGAGGGGTATGGGGTCGAGCAGGTGTTCGGCATCCCTGGAGTGCATACCGTCGAGTTGTATCGGGGCCTGGCCCGTTCCTCCATCCGCCACGTCACCCCGCGCCATGAGCAAGGCGCCGGCTTCATGGCCGACGGCTACGCCCGCACCAGCGGCAAGCCTGGGGTCTGCTTCATCATCACTGGCCCTGGCATGACCAACATCACCACCGCCATGGGCCAGGCCTATGCCGATTCGATCCCGATGCTGGTGATCTCCAGCGTGCAGACCCGCAGCCAACTGGGCGGCGGGCGCGGCAAGCTCCATGAGTTGCCGAACCAGAGCGCCCTGGTCGGTGGCGTGGCAGCGTTCTCCCATACGCTGATGTGTGCTGATGAGTTGCCGGTGGTGCTGGCCCGGGCCTTCGCCCTGTTCCAGGCCGGTCGTCCGCGCCCGGTGCATATCGAGATTCCCCTGGATGTACTGGTCCAGGATGCCGACCACCTGCTGGCCAGCGAGCCGGTACAGATCGCCCGGGCCGGCGCCGCCCCGGCGGCCGTGGCGCAGATGGGCCAGTTGCTGGCGACGGCCAAGCGTCCGCTGATCCTGGCTGGCGGCGGCGCCATCGATGCCGCCGCGTCCCTGACCCAGCTCGCGGAACTGCTGCAGGCGCCGGTGGCCTTGACCATCAACGCCAAGGGCATGCTGCCTTCGGCGCACCCGCTGCTGATCGGTTCGACCCAGTCGCTGGTGGCCACCCGGGCCCTGGTGGCCCAGGCCGATGTGGTGCTGGCCATCGGCACCGAACTGGCGGAAACCGACTACGACGTGACCTTCGCCGGTGGCTTCGAGATTCCCGGCATGCTGTTGAGGATCGATATCGATGCCGACCAGACCGTGCGCAACTACCCGCCGAAAGTCGCGCTGGTAGCCGATGCCGATATCGCCGCCCAGGCCTTGCTGGCGGAGCTGTCGCGCCAGACCTTGGCTGAGCGCAGCCATGACTGGGGGGCTGTGCGTGCCGACGCCTTGCGCCAGGAGCTGGAGGGTCTTTGGGATGTCCCGACCCGGGCCCAGACCCTGCTTTTGCAAACCGTGGTCGAAGAGTTGCCGGAGATCGTCCTGGTGGGCGACTCCACCCAGCCGGTATACAGCGGCAACCTGACCTTCAACCCCGACCAGCCACGGCGCTGGTTCAACGCTTCCACTGGCTACGGCACCTTAGGTTATGCCTTGCCGGCAGCCATCGGCGCCTGGCTTGGCGGCGGCTCGAGCCCGGCCCAGCGGCGGCCGGTGGCCTGCCTGATCGGTGACGGTGGCTTGCAGTTCACCCTGGCGGAACTGGCCTGCGCCGTGGAGGCGCAGACCCCGGTCATCGTCCTGCTATGGAATAACCAGGGGTACGAAGAGATCAAGAAGTACATGGTCAATCGCGCCATCGAGCCGGTAGGCGTGGATATCTACACACCGGACTTCGTCGCGGTGGCCAAGGGCCTGGGGTGCGCTGCCGAGCACGTCGACAGTGTTGCGCAACTGCGGGCGGCCTTGCGCCTGGCGGTCGATCGCCAGGGCCCGAGCCTGATTGAAATCGACCAGAATCGCTGGACCCAGGGAGTACAGGCATGACTACGCAACCCATGCTGGACGGCCTCTACATCGGCGGCCAATGGTCGGCGGGCACTGAGCATTTGCAGGTGATCAACCCGGCGACAGAAACCCTGTTGGCGCAAGTGGCGGGCGGTGGCCCCGACGCGGTGGACCAGGCGTTGTGTGCCGCCAGCGTCGGCTTGCAGCACTGGGCCCGCAGCAGCGGAGCGGAGCGTGCCCGGGTACTGCGCAAGATCGCCGCCGGCGTGGCGGCCCGTCGCGAGCGCTTGATGCACCTGCAATCGAGCAACAACGGCAAGCCCCAGGCCGAGGCGGCCATGGACGTGGACGATGTCATCGCCACCTTCGATTACTACGCCGAACTGGCCGAGGGCCTGGACGCCCGCCAGGATGCCGAAGTGGCACTGCCCAGCGAGGATTTCAGTGCCCGCCTGCGACGTGAGCCCTGCGGTATCGTCGGGTTGATCGTGCCGTGGAACTTCCCCATGGTCACCACGGCCTGGAAGCTTGCGCCGGCCCTGGCGGCAGGTTGCAGCGTAGTGCTCAAGCCCTCGGAAGTCACACCGCTGCCAGAGCTGGAACTGGCGGCGATCATCGCTCAGAGCGGTCTGCCCCAAGGCGTGTTCAATCTGGTCTGCGGCACCGGCCTGGCAGTGGGTGCGCCTTTGGCGGCGGACCCGCGAGTGGCGAAGATCTCCTTCACCGGCAGCAATGCGGTGGGTGTCCAGGTCATGCAGCGGGCGGCGGAAACCATCAAGGGCGTAAGCCTGGAACTGGGCGGCAAGTCGTCCTTGCTGGTGCTGGCGGATGCCGACCTGGAGCTGGCGGTGGAATTGGCCTGCGGCGGTGGATTCTTCAACGCCGGGCAGATGTGCTCGGCCACCAGTCGCGTGCTGGTGGCCGATGAGCTGGCTGATGAGTTCCTCCTGCGGCTCAAGGCCAGGGCCGAAGGCATTCGCGTGGCCGACCCGTTCGATGCCCAGGCTGGCATGGGGGCCCTGGTCAACCAGGCGCAATACCAGCGAGTGCTGGGGCACATCGAGCGGGGCGTGAACGCCGGCGCCAAACTGGTGTGCGGTGGTGGTCGCCCGGCGCACTTGCCACAGGGCTATTTCATCGAGCCTACGGTGTTCTCCGAGGTGCCGCTGGACAGTGCCCTGTGGCGCGAGGAAATCTTCGGCCCGGTACTGTGCGTACGCCGTTTCGGCAGCCAGCAGGAGGCCATCGAGCTGGCCAACGATAGCGAGTTCGGGTTGGTGGCCAGTGTCGTGGGGGCGGATGTATCCAATGCGGAGGGCGTAGCCAATGCCTTGCAGGCAGGCCTGGTATGGATCAACGCGCCCCAGGTGATCTTTCCCCAGACGGCCTGGGGCGGCTACAAGCAGAGCAGTATCGGCCGCGAACTGGGCCCTTGGGGGCTACAGGCCTTCCAGGAGATCAAGCACGTGGTTCGTGCGCGCTAGTCCAGCTTCAGCCCCCCACCCGCAGGCGCACCATGTCCCGTAGGGGCGGTGCGCCAAACAGGCGGCTGTACTCACGGCTGAACTGCGAAGGGCTTTCATAACCCACTCGGTATCCTGCTGCCGAGGCCTCCAGGCCTTCGGCCAGCATCAGCCGGCGGGCTTCCTGCAGGCGCAACTGCTTTTGGTACTGCAACGGACTCATGGCCGTCATCGCCTTGAAGCGATGGTGCAGGGTCGACACGCTCAGGTTCACCTCGCGCGCCAGCTCATCGATGCGCAACGATTGCTCGAAATTGCCATTGAGCCACTTGATCGCCTGGTTGACCCGGTGGCTCTGGCTATTGGTGGTGGCAATCTCGTACAGGCGATGGCCCTGGGGGCTGCACAGCAGGCGGTAGAGGATTTCCCGGCGTACCAGGGGCGCCAGCATGGGGATGTCCTTGGGGGTGTCCAGCAGGCGGGTCAGGCGCAGCACCGCATCGAGCATCGCAGGGTCCAGGCGCTCCACGTACAGGCCACGCCCGGTGGGCCGAGTGGGCACGCCGAGGGGGCCGGCATCGGCGATCAGGGCATTGATCTCGCCGGGGTCGATGTCCAGGCGCAAGGCCAGGATCGGTTCCTCGGGGGAAACGATCGCCACCTTGCCGCTCAGGGGGACGGCAACCGAGACCACCAGGTAGTTCAGGGGATCGTAGTTGTAGGTCTCGTCGGCCAGGCGCACCTCCTTGCGACCCTGGGCCATGATGCACAGGGCCGGCTGGGCCAGTACCGGGGCGAACTGGTGGGTATGGCTGTGGCGCGAGGCGAACAGCGAATCGATGGCGGTGGCATGGCTGCCGTCATCGACGGTGTGGCGATCGATGATCGCCGCCAGTTCCACACGCTGGCGTTCCATCTCCGGGGCCAGCGGGGCCGGCAGGTTTTCCAGGGATGACATGGGGGCGGCCTCTGGGGTTGCGATTGGCACAGCTTAAGATTGTGCAAGCAGGGAGGCTAGGTCGATCCTGCGTAAAACTTGCCTGATCCTGCTGCTTGCGCGCGTGATGAACAGGGCAAGCCCTTGGTCCGGTATTTCACTTGCTTGAAACAACGTTGTAGCCCATTTGTCGTATCGCGCCGGGCTGACTACGCGGCAGCGGGCGATATCGCAGGATTGTGCAAATCAGCAGCAGGAATCGACTAACGTCGTTCGATGGCCACCCCGTATCGTTGCATCCTGTCGCAGCCCGTCCCCCGGCTGCCTCGATGACACCTGGGAGGGTCGCACATGTCCACGCATATTCCCGTCAGCCACATGGCCTTCGTCCGTGCTCGTGCCGGATATTCCAAGGAACTGGGCGCACGCCTGTGCAGCCTGATCGAACCCTCTCGCCAGGCACCTGGCTGCCTGCATTTCGCCTTGCAGCTTTCGCAGTGCGACGCCGATCTTTGGTTGGTGTCAGGGTTCTGGAGCAGTCAGCAGGCAATGACCGCGTACTTCAACTCGCCGGCCATGGAGATCTTCAGTGAGTTGGTCCGGGACCTGGTGGTCAACAGCCTGGACCTGCATACCTTCAATACCGTCTCGGCCTTGGAGCTGCCGGGCGAGTACCCCCAGTTGCACTGCGTGCCGGTGCACAAGCTGGCCAGCTGAGGGTTTAGAATGGTCGACTTTTCATTGGCCAGGACCCGCAACATGGCACGCAAAGAGTTCGCACACTACGAAGCCGTATCCGCTGTAGTTCCAGGAGAGGGGGGATACAGCGCCGCCATCGCCGTCAAGGCCCTTGGCGCTTCCGGGGCGCCGCGTTTTCACAAAGTCCTCGACGCTGAGACATTCAAGACCGCCCATGACGCCGACCAGGCTGCCGCGCAACAGCTGGAGCAGTTGATCGACGTCGACGCCGACGGTCAATTGTGCTGGAACGCTATCTGACCGCTCCCGGGCGGTACATCTTGAACAGGGCCTCTGGCCCCAGTTGGAAATAATCCGCCGGGCCGCCGCCGCGCAGAATGGGTTCTGCCGCGGCGGTGTCATAGATCCCGTCCTTGAGCAGCCACTTGGCGATATGCACGGCGACCACTTCGCCGAGGATCAGCCAGCTCGGCACCAGCTCCTTGTCCGCCCGTTGCAGCTGAATGATCTGGGTGACCTTGCATTCGAAGGACACCGGGCTTTCGGCTACCCGCGGTACGGCAATGACGTTCGAGGCCGCGGGCGTGAGGCCCGAGAGGGCGAATTCGTCGATCTCGGGAGCCACCGCGGCGCAGCTCTGGTTCATCTGCTCGGCCAGGGGGCGGGTCGCCAGGTTCCAGGCGAATTCACCGGTCTGCTCGATGTTGTTCAGGCTGTCCTTACGCCCAACGCTGGAAAATCCGATGATCGGCGGGATGTAGTTGAAGGCGTTGAAGAAGCTGTAGGGCGCAAGGTTCAAGCGACCCTCGCTGTCCTGGGATGAGATCCAGCCAATGGGGCGCGGGCCGACGATGGCGTTGAACGGGTCATGGGGCAGACCGTGGCCCAGGGCGGGTTCGTAGTAGTGGATATCGTCGGGCATGGCTCGCGGTTCCTGCTGGGAGCTTTAGGGGGCGCCATAGTGCAGTGCGCATCCTGTGAATTCCAGCCTCGTGCCACAGGATTTTCCAGCCTGAAAAGATCGAGCCCGGCAGAAGTGCCGGGCTGGGTATCCGAAGGAACGATCAACCGATGTTGGCGGAACCGGTGCGGTCATAGCCATCGGCAGCGAAGGTGGCGGAACCGGTGCGGTCGTAGCCATCGGCAGCGAAGGTGGCGGAACCGGTGCGGTCGTAGCCATCGGCAGCGAAGGTGGCGGAACCGGTGCGATCGTAGCCATCGGCGGCGAAAGTGGCGGAACCAGTGCGGTCATAGCCATCGGCAGCGAAGGTGGCGGAACCGGTGCGGTCGTAGCCATCGGCGGCGAAAGTATTGGCAGCCAGTACCGACAGGGTCAGGGCAAGGATCAGTTTGCTTTTCATGAGGGTGACTCCGATGGGGTGTTGGTGTTGGGCTTGAAGTGAATCCTACTCCGATGAAGTTGATTTAAAATCGCAAAAAAACACTAATAAAAATCAACTTAATCGATATGTTTTTCACCGTAGAACACCTGCACATAGGGATACAGCTTCCGGCCCAATAGGGCCCAGGTTTCACGCCAAGTCAGGTAGCAGGCTAAGTAACCAGCGTTAACTGATCGTTAATTGATCAATCGCCGGGTGAAAATGGCCCTTCAACGGTTTTTTCATTCAAGCCCTACCTATTTTTCACCCAAGGACGTTCAGCCTCCGCGCAGGCCTGCAAACCAAGACAGGCTGCCTTGAATGCGACCCTTGGAGCTCTCTCGTCAATGAACAAACTTCCCCAGATCACCCTGGCCTTCTGGGTCATGAAAATCTGCGCGACAACCCTGGGCGAAACCGCAGGTGACCTGCTGTCGATGACCCTCAACGTGGGGTACGCCATCAGTTCGATGATCCTGATCAGCGTGTTCCTGCTGACCCTGGTGACTCAGTTGTTTTCCAAGAGCTACAACCCGGTGCTGTACTGGATCGTGATCCTGTCCACCAGCACGGCGGGTACCACCATGTCGGATTTCATGGATCGCACCCTGGGCTTGGGGTACGCCAGTGGTTCGTTGATCCTGATCGCTATCCTGGCGGCGATCTTCGCGGTCTGGCGCCTGAGTGGCGAATCGCTGAATGTGAACCGGGTCCAGGGTTTTCGTGGCGAGCTGTTCTATTGGCTGGCGATCCTGTTTTCCAACACCCTGGGCACCGCCCTGGGCGATTACCTGGCGGACGATTCCGGGCTGGGCTTCGCCGGTGGAGCGCTGTTGATCGGCTCGGCCATCGCTCTGGTCGTCGTCCTCAAGTACTGCACCAAGCTCTCGCCCGTGCTGCTGTTCTGGGTGGCCTTCGTGCTGACCCGGCCATTTGGCGCGACCCTGGGCGACTTCCTGACCAAACCCCATGAAAAGGGTGGCCTGGACTTCGGTACGGTCGGCTCGTCGGCGGTGTTGGCGGGAATTCTGCTGGTGCTGATCGTCGGCGCTTGCTGGGCGCAGGGCCGTGATGCGCGTCAGGGAGCGGCGCAGTTGTCTTGACCCTGATGGCTGCTACAGTCGCGCGCGACAGGCAGAAACAAGCGCCCGGGCCTTGCACCCGGGCGCTTTGTCTTGTCAGTCGGTTTCGATGCGCGAGTGCTTTCTGGTGTCTTTCATGGTCGCGTAGACCAGCAGCGAGCAGGCGATACAGGCAGTGACGTACCAGTAGTAGCCGGTTTCCATGCCGATGCTCTTGAACCACAAGGCGATGTACTCCGCAGTACCACCGAATACCGATACCGTGAGTGCATAGGGCAGGCCTACGCCCAGGGCGCGGATCTCGGTAGGGAACAGCTCCGCCTTGACCACCGCGTTGATCGAGGTGTAGCCACTGACAATGATCAGGGCGGCCATGATCAGGAAGAACGCTCCCCACCAGGTCTGGATGGTATGCAAGGCGGTGAGGATCGGGACGGTAAACAGTGTGCCGAGGATCCCGAAGGCGATCAGGATCGGACGGCGGCCGATCTTGTCGGACAGCCCACCGATCACCGGTTGCAAGCACATGAACAGGAACAGGGTGGCTGCGGAAATGGTGGTGGAGTCGGAAATGCTCATGCCGACGGTGTTCACCAGGTATTTCTGCATGTAGGTGGTGTAGGTGTAGAAGGCCAGGGTGCCGCCCATGGTCAGGCCGACCACGGTCAGCAATTCCTTGGGATGGCGCATCAGGGTGCGCATCAGGCTTTCCTTGGGTTTCTCCTTCTTCTTGGCGAAGGATTCGGTCTCTTCCATGCCGCGCCGCAGGTACAGCGCTACGATGGCGCAGAGTGCGCCGATGCCGAAGGGAATCCGCCAGCCCCAGGACTGCAGCTCTTCGGTGGTCAATACGTTCTGCAGGACAATCAGCACCGCCAGGGCGATGAGCTGGCCGGAGATCAGGGTGACGTACTGGAAGCTGGAGAAGAAACCACGGCGTTCCTTGGTCGCCATCTCGCTCAGGTAGGTGGCGGAGGTGCCATATTCTCCCCCTACCGACAGGCCCTGCATCAGGCGCGCCAGCACCAGCAGGATCGGAGCGCCGACGCCGATGGTCTCGTAGCCAGGGGTCAGGGCGATGATCAGGGAGCCTGCGCACATCAGCAGCACCGACGCCATCAACGCGGCCTTGCGTCCCTTGCGGTCGGCGTACAGGCCCATCAACCAGCCGCCGATCGGCCGCATCAGGAAACCTACGGCGAAGATCGCGGCAGTATTGAGCAACTGCGCGGTGGTATCGCCCTTGGGGAAGAAGACTTTAGCGAAGTACAACGAGAATGCGGCGTAGACGTACCAGTCGTACCACTCGACCATGTTGCCGACCGAACCGCTGAAAATCGATTTCAGGCGGCTGGCGGTGGTCTTTTCCTGGGCAGGCGCGGCGGCCGACCCGGCAGGCAGGGTATTGGAGATTTCCATCACGAACCTTCTATTCATTGTTGTTGTGGAGTGCGCGCAAACGCAGCCTGCCAGGGCTATAGCAGGAGCTGTGCCAGGAGCGAGAAGCCCGGTCTAGAAGGGTTGAGGTAAAAAATTGAGCGGAAATCCGCCTATCGCCAAGGGCTGGATAAGCGGAAAGTTGCCGAATTGAAGGGGGGGTGCAGGCGGCCAGGCAGCCCTGGCGCTTAGCTGTTTTTGACGAACGTTTCCCGGCTCAGGCCATGGCGCTGCATTTTTTCGTTGAGCGTGCGACGGGGCAGTTGCAGTTCGTGGAGCACCGCCTTGATCTCGCCCTTGTGCCGGGTCAGGGCGGCGCGCAGGCACTGGGCCTCGAAGGCTTCCTGCTGGGCGGCCAGGGACTGCCCGGTTTCCATCACGAATTCGGCGTGTTGCTCCTCCAGCCCCAGTACCTGGCGCTCGGCGGCGTTGGCCAGCTCGCGGACGTTACCCGGCCAGTCATGGCTGAGCAGGCGACTCAATTGCGGCCCGGTGAGCGCCTTTGTGCTGCGTCCCAGGCGGTGGGCGGCGTGGCGGGCAAAGTGTTCATAGAGCAGTGGAATGTCTTCGCGGCGTTCACGCAGCGGCGGCAGGCGCAACTGGGCAACGGTCAGGCGATAGGCCAGGTCCTCGCGAAAGCGCCCGGCCCGGGCCTCCTCCAGCAGATCGGGCTTGGTGGCGGCGATGATTCGCAGGTCCACCTTGATGCTCTGGTTGGAGCCCAGGCGCTCGAGCTTCTGCTCCTGTAATACCCGCAACAGCTTGACTTGCTGGGCCAGGGGCATGCTCTCGATCTCGTCGAGAAACAAGGTGCCACCATCGGCGTACTCCAGCTTACCGATGCGCTTGCCCTGGGCACCGGTGAACGCGCCGCTTTCATGGCCGAACAGCTCGGCCTCGAACAACTGCTCGGGAATCGCCGCGCAGTTCAGGGCCACGAAGGGCTTGGCGGCGCGAGGGCCAAAATCATGCAGGCAGCGGGCGATCAGTTCCTTGCCGCTGCCGGTCTCACCGCGCACCAGCACGTTCACCGGCAAGGGGGCCAGTTCCAATACCTGGCGGCGCAGGGTCTGCAGGGCGGGGGAGGCACCCAGCAGGGTGGCATCGAGTTTGGCCCGGCTGTCGGCCTGCTGGTGCAGCCGGCGGTTTTCCAGGACCAGGGCGCGCTTGTCCAGGGCACGGCGCAGGCTGTTGAGCAGGGTCTGGGGGCTGAAGGGTTTTTCCAGGAAGTCGTAGGCGCCATCGCGCATGGCTTCCACGGCCATGGGCACGTCGCCGTGCCCCGTCAGGAGAATGATCGGCAGTTCCGGGTCCAGGCCCTGGACCTGGGCCAGCAACTCCAGGCCACTGATGCCGGGCATGCGCACATCGCTGAGAATGACCCCGGGGAAGTCCCGTGGCAGTTGCGCCAGGCACTCTTCGGCGCGGCTGAACAGCTGCACTTCGAAGCCCGACAGGTCCAGCCACTGTTCGATGGCAGTGCGGATGCTGGCCTCGTCGTCCACCACGATCACCGAGTTCAGCATTGGATGTGCGCCTCCAGGTCGATGGGCAGGCTCAGGGTGAACACCGCGCCCTGGTCCTGGTTGGCGACGCTCAAGCGTCCGCCCAGCTCATGGACGATAGCGTATGAAACCGCCAGTCCAAGCCCCAGTCCGTCGCCCACCGGCTTGGTGGTGAAGAACGGATCGAACACGCTCAACAGGTGCTCCTCGGCGATCCCGCCGCCCGTGTCGCTCACACGCAGTTGCCACAACTGGTCTTCGGCGTCGAGGCTGATCCGCAGGTGCTTGAGGGGTTTGTCCTGCATGGCGTCGAGGGCGTTGCGCAGCAAGTTGATCAGCACCTGCTCCAGGCGGATCGCATCGCCACGGACCCAGGCCGGGCGAGTCAGGTGCAGGGCCACTTCGATGTCTTCGTTGCGCAGGCGGGCTTCGAGCAGGTGCAACGATTGGTCGACTACCGCGGCCAGGTCCAGGCGTTCGCGCAGGCCGCTGGGGCTCTTGCGGGCGTAGGTCTTGAGGTGGCTGGTCAGGGCCGCCATGCGGGTCAGCATGTCGTCCAGGGGGCGCAGGGCCTTGTAGGCGTCGTCCACCCGACCGTGCTCCAGTAGCAGCCGCAAGGTGGCGAGCTGCATGCGCTGGGTGGTCAGGGGCTGGTTGATTTCGTGTGCCAGGGCTGCGGACATCTGGCCCAGGGCCGCGAGCTTGGCCGATTGCACCAGGCCTTCCTGGGCGGTGCGCAGGTCACGGGTACGCTCTTCCACCAGGCGCTCCAGCTCCTTGCGGTTGCGCTGGCGCAGTTTGCCCAGGCGCCAGCGCTGATTGAGAAACAGCAGCAGGAACACCAGGGCCAGCCAGGCACCTGCCGCCGCCAGGCCGGCATTGCGGCTCTCTTCGAAGGCACTGGCTGGCTTGCGTAGCAGGTGCAGGGTCCAGCCCTCGGTCTCGAGGGGTAGCGATTCCCAGAGATAGTTGGTCGTACCTTCGTCGCCCTGGACCCGGATCAGGCGGCTGTTATCGGCGAATTGCTGCAGGGTCGCATGTTGCAGTGGAACCAGCAGTTGCTTGTCGTATTGGCGGGTGAGCCTGATGTCTTCCAGGTCGTTGCTCGACAGCGGTTGCAGGTGTCGGTAGCGCCAGCCCGGCTGGTTGGCGATGAACACAATACCCCGGGCATCGCTGACCAGGAGGGTGTCGTTACCTTGGCTCCATTCATGTTCGAGTTCGGGAAACTCCAGCTTGACCACCATGGCCCCGAGGAACTCATCGTTATCGGCCTTGACGGCGCTGGCCAGGAAATACCCGGGGATGCCACTGGTCACGCCGATGGCATAGAAGCGCCCGCTGCCTTGGCTGCGGGTCTGCTTGAAATAGGGGCGAAAGCTGTAGTTGTGGCCCACGTAGCTGCTGGGCAGGCGCCAGTTGCTGGCGGCTACGGCCAGGCCCTCATGGTTGAGCAGCTCCAGGGTAGAGGAGCGGGCGGCGCCGTTGATCTTCTCCAGCTTGCGGTTGAGCGTTTGCTGGGTTTCTGGCGTCACCGGGCCCTGCAGGGCTGAGCGCAGCTCCGGGTCCAGCGCCAGTACTGCCGGCAGGGCCCGATAGCGTTCGATCAGGGTATGCAGGGAGTTGGCATACAGTCCCAATTGCTCGTTGGCCCGTGCGGCTTCTTCCTCCAGGGTCTGGCGTTCGGCGTGGCGCATGGCCAGGCCGGCGCTGATGACGGTGCCAGCAAGAATCACCAGGATGTAGAACGTCAGGCGAAGGGAGCGTGAGATCTGGGCCATGGGTCGGGGCAGGCTGCAATGGGGGCGGGAACGATAGCATGAGCGCCGGGAGGAACGTTGATCGCGGACAGTGTCGATAAGGGGCGCGATACAAAAAAGCGGCGGGCCGTTGGATCAACAGCACCGCCGCTCTGGCCAGGCAGGGAAGGCTTACTGCACTTCTACCGCCAGGCTCTCACTGATCTTCTTCTGCCAGATGGCGGGACCTGTGATGTGGACCGACTCACCCTTGCTGTCCACCGCAACGGTGACGGGCATGTCCTTGACCTCGAACTCGTAGATCGCCTCCATGCCCAGTTCGGCGAAGGCCAGCACTTTGGACTTCTTGATCGCCTGGGCCACCAGGTAGGCGGCACCGCCGACGGCCATCAGGTACACGGCCTTGCTGTCCTTGATCGCGTCGATCGCGGTCGGGCCACGTTCGGACTTGCCGATCATGCCCAGCAGGCCAGTCTGCTCGAGGATCTGGCGAGTGAACTTGTCCATGCGCGTGGCGGTGGTCGGGCCGGCCGGGCCAACCACTTCGTCGCCCACCGGATCAACCGGGCCGACGTAGTAGATGAAGCGACCTTTCAGGTCTACCGGCAGGGTTTCGCCCTTGTTCAGCATCTCGACCATGCGTTTGTGCGCAGCGTCGCGGCCGGTGAGCATCTTGCCGTTGAGCAGTACGGTCTCGCCCGGCTTCCAGCTCTGCACTTCTTCCGGGGTCAGGGTGTCGAGGTTGACGCGACGGGCCGATGGGCCGGCTTCCCAGACGATTTCCGGGTAGGCGTCCAGGGGTGGCGCCTCCAGGGCAGCAGGGCCCGAGCCGTCGAGCACGAAGTGTGCGTGGCGGGTGGCGGCGCAGTTGGGGATCATGCACACCGGCAGGGAAGCGGCGTGGGTCGGGTAGTCCATGATCTTCACGTCGAGCACGGTGGTCAGGCCACCCAGGCCCTGGGCACCGATGCCCAGTTGGTTGACCTTCTCGAACAGCTCCAGGCGCATCTCCTCGATGCGGTTCTGAGGGCCACGAGCCTTGAGCTCGTGAATGTCGATGGACTCCATCAACACTTCCTTGGCCATCACCGCGGCCTTTTCGGCGGTACCGCCGATGCCGATGCCCAGCATGCCGGGCGGGCACCAGCCAGCACCCATGGTCGGTACGGTCTTGAGGACCCAGTCGACGATGGAATCGGATGGGTTGAGCATCGCCATCTTCGACTTGTTCTCGGAGCCGCCGCCCTTGGCTGCCACGTCCACTTCCACGGTGTTGCCCGGAACGATGGAGTAGTGGATCACTGCAGGCGTGTTGTCCTTGGTGTTCTTGCGGGCACCGGCCGGGTCGGCCAGGATCGAAGCGCGCAGGACGTTTTCCGGCAGGTTGTAGGCGCGACGCACGCCTTCGTTGATCATGTCGTCCAGGCTCATGGTGGCGCCGTCCCAGCGCACGTCCATGCCCACGCGGACGAAGACGGTGACGATACCGGTGTCCTGGCAGATCGGCCGGTGGCCGGTGGCGCACATGCGCGAGTTGATCAGGATCTGCGCCATGGAGTCGCGGGCTGCCGGCGATTCTTCGCGCAGGTAGGCCTCGTGCATCGCCTGGATGAAGTCCACGGGGTGGTAGTAGGAAATGAACTGCAGGGCGTCGGCAACGCTCTGAATCAGGTCGTCTTGCTTGATCACGGTCATGAGTCGCGCTCCTCTAAAAGACGGGAACATTTAACTGGGTGTCTGCAGCTTGGGTGCATCGGTCGGTTGCAGACACCACTGGGGTGCGCCGGACAGGCAGCAGGCGCACCGTTAAAAAGGCGCGGCAGTATACCGCGCCTGGGGGCTGGGCACACCCGCCAGGCAGGCAAACGAAAGTCGCCTATCGGGTGGGCATCGTTCTTGCGTGAGACGCCGGTGACCGCTCGGAGCACCACCGAAAATTTGAATAGTCATTTTCCGGGGGCAGCACTAAAGTGGCGAATGGCTGGCGGAGTAGGAAACTCTTGAGCCTCCTTATCTCACGGTGAGTCAACGATTGACCCATAAAGCCATCCAGAGCTTGTTACTCAAGCGCTTCACCATTGCAGCGGGCACCTACGGATTGATCCTGCTGCTGTTCTGGCTAGCCGTTCTAACGGGGCATTATCGTGCTTCGGTCGGCAGCGCCCTGCTGGGTACGGCACTGGTGGTGGCCAGCCAGGGATTGCTCTGCTGGGTATTTCTCAGTGGCCGCAACCTGCGGTTCGCCGATGCCAGCCTGACCGAGGTCCAGGTGGTCCTGGGCATTGCCTGGCAGACCTGGCTGATCGCCCATCTGGATCAGGCGCGCGGGGCCTTCCTGATGTTCTATGTCCTGCCACTGTTGTTCGGCCTGTTTCATCTCTCTCGCCGTGCCTATTTGCGTTGCACGGTGCTGATCTTCTTCTGCTTTGCCGGGGTCAACCTGTGGGACGGCTATCACTTTGTCCTGGCCGACCCGCAACTGGCGGCGCTGCAGGTCTGTGTCGTGCTGGTGATGCTGGTATGGCTGTGCCTGTACTCCGCCTATGTCCAGGCGTCGCGTTCGCGCATGCGCCAGAGGCGCTTTGCCCTGCAGGCGCACCAGGACACCCTGCGGGGAATGATGCGCCAACTGGAGGACCTGGTGGCGACCGACGAATTGACCGGCCTGTTCAACCGTCGGCACTTCCTGCGTATTGCCGGGCGCGAGTTGCAGGCCATGGACGCGCAGCAGGTGCACGGCCTGGCCCTGATCGACCTGGATCATTTCAAACGCATCAACGACCAGCATGGCCATGCGGCGGGCGACCAGGTGCTGCAGGCTTTTTCCGCCGTGGCCACGGCTTGCCTGAGGGACGGTGATGTCCTGGCGCGTTATGGCGGGGAGGAGTTCGTGGTGTTGCTGCCCGAATGCGATACCGAGCGCCTGACTTCCTGTTGCGAGCGCCTGCGCCTGGCTTTCATGCAGGTACAACTGCTGGGTTTGGAGGTGCCCGATCTGAGCCTGTCCGCGGGAATGACCCTGTTGCAAGCCGGCGATGATCTGGATGCGGCCCTGCAGCGGGCCGACCAGGCTCTTTATCGAGCCAAGCGTGATGGACGCAATCGTTGCTGCGCGGCCTGGGAAAACTTCGATGCCTGAATTGACAGTCGGTGAGCGCCGCTGGTCGGTTGAGCCTGGCAGCAACCTGCTCGATGCCCTGAACCGGGCTGGCGTGGCGGTGCCCTTCAGTTGCCGCGCCGGCAGCTGTCATGCCTGCCTGGTGCATTGCGTCCAGGGGCTGCCCAGCGATAGTCGACCCGATGCGTTGAGCAGTGAACAGCGGCACCTGGGGTGGCGCCTGGCGTGTCAGTGCCAGGTGGTCGAAGACCTGCAGGTGGAGACCTTCGACCCTCTGCGCGATGGCCTGCCCGCCACCGTCGTCGGCCTGGACTGGCTCTCCAGCACGGTCCTGCGTCTGCGCTTGCAGCCCACGCGGCCGTTGCGTTATCGAGCTGGCCAGCACCTGGTGTTGTGGACGGTGGGGCGGGTCGCCAGGCCGTACTCCCTGGCCAGCCTGCCGGAGGAAGATCGTTTCCTGGAGTTCCACCTCGATTGCCGTCAGCCCGGGCAATTCAGTGACGCCGCTCGCCAGTTGCGCCTGGGCGATCCGATGCGCCTTGGAGAGCTGCGTGGTGGCGCCTTGCACTACGATCCGGACTGGCAAGCGCATCCGCTTTGGCTGTTGGCAGCGGGAACCGGCCTGGCGCCCCTGTTCGGGGTCCTGCGCGAGGCGCTGCGCCAGGATCACCAAGGCCCTATCCGGATCATTCACCTGGCCCATGATGCCAGCGAGCATTATCTGGCCAAACCCCTGGCAGCCCTGGCGGCGAACCGACCTCAACTGACCGTGGAGCTGCTTGTGGGGGCCGAGCTGGCAGCGGCTTTGGCGCAACTGCGGCTTGTTTCCCGGCAAACCCAGGCCTTACTCTGCGGGCACCCTGACAGTGTCGAAGCCTTTGCCCGGCGCCTGTACCTGGCGGGGCTGCCGCGTAATCAACTGCTGGCCGATGTGTTCCTGCCGCGCGGTTGAGTACTGAGACTTCCTGAGCGAGATCCCCATGACCGATGCCATCGAGTTGCAACGCGAGGGTGGGCTGCTGACCTTGCGCCTGAACCGCCCCGACAAGAAAAACGCCCTGACCCGCGCCATGTACAGCCGCTTGGCGCAAGCCCTGGTCGAGGCGGATGCCGACCCTGAAATCAATGCGTTGCTGATCTGTGGCAGCAGTGAGTGTTTCACCGCGGGTAACGACATCGCCGACTTTCTCCAGCAGCCGCCCTCCGACCTGGATAGCCCGGTGTTCCAATTCATGCGCAGCCTGCTTGAGTGTCGCAAGCCGGTAGTGGCGGCGGTGGCGGGCCCTGCGGTGGGCATCGGCACCACGTTGTTGCTGCACTGCGACCTGGTCTACGTCAGTCGCGATGCGCGTCTGCGCATGCCGTTCGTCAACCTCGGATTATGCCCGGAGTTCGGCTCGAGCCTGATCCTGCCCCGTTTACTGGGCCAGGCCAGGGCGGCTGAGCTGTTGTTGCTGGGCGAGGGGTTCTCCGGCGAGCAGGCCGCCGCCTGGGGCATTGCCAGCGCGGCCCTGGAAAGTGGCGCGGCCGCCCAGGCCAAGGCGCGGGACGCTGCATTGCGTTTCAGCCAATTGGCACCCGGGGCAGTGCAGGTCAGCAAGCAACTGATGAGGGGACCGGATCGCGAGTTGCTGCGTCGGGTCATCGAGGAGGAAGGCACGCTGTTCACCCAGCGCCTGCGCTCGCCGGAAGCGGTTGCCGCGCTGTCGGGGTTTCTCGCCAAAGGCTGATTCCCTGGCCGGCGCCAGCGTTTTCCAGGCATGAAAAAGCCCCGGTGTCTTCACACCGGGGCTTTTTCGTTTCGCGGGGCCTGACTCAGACTACCGGGTCGCCAACGTGCAGGATCTTCATGCCGTTGGTGCCGCCGGTGGTGTGGTAGCTGTCGCCCTTGGTGAGGATCACCCAGTCGCCTTTTTCCACGACACCGCGCTTGAGCAGCTCGTCGATCGCCGCTTGGCTGACCTGCTCCGGTGGCAGCGATGCCGGGTCGAAAGGCACGGTGTAGACACCACGGAACATGGCGGCCCGAGCCTGGGTCTCGCGATGCGGGGAGTAGGCGTAGATCGGCACCGAAGAGCGGATCCGCGACATGATCAACGGGGTATAGCCACTCTCGGTCAGGGCGATGATCGCTTTCACGCCGGGGAAGTGGTTGGCAGTGTACATGGCGGCCAGGGCGATGCTCTGGTCGCAGCTTTCGAACACCTTGCCCATGCGATGGCTGGAGGTCTTGCTGGTCGGGTGCTTTTCAGCGCCGACGCAAACCCGGGCCATGGCCTGGACCGCTTCGAGCGGATAGGACCCCGCCGCGCTTTCTGCCGAGAGCATGACCGCGTCGGTGTAGTCGAGCACGGCGTTGGCCACGTCGGATACTTCGGCGCGGGTCGGCATCGGGTTCTGGATCATCGACTCCATCATCTGGGTCGCCACGATCACCGCCTTGTTGTGGCGGCGGGCGTGCAGGATGATTTTCTTCTGGATGCCCACCAGTTCGGCATCGCCGATTTCCACGCCCAGGTCGCCACGGGCCACCATCACCGCATCACTGGCCTTGATCAGGCCATCGAGGGTCTCGTCGTCAGCTACCGCTTCGGCGCGTTCGATCTTGGCCACCAGCCAGGCAGTAGCGCCGGCTTCGTCGCGCAGTTGGCGCGCGTATTCCATGTCGGCGGCGTCGCGGGGGAAGGACACGGCCAGGTAGTCGACCTGCATCTCGGCGGCCAGCTTGATGTCGGCCTTGTCTTTTTCAGTCAGTGCCGGAGCCGTCAAGCCGCCACCGCGGCGGTTGATGCCCTTGTGGTCGGACAGCGGGCCGCCGACGGTCACCACGCAGTGCAGTTCGGTGGCTGTGGCGGTCTCTACGCGCATCACCACGCGGCCGTCATCCAGCAGCAACTCGTCGCCGACGCCGCAATCCTTGACCAGGTCCGGGTAGTCGATGCCGACGATCTGCTGGGTGCCTTCGGTCAGCGAGTGGCTGGTGGAGAAAGTGAACTTGTCACCGATCTTCAATTCGATGCGCTTGTTGGCGAACTTAGCGATGCGGATCTTCGGGCCCTGCAGGTCACCGAGGATGGCGACGAAGCGACCATGCTTGGCGGCCAGGTCGCGGACCAGTTGGGCACGAGCCTTGTGTTCGGCCGGAGTGCCGTGGGAGAAGTTCAGACGGGCGACATCCACGCCAGCGAGAATCAGTTGTTCGAGAACTTCCGGCGAGTTACTGGCCGGGCCAAGGGTGGCGACAATTTTGGTACGACGAACGGACATGCACGGACTCCTGAATTCAAGCGCAACGAGAGGCTACTATGCTCCGAAGTTGTAGTCATTGTTCGTTTGCACTACTTATCGGTTTGTTTGTTTAGAACAACAACCTTGAAGATTTTTGCCAATGAGTCGATACACTGCACAAGACAGGAGAGACCCCCATGCGATTCGTACTCATTGCTGCCCTGGCCGTCAGTGTTGTCGGCTGTACTCGTTGGTCGATGGACCATCATTTGAACAATGCCTATCGTGCCTATGACCGCGGCAACTGCGAAAGCGTGATGCTCGAACTGAGCCAGGTCGATCGTAATAGCCGTGCCCGGCGCTATGTCCAGCCGGAAGTCTCGATGCTGCGGGGACAATGCCTGGAGCGTCAGAAGCTGTTCGTCGATGCGGCCCAGACCTACCAGTTCATCATCACCCAGTACCCCACCAGCGAATACGCCTATCGCGCCAGGGCTCGGCTGGATACTTTGCAGCAGTTGGGCCACTACCCGTCCAATGGTGCCGCACAGGTTCGTCGCACCGCCTTGTGACATTGACCAGGGGGCATTGCAATCGCCCCGGGTGCTTGAGCTAAAATTTGCACAGGCGGCTCTGTAGACGTAGCTCGGCAGAGACGATTCGAACGCTGCTCCAGTCTTGCCTGGAGCAGGGGCTCTGGAGCCCTTCGGGCGACCTTCCTCGCCTATCTGATCAGGAGAGCGGGCCGCTACCGGGCCCGTTCCGAAGCACTAGTGCGGTCATGCTTAATGACCTTTCCATAGCGATACCCAGCATGTTCACGGAACGTCGGATCGAACGGCACCAACTGCCGTGTTTTTTGAAAGTCTTCAACCGATACACCGACAAGCCTGTCGGTTACCTGGGCAATCTCTCGGCCGATGGGCTGATGCTGATCAGCCCGCTTGCGATGCTGGTCGGTGCCGACTTCGAGTTGCGGATCAAGATGCCAGGCAGTGATGGCCAGGCGCAGTCGGTGGATTTCAGCGCCCGCTGCCTGTGGTGCCACGAAGACTTGACGCCCCATCACTACGACAGTGGCTTCAGCCTGTTGCGGGCATCGCCGGAGTTGGCGGAGCTGGAGCAGGCGCTGCGTCATTACTTCAGCTTCCACCCACTGCAGACCTCGGCCTGACCGGCAGGCCGCTAAAGACTGCCGGCCTTCTTCCAGTTCATGTAGCGGCTCACCAGCTCCGGCCCCAGTTCTCCCGGGCGTGCATCGAGCAGGGCGATGCCGTGGGCGCTCAAGCGTTCGTGGAGCTCGGTGCGGCCATTGAGATAGTTGATGGCCGAGCTGTAGACCAGGGCCTCGGGCAAGGTCTGCACCGGGTTCTGGCGTACCTGGTCGAGGACTTCTTCACGCAGGCTGGCCACCAGGACCCGATGCTGGCGGCCGATGCGCTTGACGGCGGTCAGCAGCTCCTGGTCGTCCTCATCACGCAGGTTGGTGACCAGCACCACCAGCGCCCGGCGTTTCTGCCGGGCCAGCAGTTCATTGGCGGCAGCCTGGTAGTCGGCGGGACGCTGGCTGCTCTGCAGGTCGTAGACCCCGTTGAGCAATACACTGAGCTGGGCCGCACCCTTGACCGGCGCCAGATAGCGCGATGGGCTGGCGGCAAAACTGTACAGGCCCACCGCATCTCCCTGGCGCAGAGCCACGTAGCTCAATAACAGGCAGGCATTCAGGGCATGGTCGAAGTGCGCCAGTTCATCGTCCTGGCTGCGCATCCGGCGTCCGCAATCGAGCATGAAGATGATCTGCTGGTCGCGCTCATCCTGGTACTCACGGGCGATGGGCGTACGCTGGCGGGCGGTGGCCTTCCAATCGATCTGGCGCAGGCTGTCGCCTTCACGGAATTCGCGCAACTGATTGAACTCCAGGCCCAGGCCGCGGCGTTGGCGCTGGCGCACTCCCAGCTGGCTGAGCCAGTTGTCGACCGCCAGCAGTTGCCCGCCATACAGCCGAGCGAAGTCCGGGTAAACCCGGGTGCTGTCGCGAACTTGCAGTAACCGCCGGCTGCTCCACAGGCCCAGGGGGCTGGGCAGGTTGACTTCGCATTGGCTGAAGTCGAAATGACCTCGCTGCACGGGGCGCACGCTGTAGCTCACCTGGCTGGCATGCTCGGGCTCAAGGCTGACCGTCTGCGGCAGGTGTTCGAATACCAGGCCCTGGGGCGGGTGATCGAACAGTTGAATATCGAGCGCCTGTTGATAGTCGTGGCGGATCTCCAGTTGCACATCGCTCCAGCGTCCCAGGGGCAGGCTGCCAGGCAGGTGCCGATGCACCTGTGGCGAACTCATGCGCAGAGCGCGCAGGGCATCCAGCAGGGTCAGCAGCAACAGCGCCAGTAACAGGCCCCAGGCAACGGAGTCCAGGCGTGGAGCAATCGCCACCCCGAGGGCACGGGCAGCTCCCAGGGGGATGAACAGACTGGCCAGGGCTCCAAGCCAGATCAGCAGCAAACGGGTCGGCTTCATCGGTGTGGACTGCTCACAGGCGTGGGGCCGGGATCTGCTCGAGCATCTGCTGGAGCACCTGCTCCACGGACAGGCCTTCGATATCCAGCTCCGGCGCTACGCGTACCCGGTGCCGCAGCACTGCCATGGCACAACCCTTGATGTCATCCGGAATCACGAATTCGCCGCCACGCAGCAGGGCTCGGGCCCGGCCGCCACGTACCAGGGCAATGGAGGCGCGTGGGCCCGCGCCAAGGATCAGCCCCGGCCAGCTGCGGGTGGCCCGGGCCAGGCGCACGGCGTAGTCCAGGACCTGGTCGTCCAGGGGCAAGTCGCTGGCGATGTGTTGCATGGCCTGGACGTCCTGGGCTTGCAGCAATGTGCGCAGGGGTTGGACGTCGAGCATGTCGGCGCGAGTCGAGCGCGCCACCAGGCGGACCATGTCCAATTCTTGCTGGGCATCCGGGTAGTCCATGCGCAGCTTGAGCATGAAGCGGTCCAGCTCGGCTTCCGGCAGGGGATAGGTGCCTTCCTGCTCGATGGGGTTCTGGGTCGCCAGGACCATGAATGGCTGGGCAATGGGCAGGGCCTGGCCTTCGAGCGTCACTTGGCGCTCCTGCATGGCTTCCAGCAGGGCGGCCTGGGTCTTGGCCGGTGCACGGTTGATTTCATCCGCCAGCAGCAGGTTGGTGAACAGCGGCCCCTTGCGCAGCTTGAACTGCTCGGTCTGGAGGTCATACACCGCGTGTCCCGTGACGTCGCTGGGCATCAGGTCGGGGGTGAACTGGATGCGGGCGAATTCACCACCGAAACAGCGAGCCAGGGCACGTACCAACAGGGTCTTGCCCAGCCCGGGAACGCCTTCGAGCAGCACATGGCCGCCAGCGATCAGGGCGGTCAGCACATCGTCGATCACCGCTTGCTGGCCGATCACGGCTTTTTGCAGTTCCTGGCGCACAGCCTGGGCCAACTGGCTGGCGCGCTGGCGCTGTTGGACCGGGTCGGTCAGATCCAGCAGTGGTGCGCAGGGTTCAAGTGGTTCTGCGGGGTGTTCGCTCATAGGGCATTCCTGAGAGTTTGCAGGTGGGCGACCTGGTGGCTGAAGTCGGTGCTGGAAAGGCGTTGCCCGGCCAGGGGTTGCAGCGCCTGCCGGATGGCACTGACAGGTTGCTGGCTGAGTAGCGCCAGCACTTCCCACTGGGCCTCGGGTTGCAATTGTTCGAACCCGGGATGACGGCGTCGGGCCCGGCGCCGGATATCCACTTGCAGTGCATGCAGCAAGGGACCCTGGCCACCGTGGCGCAGGATGAAGTCGGCGCTGGCGCGCAAGTGTTCGAGCAACTGGCGACGAGCCTTGGGCGGCGGCTCCAGCAAGGGTCCGTGGCGGGCAGCCGCTTGCCACAGCCACAGGCCGATGAGCAGCCCCAGAGCCACCAGCGCCTGGGGGAAGTTCTTCCACAGCAACTGCCAGAGGCTCGGGTGATCGGTGTTGAACAACAAGGTCACGGTGGTATCGACGTTCAGGTACCACAGCAGCCAGGCGTTGTCGTAGCGGCCGATAGCCGGGGTTTTCCAGATATCGGCATCGGTCAGTACGGTGACGCTACCTTTGCCGTACTCGAGCTGGATCAGATGAGTGGCCGCGCCACTGCTGGCCCAGGACTGTGCCAGGCTGTCCGGGTCGTCCAGATGAAAGGCCGTGTCGAAGCTGACGTAGGCCGGGGCCTGTTCGCCGTCCACATGAACCTTGGTCAGTTTCGGGTAGGCATCGCCCGCTTCCGGCTCCGGAGGTTCCTCGAGATCCTCGCTGAGCATCTGGTGGATCTGGACTCGATCCAGCAGCAGGTCGCCGCTCTGCTCGGTGTCTTCATCCCACAGGGCTTGCGCGACGAACACCAGGTGCCCGCCCGCTCGGGCCCAGTCCAGGACGCGATCGGCCTGCTGTGGGCTCATGTTCGAGCGCTCCTCCAGCATCAGCAGGCTATGGCCTTTGGGGGGCAAGTCGGCCAGCGCTTCCAGGCTGTTGGCGTGCTCCACCTTGAGGCCTCGTTCGCGCAGGAACATTTCGGCGGCCAGGTAGGGGTTGGCCAGGGCCTCGGGAGACGGGCCATGATCCACCAGCTCCTGATAGGGCGTGGCATGCCTGTAGAGGTAGTAGCCACTGCCACCGAGCACCAGGATCAGCAGCAGGGCGAGGATGGCCCAGATCGTGCGAGTCATGACGATGCTCCAGGGCCGAACAGGGCGCGCCAGCCGTCACACAGCCGTGGTTGCGCTTCGGCCCCAGGTATTTGGTGACCGTAGGCCATGTTCTGCCAGTGTCGGGTCAGCTCGATGCTGAAGGCTTCCAGTGGGGCGTGTTGCAGTCCCTTGATCCGTTCCAGTACCTGGCCTTCGGTATCGGCGACTCCGAGGGGCAGGTGGAATTCTTCCAGCAAACGGCTGAGCAAGGCCCGGTAGAGCAGGCCCAGGGCTTCCCGGGGTTGGGTTGGCCAGAGCTCGGCGGCGCGGGCCGCGACATCGGCCGGCAGGGTCTGGCTGCCGACTTCCAGGCCGAACAGTTGTTGAGGAATGGCCCGCGGGCGCTTCTTGCGCGGACGCGGACGCCAGCCGACGAAAGTACGCAGCCAGTCGCGATAGCGCCACACCACCCAGGCCAGTGCTCCCAGCAACAGGCCCCAGAGCAGGACCTCCAGGCCTTTGGCCAGGCTGGCGAAGCTGTCGTTGCCAAGGTTCTCCAGCAGGCTCTTGAGCCAACCTGGTGGTTTGCCCTTGGCCGCTTTTTTCTGTGGCTGCTCTTCGCCGAAGCGGTAGCGGGTGACCGATTCCTGATTCTTGAACGGGGGCTTATCCAGGATGCCCTGGATGCTGTCCCTGGAGGCTTTGCTGGTCAGTGGCTGTTGCAGCAGCCGTGGGCTTTGCGGACCGGCAACGGAGTTGGCGGCAGCAGCCCAGAGCGGTTGAGTCGGGGTCAACAAGAGCGCGCCTGCCACCAGCAAGACCGCGCTGGCGCCGGCCAGGCGTTGGCGCAGGCGGCGGAACACCAGCTCGATGTCCCAAGCCTCCAGCTCGGTGCGCCGGTTGAGGTAGAGGCTGAAACCGCACGCAACGTAGATCGGTTCCCAAAGCACCAGGACCAGGGCATAGAAAGCGTTGGTCAGGTGTTCCAGCCATAGCCAGTCCTGTTGGGCGGCAGCGATCAGGGTCTGCCAGTTCCAGTCCAGCTCAATCTGTTGGGGCAGCAACAAATAGAACAGCACCATCAGGCCGATCCACAAGGCGCCCTCCAGGTGCATGCCGATCAGCGTCAGCCAGCGTGCGGCCCCGGCATTGCGCTGCAGCAGTACTCCCAGGCGTCGTTGACGGGCATCGCCCTCCAGGCCTTCGAGTTGCACCACCGGCATCAGGAAGCTGCGACTCATGCTGAAACGGCGCCAGGTCAGGCTGGCCAACAGTTGTGGCTTGAGCAGGCGCGGCCATTGCTTGAGGGCTTGGCCCAGGGTCGGGGTTTCGCCGAACAGGGCTTTGGACAGAATGAACAGGGGCAGGCGCTCGAACGCCGGCTTCAGCCACCAGAACAGGAGTACGGCCACAGACGGCGACTGCCACAACAGCAGGCTGAGCAGGGCGAATACCGGCAGGCTGACAATGGCCCAACTGGCCATCAACAGGCGCCTGTGGCGCTGGCTCAGGAGTATCCCCAGGTCCATGGCTTCCCAGGCGTTGCGTGGGCGGATCACCACGCTGGCATCACTCAGGCGCATGGGGGGTACGTCCGGCAAGGGTCAGGTAGGCCAGCACCAGGCCCCACAGGGCAGCGCCGACGCTGTATTTGATCCACGGCGCAGGCCAGGTCATGGAAGACCAGTAGGCCTCGACGAAGGCTGCGATCAGCAGGAACACGATGACGCCATAGACCAGGCGTACGCTGACCCGCGCCGCCTGCAACAAGGCTTCGCCACGAGGCAGGCGGCCGGGAGCGATCAGGGCCCAGCCCATTTTCAGCCCGGCCGCCCCGGACAGGGCGATGGCGCTGAGCTCGAAGGCACCGTGGCCAATGACGAAGGGCCAGAAGGTCTGGCCGAAGCCGATCTGGGTCAAGTGCCCGGCGATGGCGCCGATGATCAAGCCGTTGAAGACCAGGAAAAACAGACTGCCCAGGCCGAACAGCAAGCCACCGGCAAAGGTCTGAAAGGCGATGCCTATGTTGTGCATGATGTAGTAGCCGAACATCGCCCAGTCTTCACTGGAGGCGCGCTCGGCAGCTCGTCCCAGGCGCCCGGCCGATGGGTCGTACATGCTTTGCATCTCAGTCACTTGCTGTTGGCTGACCAGGCTGTAGATCAGTTCGGGGAACAGGTACACCAACACCCCGATACCCAGGAGGCTGATGAAGAACAACAGGCTGGCAATCAGTACGAGGCGCCATTCCTGGCGAACCACTCGAGGAAATCCGGCCAGCAGGAATTCCAGCGCATTGGCGCCGATCGCCGTGCGCTGGCGATACAGTTGCTGGTGGCCGCGCAATACCAATTGCTGCAGTGGATCGATCAGGTAGCTGCTGTAGCCACGTTCCTGGGCCAGGGCCAGGTGCTGGCACAGGCGTCGGTAGTCCTGGACGAAGCTCTGGCAGTCCGCGCTCTTGGCTCGGCCGCGTTCCAGTTTTTCGAGCAGTTGTTCGAAGTGCTGCCATTGGGGCTGGTGACGGCTTTCAAAAAGGCTTTGTTTCATGTCGTTCCCAGAAAGCCTCGGGCAATGCCATTGAGTTCGGCAGTCGCCTGGGCGGTGGGTACGTGCAGCGGCTGGGCAAGGATCGCTGCCAGTTCCCGGGTGCGTTCGTTCGATAGCTGGGGCTGGCGTTCGGCGAAACCGAGGATCGCCCGCTGTTCATTCAGGGTCAGGGCGAAGGGAGCACTGCGCGCCACGGCGGGTGGCAGGTCTGGACGCTTGACCGATTGCTCGCGGTAGATCACCAGCGTGCCGGCGGCAAGATCGCCCAGGCGCTTGAACGCCGGATGCTGCAGGCAACTGATGGCCCCGAGGAAGTAGCCGAAGGGCAGCATGTCGGCAAAGCGCAGCAGGTTGCGGGTCAGGGAGGCACTCCAGCCAATGGGGGTGCCATCGTCCTGCACGACTCGCAGGCCCATTATCTGTTTGCCTGGGGAGCGACCCTGGTTGAGCACTTCGAACAGCACCATGTACCACCAGCTGACGAGGAACAGCAGGATCGAACCGATGCCGATGCCGATCTCGCCAAAAAATCCCAGGGCGATGAAGAGGATGCCCAGCACCAGGCCGCGGATGCCCAGGTCGAGGGTAAAGGCCAGGGTGCGGACCAACAGTCCCGCTGGACGCAATGGCAGGTCGATGCCTTCGGGCGTCTCGACCTGGTACCGCGTATCCAGGGGCGGGGGCAGCGATGCGTTCCTTGGCGTTGCTGTGGTCTCAAGCATGGACAAACTGCTGGCTGGCCTGATGGGAAAAATCCAGCGCCGATGCTAGCAGCCTCTGAGGGTCTAACGACATCATTAACTGCGAATCCAGGCGTTTTTGGCGGTTCTCACGCCTTCGTGCGGCTGGCCCTGGACCTGTGCGAGCGCCTAGACTGCAGCGGTATTTCAGTTCAGGAACAGGCCGTGACTTCCCTTTTTTGGTACGACTACGAAACCACTGGCATCAATCCGCGCAACGATCGCCCGTTGCAAGTGGCCGGTATTCGCACTGACCTGGCGCTCAATGAGATTGATGAACCGGTCAACCTCTATTGCCAGCTTGCCGACGACATCCTGCCGCATCCAGCTGCCTGCATGATTACCGGGATCACTGCGCAGCGCCTGGCCGAGCGTGGCTTGGGCGAAGCTGAATTCATGACCCGGGTGCATGAGCAACTGGCGCGCCCGGGAACCTGCGGTGTGGGTTACAACACCTTGCGCTTCGATGACGAGATGACTCGCTACAGCCTGTACCGCAATTTCTTCGATCCCTATGCCCGGGAGTGGCAAGGGGGCAACAGTCGCTGGGACTTGATCGACGTGGTGCGTGCAGCCTATGCGTTGCGCCCCGAGGGTATTGTCTGGCCAGAGGAGCAAGGGCAGGTGACCCTGAAGCTTGAGCGCCTGACCGCAGCCAATGGCATCGATCACGGCCAGGCTCACGATGCCTTGTCCGATGTGCGGGCGACTATCGCCCTGGCCCGGCTGATTCGCGACAAACAGCCCAAGCTCTACGATTGGTTGTTCCAGTTGCGCAGCAAGCAGCGTGTCATGGACCAGATTCGCCTGTTGCAACCTGTGGTGCACATTTCCGGGCGTTTCTCCGCGGCGCGGCATTATGTCGGTGTGGTCCTGCCACTGGCCTGGCACCCGCGCAATCGCAATGCGCTGATCGTCTGCGATCTGCATCTGGATCCCCAGGGGCTCCTGGACCTGGACGCCGAGGCGCTGCGCCAACGGCTGTACACCCGACGTGAAGAGCTGGCCGAGGGTGAGTTGCCCGTACCGCTGAAGTTGATTCATATCAACCGCTGTCCGGTGGTCGCGCCGTTGAATGTCCTGCGGGCTGAAGATCAGCAGCGTCTGCACTTGGACATGGATGAGTACCAGCGCCGTGCTGCGCTTTTGAGGGATGCTCAAGAAGTTTGGCAAGATAAACTTTCAGTGATCTACGGCCCTGATGAGTTCGCTGTCAGCGAAGACCCTGAGCAGCAATTGTACGACGGCTTTATTGGTGATCGTGATCGACGCTTGTGTGAGCAAGTGCGCTTGGCAGATCCACAGAATTTAGCTCGGCAACAGTGGCCATTCGATGATGAGCGACTGCCTGAACTACTCTTCCGCTACCGTGCTCGTAACTTTACGGAAACATTGAGCGACGCTGAGCAAGAACGGTGGCTGGGATTTTGCCGGCAACGCTTGCTTGATCCGCAACTGGGCGCGCCCAATACCTTGGAAAGTTTCCGTCAAGGTCTTGAGCAGGCGTTGCTAAGTGCTGATTCGATGCAGCGCCAGGTCCTTGAGCAGTGGCAGGAATATGTTCATGCGCTGGTTCGACGCCTGGATCTTAGTGAAGCTGCTCCTAGTTCTTGAACAAACGCTCCAGGCATAAAAAACGCCAGCTAGCTGGCGTTTTTTATAGTGCCGAGAAGACCGCGAGCCTTAGCCCAGCAGGGTCGCCCAGCCTTCAACCACGTCACCACCCCACTTGGCTTTCCATTCTTTCAGGGTTTTGTGGTTGCCACCTTTGGTTTCGATGACTTCACCGTTGTGCGGGTTCTTGTACTGTTTAACTTTACGCGCACGCTTGGTGCCAGTGGTCTTTACAGCTGCGCGAGGAGCCTTAACTTTCGACTCTGGGTCGAGCAGGGCAATGATGTCGCGCAGGGATTTGGAATACTCACCCATCAGGCTGCGCAGTTTGCCTTCGAACTCCAGTTCAGCCTTCAGTTTGTCGTCTTGGGACAGGTTCTTCAAACGTGCTTGCAGTTCTTTGATGGCTTCTTCTGTAGCACGGTATTCGTTGATCAGGGACATGGAGATCTACCTTATTGGGCGCTGGGTGGCTGAGGACAGTGCGGCAATAATAGTCAGGGAGTTTGTGCAAGTAAACATAATGTAGCTGTTTTATTTGCCTCTCTTAGTGTCTTTAGGCGTAAGAGCCATTTCGCTATTTAATAGAACACGGGTTTTTGTTGTGCTATTCGCAATTTAGTTTTGTACTAACTGCAAGTGTCTGGTTTGGTCCCGTGACTACTAGTCGTTAAAGCCGTGCCAAGGCCCCGCTTGGGCTCTAGCGGTGGTGCCCAGGTGCAATGAATACTGCAGTTTTGCTGCGTAATGGCTAGAATGGCGACCTTTGCGAAGTTCTGGAGTTTCCCCCTCATGCGCACCTTTCGGTTGGTGATTTCTTGCCCTGACCGCGTTGGCATCGTTGCCAAAGTCAGTAACTTTCTGGCCTCCCATAACGGTTGGATCACCGAAGCGAGCCACCATTCGGACAACCAGAGTGGTTGGTTCTTCATGCGCCACGAGATCCGTGCCGACTCCCTGCCGTTTGGCCTGGAAGCATTTCGCGAGGCTTTTGCGCCGATCGCCGAAGAGTTCTCGATGGATTGGCGGATCACCGATACCGCCGAGAAAAAGCGCGTGGTACTGATGGCCAGCCGTGAATCCCACTGCCTGGCCGACCTGCTGCACCGCTGGCACAGCAATGAGCTGGACTGCGATATCCCCTGTGTGATTTCCAATCACGACGACCTGCGCAGCATGGTCGAATGGCACGGCATTCCGTTTTTCCATGTCCCGGTTGATCCAAAGGACAAGCAGCCGGCTTTCGCCGAAGTCTCGCGCCTGGTCAAGGAGCATGGTGCGGACGTGGTGGTGCTGGCGCGCTACATGCAGATCCTGCCGCCACAGCTGTGCCAGGAATACGCCCAGCAAGTGATCAACATCCACCACAGCTTCCTGCCGTCCTTCGTCGGTGCCAAGCCTTATCACCAGGCTTCCTTGCGCGGTGTGAAGCTGATTGGCGCTACTTGCCACTACGTCACCGAAGAGCTGGATGCCGGCCCTATCATCGAGCAGGACGTGGTGCGAGTCAGTCACAGCGACAGCATCGAGGACATGGTGCGTTTTGGTCGTGACGTGGAGAAGATGGTCCTGGCTCGTGGCCTGCGCTACCACCTGGAAGACCGCGTGCTGGTGCACGGCAACAAGACCGTGGTGTTCTGATTGAAAAAAATCACGAGCGGGTGCTGAATATCCCGCTCCTGGTTTGCAATCGATGAGGTCAGCCCCATGACCGATCCTCTGGATAAAGCCACCTCTCAGGCCCCCGCCGTGCTTGGCGAGGGCTGCCTGAGCCGCTATGACCCCGATGAACTCGACGCCGAGGATGGCACCGAGTTCCCGGGGGCTGCGCAGTTATGGGAACAGCTGCAACAAGATCCCGAAGCGCAATCGCGCTGAGACTGGCAGCCGGCTCCTGATCAGGAGCCGGCCTGTCCAAGGGTACTCGCCCCGATACTCAGATCCTGAAACTGCCCACCAGATGCTTCAGGCGTGTAGCTTGCTGCTCCAGGTCGGAGCAGGCGCGCAGGGTCGCTTGCAGGTTTTCCACGCCCTCCTGGTTCAGGGTATTGATCTCGGTGATATCCATGTTGATGGATTCCACCACAGAGGTCTGTTCCTCGGTGGCGGTGGCTACCGACTGGTTCATGCCATCGATCTCGCCGATCCGCTGAGTCACGCTGTTGAGGCGTTCCCCGGCCTGGTTGGCGATTTCCACGCTGTCCTGGCTGTGGCGCTGACTGTTGCTCATGGTGCTGACGGATTCTCGGGCGCCCACCTGCAACTCCTCGATCATGGTCTGCACCTGTTGCGCCGACTCCTGGGTACGGTGGGCCAGGTTGCGCACCTCGTCGGCAACCACGGCGAACCCGCGTCCGGCCTCGCCAGCCCGTGCCGCTTCGATGGCCGCGTTGAGCGCCAGCAGGTTGGTTTGCTGGGAAATGCTGGTGATCACTTCAAGGATCTGGCCGATGTTCACCGTCTTGCTGTTGAGGGTCTCGATGTTGTTGCTGGAGGCGCTGATCATGTCGGAGAGCTGGTTCATCGCCTGGATGCTGCGATCCACCACTTGCTGGCCATCTTCGGCCAGGTTGCGGGCATCGCTGGCTTGTTGCGAGGCCTGGGCAGCATTGCGAGCGATTTCCTGGGCTGCCGCACCCAGTTGATTGATGGCGGCCGCGACGCTGTTGGTGCGACTGGCTTGTTCGTCGGAGTTGAGCATCGATGAGTTGGATGCGCTGACCACACGCAGTGCAACTTCGTTGACGTGCTCGGTGGCCGAGGACACTTCACGGATCGAGCCGTGGATGCGTTCCACGAAACGGTTGAAGGCAGTGCCGAGGATGCCGAACTCATCGTGGTTCTGGATATTCAGGCGTCGGGTCAGGTCACCTTCACCGTCGGCGATGTCTTCCATGGCCCGGGTCATGACGTGCAGCGGTTGCATCAGCAGGCGGATCAACAGGCCCAGCAGGGCAATGGTCAGGGCCACGGCGGTCAGGGTCGCAATGACCGCCGAGGTGCGAAACTCTTTGAGCATGGAAAAGGCCTTGTCCTTGTCCACCGACAGGCCGATGTACCAGTTCACCGAGGACAGGCCCTTGATCTGGGTGAAGGTGACGATGCGTGTCTTGCCATCGACGCTGACTTCGCTCAGGTCGCCGCTGATTTTTGGCGTGTCCTGGGGATAGATGTCCTTGAGATTCTTCATCACCAGGTTCTTGTCCGGATGCACCAGGACCTTGCCATCGGCGCTGATCAGGAAGGCGTAGCCCATGCCGTCGAAGTCCAGGGCGTTGATGCTGTCGGCGATCACCTGCAGGCTCAGGTCGCCGCCTACCGCGCCGATGCGCTGGCCGTTCTTGATCACGCTGTCGACGATGGAAATCACCAGTTGCCCGGAGGCGAGGTCGACATAAGGTTCGGTCAGGGCCGAACCATTGGTGCTTTCGGCACTCTTGTACCAGGGGCGCGCGCGCGGGTCGTAGCCATCCGGCATCTTGCTGTCCGGACGGATGATGAAGGAGCCGTCCTTGTTGCCCAGGTAGGCACCCATGAATGTCGAGGTCACGGCTTTTTGCTCAAGCAGGTCGCTGACATTGGCCGGATCGGGGTTCAGGGCCACCGACTGGGAAAGGTTTTCGACCAAGAGGGCTCGGCCGGCGAGCCAGGTCTGAATATTTTTCGCTGTGACGTTGCCCATTTCCTGAAGATAGTTGTCCAGATCATCACGGATGGCGTTACGTTGCAGGTAATCGTTATAGAGCGTGAATAGTGCAAAGGCAGCTATGACGATAAGCGAGGCGGCAAGCAGGATCTTGTGGCTGAAGCGCAGATTTTTGTTCATGGCTTGGGGTTCCGCTAAGGTCTTTGAGTCCAGGGCATCGGGTTGGAACGGCGCGCAGAAAAGGCGGTGTTATAAGTAAGCTGATATCTCCATCTGTCCCTAAGGAATTACCTGACCTTTATTTCAGATACTTCTGATCCATCATTTCTTAATATCGACCGTGTAAGGCCAAAGATTAACCAGGGGTGACAAAATGCCTGACTCATCGCAACTCATCATCGGTGCCGGCCTCGACGGCCAGCCGATCGCCCAGGCCATGCGCCTGGCTAACCGCCATGGCCTGGTGGCCGGTGCCACCGGTACCGGCAAGACCGTCACCCTGCAGCGTCTGGCGGAGGCCTTCAGCGATGCGGGGGTGGCGGTGTTTGCCGCAGACATCAAGGGCGATCTTTGTGGTCTCGGGGCGGCGGGCAATCCCCAGGGCAAGGTGGCCGAGCGGATTGCCGGGATGCCCTGGCTCAACCACCAGCCCCAGGCTTACCCGGTGACCTTGTGGGATGTCCATGGGCAATCCGGCCACCCCTTGCGTACCACCCTGAGTGAAATGGGCCCGCTGTTGCTGGGCAGCTTGCTGGAACTTACCGACAGCCAGCAGTCGGCGTTGTATGCCGCGTTCAAGGTGGCGGACCGCGAAGGTTTGTTGTTGCTGGACCTGAAGGACCTCAAGGCACTGCTCAATCACCTCAAGGACAACCCGCAGCTATTGGGCGAGGACGCAGCCTTGATGACCACCGGCTCCAGCCAGGCGCTGCTACGACGCCTGGCGACCCTGGAGCAGCAGGGGGCCGAATCGCTGTTCGGCGAACCAGCATTGCAACTGGAGGACATACTGCAGCCGGCCGCGGACGGGCGCGGGCGCATCCATCTGCTCGATGCCAGCCGCCTGGTGCATGAGGCACCTAAGGTCTATGCCACCTTCCTTTTATGGTTGCTGGCGGAACTGTTCGAGCAGTTGCCGGAGCGTGGCGATGCCGAGAAACCGCTGCTGGCGTTGTTTTTCGATGAAGCGCACCTGCTGTTCGCCGGTACCCCCAAGGCCCTGCAGGACCGGCTCGAGCAAGTGGTACGCCTGATTCGCTCCAAGGGCGTGGGGGTGTATTTCGTGACCCAATCGCCAGGCGACCTGCCAGACAATGTGCTGGCTCAGTTGGGTTTGCGCATCCAGCATGGCTTGCGGGCATTCACCGCCAAGGAGCAGAAGTCGCTACGGGCTGTCGCCGACGGTTTCCGGCCCAACCCTGCCTTCGATGCATTGGCGGTACTGACCGAGTTGGGCATTGGCGAGGCACTGGTGGGTACCTTGCAGGACAAGGGCACGCCAGAAATGGTCCAGCGCGTGCTGGTAGCGCCTCCCCAGTCGCGTATCGGGCCGCTGAGCGACGCCGAGCGCAGAGCCCTGATCGCCAGCTCACCGCTGCTGGGGCGTTATGACAAGCCTATCGATCGTGAATCAGCCTATGAGGTGCTGATGGGGCGCAAGGAGTTGGCTCCGGATGCCCAAGCGGCGCCTGGCAAACCGGTCGCCGAAGAGCCGAGCCTGGCCGATCGGGCCGGGGAGTTCCTGGGGACGGCAGCTGGCCAGGCACTGAAGTCGGCGATGCGCCAGGCAGCCAATCAGCTGGGGCGCCAGTTGGTACGCGGCCTGATGGGGTCGTTGCTGGGGGGCAGCAAGCGTCGTTGAGTCAATCCCGTTGCTTGGCGTGGCTGGCCAGGCGCTCCAGGGCGGCGCGCAGCTTGGGGTCGGTAATGCCCTCGGCTGTGGCCTGGATGGTTTGCGCCGCGCTGTTCGACAGATCCAGGGTGTGTCCGGTCGCACTACGTTGGACGGTGGGAGGCTGGACCTTGAACAGGATGCGTGTCAGGCGGGCGAACTCTTCGAACTCCTGCAATTGGCGTTGCAAGCGCTTTTGCTGGTAGCGCAGGCGAGTGGCCCAATGACCGTCGGTGACGATCAACAGCAGGCTGCCTTCACGCCAGGAGGCCACATGGCAATGTTCACGAGCAGCCGGCTGGAGTTGGCTTTCCAGTAGGCGCTGCAGGTGTGCCAGGCGCTGGGCGTGGCCCAGTATGGCTTTCAGGGGCTTGGCTTCGCGCAGAAGGACGGCGGGCGGGCGCGCCGCGAGGGGGCGAAATGCCATGATCAGAAACCAGAAGTTACAGAGCGGCCATGGTAGCAGAAAGCGCTCGGGAAACCGGGCTTGGCATTTTTTTCGTCTCGCCGGCGGTTTCCTTGCCTTTTGCTGATCGTGATCAGCAACTTCTGTGGCGAATACACTTGAAGTTCAACGAAAAGCCCTTATTTTAGGTGGGCCCCGTCAAAGCGCTGTGCCAGCATCGTGGAATAACGCCACTTTCCTCACCATCGTTTCCGGGTAGAATGCTCGTTCGCATGCGGCCATGAGGGCTGCTCGGGCGACTCACGGGGCCGCCCTCCAACCCTATGTGTGGAAGATCCTGCCGATATGTTTGCGCCTTTGTTAAAGAAACTTTTTGGAAGCAAGAACGAGCGTGAAGTCAAGCGCATGCTCAAGACGGTACAGATCGTCAATGCCTTCGAAGAGCAAATGGTGGCCCTTTCGGACGATCAATTGCGTGCCAAGACCGGAGAGTTCAAGGCCCGTATCGCCAAGGGTGAAACCCTCGACAAACTGCTGCCCGAAGCCTTTGCGGTCGCCCGTGAAGCCGGCAAGCGGATCATGGGGATGCGGCACTTCGACGTGCAGCTGATCGGTGGCATGACCTTGCACGAAGGCAAGATCGCCGAAATGCGCACCGGTGAGGGCAAGACCCTGGTGGCGACCCTGGGCGTCTACCTCAACGCATTGTCCGGCAAGGGCGTGCACGTGGTGACGGTGAACGACTACCTGGCTCGCCGCGACGCCAACTGGATGCGCCCGCTGTATGAATTCCTCGGCCTGAGCGTCGGCGTGGTCACGCCGTTCCAGCCACCGGAGGAGAAGCGTGCCGCCTACGCCGCCGACATCACCTACGGCACCAACAACGAATTCGGTTTCGACTACCTGCGCGACAACATGGCTTTCAGCATGGAAGAGAAGTTCCAGCGCGAGCTCAATTTTGCCGTGATCGACGAAGTCGACTCGATCCTCATCGACGAGGCCCGTACCCCGCTGATCATCTCTGGCCAGGCCGAGGACAGTTCCCGCCTGTACACCGAGATCAACAAGCTGATCCCGCGCCTGGTACCGCACATCGAGGAAGTGGAAGGCCAGGTCACCAAGGCCGGTCACTTCACCGTCGACGAGAAGACCCGTCAGGTCGAGCTCAACGAAGCCGGTCACCAGTTCATCGAAGAGATGCTGACTCAGGTCGGCCTCCTGGCCGAGGGCGAGAGCCTGTACTCGGCCCATAACCTGGGTCTCCTGACCCACGTCTATGCCGGCCTGCGGGCGCACAAGCTGTTCAACCGCAACGTTGAGTACATCGTGCAGGATGGCCAGGTGGTCCTGGTGGACGAACACACCGGCCGTACCATGCCGGGTCGACGCCTCTCCGAGGGCTTGCACCAGGCCATCGAAGCCAAGGAAAACCTCAATATCCAGGCCGAGAGCCAAACCCTGGCCTCCACCACCTTCCAGAACTACTTCCGCCTGTACACCAAGCTGTCCGGCATGACCGGTACCGCCGATACCGAGGCGTTCGAGTTCCATCAGATCTACGGCCTGCAGGTGATGGTGATTCCGCCGAACAAGCCGCTGGCGCGCAAGGACTACAACGACCTGGTGTTCCTGACCGCGGACGAGAAGTACGCCGCGATCATCAGCGACATCAAGGACTGCATGACCCAGGGCCGTCCGGTGCTGGTGGGTACCGCCACCATCGAGACCTCCGAGCACATGTCCAACCTGCTCAACAAGGAAGGCATCGAGCACAAGGTCCTGAACGCCAAGTTCCACGAAAAAGAAGCCGAGATCATTGCCCAGGCGGGTCGCCCTGGCGCCCTGACCATCGCCACCAACATGGCCGGTCGTGGTACCGACATCCTGCTGGGCGGCAACTGGGAAGTGGAAGTCGCCTCCCTGGAGGACCCGACTCCCGAGCAGATTGCCCAGATCAAGGCCGACTGGCAGAAACGCCACCAGCAGGTGCTGGAATCCGGCGGCCTGCAGGTCATCGCTTCCGAGCGCCATGAGTCGCGTCGTATCGACAACCAGTTGCGTGGTCGTGCCGGTCGCCAGGGTGATGCCGGCTCCAGCCGCTTCTACCTGTCGCTGGAAGACAGCCTGATGCGCATCTTCGCCTCCGATCGGGTGAAGAACTTCATGAAGGCCCTGGGCATGCAATCCGGCGAGGCGATCGAGCACCGTATGGTGACCAACGCCATCGAAAAGGCCCAGCGCAAGGTCGAAGGCCGCAACTTCGACATCCGCAAGCAACTGCTGGAGTTCGACGACGTCAACAACGAGCAGCGCAAGGTGATCTACCACATGCGCAACACGCTGCTGGCTGCGGACAACATCGGCGAGACCATCGCCGACTTCCGCCAGGACGTGCTGAGCGCCACCGTCAGTGCCCACATTCCTCCACAGTCGCTGCCTGAGCAGTGGGATGTGGCAGGCCTGGAAGCTGCGCTCCAGAGCGATTTCGGTGTGAGCCTGCCGATCCAGCAATGGCTCGACGAAGACGATCACCTGTACGAGGAAACCCTGCGTGAGAAGCTGCTCAACGAGCTGATCACCGCGTACAACGAGAAAGAAGACCAGGCCGGCGCCGAAGCGCTGCGCACCTTCGAGAAGCAGATCGTGCTGCGAGTCCTGGATGACCTGTGGAAAGACCACCTGTCGACCATGGACCACCTGCGCCACGGCATCCACCTGCGTGGTTATGCGCAGAAGAACCCCAAGCAGGAGTACAAGCGCGAGTCCTTCACCCTGTTCTCCGAGCTGCTGGATTCCATCAAGCGCGACTCGATCCGGGTGTTGTCCCACGTCCAGGTGCGTCGCGAAGACCCGGCCGAGGAAGAGGCGCGCCTGCGCCAGGAAGCCGAGTCCCTGGCTCGTCGCATGCAGTTCGAGCACGCCGAGGCCCCAGGCCTGGACCAGCCCGAAGCATTGGAAGAGGGCGTCGAGGTTGACGTGGCCCTGGCTTCCGCGCCGGTACGCAATGAACAGAAGCTGGGTCGCAACGAACTGTGCTACTGCGGTTCGGGCAAGAAGTACAAACACTGTCACGGCCAGATCAACTAAGATCCACGCCAGACACTGAAACACCCACGCCGTGACGGCATCAGCCGTCGCGGCGTTTTTCCATTTGCAGCACCGTCTTTCATGCCGACGGTGCACCCATCTTGAGAGGAGCGCATTCATGGCTGTTGGTCTTGGTCCTTTGCCAACGTTGCACCCGGTTGCCGGTTTCGAACTCGGTATCGCCTCGGCTGGTATCAAGCGCCCGGGGCGCAAGGATGTGGTGGTCATGCGTTGCGCTGAAGGCTCGACGGTGGCCGGGGTGTTCACCCTCAATGCGTTCTGCGCCGCACCGGTGATCCTGGCCAAGCAGCGTGTACAGGGCCCAGTACGTTACTTGCTGACCAACACCGGCAACGCCAACGCCGGTACCGGCGAGCCGGGCCTGGCGGCAGCCAGCCGTACCTGCGCCAAGCTGGCTGAGCTGGCCGGGGTCGATGCCAGTGCGGTACTGCCGTATTCCACCGGCGTGATCGGCGAGCCGTTGCCCGTTGAGAAAATCGAAGGCGCATTGCAGGCCGCCCTGGACGATCTGTCCGTGGACAACTGGGCCGCTGCCGCCACCGGGATCATGACCACCGACACCCTGCCCAAGGGCGCCAGCCGCCAGTTCCAGCATGACGGCGTGACCATCACCGTCACCGGGATCAGCAAGGGTGCGGGAATGATCCGCCCGAACATGGCGACCATGCTTGGCTACATCGCCACCGACGCCAAGGTCTCCCGCGACGTTCTGCAAAACCTGCTGCTGGACGGTGCCAACAAATCCTTCAACCGCATTACCATCGATGGCGATACCTCCACCAACGACTGCTGCATGCTGATCGCCACTGGCCAGGCCAAGCTGCCGGAAATCACCGAGGCCAAAGGCCCGCTGTTCGCCGCGCTGAAGCAGGCAGTGTTCGAAGTCTGCATGGAGGTGGCCCAGGCCATCGTCCGTGATGGCGAGGGCGCCACCAAGTTCGTCACCGTCCAAGTCAATGGTGGCGGCAACCATCAGGAATGCCTGGATGTGGGCTACACCGTGGCTCATTCGCCGCTGATCAAGACTGCACTGTTCGCCTCCGACCCGAATTGGGGTCGCATCCTGGCTGCCGTGGGCCGTGCCGGCGTTCCAGAGCTGGATGTGAGCAAGATCGATGTGTTCCTCGGTGAGGTCTGCATCGCCAGTCGTGGCGCTCGGGCAGCCAGCTACACCGAAGCCCAAGGGGCGGCGGTGATGCAGCAGGAAGAAATCACCATCCGTATCGAGCTGGGACGGGGTGCTTGCAGCGAAACCATCTGGACCACCGACCTGTCCCACGAATACGTGAAGATCAACGCCGAATACCGTACCTGATACCGGGTATGCCTGCCCTGGAGGCTTGCAGGGCAGGGTGATCATCATTTTTCAACGGCCGGCCGCCAGGGCAGGCCGAACGCCGGACCAGAGGAAAACGTGGTGAAACGAGTACATGTGGCAGCGGCCGTCATCCGGGATGCCAGTGGCAAGATCCTGATTGCCCGACGTGCCGATACTCAGCATCAAGGGGGCTTGTGGGAGTTTCCCGGAGGCAAGGTCGAAGCCGGGGAGGCCGTGCAGGTCGCGTTGGCGCGTGAGCTGCACGAAGAACTGGGTATCGAGGTGCAAAGCGCCCGCCCCTTGATCAAGGTGCAGCACGATTACCCTGACAAGCAGGTATTACTGGATGTCTGGGAGGTTTCGGAGTTTGCTGGCGAAGCGCACGGCGCCGAAGGCCAGCCACTGGCCTGGGTCAGCCCGCGAGAGCTGGCCGACTACGAGTTTCCTGCCGCCAACCAGCCAATTGTCGCCGCAGCCCGTTTGCCATCGCGCTACCTGATTACCCCTGATGGCCTGGAAGCGCCTGCCCTGTTGCGCGGCATGCAAAAGGCCATTGCCCAGGGCTGCAAGCTGATCCAGCTGCGTGCCCCAGGGGGCTACGATCCGCAATACCGTGATTTGGCAGTGGATGCGGTGGGTTTGTGTGCCGGCAAGGCGCAGTTGATGCTCAAGGGCCCCTTTGAGTGGTTGGGGGATTTCCCATCTGCGGGCTGGCACATCACTTCGGCGCAACTGCGCAAGTACGCCAGTGCCGGACGTCCTTTCGGCAAGGAGCGCTGGCTGGCTGCCTCTTGCCATAACGCCGAGGAGCTGTCCCTGGCGCAGCAGATGGATGTGGATTTCGTGACCTTGTCACCGGTGCAGGCGACCCAGACCCATCCCGAGGCCGTGCCGTTGGGTTGGGACCAGGCCGCGCAATTGCTCGATGGCTTCAACAAGCCGGCTTATCTGCTGGGAGGCGTGGAGCCAGCTCAGTGCGAGCAGGCCTGGGCAAGCGGTGCCCAGGGCGTTGCGGGAATCCGTGCGTTCTGGCCGCAGGACTGAGCGAGGCCCTTCAAGACGGGCCGGTCGCTGAAAAGCTGCGACCGGCCGGTTGCGAAGAACTCAATGGATCAAGGCTTGGCAGCGGCCTGCCAGAGTATCTCGGCGATGCCCTGGCGCTTGGCGATCAGGCGTGCCGCGACGAATAGCACGTCCGACAGGCGATTGATGTAGGCCAGCGCTGCGCCTTGCAACGGTTCGATGGCATTGAGTTGCTGGCAACGGCGCTCGGCACTACGGGCCAGGCTACGGCATACGTGGGCCTGGGCGATGAGGGTCGATCCTCCTGGCAGAATGAAGTTCTCCAGGGGGCCCAGTTCTTCGTTCCAGGCATCGATCGCTGTTTCCAGGCGCTGTACTTCCATTTCATTGAGTGCCTGATACTCAGGCATTGCCAGTTCTCCACCCAGGTCGAACAAGCGATGCTGGCAGGGCGCCAACACCTCGATCACCTCCTTGAGCCCCGGCTTGCCGGCACACTGTTCTTCCAGGCCAGCCAGGAGCAGGCCCAGCTGGCTGTTGAGGGTATCGACCTCGCCAATGGCCTCGATTCGTGGATGGTCCTTGGGGACGCGGCGGCCGTCCCCCAGGCCGGTTTCACCCTTGTCGCCGGTACGGGTGTAAATCTTCGACAGGCGAAAACCCATGTCTAGTTCTCCAGTGGTAGAGGGGCTTGCACTGGGGGCTGGCTGCTGGCCAGGGGCAGGCGCAAGGTGAAGCAGGTGCCCTGGCCCCGGGTGGATTGCACTTCCATCTGCCCCTTGTGGTTGTTGGTAATGATGAAGTACGACACCGACAGGCCGAGGCCGGTGCCCTGGCCGATTTCCTTGGTGGTGAAGAATGGTTCGAAGGTGCGTTTGCGCACGCTTTCGCTCATGCCGACGCCGTTGTCTTCGACCTGGATTTCTGCCCAGGGTGGATTCAGCCGGGTACGCAGGATGATCCGCCCCGGCTCGCTGTCGTCTTCGCGCTGATGGATGGCCTGGGCTGCGTTCTTGAGCAGGTTGAGCAGCACCTGCTCCAGCTCGTTGGCGGTGCCCGGGACCGGTCCGAGGCTCGGATCGAACTGGCGGATGATGGCCTGTCCCTTGAAGTCGAAGCCGATCGCCAGGTCGAAGTCGTTGCCTGCAATTTCTACCGCCTGGTCGATCAACGCCGGCAGGTCGCAGGGAGCCATCTGCCGGTTGCTGCGACGGCTGAAGCTGAGCATATGGGTCACGATCTTCGCGGCCCTGGCTCCAGCTTGCTGGATGCCGTCGAGTAGCAATGGAACCTCGCGACTTTCCAGGTAGCGATTGACCGTTTGCAGTTCAATGCCGATCAGTTGTGCATATTCGAGGTTTTTGGGTAGCTCGGGCGACAATCGCCGACGAATGTTCTGCACGTTGTGCAGGATCGCTCCCAAAGGGTTGTTGATTTCATGGGCCATGCCCGCAGCCAGGCCGCCGACCGAGAGCATCTTCTCCGACTGCACCATCATTTCCTCCAGGGACAGGCGCTGGGTGATGTCGTCGATCCGGATCACCACGCCTCGACCCGCTCCCCCCATCAACGGATAGAACGTCAGGGCATAGTGCTTGGCTTCGTCGTCCTTGAACCAGGTGACTCGCTCGACCTTGGTCACCGTATGCTGCTCGACCGTTTCCTTGAGCTGCGGCAAGAACGGCTTGAGCGGTTCGAAGGCCAGGAAGATCGGCTGGTTCAGGGCCTCGTCCAGGCGGGTCCCGGACAGGGCGCTGGCTTCCTGGTTCCATTGGGTGACGTACAACTGCTCGTCCAGGGCGATCAGTGCCGAGGGCATGGAGTCGATAATGCTGTTGAGATAGTTCTGGAAGCCGGTGAGCTTCTTCTCGATCTTGCTACGTACCTGGACTTCCAATTCCAGCTTGCGGTTGGTGTGCCGGGTTTCCTCAGCCAGCCCCTGGGCCTGGTCGTAGGCGGCCTGGGAGTCATCCCGGGCGCGCTTGAGTTGCTGTTCCCTGGCCTCGATTCGCGACAGCATGGTGTTGAAGGCTTCCGCCAGGCTGCCGATTTCATCGTGGTTGCCGCGGGCTGCACGCAGTGCGTAGTTTTCCTCGCGTGTCACCTGGCGCGACAATTCCTCGAGCTGGTGGATCGGCTGGGTGATCAGGCGCTTGATCTGCCGGGCGATGATCAGCCATAGCAGCACGCTGAAGATCAGGATACCCAGGCTGGCGGTCAGGGTGCCGGTGTAGAAGGCCATCGGCAGTTCGCTGGTGGCCACCAGCAACAGGTGCCCTGGGGCTTGGTCCGGACGGGGCAGGGGGATCACCTGGTTGCTGCGAAACTCAGTCAGTTGCCAGGCCTCGATATGCCGGTAGCGCTCGGGCAGCTTGAGGCGATCGCCGTGTTGCAGTTGGGCGATGCGCTGGCCGTTGGCGTCATAGATGGCCGCCGCCCGCAGGGGCGAGTAGCTGTCGAGCTCGTTGAGAAGCCGTTCTGCATCCTGGGGCGAATTCAGCGCCTGGAGCGACAGGGTCGGGTTGGAGACCAGCCGACCGATGGTCTGCAAGGCCTGGGGGGCCATGCTTTCCTGGGAAATCCAGTAGGCGGCGCTGATGAAGGTCAGGTTGGCGACCAGCAGGACGGTGGTCAGCAGGACAAGCAGGGCCGCGAGGAGCTTTTGACCTACCGGCAGGTTTTCGAGGCGCTGGCGCAATGGCATCGGCTATATCGCTGGAAATGAGCAAGTGGGCAGCGTAGCCGCTGCTCAGTCGCTGGGCAATCCGTGCAAGTGCAGCTGATCCTTGAGCCTTTGCTGTAACCGCTGCAGGTGAGGCAGGGCCAGTTGGTGGCGCACGGCTGCATTGCAGGCATAACCAAGCAGGTAGCTGATTTCGGTTCGACGCCGATTGGCGACGTCCTGGTGCATGGATGAGAAATTGGCCGCGGTGGCGTGGATCACTCGTTCGACTTCCTGTTGCAAATCCCGCGCGGCATCCGGCTGCCCGCAACATTGCAGCAGTTCACCCAGCTCGATGCAGAGGGTGGCTACCTCGCACTGGTGTTGCTGCAGGCCGCCATTGCGACAGTCATGCAACACCGTCAGTGGGTTGATCGCGCAGTTAAGTGCCAGTTTGCGCCACAGTCGCGTCAGGATCTGGGTCGTCCATTCATGGGGAATGCCGCTGGCTGTCAGTTCGTCCAGCCAAATGGGAGCGCCAGGGTGGGCGGTATCGCCGAGCCACGTATAGCCGTGGCCTGCAAAGACTACGCGCCAATCGCCATCGCGAAAGGCTCCCTCGGTACTGGAGGCAGCGATGCAACGGGCTTCAGGTACCTTGGCGGCCACGGCATCCTGGCTGCCGAGGCCATTTTGCAGCAGGATCAATTCAGCTCCGGGCGCCAGGCGCTTGGCGATGCTGGCCACGGCGGCTTCGGCGTCGTAGGCCTTGCAGGCCAGCAGCAAGCGGTGGATCGGCTGCGGGCTGTCGCAGGTCTCGCCGGGAATCGGATGCAGGCTGCTCTGGCCCTGCTCGATCAGGGTCAGGCCGCCTGCTGCCTGGTAGGCCTGCAGGCGGGTCCGGTCGCGCAGGAGCAGGCGCACCGGTAGCCCGGCGCGTGCCAGGCGTGTAGCCCAGAGGGTGCCTAGGCTGCCGGCGCCGAGAATGTGCCAGGTGGTGGACATGAAGTTTCGACCCTGTTGGGGCAGGCCCTGAGGGCGCGTGCGGTGAAGGAGGGGAAAGACCCGTTATAATGAGCGCGGATTTTAACCGCAAGCCGGGCGTGTTCGATGTTCTGAACGGCGCCCCTTTTTATTTGGAGAGAATACATGCCGTCGTTTGACGTGGTATCCGAACTGGACAAGCACGAAGTCACCAATGCGGTGGAAAACGCCGTCAAGGAACTGGACCGCCGCTATGACTTGAAGGGCAAGGGCAGTTTCGAGTTCAAGGACAAGGAACTGACCGTCAACCTGACCGCCGAGGCCGAGTTCCAGCTGGAAGCGATGATCGAGATCCTCAAGCTGGCCCTGGTCAAGCGCAAGATCGATGTGCAGTGCCTGGAGGTCAAGGACGCCTATGCCTCGGGCAAGGTGATGAAGCAGGAAGCGGTGCTCAAGGAAGGGATCGACAAGGAACTGGCGAAGAAAATCGTCGCTCACATCAAGGACGCCAAGCTCAAGGTGCAGGCTGCGATCCAGGGCGAGCAAGTACGGGTGACCGGCAAGAAGCGCGACGACTTGCAAGAAGCGATCGCGGCCTTGCGTGGCAAGGAATTCGGCATGCCGCTGCAGTTCAACAACTTCCGCGATTGATTGGATTCTCCGGGAACCTCTAGGTCTTATTGGCGTCCGAGGCCGGAGCAATGGCAGAAACGATTGAGCTCCCAGTGGAGCCGATCGTTCTGTCCGTCAGTCATGCATCCTGCGCAATCACGGAAACCTGGAGAAATAGATGGACTTGAACGCTGAAGTAGACAACCTGGTCCGGGCTTCCCAAGCCTGGATTCCCATGATCATGGAGTACGGCAGCCGGGTGCTGCTGGCCGTGGTGACCCTGGCCATTGGCTGGTGGTTGATCAACAGGCTGACTCACAAGGTGGGCAAGCTATTGGCGTTGCGCAATGCCGACCTGGCCTTGCAGGGGTTCATCAGCAGCCTGGCCAATATCGTGCTCAAGGTGCTGCTGATCGTCAGCGTCGCCTCGATGATCGGTGTCGAGACCACCTCCTTCGTGGCCGCCATCGGTGCCGCCGGCCTGGCTATTGGCCTGGCCTTGCAGGGCAGCCTGGCGAATTTCGCCGGTGGAGTGCTGATCCTCTTGTTCCGTCCGTTTCGCCTGGGTGATTTCATCGAAGCCCAGGGTATCAGCGGGACAGTGGATAGCATCCAGATCTTCCACACGGTCCTGCGTACGGGTGACAACAAGACGGTGATCGTGCCCAACGGCAACCTGTCCAACGGCATCATCACCAACTACAACCGTCAACCGACCCGCAAGGTGGTGTTCGACGTTGGCGTGGATTATGACGCTGATCTGCAGAAGGCCCGTGAAGTGTTGCTGGAACTGGCCAAGGATGATCGGGTTCTGGCCGACCCTGCGCCTGTCGCGGTGGTCTCCACTTTGGGTGACAGCGCGATTACCTTGTCGCTGCGGGTGTGGGTCAAGACGGCGGACTACTGGGATGTGATGTTCCAGTTCAATGAACTATCGCGTGATCGCCTGAAGGCCGCGGGTATCGATATCCCGTTTCCACAACGAGTGATTCGTGTGGTTCAGGAAGCCGCCGTGTAATAAAGGTGTCTTCATAAGTTGGCCGTTCGGTCAACTAGTGCTGTTCAAGACAAGGGGCCATCGGCCCCTTGTTTTTTATCCGTCTGATACGAACTAAGGCCTGCAGCCGTTGGCTGTTCTTTGGCAACTACCGATAGCATGTTATTTATTAGCTTGCTATGTAGTGGCGGATGAGGGCTTGCACTTTTGATGGCATAAAAAAACCGCCACCCTGGGATGTCAGGGCGACGGTTTTTATTGGAGTTGCGCGTTAGCGCAAGCAACTGGGCAACGAATTACAAGATGCTCAGCGGGTACTCCACGATGATACGTACATCGTTGTTATCGGACTGGTAGCCGCTGTATGCGTTATTGACGCGATACACCGCGCTACGCAGGCGGAAGGACAGATCCTTGGCTGGACCTTCCTGGAGAACGTACTTGGTCTCGAAGTTGAACTCTTTCTCTTTACCTTCGCCCAGGCCGTTGTTGGTGGAGATGTTGTCACCGGTCACGTAGCGAGCCATGAAGCTCAGGCCTGGCACGCCATAGGTGGCCATGTTCAGGTCGTAGCGTGCTTGCCAGGAACGTTCATCGCGACCCACGAAGTCGGAGATCTGGATGGAGTTGGCCACGAAGACCGTACCGTTACCGTCAACGCCGTAGTAGTAGCCGTTGTCGCCGCTGGAGCGCTGGTGGGCCAGGGTGAACTTGTGCGCGCCGAGGCTGTACGCTGCTGCCAGGCTCCACAGTTTGTTATCCACGCCCGTGCGGCCGTCGCCGATCATGTCGACCAGGTCGCCACGCTTGTCGCCTTCGGTCTTGTAGCCGTTGAAGTCGAAGTTCAGGGACTGCGATTCAGCGATCGGCAAGGTGTAGTTCAGGTTGATGTACTGCTTCTTGAAGTACTGGTCGACCTTGGAGGCTGCCAGGGTGCCGGTGAAGTTGTCGGTGAAGGCATAGGTTGCGCCGAAGATGTTCGCCGAAGGCAGGCCTTTGGCGCCGTTGCCATTCTCGTCAGCCACGCCACCGATGCTGTCCTTGCCCATACCGGTCTGCTTGCTCAGTGCGGTGAAGCGACCAGCATTCAGCTCCAGGCCCTTGATTTCCTTGCTGGTGATCAGGGTACCTTCGGCCACTTCCGGCAACAGGCGGCTATCGTCAGTGGCGAATACCGGGCTGGCGACGAACTGACGACCGTACTTGAGGGTGGTGTCGGAGATGCGGAACTTGATGGCGGCACCGGTCTTGGACTGGGTCTTTTCCGGTTGGCCGTCGCCATTGACTGCGAACAGACCGTTGCCGGCACGGCCTGCACCGCCGTCCAGGCGGGCTGCGCCCATGGCCATGGCGTCCACACCGACACCCACGGTGCCTTGGGTGAAGCCCGATTCGTAGGTCAGCAGTTCACTGATGCCGGTGTCCTGGCGATAGCCGCTCTTGTAGCCACCACCGGGCTTGGCGATGTTACCGGCACCGTTCTTGTAGTCGCGGTTCATGTATTCCAGACGAGTCTTGGACTTCAGGCTCTGATCTTCGAAAAAGCCTTTCGAGTCGTCTTGGGAAGACGCGATTGCGAACTGCGAGGTCCCTGCAGATACAGCCAGGGCGATCATGCTCCACTTCATCACGCGCATCGTGATTTGCTCCTTTGGTTTTTAGAAGAGTACTGCCGTCCCACCTGTATTTTTATTTGGGCGGCTCTTTCTTTTTGTGTCGGCGCAAACTTATATCACGCTGACAATATTGGCGATACTTGCCTATCTATCCTTTCAGCTTCTTTACGACCCTGTCGCAAATTGCTTGATCGGTGTCGCAATCCTTCAGCCGGAATGTATCCGGACTGACAACTTCAATAGTGCTCTTCGGAGGATTGCAAGGAGGGAAAGAACCCTCCAGACAAACACTTTCAAAGTACTTTTGGGCAGCCCTGCCGCTATTATCATGAGTCTTTAAGGTTTCACTTTCGCTCATCCCTCGCAGACGGTGTCGGGCTGGATGCAACAAGCGTGCACAAAACCAAATCGCCAAGTGTTTTTTGCTCCAGACGGTAAAGGAGTCTGTAAAAACCGCATAAAACCGTCGCTCGGAATGAGTTTTCGCTTGGCTTGACGTCGCTGCCTGCATGAGGCAGTGGTGTGCAATAAGTTGCACAGCCAGACAAAATGTTACCGACGCACACTGCAAAGTGAGTAAACGGCGGATGCTTGGGGTACTCAGCGTAGACCCGTTGTCCGATTTCGGTGCAAAACTTTTGGATGACGTTGCCCCTGTTCATACCGTCAGGTGCGTAAACGGCACTGGCTATCAAGGACTTGGCGAGTGTCCTTGCGAGCGACTCTGAAGTGGTGTGGGCAAATGGTGCAGGGCTTTGCAAAATGTCCTGCTTTGGGGCGCATTGACCGCATGAACTGGCTCCTTGCCAAATTGAGGAGAGGTCGCTGGCTCATTGGTCATGAAGCGTGAGGCGTTCACAGGTATGCTGCGTCTCTGTCGCCTGGTCCATGTCAGTAATACTTGACGCCAGGCAGGAATGAGCGGAGCGGGAGTAAGCGCGGTGTTCACTTTAGATTCACGACTGCAGCAAGACACAGTACTCATCGGGGACTTCCCCCTTTGCCGGCTGCTGCTGTCCAATGATGCAAACTATCCTTGGTTTATCCTGGTGCCGCGTCGCGAAGATATCAGCGAGTTGTTTCAACTGGATGTCACGGATCAACGTCAGCTATGGCAGGAAACCACGGCCCTGGCCGAGCTGCTCAAGGACTCGTTCGATGCCGACAAGTTGAATGTGGCGACTTTGGGCAATGTGGTAAGCCAGTTGCACATGCATGTGATCGTGCGTAAACGTGACGATGCCGCCTGGCCGGCCCCGGTTTGGGGCAAGCATCCGGCAAAACCCTACACGGCAGAGCAGATCGAACAGGTCCGCGAACGGTTGCGAGTGGTGCTGACCGATGATTTCCGGTTTCTGGAGGACTGAGGCATGGAGCTGGAAGAGCGCGTAACCGATCTGGAAAGTCGCCTGGCGTTCCAGGATGACACCATCCAAGCCTTGAATGATGAGCTGGTGGCACAGCAAAAGAGGGTGGAGCGCCTGCAATTGCAGATGGCTGCGCTACTCAAGCGCCAGGAGGAGATGCTTGGGCAATTCGGGGTCTTTGAGGAAGATGCGCCGCCGCCTCATTATTAAGGTGGCGGGGTTGTCGCCAGAGCCATAAAAAAACCGCGCCTTGGCGCGGTTTTTTATGACCTGTGATCAGCGGCGGGGCAATGCAGCAATGACATCTTCGGCTTGCAGGCCCTTGTCACGGTTCATCACCGAGAACTCCACGCGCTGGCCTTCTACCAGGACGCGATGGCCTTCTCCGCGAATGGCGCGAAAGTGCACGAAGATATCGTCGCCGGAGTCCCGGGAGATAAAGCCGAAGCCCTTGGAGGTGTTGAACCACTTCACGGTACCCGTATCACGATTGCTCATGTCGTAGACCGGTGCAGAAGAAGCCGCGGGTGACGATTTGTAGAAGCTCACGGCCAGGTGCAGCGCCACTGCAAACAGGGCAGTCAGCAGGCTGACCAGCACAGCTGGCTGGTCACCGATCACTGGCATCGGAGCCAGGAGGGTGAGGGTTTGCAGGACGACCACCAGGACCAGCAGGGCGCTGACCAGGTTCTGCAAGTGATGGCGAGGGCCTTTGTTCCAGTGCGGAATAACTGGGGCCAGGACCAGGTTGAGCAGGCCGAAAAGGGCCAGGTAAAGAGCATCGGGTTGTTGTAGGTAGGGAACCGCGTCGGATCTAAGGCTCGGAATCAAGGACAGCAGCAAGGCTGCAAGTCCTGTCAACAAGTGGACAATTTTCAACATTTTGATCAACTCACGTTAAGAAGGAGCACAAGGAAGAGCTGATCGCGCACGGTTCGCTTCTGAAAAAATAGATGAGGCGGCAGGTTCGTGCGCGGTGTCAGCCTATGCGCGCTGGCCGAAGAAATAGGCAACAACGACACGGGCTCTATTTAACCGCAAAGCCCAGGCCTTCTCAAATCAGCCGCGTTGTTCCGCGAGGCGGCTCGTCGTCCGTGGTCGGAAATGGATCGGACAATCAGGCAAAGGCCCGTTTCTTGGGGCGTTGCTGGATCGTCCAAGGAACAGCGAATTTTTCTTGCGGTCAGATCCGTTTCAGCCCTGGCCATTCTTCACCCATGGGCCTGGTCCCGAGGCAACCTGCCGCGGGCTGCGCGGCAGCAGGCAGGTCCTGTCCTTGCTAGAGTGGTCCGGCAGCTGAATGGATTGGTTCATCTGGTCAACGGAGAGAAACATGGCAATTGATATCGGTATCAGCGAAGCAGATCGCAAGTCCATCGTCGATGGTCTGTCCCGTCTACTGTCGGACACTTACGTGTTGTATCTGAAAACCCATAATTTCCATTGGAACGTCACCGGCCCGCAATTCCGTACCCTGCACTTGATGTTCGAAGAGCAATACAACGAACTGGCCTTGGCGGTCGACCTGATCGCCGAGCGTATCCGGGCCTTGGGCTTTCCTGCCCCGGGTGCCTATTCCATCTATGCCCGGTTGTCCTCCATCAAGGAGGAGGAGGGAGTGCCGGCGGCGGAGGAAATGATCAAGCAACTGGTCAGCGGGCAGGAAGCAGTGACCCGTACGGCTCGCGGTATCTTTCCTCTGTTGGACAAGGTCAGCGATGAGCCTACCGCGGACCTGCTGACCCAGCGCATGCAAGTGCATGAAAAAACTGCATGGATGTTGCGCTCCCTGCTGGAAAATCCCTAGGTCGTTCATGGCGGATGGCGCTCATCGCGCCATTCGCTTCTTAGGCTGCGTACGTTATCGGGGCATACGGCTGCACAGGGCCGATTTAATGGATATAATCCCGCTCTTTGCTACGTAGCCCGAGCCTTGGCATGGGCTCTGCCTGTATCAAGCCGTAATCTGGATTGCCGAGACGTCCCCATGCCGATGTACGACTACCAATGCGCTTCCTGTGGCCATCAGTTGGAAGCCATTCAAAAGATCAGCGCCGCGCCGCTGGTCGATTGCCCTGCATGCCAGGCGCCTGAGTTGAAAAAGATGCTATCCATGCCGGGTTTCCGCCTCAGTGGCACCGGCTGGTATGAAACCGACTTCAAGACCGGCTCCAAGAAGAATCTGGCCGGTGGCGACAAAGCTGACTAAGTTGAACGACACGCGCGAGTTCTTGCACTATCTGGCACCCGAGGGGTGCGCAAGGCCTCCATCGAATTTCGAATTACGAGAAGTGAAACCACTACCATGATGCGCAGCCATTATTGCGGCCAACTGAACGAAGGCCTGGAAGGTCAGGAAGTAACCCTTTGCGGATGGGTCCACCGTCGTCGTGACCACGGCGGGGTGATTTTCCTCGATATTCGTGATCGTGAAGGCCTGGCCCAGGTGGTGTTCGATCCGGATCGTGCGCAAACCTTCGCCGCTGCCGACCGTGTGCGCAGTGAATATGTAGTCAAGATCACCGGCAAGGTGCGCCTGCGTCCGGCAGGTGCCGGCAACGCCAATATGGCCTCGGGCATGATCGAGGTCCTGGGTTACGAGCTGGAAGTCTTGAACGAGGCGGAAACCCCGCCGTTCCCGCTCAACGAATACTCCGACGTGGGTGAAGAGACCCGCTTGCGCTATCGCTTCATCGACCTGCGCCGTCCGGAAATGGCCGAGAAGCTGCGCCTGCGCTCGCGCATGACCACCAGCATCCGTCGTTTCCTCGACGAGAACGGCTTCCTGGACGTCGAGACGCCGATCCTGACCCGCGCCACCCCTGAAGGTGCCCGCGACTACCTGGTACCGAGCCGCACCCATGCCGGCAGCTTCTTCGCCCTGCCGCAATCGCCTCAGCTGTTCAAGCAACTGTTGATGGTGGCCGGCTTCGATCGTTACTACCAGATCGCCAAATGCTTCCGCGACGAAGACCTGCGCGCCGACCGTCAGCCTGAATTCACCCAGATCGACATCGAAACCAGCTTCCTCGATGAAAAAGACATCATGGGCCTGACCGAGAACATGATCCGCAACCTGTTCAAGGAAGTGCTGGGTCTGGAGTTCGGCGAGTTCCCGCACATGACCTTCGAGGAGGCCATGCGTCGTTATGGTTCGGACAAGCCGGACCTGCGTATTCCCCTGGAACTGGTTGACGTTGCCGACCAGCTCAAGGAAGTGGAGTTCAAGGTATTCAGCGGCCCGGCCAACGACCCTAAATGCCGTATCGCAGCCCTGCGCGTACCTGGCGGGGCGAGCATGCCGCGCAAGCAGATCGACGACTACACCAAGTTCGTCGGCATCTATGGTGCCAAGGGCCTGGCGTACATCAAGGTCAACGAGCGCGCCAAGGGCGTCGAGGGCCTGCAGTCGCCAATCGTCAAGAACATTCCGGAAGCCAACCTGAACGTGATCCTCGATCGTGTCGGTGCCGTCGATGGCGACATCGTGTTCTTCGGCGCCGACAAGGCCAAGATCGTCAGCGAGGCCCTGGGGGCGCTGCGTATCAAGCTCGGCCACGACCTGAACCTGCTGACCTGCGAATGGGCGCCGATGTGGGTCGTCGACTTCCCGATGTTCGAAGAGAACGACGATGGCAGCTTCACTGCGCTGCACCATCCGTTCACCGCGCCGAAGTGCTCGCCTGAAGAACTCGAGGCCAACCCTGCTGGTGCTCTGTCGCGTGCTTATGACATGGTCCTCAATGGTACTGAGCTCGGCGGCGGTTCGATCCGTATCCACCGTAAAGAAATGCAGCAAGCGGTATTCCGCCTGCTGGGTATCAATGAAGCGGAACAGGAAGAGAAATTCGGCTTCCTGCTGGACGCCCTGAAGTACGGCGCTCCACCCCATGGTGGCCTGGCCTTCGGCCTGGATCGCCTGGTGATGCTGATGACTGGCGCCCAGTCGATTCGCGAAGTGATCGCCTTCCCGAAAACCCAGAGCGCGGCTTGCGTCATGACCCAGGCACCCGGCTTGGTGGACGCCAAGGCCCTGCGCGAGCTGCATATCCGCTTGCGCGAACAGCCCAAGGCTGAGTAAGCCGGCCCGACAAGGCGCACCTTCGGGTGCGCTTTTTCTATGGGGAAGAGTTTTTGTTGCCGGTTCACCTAGTGGTGGTGCAGGCAATGTTTCAAAGAGAATTTGGAGCAAGTTATGGCAGGTCATTCCAAGTGGGCGAACATCAAGCACCGCAAAGAGCGTCAGGATGCCAAGAGAGGCAAGATCTTCACCAAGTGGATTCGTGAGCTGACTGTCGCGGCCCGTCAGGGCGGTGGCGAACCCGGTTCCAATCCACGCCTGCGCCTGGCCCTGGACAAGGCCCTGGGCGCCAACATGAGTCGCGACATCATCGACCGGGCCATCGCCCGTGGTACTGGTGCTGCCGGTAGCGACGATGTGGTCGAGCTGACCTATGAGGGCTATGGTCCCAATGGTGTAGCGGTCATGGTCGAATGCATGACCGACAATCGCAACCGTACGGCGGCGGCTGTTCGTCATGCTTTCAGCAAGTGTGGCGGCAACCTGGGTACCGATGGCTCGGTTGCCTACCTGTTCGAGCGCAAGGGCCAGCTCACCTTCGCCGAAGGTGTCGACGAGGATGCATTGATGGAAGCGGCCATGGAGGCCGATGCCGACGACGTGGTCAGCAATGATGACGGTTCGGTCGATGTGTTTACCTCGTTCGCTGGTTTCTATGGCGTGCGCAATGCCCTGGAAGCTGCTGGTTTCAAGGCTGCAGATGCGGAAATCGTCATGCTGCCCACCACCAGCGCCGAGCTGGACCTGGAAGGTGCCGAGAAGGTCTTGAAGCTGATCGACATGCTGGAAGACCTGGATGACGTGCAGAACGTCTACTCCAATGCGGATATTCCGGAGTCGGTCGCCGCCCAGCTTGGTTGATCCAGCAGCGCCGCTCTTGAAGCCGGATGCGCAACGCCGTGATCATTACGCGGCAGGGTGCCTCCGGCTTCCGTTTTTTTGCCGTTCCGTTCCTGAACGGTCGGCCTTTTCATTTCAGCAGCAGGCCTTATGACTCTAATTCTTGGCATCGACCCCGGTTCACGCATTACCGGTTATGGCGTGGTTCAAGACACCGGGCGGGGTTGCGTGTATGTGGCCTCCGGCTGCATTCGTACCGGCGCTGGCGAACTGCATGAGCGCTTGCAGATCGTTTATCGCGGGGTTCGCGAGGTGATCCAGACCTACGGCCCGGTGACCATGGGCATCGAGAAGGTATTCATGGCGCGCAATGCCGATTCGGCCCTGAAGCTCGGGCAGGCTCGGGGGGCGGCCATCGTCGCCGGGGCCGAAGAGGGGCTGGAGATTGCCGAATACACGGCGACACAGGTGAAGCAGGCGGTGGCGGGCACTGGCGGCGCTAATAAGGAGCAGGTGCAGATGATGGTCATGCATCTGCTCAAGTTGACAGCCAAGCCGCAGATCGACGCCTCGGACGCCCTGGCGATTGCCATTTGCCATTCCCATACCCGTTCCAGCTTGTTGCCCCATGGCCTGGGAACGGCACGCAGTCGTGGCGGTCGATTGCGTCTCTGATAGCATCAGCGCAGTCATTTTAGGAGCGGGTGTCATGTGCCTGAGTAATCGGCGCTGACCTTGTTCAGTGAGTCGCCAGCCCCGTGCTGGCCATCGCCTTAAGGATCGATACGTGATTGGACGCTTGCGCGGCACCCTGGCTGAGAAACAGCCGCCGCACCTGATTCTCGATGTCAACGGCTTGGGTTATGAAGTCGAAGTACCCATGACCACCTTGTATCGCCTGCCGTCGGTCGGCGAACCCCTGACCTTGCACACCCATTTGGTCGTGCGTGAGGACGCACAGTTACTCTACGGTTTCGCCAGCAAGCGCGAGCGAGACTTTTTTCGCGAGTTGATCCGTCTAAATGGTGTCGGGCCGAAGTTGGCCCTGGCCCTGATGTCCAGTCTTGAAGTGGATGAGCTGGTGCGCTGCGTGCAAGCCCAGGACACCTCGGCCTTGACCAAGGTGCCGGGGGTCGGCAAGAAAACCGCCGAGCGCCTGTTGGTCGAGCTCAAGGATCGGTTCAAGGCCTGGGAGGCGGTGCCGAGCATGTTCGCCCTGGTGCCGAACCAGCCGGATGCGCCGATGCCCGTGGCCAGCGCCGAGTCGGATGCGGTCAGTGCACTGATCTCCCTGGGGTACAAGCCGCAGGAAGCCAGCAAGGCGGTATCCGCGATCAAGGAAAAAGGCTTGAGTAGTGAAGACATGATCCGCCGAGCCCTGAAGGGGATGATTTAAGTGATAGAAGCAGATCGTCTGATCGCCGCTACGGGCCCCCGTGAGCGCGAGGAAGTCCAGGACCGGGCGATTCGTCCGGTCAGCCTGGCCGACTATATCGGCCAGCCCAGCGTGCGCGAACAGATGGAGCTGTTTATCCAGGCGGCCCGTGGGCGCAGCGAATCCCTGGACCATACGCTGATCTTCGGGCCTCCCGGGTTGGGCAAGACCACCCTGGCCAACATCATCGCAGAGGAAATGGGGGTATCGATCAAGAGCACCTCCGGACCGGTCTTGGAGCGTCCCGGGGATCTGGCCGCGTTATTGACCAATCTCGAGCCTCACGATGTGCTGTTCATCGATGAGATTCATCGTTTGTCGCCGATCGTCGAGGAAGTGCTGTATCCGGCCATGGAGGACTTCCAGCTCGACATCATGATCGGCGAAGGGCCGGCGGCGCGTTCGATCAAGCTGGACCTGCCGCCTTTCACCCTGGTGGGAGCCACGACCCGTGCGGGCATGCTGACCAACCCGCTGCGGGATCGTTTCGGTATCGTCCAGCGCCTGGAGTTCTACAGCGTTGCGGATCTTGCGACCATCGTTGGGCGTTCCGCTGGCATCCTCGGCTTGCCGCTGGACCCGGAAGGCGCCGTCGAGGTGGCCCGGCGAGCCAGGGGCACGCCGCGGATCGCCAACCGTCTTTTGCGCCGGGTGCGTGATTTCGCTGAAGTCCGGGCCAAGGGGCACATCACCAAGGCTGTTGCCGACCTGGCATTGAATCTGCTGGATGTCGACGAACGTGGCTTTGACCATCAGGACCGGCGTCTATTGTTGACCATGATCGAGAAGTTCGACGGCGGTCCGGTCGGGGTCGACAGCCTGGCCGCGGCGATCAGTGAAGAGCGTCATACCATCGAGGATGTGCTGGAACCGTACCTGATCCAGCAGGGCTACATCATGCGAACCCCTCGTGGGCGAGTGGTGACCCGACATGCGTACCTGCATTTCGGGCTAAATATTCCGTCACGATTGGGAGACATGCCCGCGGTAGACGAATTCCTCGATGCCATGGACGATTGATCGCTCGCTTTGCACCGACTTAATCGGGGTTTGTGCTGTCCTACGGGCGGACATCGTTAAAACTGCACGAAAAGTCGTTCAAGAATGAAAAAACAGTTGCTTGGCTGGATTGGCAACCTGAGGAGTAAGCACTAGAGTATGCGCGCGCAAAACGGGCTTGAGCCGTTCGCACATCGTTGTCGCGTTTATTACGAGGACACCGATGCCGGCGGTATCGTGTATTACGTTAATTACCTTAAGTTTATGGAGCGGGCTCGAACCGAGCGGCTACGACATTTGGGCTTTGCCCAGTCGCAGTTGGCGGGGGAGAACCTGTTATTCGTCGTGCATTCCAGCGAAGCGCGTTATCACTCGCCGGCGCGGTTGGACGATGAGCTTCTGGTCAGTGCCCAGGTCACCGAGTTGAATCGGGCCAGCCTACGTTTCACCCAGCAGGTCAGGCGGTTCTCGGACAATGTGCTGCTCTGTGAGGGGCAGTTCCTGGTGGCTTGTGTGCGCGCCGACAATTTCAAACCCCGCGCTATTCCAGACGCTCTGCGTACGGCCTTTGCCGACGAGGGCAGCGCGGGTACACACTCAGAGCAGGAGATAAAGCGTGGAAGCTAACGTCGTCGACCATTCCTCCATGTGGAGCCTGGTCAGCAATGCCAGCGTTGTAGTGCAGTTGGTAATGCTGACCCTGGTGGCCGCATCGGTGACTTCATGGATCATGATCTTTCAGCGCAGCAACCTGCTGCGCGCTGGTCGACGTGCCCTGGAGAGCTTCGAGGAGCGCTTCTGGTCCGGTATCGACTTGTCCAAGCTGTACCGCCAGGCCGGCAGCAACCCTGACCCGGACTCCGGTGTCGAGCAGATCTTCCGTGCTGGCTTCAAGGAGTTCTCCCGCCTGCGCCAGCAGCCGGGCGTCGAACCCGAGGCTGTGATGGAAGGCGTGGCTCGTGCGATGCGTGTAGCGATCTCCCGTGAAGAAGAGAAGCTCGAGCAGAGCCTGCCGTTCCTGGCCACTGTGGGCTCGGTCAGCCCGTACATCGGTCTGTTCGGTACCGTGTGGGGGATCATGAACTCCTTCCGCGGCCTGGCTTCCGCACAGCAGGCGACCCTGGCCACCGTGGCCCCGGGTATCGCCGAAGCCCTGGTAGCGACTGCCATCGGCCTGTTCGCGGCCATCCCGGCGGTGATCGCCTACAACCGTTTCTCCGCCCGTGGCGAGACGCTGATCAGCCGTTACTACACCTTCGCCGACGAATTCCAGGCGATCCTGCACCGTAAAGTGCACACCAGCGAAGAGTGAGCAGGTAGACCCAATGGCCCGAGTTCGCCACAAACGCAAGCCGGTTGCCGAGATGAACGTAGTGCCCTACATCGACGTGATGTTGGTACTGCTGGTCATCTTCATGGTGACCGCGCCGATGCTCAACCAGGGTGTGAAAGTCGACCTGCCCAAGGTTTCCAGTGAAGCCTTGCCCCAGGACAACAACACCCAGGTGCTGACCATCTCGATCAAGGCTGACAAGACCTACTACTGGAACCTTGGCAGTGAAGTCGATACCGACAAGCAACAGGACAAGGCAATGACCTTGCCGCAGATGACCGACGCGGTGACCAAGATCATCCGTGCCGGTAACGAAGGCGGCAAGCACACCCAGGTGTTCATTCGCGGGGACAAATCCGTCGACTACGGCGCCGTGATGGGTGCCATGGGCGGCCTGCAGAAAGCTGGCGTCGGCAACGTTGGCTTGATTACCGAGGCGCCCTGATGCAGCAACAGCGAGAGCCGTCCGCTTCGGAAAGCTACTTCTGGCCTAGCGTCTGGGCAATTGCCCTTCATGTTCTGGTGTTCGGCATGCTGTTTGTCAGCTTTGCCATGACGCCAGAGCTGCCGCCGGCCAAGCCGATCGTCCAGGCGACCCTGTATCAGCTGAAATCGAAGAGTCCAGCGACCACCCAGACCAATCACAAGATTGCGGGTGAGGCGAAGAAATCCGCCGCGCGCCAGACCGAAGCCGAGCAGTTGGAGCAGAAGAAGGTCGAGCAGGAAGAGATCAAGGCTGCGGAACAAAAGAAAGAAGAGGCTGCCCAAAAAGCCGCGGAAGCGAAGAAGGCCGACGAGGCCAAGAAAGCCGACGAGGCCAAGAAAGCCGACGAGGCGAAAAAGGCTGACGAGGCCAAGAAAGCCGCCGAGGCGAAAAAGGCCGAAGAGAAGCAACTGGCCGATGTAGCCAAGAAGAAAGCCGAGGAAGAAGCCAAGAAAGCCGCTGAAGAAGAGGCCAAGAAAAAGGCCGCTGAAGAAGCGAAGAAGAAAATCGTCGAAGACGCGAAGAAGAAAGCCGCGGAAGACGCCAAGAAAAAAGCAGAAGCTGACGAGGCGAAGAAAAAGATCGCTGAAGACGCGAAGAAGAAGGCTGCCGCCGACGCCGCGAAGAAAAAGGCCCAGGAAGCAGCACGTAAATCTGCCGAAGAGAAAAAGGCCCAGGCCCTGGCGGACTTGCTTTCCGACAAGCCGGAACGTGAGGCCACGAAATCGGATGAAGTCGGTGATAGCGTCGCGGGCAGTTTCGACGACCTGATTCGTATTCGTGCAGCAGAAGGTTGGGCTCGTCCTCCTTCGGCGCGCAAGGGTATGACAGTGGAGCTGCGTATCGGCATGTTGCCTGATGGTACGGTGACTACGGTCAGCGTGATCAAGTCCAGTGGAGACGGCCCGTTCGACGCCTCGGCGGTGGCGGCAGTCAAGAACATTGGGCGTTTGACAGAAATGCAGGGTCTGAGTCCGAAGGACTTCGCTCCCTATCGTTCATTCAAGATGACATTCACACCTGAGGATCTAGCCTTGTGAGAAACCTTCTTCGAGGAATGCTTGTCGTTATTTGCTGTATGGCAGGGATAGCGGCAGCGGATGAAAAAAACATTCTGGTCACCAGCGGTAGTGACCGGGCGACGCCGATCGCGGTTGTACCTTTCGGCTGGCAGGGCGGCAGCGTGCTGCCGGACGACATGGCGCAGATCATCGGTGACGACCTGCGTAACTCCGGTTACTACGCGCCGATTCCAAAGCAGAACATGATCAGCTTGCCGACCCAGGCCAGCGAGGTCATTTTCCGTGACTGGAAGGCCCTGGGCGCCCAGTACGTAATGGTTGGCAGCATCGTGCCGGCCGGTGGCCGCCTGCAGGTGCAGTACGCGCTGTTCAACGTGGCTACCGAACAACAGGTGCTGACTGGCAGTGTTTCTGGCGGCGTTGATCAGTTGCGAGACATGTCGCACTACATCTCCGACCAGTCCTTCGAGAAGCTCACCGGCATCAAGGGTGCGTTCTCCACGCGCCTGCTGTACGTGACCGCCGAGCGTTTTTCGGTGAACAACACTCGCTACACCCTGCAACGTTCGGACTACGACGGTGCTCGGGCAGTGACCTTGTTGCAGTCTCGCGAGCCGATCCTGTCGCCGCGCTTTGCCCCCGATGGCAAGCGCATTGCCTATGTGTCGTTCGAACAGAAGCGTCCGCGCATCTTCGTACAGCATATCGACACGGGTCGTCGCGAGCAGATCACCAACTTCGAAGGCCTCAACGGCGCGCCAGCCTGGTCGCCGGATGGCAGCCGCCTGGCGTTCGTGCTGTCCAAGGACGGTAACCCGGACATCTATGTCATGAACATGGCTTCGCGCCAGATCAGTCGTGTGACCAGTGGCCCGGGCATCAATACCGAGCCGTTCTGGGGCAAGGATGGTTCGACCATCTACTTCACTTCCGACCGCGGTGGTAAACCGCAGGTATATAAAAGCAACATCAATGGCGGTGGTGCCGAGCGTGTGACCTTTATCGGTAACTACAACGCCAACCCGAAACTTTCTGCTGACGAAAAGACCCTGGTAATGATTCACCGCCAGGACGGTTTCACCAACTTCCGGGTAGCGGCTCAGGATTTGCAGCGCGGTAGCGTAAAAATCCTTACAGACACTAACCTAGATGAGTCAGCTACTGTTGCGCCCAACGGCACCATGGTAATCTACGCCACCCGCCAGCAGGGCCGGGGAGTCTTGATGCTCGTGTCCATTAATGGACGTGTGAGGCTCCCGCTTCCTACCGCTCAAGGCGAAGTCAGAGAACCGTCCTGGTCCCCTTACCTGAACTGACGCGGCGCTACAATGTTTCACTTAACACACTGGGGTTCATTAGGAGTTTCACGATGGAAATGTTGAAGTTTGGTAAGTTTGCTGCGCTGGCTCTGGCCATGGCTGTGGCTGTAGGTTGCTCCTCCAAAGGCGGCGACAACGCTGGTGAAGGCGCTGTTGATCCAAACGCTGGTTACGGCGCTAACACTGGTGCTGTTGATGGCTCCCTGAGCGAAGAAGCAGCTCTGCGCGCAATCACCACCTTCTACTTCGAATACGACAGCTCGGACCTGAAGCCAGAAGCCATGCGCGCTCTGGACGTTCACGCCAAGGACCTGAAAGGTAACGGCGCTCGCGTTGTTCTGGAAGGCAACACCGACGAACGTGGTACTCGTGAGTACAACATGGCTCTGGGCGAGCGTCGTGCGAAAGCCGTTCAGCGCTACCTGGTACTGCAAGGTGTTTCCCCAGCTCAGCTGGAGCTGGTTTCCTACGGTAAAGAGCGTCCAGTTGCCACTGGCCACGACGAGCAGTCCTGGGCTCAAAACCGTCGCGTCGAACTGCGTAAGTAATTCGTCATGCGAACGTGCCGTCGTGCTGTAACTATTTTGGCTCTCAGTCTCACGCCGCTTGCGGCGTGGTCTGCGGTTCCTGTGGTCGATAGCAACTCTGGCTATGGAAATAGCGGGAGCAGTTATCCACCAGCGGGTTATGGCACGAACGGCGCCTATGCCGGGGGAGGGGTTTCGACCCCTGTCTCGGCACAGGGCGAGCTGTTCCAGCAACTGCAGCAAATGCAGGAGCAGATTGCACGGCAGCAAGGTGTGATTGAAGTTCTGCAAAATGATGTAGCGCGCATGAAGCAAGAAAGCCTGGAGCGTTACCAGGATCTTGATCGGCGCATAGGAAGCGGTGCTGCACCTGCCGCGACTCCTGAGAATTCTTCAGCTGGTGGCAATGCCGCCGCTGCCGCGGCCGGGGCTGCTACTCAAGCACCAGCTGCCAGTAGTGAACCGGGGGATCCGGCCAAGGAAAAGCTCTACTACGATGCTGCCTTCGACCTGATCAAGGCCAAGGACTTCGACAAGGCCAGCCAGGCCTTCTCGGCATTCCTGCGCAAGTACCCCAACAGCCAGTATGCTGGTAACGCCCAGTACTGGTTGGGTGAAGTGAACCTGGCCAAGGGTGACCTGCAAGGTGCCGGCCAGGCATTTGCCAAGGTGTCCCAGCTTTATCCAAAGCACGCCAAGGTGCCTGACTCGCTGTACAAGCTGGCCGACGTGGAGCGTCGCCTGGGTCATACCGACCGCGTCAAGGGTATCTTGCAGCAGGTTGTGGCCCAGTATCCGGGGACCTCTGCCGCTCAATTGGCGCAACGAGACTTGCAACGCATGTAAGCGTGCAGCTCATGTTTACAAGAAACCCGCGCTTGTCGCGGGTTTTTTCGTTAGAATCCACGCCCTTTTATGAAATACGCTTCCTGGGATCTGCGCGATGGCGGGGTTCCTTGAGGTGCCTGACGGAGGCGGACAGCCTGTTTAGCTGTTACGCCCGTGGCGAATATGCAAGACACATTGAGAATCACCGAAGTTTTCTACTCGTTGCAGGGGGAAACTCGGACTGCCGGGCTGCCCACGGTTTTTGTGCGCCTGACCGGTTGTCCGCTGCGTTGCCAATACTGCGACAGCGCCTATGCCTTCAATGGCGGTACCCAACGAACCCTCGACAGCCTGCTTGAGCAGGTAGCCGGGTTCCGCCCGCGTTATGTCTGTGTCACCGGCGGCGAGCCGTTGGCCCAGCCTAATGCCATTCCCTTGCTCAAGAAGCTATGTGACGCCGGTTATGAGGTATCGCTGGAGACCAGCGGTGCCCTGGACATATCGGCCGTGGACGTGCGAGTCAGTCGAGTCCTGGACCTGAAGACCCCCGGCTCCAAGGAAGCGCATCGAAATCGCTACGAGAACATCGAGCTGCTGACCGCCAATGATCAGGTCAAGTTTGTCATCTGCTCCCGCGAGGACTATGACTGGGCAGTGTCCAAGTTGATCCAGTACCGTCTTGAGCAACGTGCTGGCGAAGTGTTGTTCTCGCCAAGTCACCACGATCTGAATGCACGCGATCTGGCTGACTGGATCGTGGCGGACAACCTGCCAGTACGCTTGCAACTGCAGCTACATAAATACCTTTGGAACGATGAGCCAGGACGCTGAAATGACTGAATCAGTATTGAACCAAGCAACAGCTGAAAAACGCGCGGTAATTCTCCTGTCCGGTGGCCTGGACTCGGCCACTGTGGTGGCGATGGCCAGGGCCGATGGCTATAGCTGCTACACCATGAGTTTCGATTACGGCCAGCGCCATCGTGCTGAACTACAGGCGGCGGAGCGAGTGGCCCGGAATCTGGGCGTGGTGGAGCACAAGGTCATAGGCCTCAATCTGAACGGTATCGGCGGCTCCGCGTTGACCGATGCCTCCATCGATGTGCCGGAAGCGCCCAGCGAAGGTATTCCCGTTACCTACGTCCCTGCGCGCAACACCGTATTTCTTTCCCTGGCCCTGGGGTGGGCGGAAGTCCTGGAGGCGCGGGACATCTTCATCGGTGTCAACGCGGTGGATTACTCGGGGTATCCGGATTGCCGTCCAGAGTTCGTCGAGTCTTTCGAGCGCATGGCCAACCTGGCGACCAAGGCCGGGGTGGAGGGGCAGGGCTTTCGTATTCAGGCCCCGCTGCAGAACCTGAGCAAGGCCGAGATTATCAAGGCAGGAGTGCGCTTGGGAGTCGATTACGGACTGACCGTTTCCTGCTATCAGGCGGACAACGACGGCCGCGCTTGCGGCAAATGCGATAGCTGCCGCCTGCGTGCGGATGGCTTCCGCGCGGCCGGGATCAGCGACCCAACACCTTATTTTTGATTTTTTTCATCTAGGGTGTTGAATTCCCGTTAGAAATCAGTATTATACGCGCCACCACACAGCGGGTCGTTAGCTCAGTTGGTAGAGCAGTTGGCTTTTAACCAATTGGTCGTAGGTTCGAATCCTACACGACCCACCATATTCATGGTCGGAAGCGGTACTAGGAAGGGGGGCTTGCCAGGGCCAGTCTACTAGTCTTGCAGCCGTCTGGAGCGAACCATAGGCGCGCTCCTTGATGATGTCAATATGAAATAGCCCACTGCCGGTCCAGGTCAGTGGGTTTTTTCGTTCAAGCGGTCAACAAATCAGCTTCGCCTTAGCGCGAACTGGTCCAGCTCGATGCTTTTATCAGGAATCCTTGTGCAAACATCGACTTGCTGATGTCCGGCGCCGACCAGGCGTGCACAGTTCATCCTGCCGATGCCGACATTCCTGAAGCTGAACCTAAGCTGAACGAAGCTGGGCGTTTAGCTAGCTGTCAATTCCACCGGAAACTGCCGATGGCGCTTCTATCCGGTAAGAGATCCATCAGAGCTGCTGGCTCAAACGAATCCTCCATCGACTGGCAGGGAGGTATTCCTAAATCCGCCCAGAGCGTCCCAGGTCCGTCCCAACTCAGCTCATGAGAAAGCCCTGTGCTGGGCTTGGATATCTGTTCCAGCGGATATTTCTCAGGCCGTCTCTGCCTGGGCAGTGCTGCAAGCAGCTCAGAGGCCGTAGCGGGTTGTTGAGTGGGTGAGTCCTTCACTGTTGCGGCAATACCTTGCCCAAGCCCCTCTGGCATCTCCTCTGGGGCCGGTAAGTGTTCGGGTAGAGGTACAGGCTTAGGCTCAAGCGCCTGAGGAGCTATGACGTCCTCACGTCGCTCAAGCCTTATCGCACCCTGGTGCCAGCTACGTTCATCGAGCACTGCCCGCATATGTTCGTAGTCAGCCTCGATGTAACTCATCGTCGTGGCGATGTTCGAATGGTTCAGCAGTGTCTTGGTCAGGTGAATATTGCGTTCTGGTTGCCGCATCAAATCGGTAGCTAAGGTGTGCCTGAACCGGTGCGGCGTCATGCGTATACCGAAGGCGCTAGTCAGTTTTTTGTACATGCCCTCAACTTGATCGATGTTCATGGTTTTAGATCTATAGTGGATCGAGAACCGATTAACATTGAAAAGCTGATCTTGGCCCGAAAAGCCCTGGGATGAAGCAGCGTTCAAAAGTTTTTGTATGTGTGATTCCAAACCCTTCATGATGGGTACGCAAAACTCTCTGTGAGTCTTTTCTGTATCAGCATTCACGTAAACGAGTCTGTTGTCCCAGTCCACGTCTTGAACCCTAATGCATAGCAGTGCATTCAGGCGTATCCCGGTGTAATAGAACATCTCGAATGTGGCCAGCCAGAACCACGCAGGCGTTATCGGGCTGCGCTGACCAGAGATCTTCTCCTGGTCGACTAGGGATTGCAGCCAATGGCGTGCCTGGCGTATCCCGTCTCCCGAGATGATCTTGCTTGGCCGCTTCGGAGCAATGAGCGTGCTTTTCTTAAAAGGGTTGGTTAGCGAGCTGGGTATGATTTCGTACTCAAGCGCATAGCTCCAAATAGTGCGCAGATGATTTGAGTATGTGTTCCAACTTCGCCTAGAAAGCCCGCCCTCGACAACATTATTTCTCCAGGCGAGGATCTTTCTTCGGTCAAGGGTTGTTATATCTACCTCTTTACCAAAATTTTTAGTCAGCGCTTTCATGGCTGAGCGATAGATCTTAATACTTGCATCGCGCAATACATGATCCATTAGGTATTCTTGTAGCAGCGCAACCGGAGTCATTGGCTAACCCCTTCTTCAACTCTAGAGATGCTAGGGTTGTCCAGGGCAACTTCTGTGAAGATAGTGCTAGGGGCTCTTAGTAAATAGCCTTTAAGTTGTTTGGTTTTCCTTGGGCCTGAAACGTTGAAGGTCCAGATATTCAAACTCTTCTTCGTTTTCTCATGCAGCTTTTCCTTCTCGAACGCACGCTGAACTTGCTGCCAGGCAACCGTCCCGTTCTTGGTTGCGATCTGCTCAAGGGCCGGATGCTCTTGTATATAGCGCTTGAAGATACCTGGAGTAACGAGCATCGCTGTGCCGTCAACGGTATGAACCAGCGCTTTGGCATCATTGATGATGATTTTTCGGGAGGTGATTCCGGCCTTTAGCCACGCGACGAATCCCTGTCCCAGACTGATACTGGAAGGCATTGTGGTTACATCTTCTAGTGCTTGAGGCTCAGAACTGGCCTCAGAAGTGTATTCAGGCTGCGTCATCCCTGATTGAAGGGGCGATGCAGCCCCCGGGCCAGTGCTAGAACTTAGTACCTCTGCTGGCACCGTGATATTACTATAGAGTTTCAACAGCTCATCGATATCGGAGCTTTCCGAATCGATGCTCTGCAAGGTCTGAACTGGCTTCTGCCTTTTGGCTGGAGTAACGACAGGATCGGCCGCCGCGACATGGAGAGTGGGCTCGGCTGTAATCGGTTCGTCTGGAACTGCGCATGTCGTCTCCTGACGAGCTTCTGAGCCGTCTTGATCGACTTCGACCGTGACGGTGCCCGCGTAAGCCTCAGGACGATCAGCTGGATCAGCCCAGATTAGCGAAGGTGTGACTTTCAGTACCGTAAAGCTGTGCTTCCAGCCACGCCCTGTATCGACGGTCACCTTCCAGACAGCCTTATCCTTGGCATTCGTCTGAATAATGGCCTGGTCCTGCAGCATGTTGAAGAAAGGTGCATTGGAGGACGGAATGTTTTCACTGCCCTGCGAAAGCATTGCCGCCCTCAGGTGGTCCGCGGTCGGCTTGCTTACTAGCCAAAGAGCATCCTGTGCCAGCCAACCGTCAGCAGGACCGTCGGGGTGGTTGAGCTTGAACTTCTCACGCACCAGGTACCTGAGACATTCCACCAGTTGCCTTTGTAGCGATTGTTTGGGTGCTGCCATCGCACGGTCTGGATTGCCTCCGAGCTCCTGGGCCACTGATGCACTATCAGCCTTGATCACAATCTCACCGAGAATGCCGGCATTTTCGAACTGCCCTGCGACCAGGTAGATCAGTTGCGTCCATAGTTCCGGAAACCCGCAGAGCCAATCTAGAATCTCGGGGGCCAGGATCTGCGAATAGATCAAAGCAGTAGCAGCTCCGTGGAGCTGGTACTCACGACCTTTGACGTACTTGAATCGATAGGGCTTTGCGATTGGCCCATGCCATGGGTGCCAGATCTCTCCACCTTGAAGCTCGACACGAATATCGACTGCTACTTTGCCGAGGTCATGTAGCAACGCCCCATAGGCTGCCGCTGTTGTCCAAGCTTCAGCTTGGGCTGATTGCGACTCAGGCGGGGCGCCGATCGGTAGAAGGTAGGTTTGACGGATCTTCAAGGCGTAAGCCACGATCTCCAGTCCGTGATCGAGCAGGCCACCTAGATGGGCGTGGTGATGATTTTCTGAAGCCGGCATCAGCTGTACCAGCTCTGCGTACCGCTCAAGCGGCTGGCGGTAGAGCGTGTTGAACTGTTGGTGTGAGAGCGAAGCGCGGCGCCAGATGTTCTCCAGGAGCTCTTGGCGTCGGGGAGTGTTCAGCAGCGCAGCTGCGTTTGCCGGTAGGTGGAAGCCTTGTGGAGTTGCTTCTGAGGGTGGCCTAGCCGGTTTTCGGCTGAGCCAGGAAAGAATTTGCATTGGGCGCTCCATGAGGATTCATGGCGCGGGTTTTCCTCTACAGGCGGAATGCCAGCAACAGAAAACCATTTTTAGCGGCGAGAGGATTTTAGGGCACTGTGCCACTACGATGGGGCTCAAGTACTGGCGCCTTGGAGGTGTTAGTACGCTGAAGACGGTCAGAATCGGGCATTAAAATGTCAAGCACTGTCGTAGCTAACGAAGCTTGTCGCATTCCTAGCTCATCAATGTAAGGTAGAAATCATGAGCTACGGCCTTCGCGGCAAAGTTATCTGGGTCAACTTTACGAATGGTGCTATAGGACCGCCCTCCCCCCCGCAGAGGTATGTGTGCGGCGTCTGTCTCGTACTGACTAATATTTTAAGGCACGAGCAGTGAACCTATGGGAGAAAGAGTTCGATGCCGACGAATACGAGAACTCGAACTGGATGTCACCAACTGCGAGGCTCTTACGCAGATTCTGAGCGCTATGGACATCCAACGCCGGTATTTACTCTCTAGAGGCACACTGGCGACTCTCAATTTGGTGCGCCAAATTGACCACGGGTCAACCGTTTGTCAGAAGTTCTGTTAGTAATGGCTCCATTCAGGGAGGTCAAGCATTATTTGCCTACACTGGCTAATTGTGAGGACGTCCAAAGGATTGGAGGAGACTCGATGGCCCATGCTAGGAAGGTCGTCTTGATAACGGGTGTCGCGGGAGTTCTCGGCGAGGCCCTGACTGACTGTCTAAAGGATCACTACCACCTTGTCTGCCTGACTCATCGACGCGTGCCGCGCTGGGAGCGGCTCGAGACCCTCGTCGGTGACATCGGCCAGCCCAGGCTCGGTCTGGGGCGCGACGAGTTCGAGCATCTGGCGAAACGAATCGACTGGATCATCCATTCTGCGGCGATCACTCGCCTGGATGGCAAGGCCGAACAGATCCATCGGGTTAATTACATTGGCACCCGCCACATCCTTGAACTCGCCGAACGCGCCCAGGTACCGCTGTACTACATCAGCACTGCGTTTGCGTCTCCATGCGACTACTTCGAGGGTGTGGCAGGTGCAACCGTCTACGAAACGGAGAAGATTCGCGCCCAACAATTGGTGCGAGAATCAGGTCTGCCTGCTTCGATCTTCCTGCCGTCGATCCTGATCGGCGATGCCAGTACCGGGCGAATTTCCGAGCCCCAAGGCATGCATCGTTTGCTGGCGTTGCTCATGAGCGGACTGATGCCGCTGGTTCCTTGCCCGCAGTCTGCCTATGTTGATGTGATCGCACGGGATGTGGCCGCCCGGGCCATCGCACGGGCGATGGAGCAGGAGCGGGTCGGCGGCGAGTATTTCCTTACCAGTGGTGCCGCTTCACCCACGATGCGGATGCTGCTCGATACCGCGGATGACGTCTCTGCGCAAAACTCGTTGGTGTTCGATCGCCCACGCTGCGTAGCGCCGGACTGTTTCGAGCGCTTGATCAAACCGGTATTCCTGCCGACGCTACCGGTACGGTTGCGCACGCGGCTACTGCGTGCCTTTCGCATGACCCGCTACGCTAGTCTGCGCACGCCGTTACCCCAGTCCCTTGAAAGCCTGCTGTCCCCGGAGGACCTGGAAGAACGCGCGCCGATCGCCGAACTGCGCAATACCCTGATGTCGATCTCGCTGGAGATGGCGCGGGGCCGGAGTCTCGAGGTGCAAGCATGAGCGTCACTCAGACAACGCCGGTCGAACACCGTGAGCGGATCCTGGCCCTGTATCGTCGCCACGTGAATGCGGGGCAGGCCCGGCTCGCTTCGCTGATGAACCTGCCGATCGAGCGATCGGCGCAGGGTGCGAAGGTGTGGGACCATGGGGGCCAGGACTACCTGGATGCAGGAGGCTATGGGGTATTCCTGCTCGGTCACGGACATCCGACAGTGATTAAGGCGGTGACCGAACAGTTGCAACGGCTCGCGCTGTCGACACGGTTGCTGGTCAATGGCGAACAGGCCTGCGCGGCAGCCGAACTGGCCGCCCACTGCCCTGGGAACTTGCAGTATGTGTTCTTCTGCAATTCCGGCGCGGAGGCCACCGAGGCAGCGCTCAAACTTGCACAACTCAATGGCTGCCAGACGTTCGTCTCGATGTCGGGCGGTTACCATGGCAAAACGCTCGGCGCGCTGGCGATGACCGGACGCGAGCTCTATACCCAACCCTTCGCGGCGCGGTTGGGCACAACACACTTCATACCCTTCGACGATGCCGAGGCTCTCGAGGCGACGCTAGCACAGGCGACTGGCCGGGCTTTAGTGATTCTCGAGCCCATCCAGGCCGAAGGCGGCGTTCTGATTCCGAACACTGGTTACCTACGCCAGGTCCGCGAGGCCTGCGACCGTCACGCTGCACTGCTTATCTTCGACGAAATCCAATGCGGGATGGGACGCACCGGCACCTGGTGGGCCTGCGACCGGGAAGGGGTGGTGCCTGACATGCTGCTGATCGGCAAGGGGCTGTCGGGCGGCTGTGTGCCGGTGGGGGCGATGGTCACGACCGAGGCGATCTACCAGCCATTCAACCAGCATCCGTTCATCCACAGCTCCACTTTCGCCGGCAATCCGCTGGCGATGGCCGCCGTTCGCGCCACCCTGCAGGCAATGGATGACGAAGCGATCGTGGCGCAAGTGAGCAGCCTGGGCGAGCAACTGGCCGAGGGGTTGCGCCATGCAATCGTCCGGCGCCAGCTCGAATCGCGGGTGACGTTGCGCGCTGCCGGGCTGCTGTTGGGGATTGCCTGCCACGACGCGGCCGACGCAGGCCGTCTTGCAATGGCGATGCTTGAGCGACACGTGATTGTCTGCCACTCGATGAACGATCACCGAGTGGTTCGGCTGACGCCACCGGCGACGCTGACGGCAAGGCAGGTCGCTGACTTGATCCGGGTCTTCGATGAGGCGTTGTTAGCTATTTTCGGCGAACCGTTACCTGATACGCATGGAGAGCCGTCATGAGAAAAGTCCTGATCCACACCCACCTACCCGACTGCGAAGCGGACGCGGTGTTCACTGCGTTGCACGATTTCAGCGCTTATCCTGAATATTGCCAATCAGTACGGGCCGTCCAGGTACAACCCCTGGACGATCACCAGGCGCTGTCTGCCTGGGAGGTCAACTTCCAGAACGGCATTCTCAAGTGGCAGGAGCGCGACCGTTTCGATCCCGAACAGCGGCGGATCCAATTCGAGCAGTTCGAGGGCGACATCGAGCATTTTTCAGGTTGCTGGCAGGTTTGTCCGAAGAACCACGGCAGCCTGCTGATATTTGAAGCCCAATTCGACCTGGGAATCCCAATGCTGGCGGACATGCTCGATCCAATCGCACAGCAAGCTATCGAGGAAAATATTCGCTCGATCATCCACGGCCTGTTCTTCGTTCGGCGCACCGAAGCGGGCAGGGCACCATGAATTTCGCGTTTCTGGAGACACCGCGCGCACTGCTTGAGCGACATGCCCCCGGGTTCGACGCTGAACTTGCTGATATTCCGTTCACTAGCCGCGAATCGCGCGCGAGTCCGGCGATCCCGGCATTCAAGGCCCGTGGTCCAGTGGCCTTGCTGATTCCGGCCAGTGCAGGTGGCCTCGGTGCGTCGGCACTCGACGCCGTCCACGTGCAATGCGCACTCGGCGCGCGGGCGCCCTCGCTGGCAGTGGCGAGCACCATGCATCAGTTCTCGGTGGCGAGCCTGGTGCTGGCAGCCGCTGGCGATGCGACCCAAGGCCTGTTGTTGCGGGCAATCGCCGAACAGCGATTATTGCTCGCTTCCGGATTCGCCGAAGGCGTGCCAGGCCGGGGCATCCTCGATTCGGGCATGCAGGCCGAGTCCGCGGACGGCGGCGTTTACCTGACCGGGTGCAAGAAACCCTGCAGTCTGGCGACGTCGATGGACCTTCTCACCGCTAGCTACCTGCGCGAAACGCAGACGGGTGATGAGTTGATGATCGCGCTGATCCCCGCCAACACTCCAGGCATCAGTCTCCATGCCTACTGGAGCAATCCAGCGCTGGCCGGCGCGCAAAGCGACGAACTACGGCTGGATCGGGTTTTTGTTCCTAATCGGCTGAGCGTCTGCGCCGGTCCACGCGAAATTCTTGAACCCCTACAGTTGGCCGGCTTCGTGTGGTTCGAGCTGTTGATCAGTGCCGCCTACCTGGGCATCTGTGCAGGCTTGGTGGAGCAAGTGGTCGATGGCGCACGCTGGAGCGAAGCCGATCGGGTCGATCTGGGGTGCGAGCTGCAACTCGGGCTTGCGGCGTTGCAGGGTCTCGCGCGCGAGCTGGATGCCGATGGTGCACTGGCCGGGGACTTGCTGGCACGCCTGCTGTTGGTTCGCTATGGCCTGGAACGTTCATTGGCACGGGTTTCGGACCGGGCTCACGAGGCGCTTGGTGGGATGCGTTTCATCGCCTCGGGCGACGCCTCGATCAGGCTGCTATCAGCCCGTGGCCTGTGTTTTCACCCACCGGCCCGGATCGCCATGCGTACCGCCTTGGACGCGTACCTGCGCGGCGGGGCCTTCAACCTCACCTGAAGTGACCGCCCTCGGCCAACGCAGGGGGGCCAACGTAGAAATGTCGCATGCCGCGCGGTCACGCGAAACGCGAGAAAGGCAATTTTTGTCAGGAGGACAGGATATGCACCATGCCAATGATGGCTCCTACCACATCTTCGGCGTCTGCCATGAACCCGACAGCCGCTTGTTCGTCGACTACGCGGTCGACGACCCCGGCGCATGCGAACCCCGACTCCTGGATTTCATCCGTTGCTCCAGCGATCCCGCGCTGGCCCGCTGGCCTGCCCGGACACAACTGGCCAGCGGCGATGTCTTCGAAATCGAATGTGTGCAGGACGTGAGTGCCGCGCAGGAAGCAGTGGAGTTCTGGCGTGCGTACTTTCGCATGCTCGGCATGACCGTCTTCGAGGCCCGCCATCTGGTGGACCGGACCGGCGAATGATCCATCCGGGGAAGTGCCATGCGTTCGCGCGTCGAGCATTCCAGTTCCTGAGCACACCTCAAGACCTGGCCTGTACCGGGGCCAATGCCCTCACGTCCCTGCATGAACCCCCATGCCGCCAAGACGCTGGCCACTAGCTGCTGCGGATACCGCTGGAGGTATGTCGTGACCGATCTACTCAATCGCCTCGCCGATGGTTGGCTAGCGCTGCCGGTGCTCGAGGTCCTTGACCAACATGGCGTGCTGCGCGCCCTGGAAAGCGCGCCCGACGGCATCAGCGCCCGCAGCTTGGCCCGGGCCTGCGCCGCCAACGAGGGCCAGTTGCGGGTGGCCTTGCGTCTGTTGCTGGAGCTGGGATGCGTGGTGCAGCTGGCCAACGATCACTACGGGCTGACGCCAGGGATGAGCATTCGCATCCCGGCCTGCGCCGGCGCGCTGATTCGCCTGTCGCTGCCGCAGTTGCTGGGCGAGCCTGCCGGCCACGAACTGCGCTCCTGGCTCGAGCGTTCCGCTGGTGGCTGGGAAAATGCTCCCGAGCCGATGGCGACCTGCCTGGACGGGGCACTGCTGGCACCGTTAGTGATGGCGCTGGAACAGGCCGGCGGCGCGCAGGTCTTGCAAGAGCAGGGGGCTAGCACCGGAGGGCCGGCCACAGGGCTGTCCAGTGCGGTGCTGGAGGCGCTGCGCCGATACTTCGAGCAACGTACCTGGGGATATTGGCAAGGCAACGGTTTTTGCCTGAACGATGCCGGCCGTGCACTGCTGGAAGGCACTGCGCAGTTGCGCGCGAGCCTGGCCTGGCAACCGCTGCCGGGCCAATTGCAGGTACTGCTGTTCGGCGATGCCAGCTCGATCCAGGAACCCAAGGAGGAAGATGCAGGTTCTTGGCCGACCGAGTATCTCGCTGCGTTCGAGGCTGCCGTCGTCGCTCGATTCGACCAACAGCCGCTGGAGCAACAACCAGGTTATCTCGTCGAGGTGGGCTGCTCCGAAGGGGCGTTGCTGCGTCGCCTGTACCTGGCCATCGCCAATCACAGTCGGCGTGGCCAGCACCTCGAGCGCTACCCGCTGCGGCTGATCGGCGTCACGGCCAGCAGCAAGCAGCACGCCCGGGGGCAGCAAACCCTGGAAGGCCTGCCGCACCTGTTATTGACCGGTGACGTCGGCGATCCCCAGGGGCTGCTTGCCAGCCTGGGCGCCAACGGTATCCGCGACCTGGAGAACATCCTCTATATCCATGCCTTCCAGGAACATCGGCGGGCCTGGCAGCCGCCAGTCTCGACCCGGGGCATCGACGACCAGCGCCATGCGCGCCCAAGCAGTGTTCATGTGGATCGGCATGGAGCCTGCATCGAACCGGCGGCAGCCTTGCAGGGCCTGGTCGAACATCTGGCCCGCTGGCAGGAAATCACCACACACCACGGCCTGATACTGCTGGCCGCCCATTGCCTGCACCCTGGTAGCGCGCAACAGCATGCCCGGCGCAGCGGGGCGCTGCATCTGGACGCCAGCCACGGTTTTGCCGGGCACCAGCTGTTCGAGGCCCCGGTGTTCCTGCTGGCCGCGGCGCAAGCCGGATTGTTTCCGGATCGGGCCGTGGCCCAGGGCTTGCCCCGTGGCGAGTTGTTCACCCAGGCCAGCCTGAATCGTCTGTTGCCACGGCATTACCGTATCCACCACCCATTACCCAGGGACTTGCCACGGCTGCGAGAACTGGAGCTGGCCTGCTGGCCCAGCGGGCTGGGGGCTACCGAAGCGGTGTTGCAGCGCCGGTTGGAGCTCTACCCCCAAGGCCAACTGGTGCTCGAGTACCAGGGGCAGCTAGTGGCGGCGATCTATTCCCAGCGCTTGGCGGCGGTCGAGCAGCTACGCCACAGCGATTGCTTTCAGGTCGAGGCTTTGCATGATCCGGCCGGCCCCGTCGCACAGCTGCTGGGTATTTGCGTGCACCCGGAACACCAGGGCGAGGGGCTGGCCGATGAGCTGATCGATTTCACGCTGGTATACCTGGCCAGCCTCGACGCAGTGCGCAACGTGGTCGGGGTGACGCGCTGTCATCACTATGACGCCCGCCGAGCTGACGCCTTGTCGCTCAAGGACTACATCCGCCGCAGGGACGAGGTTTCCGGGCGCTTGCTCGAACCCATGTTGTGGTTTCACGAAAGTCATGGCGCGCAGGTGCGCGAGGTACTGGAGGGCTATCGGCCCGGCGATGCGGTCAACCGCGACGCCGGGGTCCTGGTGGAATACCCCGATGTGCGGAACATGCCCCCGCCACTCAAGACAACGGCAGCGCCATCACTGGCCGTCCCGTCCGGACAGTGGCCGCAGGTGGTAGGCCAATTGCTGCTGGGGGTGTTGGGCGAAGCCCGGGCCGAGGCCTACGGCGAGCACGTGCCATTGATGGAAATGGGCCTGACTTCGTTGCAGATGCTCGATTTGCGCCATCGCCTGGCGGAGCGCCTGGCCAGCCCGCTGCCGGCCACGTTCTTTTTCCAGCACGGGACCCCGGCGGCGATCATCGCCTATCTGCAAAACCACAGTGCCCCGGCCCACGAGCGAACCAGGCACGCGCCTGCGCCGGTAGCCGAGCCGGCGCCTTGTGCTCCCGACCCCGGGGGCATCGCCATCGTCGGTGTGGGCTGTCGCTTTCCTGGCGGCGCCTCTTCACCGGAGCGTTTCTGGAGCCTGTTGCAACAGGGCATCGATGCGGTTGGTCAGCGGGATGGCCCGGACGACGAGCTGGAGCGCGGTGGTTTCATCGAGGGCGCGCAGGAGTTCGACCCACGTTTCTTTCGTATTTCCCCCAGGGAAGCGCAGCTGCTCGATCCCCGGCAGCGGCTGTTGCTGGAAACCGCCTGGGAGGCACTGGAGCAGGCGGCGATCGCGCCAAGCAGTTTGCGTGGTTCCAGTACCGGGGTGTTCGTCGGCCTGATGGGGCATGGCTATGACTTGCTCTTGCGGCAAACGGGGCAGGGGCACGAGTCCAGGCCGGCCTTCACCACCGGCAATGCGGCTTCGGTCGCGGCCGGGCGTCTGGCGTATTTCTTCGACTGGCATGGGCCGGCGCTGTCGGTGGACACCGCTTGCAGTTCATCACTGGTGGCGGTCCACCTGGCCTGTGAAAGCCTGCTGGGCGGCAAGTGCGAGGTGGCCCTGGCCGGTGGCGTGAACCTGCTGCTGGATCAGGCGGAGTCCGAGGCCTTCCGCGCTGCCGGCATGCTCTCGCCGCGGGGCAGTTGCAGCACCTTCGATGAGGCCGCCGATGGCTATGTCCGGGGCGAAGGCTGCGGGCTCCTGGTGCTCAAGCGTCATGCCGACGCCCTGGCTGCCGGCGACCCGATATGGGCGGTCATCCGAGGCAGTGCGATCAATCACGATGGCGCCAGTGCCGGGCTGACCGTGCCGAACCAGTCGGCCCAGCGTGGGGTCATCGAAGCCGCGCTGGCCCAGGCCGGCCTGGCCCCGCACCAGGTGCAGTACCTGGAAGCCCACGGCACCGGCACTCGCTTGGGCGACCCGATCGAGGTGCAGGCCGCCGCCCAGGCATTGGGAGCTGGCCGGCAAGCGCAGCGTCCGCTGCTGCTCGGCTCGGTCAAGGCCCAGCTCGGGCACCTGGAGGCCGCCGCCGGCGTGGCGGGGCTGATCAAGGTCATTCTTGCCATGGGCAAGGGGCAGATCCCCGGGCAACTGCACTTTCGCTCACCCAACCCGCAGGTGGACTGGGCCAACCTGCCGGTGCAGGTGGTCGATCGGCCTCGCCCGTGGTTCGCCGGCCGGCGGATTGCCGGCGTCAGCAGCTTCGGTTTCAGCGGCACCAACGCCCATGTGCTGCTGGAAGCCTGTGAACCACCGCCACCTGCTGTAGCGAATATTGCTGAGCCAGTGCTGATCCTGCTTTCGGCGCGGACCCGGGACCGCCTGCTGGCCAGCGCCGAACGCTTGCGCGCGGTGGTGGCGGATGGCCGCTTTGCCCCAGCGCAGTTGCGCGATATCGCCTACACCCTACAGGTTGGGCGTGAGGCCATGGCCCATCGTCTGGCGTTGCTGGCCCGTTCATTGCCGGATCTGGCCAGCAAACTGGCAGGGCTGGGCCAGCCCGGGGTCGAGGCTGGCGAGCTGTGGCTGGGCGAAGCCTCCCAGGATCACCCGCCGCCTGCCGATGCCCCGGCCAACGTAGCCCAGGATCGGCTGCAAGTCCTGGCGCAACGCTGGGTCCAGGGAGCCGTCGTGGACTGGACGCAACTCTACACAACACCGTTGCCACGCCGGATCGACTTGCCGACCTATCCGTTCGCCCGCCAGCTCTGCTCGGTATTGCATGGAAGCACAACAGGGAGCATCACTATGGAGCGTCAACCCCCACAGTCGCCAACCACCGCCTTCGCGGGCGGCTCGTCCCAGTCCGGGCTCGATGACGGCAAGCCGCGCAAGTTGCAGTTGCGCGCCCTGGAGGATGGACCAGCCATCGAGCCCCCGGCGGCGCAGGAGCAGGCAGAGCCGGTAGCCGCGCAAGACTCGCCCATGGCCGCCCAACCGGTCGCAGCGGCCCGTGCCCCGGAGCTTGCCCCCCATGTGCAGGCCGAGCGGCGCGCGCTACTTGAGCGCGAGCTGACCACCAGCCTCGCCGCCGCGCTGTTCCTCGATCCTGGCGAGATCGGCCTGGATCATTTGTTCGTCGACCTGGGCCTGGATTCGGTGATCGGTGTCGAATGGGTCCGTGATCTCAACCGGCGCTATGGCCTGGCGCTGAACGCACCGGTGGTTTATGAGCATTCCAGCGTCAGGCGCATGGCCGCCCTGGTCGAGCAGGCCTTGCAGCCCAAGGCGCCGATCCAGGTTCAAGGGCCATCGGCTTCGCTTGCCCCGCAGCCGACTGTCGCCAGGGCTGCGGCCAGCCCAGAACCGCCTGCACAACCAGAGATGGCGCAAATACCAGCCGCGCCTGCACCTGGTGCGGCCGGGAGCGCAACGGCCAGCGAAGGTATCGCCATCATCGGCATGTCCGGGCGCTATCCGGGAGCACCGACGCTGGATGCCTACTGGGACAACCTGGTGGCCGGTCGCGACTGCGTCGAGGAGATCCCGCCAGCGCGCTGGAGCATCGACGACTACTACGATCCCGAGGCCGGCAAGCCGGGCAAGACCTACAGCAAGTGGCTGGGCCGGCTGGATGACATCGACTGTTTCGATCCGTTGTTCTTCAATATCTCGCCGGCAGAGGCGGAATGGATCGACCCTCAGCAGCGCCTGTTCCTGGAGGAGGGCTACAAGGCCTTCGAGGACGCGGGGTATCCGCCGCAGAAATTGAGCGATGCCCGCTGCGGGGTGTACCTGGGCATCATGGGCCCCAGTGAATACGGCTGGCTGGCCCAACAGCAGCGCGGCGCGGCGGAAATCACCGGCAGGAGCGAGGCGATAGCCGCCGCGCGCCTGGCCTATTTCCTTAATCTCAAGGGGCCGGCGCTGCTGGTGGACACCGCTTGCTCGTCGTCCCTGGTGGCCACGCACCTGGCCTGCCAGGCGCTGCGCAGCGGCGAAGTGGATGTGGCCCTGGTGGGCGGCGCCACCCTGTACCTGTCGCCCGAGATATACATGAGCATGTGCCAGGCCGGCATGCTCTCGCCCACGGGCAAATGCCGGACCCTGGACAACGCCGCCGATGGCATCGTGCCCGGCGAGGGCGTCGGCGCCCTGGTACTCAAGCGCCTGGCCGATGCCGAGCGCGATGGCGATCGTATTCACGGAGTGATCGTTGCGTCGGGCATCAACCAGGATGGCAAAACCAACGGCATCACTGCGCCCAGCGCCAGCAGCCAGATCGCCCTGGAGCGCGAGGTGTACGCCCGCCACGGCATCGATCCGCGGAGCATCTCCTATGTCGAGTTGCACGGTACGGGAACCAAGCTGGGCGACCCGATCGAGCTGACAGCCCTGGATACGGTGTTCCGTGAGCGGACCGAGCAGCGCAATTTCTGCGGCCTGGGTTCGGTCAAGAGCAACATCGGCCATACCACGGCAGCAGCCGGGGTCGCCGGGGTGCACAAGGTACTGCTGCAGATGCGCCACCGTGAACTGGCACCGACTCTGCACTTCGCCACGCCGAACGAGCATTTTGATTTCGCCCGCTCGCCGTTCTTCGTCAATACCCACCACCAGGGCTGGCTAGTCGCCGCTGGCCAGCCGCTGCGCGCGGCGGTCAGCGCCTTCGGCATCAGCGGGACCAATGCCCACGTGGTGATCGATGCCTACCAGCCGGCTGTCGTACCGCCGGCCGCCGAGGCGGGTGCCCCGGCGCTGCTGGTGCTGTCCGCGCAACGCGCTGACCGTTTGCAGGAATACGCCAAGGCACTGTTGCAATTCATCGAGCAGCAACCACGACTCGACCTGGCGGCCCTGTCCTACAGCCTGCAAACCGGCCGCGCGGCCCTGGGGCAGCGGCTGGCCTTCGTCGCTACCTCGCTGGAACAGGTACGCCAGGCGCTGGGCGACTTCATCAGCGGTACGCCATCGGCATGCCTGCTGAGCGGCGAAGTGGCGACGGCCAAAGACGCCGCTTCGGTGTTGGCCGGCGAGGAGGAGTTCCAGCAGCTGTTGGTCAGCCTGTTGGAGAAACGGCGCCTGCAGAAGCTGGCCGAACTCTGGGTCAGAGGGGTGGTGATCGACTGGTCGTGCTTGTATGGCGCCGATCGTCCGCGCCGCTTGTCGCTGCCGACCTATCCCTTCGCCCGGGAGCGCTATTGGGTAACGCCCCAGGCGGCGTCCGGCTCATTGCCAGATGAGCGGGCGGTCCTGCACCCATTGCTCCACTGCAATAGTTCGACCCTGCACGAACAGCGCTACAGCACCCGACTCTCGGGTAAAGAATGGTTCGTTCGCGAACACCGGGTGGCCGGGCAACCGGTGGTGCCGGGGGTGGTGCAACTGGAGTGGGCCCGCGCAGCGGCGGCCCTGGCCAGCGAACTGCCAGTGGGGCAGCCGATGGTGCTGGAGGAGGTGGCCTGGTTGCGCCCGCTGGTGGTCAGCCAGCCGCTACTGGTGCATATCGGCCTGGTCGAAGAGCCGGGGCGCGGGGTCCGTTATGAGATCCATAGCGGCACCGGCGCGCAAAAACAGCTTTATAGCCAAGGCTGGGTGCGCCCCGCGAGCGGGCAACCAGCGCCGCAGGTCGACCTGGCCGCCGTAGGTGCCTCATGCGAGTCGCGGGTGGACGCAGCGAGCTGCTATGCGCGCTTCACCGAACAGGGCCTGGAGTACGGCGTGGGGTTTCGCGCCCTGAAGGAACTGCGCAGCGGCCCCCTGACAGCGTTGGCGAGCCTGGCTGTGGCCAGCGCGGCGCCGGGCTATACCTTGCCGCCATCCCTGCTGGATGGCGCATTGCAGGCCGCTACTGGCTGGTTGGCCAAACCGGCGCTGCAACTGCCATTTGCCGTGACCCGGGTCGAACAGTGGGGCCCGCTACCGGACTTGGCATGGGCGGTGGTGCAGCGTGCCAGCGGGGAGCAGGGCGCAGGGCAGAGCTTCGATGTCGACCTGGCGCACGCCGATGGCCAGGTTGCGGTGCGCCTGAGCGGCTTTTGCTGTCGCACGCCCGCGCAACCAAGGCTTGCGGGAGAGCTGACCCTGGCCCCACGTTGGCAAACGCTAGAGGCCGTGAAGACCATCGCCGATACCCAGGACCAGCACCTGTTGGAAGTTCCAGAGGCGATCGCTCGCCAATGGGGCACGCCCGATGGGGCTGCAGCCTGTGCCAGCTGGTTGGGCGCCTGGGCCGGGTTCGACCATCTGCTCTGGCATGTGCCGCAGGGTCAGCCCGGGGTCGCACGAATCGGCCTGCAACTGGTCCAGGCGCTTTTGGCCCTGGACTACGGTAGCCGGCCCCTGGCGTTGACGGTGGTCACCCGCCAGGCGCTGCCTGTTCTGGCCACAGAAACCGGCGATCCAGAACAGGCCAGTGTCCACGGGCTGATGGGTTCGGTGGCCAAGGAATATAGTCATTGGCAGGTGCGCGTGCTCGACCTCGCCGGCCAGGACTCATGGCCTTCCGCGCAGGCTGGCCCGGATGTGCCAGAACTGCCGGGGGAAACCCTGGCCCTGCGCGACGGCCAATGGTATCGCCAGCGCCTGGTGCCCTGCGTACTGCCGGACGTCGTCGACAGCGGGCTGCGCGAACGGGGGGTCTACCTGATCCTCGGTGGTGCCGGCGGTCTGGGCACGGTCTTCAGTGAATACCTGATCCGTCGCTACCAGGCCCAGGTGATATGGCTGGGCCGCCGTGAGGCCGATGAGGCGATCGAGGCGCAACGGACGCGCCTGGGCAGCCTTGGCCCCACGCCGCTCTACCTGCGGGCGGACGCCAACGACCGGGCGGCGCTGGAAGCCGCCGAGCAGACCGTTCGCCGCCGTTATGGCGCGGTGCATGGCGTGGTGCACGCCGCCATCGTGCTGGAGGATCGCGGCGTGGCGCAGATGGCCCCGGGGGTATTCGATGCCGCGCTACGGGCCAAGGCGGCCACCAGCGAGAACCTCGATGCGGTGTTCGGCCGGCAAGACCTGGATTTCATGCTGTTTTTCTCATCGATGCAAAGCTTCATCCGCGCCCCGGGCCAGGCCAACTACGCCGCCGGTTGCTGCTACGCCGATGCCTTTGCCCTGGGCCTGAGGGAACGGCCATACCCGGTGAAGATCGTCAACTGGGGCTATTGGGGCAGTGTCGGCATAGTGGCCAAGGCCAGCTATCGGCAGCGAATGGAGGCGGCCGGGATCGGCTCGATCGAAGCACCACAGGCCATGGCGCTGCTGGAGCGCCTGCTGGCCAGCCCACTGTCACAGCTGGCGTTCTTCAAGGCCCGACATGCGCAAGCTGCGAGCCAATGGGCAGTGGCGGACGATCGCCAGTTGCAGATCAGCGCGCCGGTGGCCCCGGTGATCTTGAATGGCGACTCCTCGCTCGGCCTGCCACAGCGGGCGGCCCCGGTGCTGGCCGAGTTGGAGCGTAGCCTGGCGCAACTGCTACGCAATCTGCTGGCCCATCAGGGCTGGGAGCATGGCCCTGCAGGCTTGGCTTCGGCCTACGTCGGTTGGCGCGAGGATGCCCTGCGCCTGCTGGACGCCAGTGGCCAGGCGCAGGCGGCGACGGACTGGCCTGGCGCCTGGCGACAATGGGAGGTCGACCGCGAGCGCCTGCTGCAAGGCCCCGACCAGGCTGTGGTGCACAACCAGATCCGCTTGCTCGATGCCGTGCTGCCGGCATTGCCCGGAGTACTGCGTGCAGAGTGCGCGGCCACCGCAGTGCTGTTCCCGGGCGGGAGCGTGGAGCGGGTGGAGGGTATCTATCGCGGTCATCCGCTGGCCGACTACTTCAACGCCGTGCTGGCGGAACAGCTGCAGGCCTATGTGGCACAGCGCTTGGCCGCTGATCCCCAAACGCGGTTGCGGATCATCGAGATCGGCGCGGGAACCGGCGGTACCAGCTCACGGCTGTTCCTGCACTTGGCGCCCTATGCGCAGGCGATCGACGAGTACTGCTACACCGATGTGTCAGAGGCATTCCTGGCCCACGGGCGTGAGCAGTACGGGGAGCAGGCGTCGTACCTGCGTACTGGCAACCTGGACATAGAGCGCGATCCACGCAGCCAGGGCTTCGAACCCGGGCACTACGACGTGGTGGTAGCGGCCAATGTCCTGCATGCGACGCGAGACATCCGCCGCACCCTGCGGCACGTCAAGAGCCTGCTGCGGGGCAATGGCCTGCTGTTGCTCAACGAACTGACCCGGGCCAGCCTGTTCACCCACCTGACCTTCGGCTTGCTCGATGGTTGGCGAATGGCGACTGACGTTGCGTTGCGGGTTCCCGGGACCCCGGCATTGGCGCCATCGACCTGGCGGCACGTACTGGAGCTCGAGGGTTATGGCTCGCTGAACCAGCCGGCGGCAGCGGCCCATGGCCTGGGCCAGCAAATCGTCACCGGCATCAGCGATGGGGTGATCGAGTTCCAGGGCGAGGCGGCGCGGCAAGCAGGGCATGAGAGCGGCGACAGTGCTGCCTGGGAAACTCGCCCAGCAAGCCCGGCGCCGAGCTCGCAGCCAACGGACTTGGCGCAAGAGCGCGGGATGCCGGTGCGCCAGGCGATCCACGAGGCGCTGTTGGAAGTGCTGAAACTCGACCGCGCCCGGGTGCAGGAGGACCAGGCCTTTGCCAACTACGGTGTGGACTCGATCACCGGCATCACCTTGATCAACGCGCTCAACCAGAAGCTCGGTCTGCGCCTGCCGGTCACGGCGCTGTTCGATTTTCCGTCGATCAAGGCGCTGGCCGAGCATATCCAGCGCACGTACCCGTCCCTGGAACAACAAACCAGCCGTACCGAGGCGCCTGCAGCCAGGTGGCCGGTGCCGCCAGTGGCCGTAACCGAGCCCAGACGCCGGCGCGCACCGGCCAGCGCCGAGCCTGCCCGGGTCGAGGTACTGCCATTCGCCGAGGGGGTGGAGCAAGTGCCGCAGGTGTGCCGGCAATTGCGAATCGAGGGCCCGGGGCGGATCGATGAGCTGCAACCTATCGAAGCGCCCTTGCTGCCGTTGGGGCCGGACGAAGTGCGGATCGCAGTACGCGCCTTCGCCCTGAACTTCGGCGACCTGTTGTGCGTCAGCGGCCTGTATCCCACCCAGCCGCCATATCCCTTCACCCCGGGTTTCGAGGCCAGCGGCGTGGTGCTGGAGGTGGGGGGAGAGGTGTCGCGGGTTGCGCTCGGCGATGCGGTGTTCGCCTTGGCTGGCGAAGCCTTGGGTGCCCACGCCAGCGTCATGACCTGCCCCCAGGACCGGGTGTTCGCCTTGCCGCAGGGGCTGTCGTTCGAGGAAGCCTGCGCGCTGCCGGTGGTGGCCTTGACCATGATCGCCAGCTTTGCCCGGGCCCAGGTCAAGCCCGGCGAGCGGGTACTGATCCAGACCGCCACCGGCGGCACCGGGTTGATCGCCGTACAACTGGCGCAGCATGCGGGGGCGCAGGTCTACGCCACCGCCGGCTCCCAGGAAAAACTCGACTACCTGGCCGGGCTGGGGGTCGCCCACCGGATCAACTATCGCGAAGAGGACTTCGAGCAAGCAGTGTCGCGACTGACCCAGGGCCAGGGCGTGGACGTGGTGATCAATACCCTGGCCGACGATGCACTGCAGAAAGGCTTCAATTGCCTGGCTCCTGGCGGGCGTTATGTCGAACTGGCGATGACCGCATTGAAATCGGCCCGCAGCATCGACCTCTCACGGCTCAACGACAACCAGTCGTTCATCAGTATCGACCTGCGCAAGCAGACCCGGGACAACCCGGTGCTGCTGCAAGAGTTGGCCGATGAAATGACCAGGTTGCTGGAGGCTGGGGTGATCCGGCCCACCTTGAGCCGGGTCTTCGCTTTCAGCGAGGTGCAGGACGCCTACCGCTGGCTGGCTGACCGGCGCAACATCGGCAAGGTGGTGGTCCGGGTGCCGCAAGCGACAGTCGTTCCGGAGCCTGCGCCGCAGCTTGCCAGCGACCCGGGCCGGCCGGAGCCGATCGCGGTGATCGGCATGAGCGGCCGGTTCGCCAGTGCCGACAACCTGGACGACCTCTGGCAGGTCCTCGTCCAGGGCCAGGACCTGCTGGAAGACGTGACGCGCTGGGACTTGTCGCGACATTTTCCCGCCTATGCGCCTTATTGCCGGCGTGGCGGTTTCCTGCGCGATATCGATTGCTTCGATCCGCTGTTCTTCAATATTTCCGGGCGCGAGGCCAAGGTCATGGACCCGCAGCAGCGCCTGTTCCTCGAAGAAGCCTGGCGCGCCTTGGAAGACGCCGGGTATGCGGGCTCTAGCGGCGAAGGCTTGCGCTGTGGGGTCTATGTGGGCTGCGCGGCGGGCGATTACCAGCGGCTGTTGGAGAGCGACGCGCCGGCGCAGGCGTTCTGGGGCAATTCCGGTTCGGTGATTCCAGCGCGCATCGCCTATCACCTCAACCTGCAGGGCCCGGCTGTGGCGATCGATACCGCCTGCTCCAGCTCGCTGGTGGCGTTGCATCAGGCCTGCCAGGGGCTGCGCACCGGGGATGCCGACCTGGCTTTGGCTGGCGGCGTGTTCGTGCAAAGCACCGAGCTGTTCCATCTCCAGGCCCAGCGGGCCGGCATGCTCTCGCCCAGCGGTTGTGCCTATGCCTTCGATGCCAAGGCCGATGGTTTCGTCCCAGGGGAGGGCGTCGGTGCAGTCGTGCTCAAGCGCCTGTCCCAGGCCCTGGCCGATGGCGATGTGATCCACGGTGTGATCCGCGGCACGGGAGTCAATCAGGATGGCGCGAGCAACGGCATCACGGCCCCCAATGCCACTGCCCAGGCCCGGCTGGAACTGGAGGTCTATCGGCGTCACGGTATCGAGGTCGAGCACATCGGCCTGGTGGAGGCCCACGGTACCGCGACAGTGCTGGGTGACCCGATAGAGGCCAGGGCCCTGGCCGATGCCTTCGCCCAAGGTGGCCATAGTGGCGCACCTTGTGCCCTTGGCTCGATCAAGAGCACGGTGGGGCACACGGCCACAGCGGCCGGCATCGCCGGAGTACTCAAGGTTCTGCTGGCGTTGCGGCACCGACAGATCCCGGCGTCGGCGCATTTCGTCAGTGCCAATCCGCACATCGATTTTTCCCACGGTCCGTTCCATGTCCCCACCCGCACCGAACAGTGGCGCCGGCCGGTGGCCGGGGAGCGGCTGGCGGCCGTCAGCTCATTCGGTTTCAGCGGTACCAACGCCCATGCGGTGATCGCCGAGGCGCCCGAGCGGCCGGTGCGGCCATCGGCCAGCCCGCTGCATCTGGTGGTGCTGTCGGCCAGGACCATTGCGCAACTACGGCTGCAGGCAAAGAACCTGCTCGCCCACCTGCAGTATGAGTCCGTCGAGCCAGGTGCCATGAGCCACACCCTGTTGTTGGGCCGGCGCCACCTCGAACAGCGCCTGGCCTGGGTCACCAGCGACGTGTATGCACTACGCACGCAGCTGGCGCATTGGTTGGATGTTGGCAAACTGGTCGACGGCTACAGCGGGATCGTCGACGGTACCCAGGAAGCCTCCACCAAGGCCCAGGCCGTGGCCGACCAGTGCTTGCAGGACTGCCGCGCGCAGGCCAATCCCGAAGTGCTCCGCGGTGCACTGCTGTCACTTGCGCAACTGTATGTAGAGGGGATCGAGCTGGATTGGGCGCGATTGTTCCAGGGACAGCAGCCGGGCCGGGTTGCATTGCCAACCTATCCCTTCGAGAAAGAGCGCTATTGGCCGTCCGGCAAGGAGCAAGAGGACCGGCAGGCCGCTGCTCAGGCGCAACTGGCGTCAGTCCAGGCCGAACCCTCGGCAGCGCCCGCCACGCTGGTGCAGGTCAGCGCCAGCAAGCCAGCTGCGGCAACCCATGCCAAATCCGGCCGTCTCAAGTTGCGCTCCCTGGAGCAAGACCTGGAAGCCCTGGACAGCATCGCACCCGAGGTCGCACCGCCGGCGCAACATGTTCCCACCCTGCAGTTGCGGCCACTGCGGACGATTGCCGAACCGGAAGACTCGGCAGTCGTCCCCGTCCAGCTGCCACCCGCAACGCTACAAGCCGTTGCCGAGCCGGTATCGGTTGCCGTCCCGGCGGTACAGCAGAACCAGCAGGTACCCGGAATTGACCGCTACTCGCTGGAGCGTGAGCTGTCCGAGAGCCTCGCTCGGGCGCTGGGCATCGACGTGGAACGAATCCAGGCGGACAAGCCCTTCGCCTCGATGGGCATGGATTCGATCATCGCCGTGGAGTGGAGTCGCGAGATCAACAGGCGCTACGGGCTGGCCATCGGTGCGACCGCGGTCTACAAGCATCCGACCCTGGCCGGCATCGTCACCTTGGTGGCCGCTCAGCTCGAGGCGAATGTGCCGGGTGTCGTAGAAGCATCCGCGCCGCTAAATGCGCCCGATCACTTGGAGCAGGCTATCGCCATGCATGTTCAGGCAGCCCCAGAGAGCGGGAGGCAAAATCCGTGTACGGATTCCTGTGCTTGACTGCATTTTCATCCCGCACCCGCCATGGATATGGCGATAGCCCGCAGTGGAGGCGGCAATGATCGAAACCGGATACCACACCCTGCGTGTGCGCCACGAGGACAACATCTGCTTCGTGCAGCTGTATCGGCCCGAGGCCAACAACACCATCGACGATCGCCTGGTCGCCGAGCTGGCCGACCTGCTGGAACGACTGGATGAGCGCGTGACGGTACTGGTGCTCGAAGGGCTACCGCAGGTGTTCTGCTTCGGCATGGACTTCGCGCTGGTGCGCAAGCTGGCCAAGGACCCCCAGGCCAGTTCCAGCGTGCTCGACCCGGCCACCCTCTATGACCTCTGGCTGCGCCTGGCGACCGGGCCGTTCGTGGTGCTGTCCTACGTGCGCGGCAAGGTCAATGCCGGCGGCGTCGGGTTCGTCGCCGCCAGCGATATCGTGATCGCCGACCAGAGCGCCTCCTTCAGCCTTTCGGAGTTGCTGTTCGGACTGATGCCGGCCTGCGTATTGCCGTTCCTGGAGCGCCGAATCGGCCCGCAGCGCGCCCACTACATGACCTTGATGACCAGCGCGATAGGCGCCGACCAGGCCCTGTCCTGGGGCCTGGTGGATGCCAGCGAGGCTGATGGCGACAACCTGCTACGCAAGCACCTGTTGCGCTTGCGGCGCCTGTCCCGGCCCGGGGTGGCGCGCTACAAGCAATTTCGTGGCTCGCTGTGCGGCGCCCCACGACTCGATCGCGACGCCGCGCTGGCGGCCAACCGACAGGCGTTCAGCGATCCGCAGAACCTTTCGAACATCGTGCGTTACGTCGAGACGGGCGCGTTCCCGTGGGAGCAGGTGTGAGATGAGCGACGATCTGGTACAGCTCGAACAGGTAACGCCAGCGATCGTGCAGGTCACCATGACCGATCGCGTCCACAAGAACGGATTCTCCACTGGCCTGGCCCAGGCACTGATCCGCACCTTCGAGACGGTACGCAGCAATCCGGCGTGGAAGGTGGTGGTCCTGACCGGCTACGACACCTACTTCTGCACCGGCGGCACCCAGGAAATGCTACTCGAGCTGGCCGCCGGGGGCGGTCAGTACACCGACTATCCGATCTACGAATTGCCGCTGACCTGCGAGATTCCGGTAGTGGCGGCCATGCAGGGGCATGCGATTGGTGGCGGGCTGGTATTCGGCCTGTTCGCCGACCTGGCGGTGCTCAGCCGCGAGAGCGTATATGCGGCGAACTTCATGCGCTATGGCTTCACCCCGGGGTTCGGCTCGACCCTGGTGCTGCAGGAAAAGCTCGGCCTGGCGCTGGCCCAGGAGCTGTTGATGACCGCCGAGAACTATCGCGGCGACGAGCTGGCCGGCCGCGGCATCCCGTTCCCGGTATTGCCACGGGCGAACGTGCTGGCCCACGCCCATGAACTGGCAGCGCAATTGGCCGAGAAACCCCGGCATTCACTGGTGCTACTCAAGGAGCACCTGACCTCTGGCCTGCGCGCGCGGTTGCCCGCGATCACGGCCCGCGAGGTGCAGATGCACGAGCAAACCTTTCATCTCCCCGAGGTGCGAGAGCGTATCAAGGCACTGTTCGGCAACTGATTAGCCGTTGCCCGGTGCGATATTCCTTCAAGAGCGAGGCACAAGCATGACCAGAGAACAGGTATTCGAATTGATCGTCCGTCACGTCCGGCAAGTGATTCCTACCCTTGCCAGCCATGCGTTCAGCCGGGGCGACCGCTTGCGTGACCTGGGTGCGAACTCGGTGGATCGCGCGGAAATCGTGATGCTGGTGCTGGAGTCGCTGTCCCTGAGCATTCCGCGGGTGGAGCTGTTCGGCCCGGGCAATATCGGCGAACTGGCGGACCTGATCCACACCCGGCTCCAGGCGCGGGCGGTGTAGCACGGATGGACCGGGCAGGGCGCGCCAGGTCTGGCGCGCCGCCAGAGGTAACGCACAACGGAGGTGCCAATGAAGGTGTTCATCTTTCCCGGCCAGGGTTCGCAGCAGCGCGGCATGGGTGGCCAGCTGTTCGATGAGTTCCCCGAGCTGACCGAAGCCGCCAGCGACATACTCGGTTATTCGATCAAGGCCCTGTGCCTCGATGACCCGGATGGCCTGCTGGACCAGACCCGCTACACCCAGCCGGCGATCTATGTGGTCAACGCCCTGGCCTATTTCCAGCGGCTGCGCGATGGCGCCCAGGCGGATGGTTTCGCCGGCCACAGCCTGGGTGAATTCAACGCTCTGCTGGCCGCGCAGTGCTTCGATTTCGCCCAGGGCCTGCGTCTGGTCCAGCGCCGCGCCGAGCTGATGAACCAGGTCAGTGGCGGGGAGGGGGGCATGGCCGCGATCATGAACCTGCGGCGCCACGCGCTGGTGGAGCTTTTGCAGGCGCAACAGGCCGATGGTGTGGACCTGGCGATTCACAACGCACCCTTGCAGAGCGTGATCGCCGGGCCCAAGGCCGAGCTGGCGCGCTTGGAAAGCGCGGTCGAGGCAGCGGGCGGCATGCTGTATCCGCTCAATACCAGTGGCGCCTTCCACTCGCGCTACATGCAACCGATCGCCGATGCATTTTGCGCGTATCTCCAAGGCCTGGAGCTGGCGCCGCCGAACAAGCCGGTAATCGCCAACGTTTCGGCCCAGCCATATAGCCAGGAAGCGATCGCCGACAACCTGGTCCGGCAACTGACCCATCCAGTGCAATGGTGCGAGAGCATTCAATACCTGCTGGCCCAGGGCGAGGTGCAATTCGAAGAGGTCGGCCATGGCGAGGTGTTGACCAAGCTGGTGGAGAAGATCCGCGCTGGCAGCCGCCTGCCTGTGCCTGGCGTTGCGGTTTCGCCGCGGGACGCAGCGCCTGGGCCTCGCGAAGCGGCGCTGCACAGCGCCATCGAGCAGGTCGCCCAGTGGAATGCCCGGCATCCCGCCGGCACTCGGGTGCGCTCGCTACGGGTCGACGGCGACCAGCTGACCCGCAGCACCGCCTTGGTGTTGCTGGGCCACCGGGCGGCGGTCTACCTGCAAGGCCACAACGGCTACTTCGCCCTCGACGAGATCCAGGCGTTGTAGCCATCCATGCAGCCATGGGCCGGCCCGTTGCCTTCGCCCGAATCGACAATCCTGGTGCCAACATGCTTGCCACTCGACCACTACCCGTTGCGATCACCGGTGTCGGTATCGTTTCCGCCATTGGCCAGGGCCGGGAGGCCTTTACCCGCGCACTGCTGGCCGGCGACGCCGCTTTCGGCGTGCTGCAACGCCCCGGGCGCCAGGGGCAAAGCCGTTTTCTCGGCGCCGAACTCGGCCCCCTGCAACTGCCGCCGGAGCGTTCGCCACGGTTGTTCCGGCAGTTGTCGCTGACTGCCGAAGCGGCCCTGGTGGCCTTGCATGAAGCCTGGCAGGACGCCCGCCTGGAGGACGTGGACCCGCAGCGCGTCGGCCTGGTCGTCGGTGGCTGCAACCTGCAGCAACGTGAACTGGCCCAGCTCCATGAGCGCTATACCGGGCGCGAGGCCTTCGTGCGGCCGGGTCATGGCGTCGAGTTCATGGACAGCGACTTGTGCGGGTTGTGTACCCAGCAGTTCGGCATCCAGGGCATGGCCTGCACCGTGGGCGGCGCCTCGGCCAGCGGCCAGGTCGCGGTGATCCAGGCGCTACAGGCGGTGCAGTCGGGACAGGTGGATGTGGCGATCGCGCTGGGCGCCCTGATGGATCTGTCGCATTGGGAGTGCCAGGCGTTGCGTTCTTTGGGGGCCATGGGCTCCGAGCGCTATGCCGATGCGCCGATGCAGGCGGCCCGGCCGTTCGACCGCGACCGTGACGGCTTCATCTATGGCGAGTGCTGCGGTGCGGTGGTGGTGGAACGCTTGGCCAACCCCGCGCGCAGCACCGTCCGGCCCTATGCGCAATTGTCCGGCTGGGGCTGGACCATGGATGCCAACCGCAATCCCGACCCATCGCGCGAGGGCGAGATGCGCGCCATCGCCCAAGCCCTGGAACGCGCGGGCCTGGCCCCGGGGCAGATCGACTATGTGAACCCCCACGGGACCGGCTCGCCCCTGGGCGATGTGGTGGAGCTGGCTGCCCTGCGCGACAGCGGCCTGGGCCACGTGCGCCTCAACACCAGCAAGTCGCTGCTTGGCCATGGGCTCACCGCCGCCGGCACCGTGGAGGTAATTGCCACGCTGGTGCAGATGTGCGAAGGGCGCCTGCACCCGAGCCGTAACCTGGACACGCCGATCGATCCGTCCTTCGACTGGATCCGGGATGCGGCAAGGCCGCACTCGATAGAGCACGCCCTGACCCTGAGCATGGGTTTTGGCGGCATCAACACCGCGTTGTGCCTGACGCGTCATGAGCGATGAACAACCAAGGAGAAAGCCAATGCTATCCGTAGGAATCGAAGCGATGAATGTGTTCGGCGGTCGAGCCTGCCTGGACGTTGCCGAACTGGCCGCGCACCGCCAGCTGGATACGGCGCGCTTCAATAATCTGCTGATGAAGGAAAAGACCGTCGCGCTGCTGGACGAGGACCCGGTGACCTATGCGGTGAACGCAGCACACCCTTTGGTGGAGGCGTTGTCGGCCGAAGAGAAGGCCCGGATCGAGTTGCTGATCACCTGCTCGGAATCGGGGATCGATTTCGGCAAGTCGCTGAGCACCTACGTCCATCACCACCTGGGACTGAACCGCAACTGTCGGTTGTTCGAGCTCAAGCAGGCTTGCTATTCGGGCACCGCGGGCTTGCAGATGGCGGTGAACTTCATCCTGGCCCAGGTCTCGCCGGGGGCCAAGGCGCTGGTGATCTCCACCGACCTGGCCCGGCACATGACCACCGGCGGCAGCGCCCTCACCGAGGACTGGTCCTTCGCCGAGCCCAGCACCGGTGCCGGCGCCGTGGCGATGCTGGTCAGTGACCAGCCGCGGGTCTTCGACATCGACGTTGGCGCCAACGGCTACTACGGCTACGAAGTGATGGACACCTGCCGGCCAACCGCGGATACCGAGGCCGGTGACTCCGACCTGTCGCTGCTGTCCTACCTGGACTGCTGCGAGAACGCATTTCTCGAGTACCAGAAGCGCGTCGGCGACGTCGACTATGTCGGCTCGTTTCGCTACCTGGCGTTCCATACGCCCTTCGGCGGGATGATCAAGGGCGCACATCGCACCATGATGCGCAAGCAGGTCCGGGCCGCGCCGGCGGACATCGAGGCCGATTTCCAGCGCCGGGTGACGCCGGGACTCAGCTATTGCCAGCGGGTCGGCAACATCATGGGCGGCACCGTGCTGCTATCGCTGGCCAGCACCATCGCCAATGGCCGCTTCGAATCGCCGGGACGCATCGGTTGCTTCTCCTATGGCTCGGGCTGCTGTTCGGAGTTCTACAGCGGCGTGGTGCGCCACCTGGGGCAGGAGCAACTGCGTGCCCAGGAGATCGAGCGCCAGCTCGATAACCGCTACCGGCTGTCGATGAGCGAGTACGAAGGGCTGTTGCAGAGCAACACGCAGGTGCGCTTCGGCACCCGCAACGTACGGATCGACGACGCCTGCAGCGTGCATCCGCAGTTGCCACGTGCGGACCGTCCACAGCTGGTTCTGCGGGAAATCAAGGAATTCCACCGCGAGTACGAATGGGTCCAGTAAGGACCTGGGCCCATGGGTGGCCGCGAACAATGGATGGTTTGCCAGACAACTGAAGGAGTCGATTCATGGACCCACGATCGCCGCAGGACGAAACCACCGCCACGCCTGGCGCCAGCGAACAGGCCGCCAAGCCATTGCTCCAGGCCTGCCCAGAGCAGGCAGCCATCGCCATCGTCGGCATGTCCGGCCGCTATCCCGGGGCGGACTCGCTGGAGGCCTATTGGCGCAACCTGGTGGACGGCCGCGACTGCGTGGGCGAGATTCCAGCCACGCGCTGGGACGTCGATGCCTATTTCGACCCGGCCATACCTTCGCCGGGCAAGGCCTACAGCAAGTGGCTGGGCAGCCTGGAGGCCATCGAATGCTTCGATCCGCTGTTCTTCAATATCGCCCCCACCGAGGCGCAACGGATGGATCCGCAGCAGCGCCTGTTCTTGGAGGAGGGCTACCGGGCTTTCGAGGATGCTGGGCGAGCGCCACAGGAACTGAGCGAGTCGCGCTGCGGCGTGTACCTGGGCATCAGCGGTAGCGAGTACGGCACCCTGGTCCAGCAGCGCCTGGGCCTGGTGGACATGATTGGCAGCAGCCCGGCGATCGCCGCGGCCCGCATCGCTTACTTCCTCAACCTCAAGGGACCGGCGATTCCGGTGGATACCGCCTGCTCGTCGTCGCTGGTGGCCATGCACCTGGCCTGCCAGGCCTTGCGCAACGGCGAAGTGGACCTGGCGCTGGCCGGTGGGGTGGCGTTGTACCTGATGCCGGAGCTGTACGTCTGCATGTGCGCAGCCGGAGTCCTTTCACCTACGGGTAAATGCCGGACCCTGGATAACCAGGCCGACGGTTTCGTGCCCGCGGAGGGCGTGGGCGCGCTGGTGCTCAAGCGGCTCGCAGATGCCGAGCGCGACGGCGACCCGATCCACGGGCTGATCATCGGCTCGGGGATCAACCAGGACGGCCGAAGCAATGGCTTGACCGCGCCCAACCAGGACAGCCAGGCCGCGCTGTTGCGCGAAGTCTACCAGCGCCACGGCATCGATCCGGCCAGCATTAGCTACGTGGAAATGCACGGCACGGGTACCAAGCTGGGCGATCCGATCGAACTCAATGCCCTGTCCACGGTATTTCGCGAGGGCACCAGGGAATCGGGTTTCTGCGGCCTGGGCTCGGTCAAGAGCAACATCGGCCACACCTCGGCCGCCGCCGGTGTGGCCGGTGTGCACAAGGTACTGTTGCAGATGCGCCATCGGCAACTGGTACCGACCCTCAACTACAGCAGCCCCAACGAGCATTTCGACCTCAAGCTGGAACAGTCGCCGTTCTTCGTCTGTACCTCGGGCCAACCCTGGGCGCCTACCAGCGGGGTGCCATTGCGCGCGGCGGTCAGCTCGTTCGGCATCAGCGGCACCAATGCCCACCTGATGCTCGAGGAGTATCGCCGGCCCCAGGCCAGTCGCTCCAGGGTGGAACTGGATGAGCAGCACCCGCTGCTGATCGTGCTGTCGGCCAAACGCCCCGCACAGCTCAAGAGCTGCGCCGCACGGCTCAAGGCGTTCCTCGAGAACACTACGGATGTGGACTGGCCGGCCCTGGCCCATACGCTCCAGGCGGGGCGGGCGCCGCTGGAGCAACGGCTGGCCTTTGTCGCCACCGCGCCTGGGCAGGTCATCGCGACACTCGCAGCCTTCATCGAAGGCCAAGCGCTCGAACAAGTGATGGTGGGCGATGTTCGCAAGACCCTTGCGCACACGGGGGATGTCGACCCGGCCAAGGCTTTGTCTGGGGCCGACGGGCTGGCCTTGCTGGAGCTGGGCAGGGAGTGGGTCAAAGGCACGCAGATCGACTGGCGGTCGCTCTACGCCGAGCAGCCCGGGGGCCGTATGGCCCTGCCGACCTATCCGTTCGCCCGGGAGCGCTACTGGATCGAGCAGCCCCCGGATGCGGGCGACGAGCCCGGGCCGCTGCCTCCGACGTTGCATAGCTCGTTGCAGCCCCTGTTCCAGTACAGCGGCTCGCTGGCAGGTGAACAGCGTTTCTCCACGACCCTGACGGGCGACGAGTTCTTCTTGCGCGATCACCAGGTCGCGGGGCAGCCGTTGGTGCCCGCGGCGATGCAGTTGGAATGGGCGCGCGCGGCCATGGCCCAGGCCCGTGGCTTGCCGGCCGAGCATCCCGTGCTGCTGGAGGAAATCGCTTGGCTGCGCCCCCTGGCGCTCCGCTCGCCGCTGCAAGTACATGTCGGCCTGCGGGAGCAGGGCGAAGGCACTGTTGCCTATCGGATCTTCAGCGATGATCAGGGCGAGCCATTGGTGCACAGCCAGGGCCGGGCGCGGTTGGACAGCAGCCCTGAGCAACCACGGGTCGACCTCCAGCAACTGCGCGCGGGGTGTGGCCGTCAGCTAGACGGTGCCGCCTGCTATGGGCGCTTCGCCCGGATTGGCTTGGACTATGGCCCGAGTTTCCAGGTGCTGCAGGGCCTGGAGCTGGCTGACGATCTGGTGCTTGCGCGATTGCGCGGCGCTAGTACGCCCCCTGGAGTCGGCTTGCCCGCGCCGTTGATCGATGGCGCGCTGCAGGCCAGCCTGGGCCTGGCCGCGCAAGACGCCCTGGCATTGCCTTTTGCGCTACAGCGGCTCGAGCAGTGGCATGCGCTGCCGCATGAGGTGTGGGCGATCTTGCGACCCGCTACGAACCACCGGGGCAAACAACGCGGGATCGATATCGATCTGGCAGACAGCGAGGGACGAGTCATGGTGCGATTGAGCGGATTCAGCAGCCGGGCGCCGGCGGATAAATCGCCGCTGGAGGCGACAGACACCGACCCGCTCCAGGAACTGAGCCTGATGCCGGCCTGGGAGCCAATCCTCGAGCAGCCGGGCAACACGCTGAGCGATTCGCGGCCTGGGGGCCGGATGGTAGAAATCTGCGGCGAGGTGGAGCAAGGCCAATTGACCGCCGGCGGCCAGGGCGCCTGGCAATCCTGGCTCCAGCAGCAGGAGCCGTTCGAACACCTGGTCTGGCACGTACCGCCAGGCCAGCCCTGGGCCGCCAAGGCCGCCTTCCTGTTGATCAAGGCCCTGCTGGAGCTGGGACACGGCGGGCGGCCGCTGGGTCTTTGCGTCGTCACCCGCCAAGCCCTGGGCGTACGCCCGCAGGAGCTGGGCGATCCCTTCCAGGCCAGTGTGCACGGTCTGATCGGTAGCCTGGCCAAGGAATACCCCAATTGGCGCCTGGACCTGGTGGACCTGGCGCCGCAAGACCCGATTCCCTGGTCGGCGCTGCTCGGCCGCACGCCAGGCGTGGCCGGAGAAACCCTGGCCTATCGCCAGGGCCGTGGCTATCGCCAACGCTTGCTGGTCTGCCAGCTCGCCGCACCGGCGCAACCGGCCTTCCGCCAGGCGGGGGTATATGTACTCCTCGGCGGCGCCGGTGGCATTGGCGTGGCGTTCAGCGAGTACCTGATCCGCCAGTACCAGGCCCAGGTGGTATGGCTGGGCCGGCGCAGCGAGGACCAGGCGATAGCCGATCAATGTGCACGCCTCGCGGCGCTGGGCCCGGCGCCCCTGTACCTGCAGGCCGACGGCCGCGATCGCGCCGCCCTGGAAGCGGCGCTCAGCGAAATCCACGGGTGCTATGGCGCCGTGCATGGCGTGGTGCACGCCGCGCTGGTGCTGGCCGATCGCAGCCTGGCACAGATGGATGAACAGACCTTCGAGGCGGCGCTGGCGGCCAAGCAGGAAACGGCGCTGAACCTGGACGCGGTCTTCGGCAACGAACCCTTGGACCTGATGCTGTACTTCTCGTCGTTGCAAAGCTTCGCGCGGATGGCGGGGCAGGGAAACTACGCCGCTGGCTGTTGCTTCGTCGATGAATTTGCCCGCAATGCGCAACGTCCCTATCCGGTAAAACTGGTGCACTGGGGTTACTGGGGTGGGGTCGGCGTGGTGGCATCGCCCGACTACCGGGCGCGGATGACCCAGGTCGGAATCGGCTCGATCGAGGCCCCACAGGCCATGGCGTGGTTGGAAAACTGGCTGGCCGGCCCACTGGAGCGTCTTGGGTTCGCCAAGCTGGACTTGGCCAGGGTTGCCCCCGCCTGGGGCATCGCCAGCGATGAAGTGGCAGAACTCATGCCCGCGGTGCCTGTCGTGTCGCTGCCGGTACCGCCGCTACTTGCCCCGCCGGTCACTGCGGCCAGTGCCTGGCAAGCGCTGGAGCAACGCCTGAAGCCACTGCTGTACAGCCTGCTGCAAGAACACGGTTGGTTGGCAACCGAGCAGGGACTGGCACCGCAATACCAGCGCTGGCGTGCAGCGGCGTTGCGCCTGGCCGGCCATCCCGAGGCGGATACCGGTTGGGACCGGCAGTGGTCGCAGTGGCAGGCCTACTGCGAACAGGTACTGGCAGGAACCGAGCCGCGCGGCCTGGAGACCCAGGTACGCCTGCTCGACCAGATGCTGCGGGCATTGCCGGCGATATTGCGTGGCGAGCGGGAGGCGACCCAGGTGCTGTTCCCCGAAGGGCGACTGGATGGGGTCGAAGCCCTGTATCGGGATCACCCGGTGGCAGATCACTTCAACGCAGTGCTGGGTGAGCGCCTGCAGGCCTATGTCGAGCAGCGCTTGCGCCTTGAGCCCCAGGCGCGCCTGCGGATCCTGGAGGTCGGCGCCGGGACCGGCGGTACCAGTGCCGGGCTCTTGGCGCGCCTGGCGCCATACGCCGGACAGATCGACGAGTACGCCTATACCGATGTGTCGCCGGTCTTTCTCGAGCATGCCCAACAGCACTACGCGCCCCGGGCTGGTTACCTGCGAACCGGCTTGCTGGACATCGAGCGGGACCCTTCGAGCCAGGGTTTCCAGGCCGGAGGCTATGACGTGGTAGTGGCGGCGAACGTGCTGCACGCGACCCGAGACATCACGCAGACCCTGGGACAGGTCAAGAGCTTGCTCAAGGGCAACGGACTGTTGCTCTTGAACGAGGCCACCCAGGCACACCTGTTCGGGCATTTGACGTTCGGCCTGCTGCCCGGGTGGTGGCTGGCCGAGGACCCAGAGCTGCGTATCCCGGGCACGCCGATGCTGACTCCCGCCAATTGGCGCTGCGTGCTGCAAACACAAGGATTTTATGGCGTGGACATCCCGTGCGGCACGACCCAGGCCCTGAGCCAGGAAATCATCCTGGCCATCAGCGACGGCGTCGTGCGCCATGCCGTCACGCCTATCGAACCGCTTTCCGCCGCACCTGCCGGGCCCACGACTGAAGCGCAAGGCGCCCAGCCGCCTGCGGCGCCGTCCGGCCTGGATGCCCAGGAACTGGCGACCCAGGTCGAAGCGGCGATCACCCAGATGATTTCCGACTACCTGAAGATCGCCCGTGAAGAGCTGGATCGAAATACGCCCTTTGGCGAGTTCGGTTTCGATTCGATCGCTTCGACGGCGTTTACCCGGCTGCTCAATGAGCGTTATGGCCTGGACATGGCGCCCTCGGAGTTTTTCGAGACCCCGACGATTGCCGCGCTGGCCAGCTACCTGGCGCAGGAGTACCGGGCCGAACTGCAGCCGCTCTTTGCCCCGGCCCAGGCGCCCCGAGCGTCCGAGGCGAGCGCGCCGAAAGTTGCCGCACCCAGGGTCGATCATGTAGCCCAAGGCCCGGGGGGCGAGCCCGGCCTGACCAAGGCGGGCGCCGAACCGATCGCCGTGATCGGCATGAGCGGGCGTTTCCCTGAGGCCGAGGACATCGACGCGCTGTGGCGCAACCTTGAGGCGGGCCGCGACTGCATCGGTGAGTTGCCCCTGGGGCGGTTTGGCGCCGGGCCAGAGCCTACCTTGCGCCATGCCGGAGTGCTGGAAGACCTGGATGGGTTCGATCCGGCCTTCTTCAATATTTCACGCCGCGAGGCCCAGGGCATGGACCCCCAGCACCGCTTGCTGATGATGCAGGTCTACAAGGTGATCGAGGATGCGGGGTACTCGGTGCAAAGCCTCTCGGGCAGCAATACTGCGCTGCTGGTGGGTACCTGCGCCACGGGTTATGCCCAGCTGCTGGCCCAGTCCGGCGAGGCCGTGACCGCGGCACTGGCAGTGGGCACCGCTGGATCGATGGGCCCCAATCGCATGAGCTACTGGCTGAACTGGCATGGGCCGAGCGAGCCCATCGAAACCGCCTGTTCGAGTTCCCTGGTGGCCGTGCATCGGGCCGTGACCTTGTTACGTACTGGGCAGTGCGACCAGGCGGTGGTGGGTGGCGTCAACACCCTGCTTTCAGCAGAGGCCCATGAGAGCTTCATGCATGCCGGGGTGCTGAGCGGCGATGGGCGATGCCGGGCGTTTTCGGCCCAGGCTGGCGGCTATGTACGGGGCGAAGGGGTGGCAATGCTGATGCTCAAGCCACTGTCCGCGGCCGAGCGTGACGGCGACCACATCCATGGCTTGATCCTTGGTAGCGCGCAGAATCACGGCGGCCAGGCCAACTCGCTGACCGCACCCAATCCGCAGGCCCAGGCCAAGGTGATCGAAACGGCGCTGCGTGAAGCCGGGGTGGACCTGGCTAGCATCGGCTACATCGAGGCCCATGGCACCGGCACCGAGCTGGGCGATCCGATCGAGATCAAGGGCCTGAAGCAGGCGTTCCGTAAGCTGGCGGGCAAGGATGCGTTGGCCGAGCACAGCGTCGGCCTGGGAACCATCAAGAGCAACATCGGCCACCTGGAACTGGCGGCCGGAGTGGCGGGGCTGGTCAAGGTGCTATTGCAGATGCGCCATGGGTGCCTGGTCCAGAGCCTGCACAGCCTGCCGCTGAACCCGCAGATCGAACTCGCGGGCAGTCCGTTCTATGTGGTGGATGCCAAGCGGCCCTGGCCGGCGCTCGTCGATGGCCGGGGCAACGTGCTGCCCAGGCGCGCCGGGGTCAGCTCGTTCGGCTTTGGCGGGGTGAATGCCCATGTGGTGCTGGAGGAGTATCGGCCGCAGTCGCTCCCGGCCCAAACGGCCCAAGCCAAGCCGGTGCTGGTGCTGCTCTCGGCCCGGAACGCCACAGGACTCAAGGCGCGGGTCGAGCAACTGCTGGCCTTTATGGAGCACCGTGAAGTGGACCTGCAATCCCTGGCGTACACCCTGCAGGTAGGGCGCGAGGCGATGAAGGTGCGCCTGGCTTGCGTGGTGGATTCCGTTGATAACCTGCGCAGCCGGCTGCGGGCTTACCTGGGCGAAGAGGGTGGGCAGGGCGAGATTTTCCATGGCGATATCAAGCGCGACCCGGGCCTGCAAATGATCTTCCAGGCGGACGAGGACCTGCAGGAAACCGCCAGCAGGTTGATCGCCCAGGGCAAGCTGGGGCGACTGGCGCAGTGGTGGGTATTGGGCCTGGAGATCGACTGGACGCGCCTGTATGGCCAGCAGCGGCCGCGGCGGATCAGCTTACCGACCTACCCCTTCGCCCTGGAGCGATGCTGGGTGCAAGCATCCGCCAAACCGCGCGCTAGCCAGCCGCACCGCGAGCCTGCGCCGATTGCGTCGTTGCCCGGCAAGCCACGGGGTTTGCGCCTGCAGGCGACGGAAGAACGCGCCGAGCTACGGGCCGTCGCTTCCCAGGGCGGGGCGTCGAGCGGGCATTCCACGGTGCAGGTGGCCGTGGCAGCGCGACAAATATCGCAGGACACAGCGGCTACCACTGCCATGCCTGATAGCCGGCGGGATCGTATCGAACTGACGGAGCTGGAAGGCGTTCTCAGGCAAACCCTGGCCGAAGCACTGCGGATCGAGGTCGATGATATCGATCCGGACGAAATACTCTCCGATCGTGGACTGGATTCCATCGTTGCGGTGGAATGGATCCGCGATATAAACAAGCGTTACTCAATCCTGCTCAACACCAGCAAGGTCTATGAGTTCCCAACGATCCGCAAGATGGCCCTGCTCGTACAGCAAACCAGGGAGCAGTTGCGGGCCACTGCGCCGGATAGCGAAGCAGCACCCATCGTACCGCTTGCCGAGGAGTGCCGCGCTGCTAGCCAATCGCACCCCGAGCCAGCAACTTCCTCCGGCCAGCGGTTGGCAATGGAGAACGAGGTCACCACCAGCGCGTCTGGCGAAAATGCATCGATCCGCCAGCGCCAGCTCGAGCAAGAACTGACGGCAAGCCTGGCCGAATCACTGCGAATCGACGGCCAGGATATCGACCCGGAGCGGATCTTGTCCGAGATCGGGCTGGATTCCATCATTGCGGTTGAATGGATTCGCGACATCAACCGGCGTTATTCGATCCTGCTCAACACCAGCAAGGTGTACGAATTTCCGACAATCCGAACGCTGGCGATGCTGGTAGGCCAGTTGCGCGATGGCACCGCCAGTGCCACGCAGCATGCATCCGGCACGCCACCGCAAGTGGTCAAGGAGGCCAAGGAAAAAACCTTAGCAGGTTCAGTTTCAGCCCCGTCCAAGGTGTTGAGCCCGGTGGTGATACCCGAGATGGACTCTAGGGCGGCGATGGCTATTTCCGTGCTGGATCCAACCACTTCCGAGCCAAACTCAACGCTTGCCGTGCAATCCCGGGTACTCGCCAGTCAGCTTAGACTGGACACCTTGATCGGCTCGGACATCCTGCGTGCGGCCTCACAACTAGCGCCACCCGCCGACTTGCCGCCAAACCAGGTGCTGTTGACGGGGGCCAGCGGTTTCGTTGGCCGCTTCCTCGCCCTGGCCCTGGGCCAAGGTCTTGAAGCGCGAGGGGGAACGCTCTACTGCCTGGTCCGTGCGGCTTCGGATGAGGCTGCCCGGCAGCGGCTGGTCGAGAGCCTGGCGGCGTCTAATGAACTGCAGCAGCGTCTGGTCGAGTTCCTGCGAGCCGGGCGCCTGGTGATCCTCGCGGGCGACCTGACCAAGCCGCGCCTGGGCCTGGCGCAACCGACCTGGGACATGTTGGCGCACAAGGTCGAAGCCATCGTGCACAACGGCGCTTTGGTCAATCACCTGCTGGCCTACAACCAATTGCACGGGACCAATGTCCACGGCACTGCCGAGGTGATACGCCTGGCGCTTTCGGGAAGGAAAAAGACCATCAACTTCCTTTCCAGCATCGCCGTGGGCAATCCGGTGAACCGGAACGAGCCGATCCATGAGGGCGAGAAAGCCCTGGAACTCTATGACAACTGCCTGGGCGCAGGGCGGTACGCCGCAGGTTATGCGGCCAGCAAGTGGGCTGGCGAAGCGTTGCTGCAAGAGGCGTGGGAAAAATGGTTGGTACCGGTCAAGGTGTTCCGCTGCGGCATGTTGTTACCACACAGTACCCATCGTGGATTCGTCAATCTTGGCGACGTGTTCTCGCGTTTCCTGGTCAGCCTGGTCCAGACCGGCATCGCTCCACCTTCGCTGCATTTCGACAGCTCTCGTCCCGTGGCTGCGGGTTTTCGTGGTTTGCCGGTGGATGTGGCCGTACGCTCGATCGCCCAGATCAGTCTTGGAGCGGATACCGGGTACTCCATCTACCACGTCCTGAGCAATGCTCCTGGCGCTCCCAGCCTTGATCAACTGGTGGACTGGATACAGGAGCTGGGCTATCCGATAGACAGGCTGCAAAGTACCCAGGCCTGGCGCGCAGACTTCATGGTGCGCCTGGAGGCACTCAGCGCCCGGCCAAGGTCCTACAGCCTGTACTCATCCGTCTATCAACTGGACGAACTGCAGGATGTACTGCATCAACCCGAGTTCGACAGCCACAGGTTTGCCGAGCGCACCCGCTCGCTCATTGACGGCCCGGCGGTACAGGACTGCCTGGCGCCGATCGACAGGGGATTCATTTCCAGCTACCTGGATGAGCTGGGTGAAGCAGGGTTGATCTAGAGCGGTTTGTTGAGAGAGGACATGGAGATGGGACATTTTCCTGACCCACTGACACGGATGGTCGGCACCGCGGCAAGCGCACGGCGCCAAGGCGGGCAGAACCTGGGCAGTGCGCTGTTCCGCCGGCGCTACGGCTTGAAGTACGCCTATGTCGCCGGAGCCATGTATCGCGGCACCGCTTCACCGCAGCTGGTGATCCGCCTGGGTCGGGCCGGCCTGCTCGGCTACCTGGGGACCGGTGGCTTGAGCCTGGCGCAGATCGAACAGGCGATCGGCACGCTGCAAGCCGCGCTGCCGGCGGGCGAGCCCTACGGGCTGAACCTGCTGGCGGAGTACGACGATCCTCATCATGAGCGAGCGACGGTGGAGATGTACCTGGCCCGCGGCATTCGCAATATCGAGGCGGCGGCCTTCATCGAGATCACATTGCCGCTGGTGCTGTTCCGGCTGCGCGGACTTGCGCGCGAAGCCGACGGCACGCTGGTGTGCAGGCACCGGGTGCTGGCCAAGGTCTCGCGGCTCGAGGTGGCCGAAGCCTTCATGAGCCCGGCGCCGGAGTCGCTGGTGGCGGCGCTGCGCAGGGCCGGGGATATCACCGAGGAGCAAGCCGAACTGGCTCGGCAGGTACCCATGAGCCATGACATCTGCGTTGAAGCCGATTCCGGCGGGCATACCGATGGCGGTATCCCGACCATCGTGCTGCCGGCAATGTTGCAGTTGCGCGACGCACTGCAAGCCCGGGCGGGGTATGCCGAGCCCATCTGCCTTGGCCTGGCTGGGGGCATCGGCACTCCCGCAGCCGCGGCGGCGGCCTTCGCGATGGGGGCCGACTTCATCCTGACCGGGTCGATCAACCAGTGTACGGTCGAGTCGGGCGCCACGGACCTGGTCAAGACCATGCTGCAGGACGTGAGCATCCACGACATGGCCTATGCCCCGGCGGGGGACCTGTTTGAACGAGGGAGCAGGGTGCAGGTACTCAAGCGAGGGGTGTTGTTTCCCATGCGGGCCAACCGTCTGTATGCGCTCTACTGCCATTACGAGAGCCTCGAGGCGATACCACAGAACATTCGCGGCGTGCTGGAGCGGCTGTTTTTCAAGCGCACGCTGGAGCAGGTCTGGCAAGAGTGCGAGCACTATCTGCTGGCCCAGGGCCGGGAAGCAGACCTGGCCCTGGCCCGAAGCAACCCCAAGGTGCGCATGGCCCGGGTATTTCGCTGGTACTTCGCCTACTCGACCAAGCTGGCCTTCAGCGGCGAAAGCGCGGACCAGGCCAACTACCAGGTACAGACCGGCCCGGCGCTCGGTGCCTTCAACCAGTGGGTCAAGGGCACGCCCCTGGAATCCTGGCAGCGGCGGCATGTGGACGAGATCGCCACGAGCTTGATGGAGGCCACGGCGCAGCACCTGTTGGCGTTGCAGATGATGCTGGCCAGCCCGCAGGAAACCATCCGATGAACTGAGCGCCCGTCAACCGGGGCAAAGACTGCCCGCAACCCACGCCATCTCGCTGTAGTGCAGGAGCCGGCTGGCTCCCGCCAACGGTTTCAGGCCGCCCGCCCTTGATCCGAGGTAGGCGCCACCGATCCAGCCGCTCGATCACAGCGCGCCTGCCGCCTGGCTGCTGGCGATGCTGGTCGAGCGCAGACGAGCACCGGCCAACATTCGACGATCAACATAAAAGCTGCTCCAGCTCATGGCGTTCGAGTGCGCGATTGGCTTCAATAGCGGGCTGCGTCGCCTTGCCTGCCGCATGGCTTGCAAGGGCATGGATGAATAACAAGAACGGAACACTTCGAAAGGACCCTGCATGTTGCTCTCCCGCTATCTGTCCGGCCTGTCCAACTTGTTGCATTACCGCCGTGAATGGTTGCGCGCCGACCTGCGGGCCGGTTTATCGGTGGCGGCGATCCAGATTCCCATCGCCATTGCCTATGCCCAGATCGTCGGGTTGCCTGCGCAGTACGGGCTCTATGCCTGCGTGCTGCCGATGATCGTCTATGCCCTGGTCGGCAGCTCGCGGCAGTTGATGGTCGGCCCCGACGCCGCCACCTGCGCCATGCTCGGCGGGGCCGTGGCGCCCCTGGCCATGGGCGACCTGCAGCGCACCGTCGAGTTGTCGATGATTGTCACCGTGCTGGTGGGGCTGATGCTGATCGCCGCGGGGATCGCCCGGGCCGGGTTCATCGCCAGCTTCTTCTCGCGACCGATCCTCATCGGCTACCTGAACGGCATCGGCCTGAGCCTGATCGCCGGGCAAATGGGCAAGGTGGTGGGCTTCAAGATCGAGGGCGAGGGCTTCATCCTCGGGTTGATGGATTTTCTCCAGCGCCTGGGCGAGATCCACTGGCTGACCCTGGCCATCGGCTTGGCCAGCCTGGGCTTGCTGATCGGCTTGCCGCGCCGCTATCCACGGGTGCCGGCGGCGTTGGTGACGGTGGCGGTGTTCACCCTGCTGGCCGGGGTCTTCGGCCTCGACCAGTTCGGCGTGGCGATCTTGGGCCATGTGCCTGCCGGCATCCCCGAACTGTCCTGGCCCAGCACCACCCTGGAAGAGAGCAAGAGCCTGCTGCGCGACGCCCTGGGTATCGCCACGGTGAGTTTCTGCAGCGCCATGCTCACCGCCCGCAGCTTTGCCGCACGCCATGGCTATGCAATCAATGCCAACCATGAGTTCATCGCCCTGGGCATGAGCAACCTGGCAGCGGGGGCCTCCCAGGGCTTCGCCATCAGCGGCGCGGATTCGCGTACCGCGGTCAACGACATGGTCGGAGGCAAGAGCCAGTTGGTGGGCATCATCGCCGCCGTGGCGATTGCCCTGATCCTGCTGTTCTTCACCGCGCCCATGGCCTGGATCCCGCAGCCGGCCCTGGGCGCGGTCCTGCTGATGGCCGGCTGGGGCCTGATCGATGTGAAATCCCTCAGGCAGATCCACAAGCTCAGCCGCTTCGAGTTCTGGCTGTGCCTGCTGACTACGGTGAGCGTGCTGGGCCTTGGGGTATTGCCGGGGATCATGTTCGCCGTGACCCTGGCCATCCTGCGCCTGCTGTACAGCATCTACCAACCCACCGACGCGGTGCTGGGCTGGATGCCAGGCATCGAAGGCCAGGTCGATATCAGCAAGTACCCGCAGGCCCGGACCGTGCCCGGGCTGGTGGTGTATCGCTTCGACGACGCGATCCTGTTCTTCAACGCCGACTACTTCAAGATGCGCCTGCTGGAGAACATCGGGCATGACGGCAAGCCCGAGGTGGTGTTGTTCGATGCCGAAGCGGTCACCGATATCGATGTCAGCGGCATCGCAGTGCTGCGGGAAATCCGCGACACCCTGGCCGCCCAGGGCATTCACTTCGCCATCGCCCGTGCCCGCGGCACCTTCCTGAAGATGCTGGAACGCTCGGGGATGAGTGCACAAATGGACGAGCAGCTACTGTTCGGCTCGGTGCGTGCAGGGATCAGGAGCTACCGGATCTGGCGCAACAGCGTGCGCGGCAAGCAGTGAGGCGGAGCAGGGGATTTTGGTCATGAGTCTTTCGGTACCAGCCCTGAACTCATTCGCTGCGATAGCGGTCGCGACACTCCGGCCTTCATGGGCGGTTGCATCGCAATCATAAGTGAGCAGTCCCTCTGGCTTACCGAAATGGTTGACGAGCGCAGCGGTTAACGACTCAATGCGCTCCCCGGAGCGTATCGACAGAACATGGACCTGCACCTGATGACCGAGTGGCAACGACTGTACAAAGAACACGAGACCCAGCTGGATCGCCTCTACGAGGATGTCCGGGAGGGCAGGGTGGAGCGATTACGGGCCTTTGCCCAACAGTATCCGCAGTTGCTGGAGCTGCCCCGCTATGGCTCTGCTGGGGATATCGGCCTGCTGCAGATGGCCGCCAGCGAAGGCCAGGCCGAGGTTTGCCAGCTGCTGCTCGAGCTGGGCCTGGAGGTGGATCGGCCGGTGCGGGTCAGCGGCCAGGAAACGGCGCTGGGGCTGGCGGCCAGTGAAGGGAGCCTGCCGACCTGTACCGCGTTGCTCGACGCCGGCGCCAGTGCCAATGGCCTGCCATTGAGCATCTGCCCACCACTTTACGCGGCCGCGTTGGCCGGCCATGAGCAGGTGGTCGCGCTGCTTCTGGCGCGGGGCGCCACGGTCAACCAATTGCATCGGCGCTTCAACAACACCGCCCTGGATGCCGCGCGCGCCTGGGGCCACCCGGCTGTAGCAGAGCTGCTGCAAGCCAATGGCGCACAGAGCATCCTGGATATCGACGCCCCGGACGTCGAGGGGCCGGGGCAGGCGATCGCGACCTTCGTCCACAACAGCGCCGGCTGGGTGCTGCCGGCGCTGTTCGGTCCGCCCAGCGCGGACCCTCGGTTTTCGCTGCATATCAGCCTGCTCACCAAGGGTCGCTACAAGCTGTTGTTCACTATTGGCCTGTACCACACCACTCCCATGACCGAGCTGTTCGTCTGCCTGCCCGAGGACTGGGCGCTTCCCCAGCACGGCCTGGCGCAGCAGCCAGCCTGGTGCTTCCCGGTGCAGCTACTGGCTCGCCTGGCCCGCCAGAGCCTGGAGCACCAGGCCTTGGCCGAGGGGATGCTGGTACTGCGTGATGATCCTGGCTATGGGGACCTGGCCTGGCCCGATTCGGTGGATGCGATGCTGGCGGTGGACAAGCCATGGGACCCGGCATCCGCGGGCGAGGAGATTGCCGACGATGACCGGGTGGACCTGTTGTTGCTGGTCCCGGTGAAATTCACTGCCAAGGGCAGGCCCACCGGCGAGGCCCTGGATGCCCTGGTCGCTCGCAAGCGCAAGGCGAGCTGGAAGGTCCTGGCACTCAAGCCCCCGGCTTGATGCCCGGGCAAGGGAAATGGCGGCCCCCGTCGGCCCATGGGCGCCGACGGGGACAGTGCAGTGGGTCAGGCAGGGGGCGTTACTGGGTGATGGTCAGGCTGCCGGTGGCCTGGACCGAGCCATACCGAATACGCGAATAGACCGGGTCGCTGTAGCTGAAGTCCATGACGGTGCCCATGGAGCCAAGATGTATGGCCTGGCAGCTGAAGTTCACCGCCACTTGCCCGCCATAAGGCGTGACGCCGATGGCGACCTGGGTCGGCCCGGTCCATTCGATCTTGCAGCCCAGCGTGCTGCCCCCGGCGCTGGTGTTGTAGCCACGGCAATTCAAGCTGGCGTTGCCGTTGCTGGTGTTGGGCAAGCCAGCCCACTTGGCGATAGCCAGGTTGGCCGAGCAGGAGGTGTTGATGCTGCTGGCCCCCGGAGCAAGCTTGTAGACCCCGGAAGGCGGCGCGAGGGTGGCGGTGACAGGTGTCAGCGGCAGTGGCGAGAATGTCGCCGCGGCCTGGTTTTCGACCACCGTCGTCCTTGAGGGCGGGAGCTTGCACACCACCACGGCGCCAACGTCGTCGGACTTCTTCAGCTCTCCCAGGGCGGTAATGTCAGAGCCACCCTTGGACTCGCAAAAGAGCTTTCGCAGCTGGGCTTTTTCTTCGACATCGGCTGCGGATGAGGCGTGGGCCAGGGGGGAAAGTGCCAGGCCGATGACTCCTGCCAGCAACAGGCGTGAAAGATTCATGATCGATTCCTTATCGATGTTAAGACCGGGCGAAGGGTATGCCCGGCCTGTCGCCGATTTAATGACAAAAGCTCGGGTGTGAGCCTGTACTAAGCTGGACCGGAACAAGATCATTCGAGATGGGCCCTGGTATCCGGTGCTGAAGGCCCCGCTCGCCAACGCAAGGAATGTCACATGCCGCACATCGAGGTCATCCTGGTGGATGCCAACGACAGGGAAGTGGGCGTCATGGAGAAGCTGGCGGCCCACCAGGTCGGGGCCCGCCACCGGGCGGTATCGGTCTACGTATTCAACAGCCGTAATGAGTTGCTGCTGCAAAGGCGCGCAGCAGGCAAATACCATTGCGGCGGTTTATGGAGCAACACCTGCTGCGGGCACCCACTACCAGGCGAAAGCACCGATCAGGCGGCGCAAAGGCGCCTGAAAGAAGAGATGGGGTTGACCTGCCCGATGACCAAGCGCTTGGCGCTCAGTTACTTTCTCCATCTGCCGGGAGGCTTGATCGAGCACGAATACGGGCACCTGTACTTTGCCCGGAGCGATCTTGAGCCCGTATTGAATCCTGCCGAAGCGGACGCCTTTTCGTATCGCTCCCTGGAGGCGATTCGCCAGGATATCCAGGCACATCCTGACGACTACACGCCCTGGTTCAAGTTCACCTTCCCCGAGGTCTTGAACCTCAGGGTCTAGTCCCCGCCGCTGATATCGCAGCGTTCGCACTGGCATTGGCGAGGCCCGCCAATGCGTGGCTCATTGGCAGGATTGCGCGGTCGTGGCGCGGATTCCGGCCGTGATGAAGGTGATCAGGTAGTTGGCCTTCACCTCGATCTCCATGGCCTTGACCTCGCCAGCGGAGATCCGCTCGATGCGCTCATCGAACACGCTCATGACCAAGGCGCCGACAGCGAAGTGATAAGCCCAATGCGCCGCGGCCGCCGTGATGTCGGGCAGGGCCTTGCGGATCGCGGCGATGAACTCGGCGGCGAACGGGTCGAACAGCGCCTCGACGATGCCCCGGCCTGCCTCCTTGGGGTCGGAAGACTCCCGCGCCACCAACTTGGCATAGGCGACTCCCGCAGCGTCATGCTGGATGCTCATCACCGGCCTCACGAAGGCCCGGACGATGTGCTCCAACGCGTCTTCATCCCCTTGCAGAGGCTGGCGCAACAAGGCTTGCCGGGCGTCGAGCACGGACTTGCGCCGCTCGAACAGCTCGCGATACAGGTTGAGCTTGGTCTTGAAGTGGTACACCACCAGGGGCAAGCCCACGTTGGCCGCCGCCGCAATATCACGCATCGAAACGCCGTCGTAGCCACCCTCGGCGAACAGGCGCTCGGCGGCATCGAGAATCGACTCACGCTTGCTTACCACGGCCATCTCTTGCTTCTGGGGTACCTGGGTCATCGACATCCTCAAGGCTTGCTGGACAGGCGGTGATTGTGCCTGCCCGACCCGGCCCACGCCACCGTATCGACTCGGCTAGACCGACTAACTGTACGTGTGTATAGTTTTGCACAAAACAACAAAACCACCGCTCCGCTCGAGCACAGTGGTACCTCCAGGAGTCAGCATGACGACCCAACCCGACAGCTTGAAATGGCGCGTCCTTATCGGTTCCTTCCTCAGCTACACCTTCGATGCCCTGGACATCCTGGTGCTGATCATCGCCTTGCCGACCATCCAGGAAAGCCTGCATATCAGTGCCAGCCAGGCCGGGCTGATGGTGACCGCCACCTTGCTCGGGGTCGGCGTCAGCAGCCTGGTGATGGGCACCCTGGCCGATACCCTGGGCCGCAAGAAAGCCCTGCTGGCATCGTTGGTGGCATTCGGCGGGCTGACCATGGCCATTGCTGCAGCGAGTGACTGGAAGCAGATCCTGGTCCTGCGCTTTTTCGCCGGACTTGGGCTGGGTGGGGTCTGGGGAATCGTCGCGGCCCACGTACATGAAACGTGGCCGGCCCAGCAGCGGGGCCGGGCGACCGCCTTCGTGCTCAGTGCGTTTTCCGCAGGTTCCGGGCTGGCCGCGCTGCTGGCTGCCGGCCTGCTGCAAGCCTATGGCTGGCGCACCCTGTTTTTCATCAGCGGTGCGCTGGTGGTGGTCCCGGTGCTGTACGTCGCACTGCGGGTTCCGGAGTCCGACGCCTGGCTTGCCAGGCGCCACCGCCAACCGGAACGGGCGGACACCCGGCCATTGCTGGCCATCGCGCAGCTGTTCGGCCCGGGCCTGGCCCGCCGGACCCTCCTGGGCAGCGCGGCCTCGGCCCTGGCGCTGACGGCCTATTGGGGGACGATGACCTGGATCCCGACCTTCCTGGTCAAGCACCACGGGCTTTCATCCACCACCATGGCGAGCCTGATCGCAGTGATGAACGTTGGCGCGTTCATCGGCTACAACCTGTTCGGCTGGCTCGCCGACCGCCTGGGCAAGCGGCCCATGGTCATCGTGTCCCTGGTGGGGTCGGGGCTCATGCTCCCGGTCTATATCTGGGTGGCAGACAGCACCCTGCTGTTGCTACTGGGCCCGGTGTACGCCTTCTTCCTGTCGTTTGTCGGGCTGTTCGGTTCGTACTTCGCCGAGCTGTATCCCACTCACCTGCGGGCGTCCGGCGCCGGCTTCTGCTTCAACACCGGGCGTGGACTGTCGGCGTTCTCGCCGATCCTCCTGGGATCGCTGGCGAGCAGCGCGGGGCTGAGCCTGAGCCTTGGTTTTTGCGGCGTGCTGTTCCTGCTCGCCGCCGTAGCAATCCGCTGGCTACCCGCCCAAGCGCAGGGGGCCGGCGATCCTGAGCCGTTGCCGGCGGCTGACAGGGTTTGATTGGCATGCAACTTCCTGAATGAGGAGTCATAAAAATGGGACGTCGATTTGTAGATCTTTCAATCTTCCTCGAGAACGATGTGATATCCGACCCGCCCGGGTATGGGCCGAAAATCCAGTATCTGGATCACCGGACGACGGCGGAGCAGGTCACCTCGTTCTTTCCCGGCCTGCAGGTCTCGGACCTGCCCGACAGCGAAGGCTGGGCCATCGAGCATGTGCAGCTCAACACCCATAACGGCACGCACCTGGACGCGCCGTATCACTTCCATAGCACGATGAACGAGTCGTTCGGCGAGCGTGAGCGGGCCATCACCATCGACGAGGTACCGCTGGAATGGTGCTTCCAGCCGGGAGTGAAACTGGACTTCACGCAGTTTCCCGATGGCTACGTGGTCACCGCGCAAGACGTCGAGGCGGAACTGGCGCGGATCGGCCACCAGCTCAGCCCGCTGGAGATCGTGGTGGTCAACACCGCCGCGGGCAAGCAGTACGGCCAGCCCGGGTACGTATCGGCCGGCTGCGGCATGGGTTTGGAGGCCACCATGTACCTGCTCGAGCGCGGCGTGCGCCTGACCGGCACCGATGGCTGGAGCTGGGATGCGCCCTTCGTGCATACCGCCAAGAAGTATGCCCAGACCCACGACCCCGCGCTGATCTGGGAAGGGCACAAGTCCGGTCGCAACATCGGCTATTGCCACCTGGAGAAGCTGCACAACCTCGAGGCCTTGCCCTCCACGGGTTTCTTCATTTCCTGCTTCCCCTGCAAGATCCGCAGCGCGTCAGCCGGCTGGACCCGCGCCGTGGCCATCTTCGACGACGCGCTCAAGGCCGGGGCATGAGTACCAACGCACCCCAGGAGAACCCCATGCATTTGAACCACACCCATGATGCGACGCGCCTGAGTTGGTTGGCCCAAGCCAATGACCGCGTCACCGACTTTCCCTTGCAGAACCTGCCGCTGTGCGTGTTTCGCCGTCGCGATGGCGACGAAGCCTGGCGTGGCGGCGTGGGCATCGGTGACCAGATCGTCGACCTGGCAGCCTTGTCCCGCACCCGCTGCGTCAGCGGTGAACTGGCCGCAGCCGTGCAGGCCGCGGCGGGGGCGTCGCTCAATCCGCTGCTGGAGCTGGGCCCCGGAGCCTGGCAAACCTTGCGCCATGGGCTCTTTGCACTGCTGGAAGCCGGCAGCCAGAACGAGCCCACCGTGCGCCAGGTCCTGGTCAGCCAGGAGGCGGTCGAATACCGGATGCCGATCCAGGTTGGGGACTACACCGACTTCTATACCTCCCTCGATCATGCGGTGAACTGCTGCCGCCAGTTCGGCCTTGAGGTGTACCCCAACTTCGACTGGCTGCCGATTGCCTATCACGGCCGTGCTTCATCCATCGAGGTCAGCGGGCAGAAGGTCTTCCGGCCCATGGGCCAGAGCCGCCTGGATGCCGCTGCCGCTCCGGTCTTCGGACCTTGCCAGCGCCTGGACTACGAACTGGAGATCGGCGCGGTGATCGGCCGCGGCAATGCCCGTGGCAGCCGCATTGCGCTGGAAGACGCCCAGCAGCACATCTTCGGCCTGTGCCTGCTCAACGATTGGTCCGCACGGGATATCCAGACCTGGGAGATGAACCCGCTGGGGCCGTTTCTCGCCAAGAACTTCGCCACCACGATATCCCCCTGGATCGTCACCCTCGAGGCCTTGCTGCCGTACCGCACGAGCTGGAGCAGGGCACCGGAGCGACCGCAACCGCTGGCTTACCTGAGCGCGGCACAGAACGCCGCGGAGGGGGCCTTCGATATCCAACTGGAGGTGTCGATTCAAAGCGCCAGCCAGCGCGCCGCCGGCCTGCAGCCGCGAACCCTGACCCGCACCAGTTTCCGCCACCAGTACTGGACCCTGGGCCAGATGATCGCTCACCACACCGTGGGTGGCTGCAACCTGCAGAGCGGTGACCTGCTGGGCAGCGGCACGATCTCGGGCCCCACCGCAGGCGAAGCCGGCGCGTTGATCGAGCTGACGGTTTGCGCAACGCAACCGGTGGACATCGGCCACGGCGAGCACCGGGGGTTCCTCGAGGATGGCGACACCGTGCTGTTCAAGGGCTGGTGCCAGCGGGAGAACTTCGTGCGTATCGGCTTTGGCGTCAATCAGGGCACCGTGCACCCGGCACCCTGACCTCAAGGCACGGCGCACTCCCTGGCGCCGTGCCTTCAAGCCACTGGCTCGAAGGCTGCGGACAAACCCATGTCCAAGGGGTTGTGGCCGAATCGCTGGCCAATGCTGGCGAGCATCAATCACTTTCAGCGCCTGGTGGCGCTTGCCTGTACCTGCGCCGTGCTGATCGGCTGGCAACGGATTCACCGCTAGCACCCGCGGTTTGCGCCGTGCGCACCTCCTATCGCCAGCGCTGTGCCTTTGCGCCACTACCTGCCACAGAGCCTCGCGGACTCTTGCCTGACCAGTCGAGGAGGGCCCGGGTGCAGGACAACCATGCAAGGTACGACTTCGTATTTTTTGGTACCAAATATGTTGACTTGGTTCCATGCGCCATGCTCTATTGGTACCACAACAACATTAGTCGGTACCGAACTTCGCCGCGTCAGCGGCCAGGGCAAAGCCCGGGCCGCAGGTCACGAGGGGGGCAGTCTTAGCGCATGGCTCGAACACGAGCGGCGCTAGGCCTGGATGACCTCGCTCGGATGGCCTGGGGCAGGGGCTCGCGATAAACGACAGGAGCCAGCAGAGTGAAAATAAAAATAACAGCAGCATGCTTTTCTACCTGCAGTGCGCTCGCCATCGCAGCAAGCGTACTGGCGACGGCGACAGCTTATTCTCCAGCGTGCAACGCCGCGGAAATCGACCTGGGCAATCCCGACTGGCAGATGCGTTGGGACAACACCCTGCGCTACGGCGTGATCTCGCGGTTGAGATCCCATCGTTCGGCACTGGTGGCCAATCCCAACCAGGATGATGGCAACCGCAACTTCGACCCGGGCATCGTCTCGAACCGTGTCGATTGGGTGAGTGAGATCGACGTCAGCCATTCGAGCGGTTTGGGTGCCAGGGTCTCCGGTGCGGCCTGGTACGACGATGTCTACAACCGCAAGAACGACAACCCGGGTTTTTCCGCCGGGGCCTTTCCCAACCATACGCCGCACAACAGGTTCTCATCCGATACGCAATTGTGGATGGGCCGCAACGCCGAATTTCTCGACGCATTCGTCTATCAGAAGTTCGACCTGGCCGACATGCCGAGCGTCGTGCGCCTGGGCCAGCATGCGCTGGTCTGGGGCGAAAGCCTGTTCTTCTCCAGCAACGCCATTGCCGGAGCACAGAGCCCTTACGACCTGAGCCGCCTGGCCACCGACTCGACGGCGCAAGCCAAGGAATATGTATTGCCCGTTCCCCAGGTGTCGGGACAGATCCAGTTGACGCCGGATGTATCGATCGGCGCCTACTACCAGTTCGAGTTCGTCGAGAATCGCCTGCCTGCGGCGGGCAGCTATTTCGCCGTCGGGGATACCGCGCCTATCGGCGGCGAGAGCATTCTCGTGCCCTTGCCCTCGGGGCAGATGCTCAAGGTGAACCGCAACAAGGATGTCAGGGCCTCCGATTCGGGGCAGGGCGGCGTGCAGTTGAAGTGGAACTGGAACGAAACCGACTTCGGTTTCTATGCGCTGCGTTTCCACAGCAAGAGCCCCGTGAGTACGACCACCCTGGGAGCCGGAGGCGTCCCGGCGTCCTATACCCTGGTCTACCCGGAGGACACCACCGCCCTGGCCTTCAGTGCCAGCCACTCCTTCGGCGATACCAACCTGGCGCTGGAAGCCGGCGTGCACCACAACCAGCCGCTGTACTCGACCCGAGCGGTGGACTTCGCCGGTAGCAACAACAGCGATAAACCGGCCTATGCAGTGGGCAGGACAGGGCACCTGAACCTCTCGGCGATCTCCAACCTGCCACCGACAGCCTGGTGGAACGAGGCCTCGCTGACCGGCGAGATCGCCTGGAACCGCATGCTGTCTTGTACCAAGCAGTGCGGGGCCCTGGATGCCAACACCACCCGGGATGCTTCAGCCCTGTCCCTGGTGTTCCAGCCTACGTATCGCCAGGTGCTACCAGGGCTCGATATCGATGTGCCGATCGGCGTCCAGTACGCCCCCAAGGGCTCGCGCTCTTCGCTCGCAGCCGGTTTCCCGCCCGAAAACGGCGGCACCTTCACCCTGGGGGTGGCCGGCACCTACGACACGGTGTGGAAGCTCAAGCTGGCCTACACCAACTACTTCGGCAAGGCCATGCCGGCCACGATCACCCTGCCTTCTGGCGTCTCGGCGGCGAGCTTCGGCCAGTCGCTTGCCGATCGCGACTACATCTCCTTTTCGGTGCGCCGCACCTGGTAACGCTGTCATTCGAGGTAACGATGAAACTCTTTCAGATGTCTTGTGGCGTAGCTGCCTGCTTCGCGGTCTTTATCGGTAGTGCCAATGCGGCCGTCACGGCCGAGGAAGCAGCGAAACTGGGTACCGAGCTGACCCCCTTCGGGGCCGAGCGTGCGGGCAACCGGGACGGCAGCATCCCAGCCTGGAACGGCGGCTACACCAGCGCGCTGCCCAATGCGGTCAATGGCAGCCGTGGCGATCCGTTCAAGGACGAAAAACCGCTGTTCACCATCACCGCCAGCAACGTCGGTGAGTACGCCGACAAGCTGAACGACGGCCAGGTGGCGATGTTCAAGAAGTTTGCGGACTATCGCATCAATGTCTATCCGACCCACCGGACCGCCAGCGCGCCACAGGCGGTGTACGCCAATACTGCCTGGAACGCAGTTCACGCCACGCTGGATGGGGATGTGCCACGGGGTTTTGCCGGGGGCATTCCGTTCCCCATTCCCAAGAGCGGGGCGCAGGTGATGTGGAACCACTTGCTGCGTTGGCGCGGAGCCTCGTTCGTGATCCAGGGCGCCGGGTACCAGCAGTTGCCCAGCAAGAAGGTGCTGGTTTCCGAGACCCGGATCAACTTCCAGTTCCCCTCGTACCTGAAGGATGCCAAGCCCGAGCAGTTCAATGACGGCAAGGCGGTGTACCGGCAGATGGCGGGTTTCCTGGTGGGGCCGCCCAGCCGCGCCGGGGAGGGCATCTCTTCGTTCTATGCGCTGGATTCGGCCAACGACCAGGCCTGGACCTACCTGCCGGGCCAGCGCCGGGTGCGCAAGCTGCCCAACCCCTGCTGCGACACGCCATCGTCGTCGGCCGCGGGCCTGACCACCACCGATGAACTGCAGATCTGGGAAGGCACCCTGACGCGCTTCAACTGGAAGCTGCTGGGCAAGAAGGAGATCTACGTTCCCTACAACGGCAATGCCTTCATGGGGGCCAAATCCAACGAAGAGATCCTCGGCGACAAGGTCTACGCCAACCCGGACTACGTGCGCTGGGAGTTGCACCGCATGTGGGTGGTCGAGGCCACGCTGCGCGATGGCGAGCGCCATGCAGCGGTCAAGAGTCGCTACTACTGCGATGAAGACACCTGGGGCTGCCAGTTGGCCGACCGCTGGGACAACAGGGGTCAGCTGTGGCGCACTTTCTGGATGAGCAACATCGTCGCCCCGGAGATCCCGGCGGTGGTCAACCTGACCTGGCAGTTCACCGACTTGTTGGCCGGAGTGGGCTACATGTCGGACTTGATGGCCGGCAAATCGAACCAGTACGCCCTCAAGCCCAGTTATCCCGCGTCCGAGTTCGGACCCGATGCACTGACCCGCAGCGGCGTGCGCTGAGCAACCTGCAAGGCGGCCGCGTTCGGTGGCCGCCCCGATTCCAAGCCTTCTTCGGTGCCACCTATGCTTTTGCGTCTTGGCTTATTCATTGCCGGTCTTTATCTATCCATCGCCCAGGCGGCGCCTGTACTGCCAGCCCTGGAGCGGCCGGCGCAAATACTGCGAGAAATACCGACCGCCAGCCTGCAGAGCATCGCTAGCGCCGCAAGCCGGCTGGTGGCGGTGGGTGAGCGCGGGGTCATCGTCATCAGCGATGACCAGGCCCATAGCTGGCAGCAAGTGGACTCGCCGGTGAGTGTCGGGTTGACGTCGGTGCGCTTCATCGATTCGCGCCATGGCTGGGCCACGGGCCATGGCGCAGTGGTGCTGGCCACCACCGATGGCGGCAGCACCTGGGCCAGGCAACTGGACGGCAACCAGGCCGCGCAGCAGCTGTTGGCGGCGGCCGGCAGTGGCCCAGGGCAGGCCGTGGAGGAGGCCGAGCGCATGGTCGCGGACGGCGCGGACAAACCGCTGCTGGATCTGTGGTTCTTCGATGCACAACACGGCATCGTGGTGGGCGCCTATGGCCTGGCCTTCGAAACCCGTGACGGCGGTCAGCATTGGCAGGGTATTTCCTCACGCTTTCCCGGAGGCTCCGATCGGCACCTTTATGCCATCCGCGCACGTGGCAACGAAGTGGTGATCGCCGGCGAGAGCGGTACGCTGCTGTATTCCAATGACCGCGGGCGGACCTTCCGCCGCTGCGTCGTGCCCTATGAGGGCAGCTTCTTCACCGCCCAGATCAGCGCACCGGGCGAGTTACTGCTGGCCGGCCTACGCGGCAACGTGTGGAAGAGCAGCGATGCCGGAGAGCACTGGAGCCAGGTTCCGGCTCTGGGTTTGGATTCGATCGTTGCGTCATCGGTCGATGCCCAAGGCCAGGTGCTGCTGGCCAACCAGGGAGGGAGCCTCATGCGCCTTGAGCACGAGCGCCTGCTGCGCCTGCCGGGGCAGTTACCGCCCTTGAATGGAATTCTGGCCCTGGATAATGGCGAGGCCGTCGTGGCCTCCGTACGTGGTGTCTTTCTTGTGAAGAAGGTGAGCCTGCAATGACTGCCATGAGTCCCAGCTTGTCGCAAGAGACCCAAGCCAGCGAGCTCCAAGCGCATTCGGGCTCCTGGATCGAGCGCCTGGTGTTCTCCCATCGTCCCTGGGTGGTGCTGGTCTGCATGCTGCTCACCGCATTGCTGGCCTGGCAGGCGCTGCAGCTCAAGCTCAACGCCAGCTTCGAGAAGACCATCCCGCGCCAGCACCCCTACATCCAGACCTTCCTGCAGTACCAGGCCGAGTTGACCGGGCTGGGTAACGCCGTACGCATCTCGGTCGGCAATCCCGGTGCCAGCCTCTATGACAAGCACTACATGGAAACCTTGCGGGCGCTGAGCGATGAGGTGTTCCTCATCCCTGGCGTCGACCGGATCCGCATGAAAAGCCTGTGGTCGCCCTCGACCAGCTGGCTGGCGGTCACCGAAGAGGGCCTGGAAGGCGGGCCGGTGATCCCCAGGGGGTTCGATGGCAGCCCGAGGAGTCTCGAACAACTGCAAGCCAACATCGAGCGCTCGGGCGAAATCGGCCAGACCGTGGCGCTGGATCGCCGTTCTTCGCTGATCTACGTGCCGCTGCTGGCGACCACCCCGGATGGCCAGGCGCTGGACTACGCCGCGTTGTCCCAGGAGCTCGAGCGACTGCGCGACAAGTACCAACAGCAAGGGGTAGAGGTGCGGATCAGCGGATTCGCCAAGGTGGTGGGGGACCTGATCGATGGCGTGAGGATCATGCTGGTGTTCTTCGCCGTGGCCGCGCTGGTGGCGGCCCTGATGGTGTATGGCTATACCCGCTGTATCCGCTCCACGGTGCTGGTGCTCCTGGCGTCGATCATTGCCGTGGTCTGGCAATTGGGGCTGATGCACGCCCTGGGCTACTCGCTGGACCCGTACTCGATCCTGGTGCCGTTCCTGGTCTTCGCCATCGGCATGAGCCACGGGGCGCAGAAGATGAACGGCATCATGCAGGACATCGGTCGCGGCAGGCCACGCCTGGAGGCCGCACGCATGACCTTTCGCCGACTGTTCCTGGCAGGACTGACCGCGCTTCTGGCCGATGCGGTGGGTTTTGCCGTGTTGCTGGCCATCGATATCCAGGTCATTCGCGAACTGGCCATTGCGGCGAGCATCGGTGTAGCGCTGTTGATCTTCACCAACCTGATCCTGCTGCCGGTGTTGCTCAGCTATACCGGCGTCAGTACCAGGGCGGCCGCCCGCAGCTTGCGTGACGACCAGGTCCAGTTCCGGCGCAACTACTGGCGCGGCGTGGAGCTGTTCACCCAGCGCCGCTGGGCCACGGTGGCGCTGGTGGTGGCCGGGGTGATGGCGGTGGGTGGCTGGCTTGCCAGCACCCACCTGCAGATCGGCGATCTTGACCCCGGGGCTCCGGAGTTGCGGCCCGAGAGCCGCTACAACCAGGACGCAGCCTTCATGAACAAGGCCTACGGCACTGCCAGTGACCTGCTGGCGGTGCTGGTCACCACCCCCGAGGGCCAGTGTGCGGACTACGCCATCCTGAACAAGGTGGATGCCCTGGAGTGGCAGCTGCGGCAGATTCCCGGGGTAGAGAGCGTGCAATCTTTGGCGACGATGAATCGTCGCATGCTGGTGGCGATGAACGAGGGCAACCCCAAGTGGTACGAGCTGGTGCCGAACCAGGCGATCCTCAACTCGACCACCGCCAAGGTCCCGCGTGGGCTGAGCAATGACAGCTGCAGCCTGCTGACGTTGTATGCCTACCTCGGCGACCACAAGGCCGCCACCCTGGAACGGGTGACCGCCCATGTCGAGGCCTTCGCCCAGGAAAACGATGGCCCTGGGGTGCAGTTCAAGCTGGCGGCGGGCAGCGCCGGTATCGAGGCGGCGACCAATATTGCGGTCAAGAACGCCTGGCGCACCATGTTGCTGATGGTCTACGCGGCGGTCATCGTGCTGTGCTTCATCGCCTTTCGCAGTTGGCGCGCTGTGGTGATCGCCGTGCTGCCACTGATGCTCACCAGCGTACTGGCCGAGGCGTTGATGGTCTGGCTCGGCATGGGAGTGAAGGTGTCGACGCTGCCGGTGATCGCCCTGGGCGTAGGCATCGGTGTCGACTATGCGCTCTACATTCTCAGCGTCACCCTGGCGGGCGTGCGCAGCGGTGCGTCCCTGGCCCAGGCCTACCGTCAGGCATTGAACTTCACCGGCCGGGTGGTGGTGCTGACCGGCTTCACCCTGGCCATCGGCGTGGTCACCTGGACCTTCAGCCCGATCAAGTTCCAGGCCGACATGGGCCTGCTGCTGGCCTTCATGTTCATCTGGAACATGCTGGGCGCACTGATCCTGATTCCGGCGCTGGCCTATTGGCTGGTGCCGGCGTTTCGCCCGGTTCCGTCCGAGCCGGCATGAGCCACAGCCACAAGTGCAGGGCCCGATCCGTAGCGGGCTCGCTTGAGAGGATCACTGATTAACGGTACCAAATTCTTTGATTTGGTCCCATTGGCATGTTGTAATGGTACTTGACTAAGGATATTCGGTACCGAGCCCCGTCAATCAAATGCCCACCATGCAGGGCGGGTTTCGGCAGCCGTTGTTCCAGCATTCCACTAAAGAGGAGTCTGTAATGCGCGCTATCCAACTCAATGAATATGGCTCGGTCGACAACTACCAACTGGTCGAGGTCCCAGCTCCGCAAGTCGGGCCTGGGCAAGTTCGGATCAAGGTCGAGTACGCCGGCATGCGCTGGGGCGATGTCATGCATCGCACCGGCACGCTCAAGCGTGACACGCCGCCGCCGTTCATCGCCGGGCTGGAAGCGGCTGGCCGTATCGACCAGGTCGGTGCCGGGGTGACCGGCCTGAAGATCGGCGACAAGGTTGCCGCGGCGGTACTCGAAGGCGGTTTCGCCGAATACGTCGTTGCCCCCGCCGAAGGTCTCAAGCCGCTCCCGCCATCGATCGCGCTGGACAAGGCGCTGGCCTATTTCCTCAATATGCGGGTGGCCTACATGATCGTGTATCAATGGGCCAAGGTCCGTGAGGGCGAGACCGTGCTGCTCCATGCCGCAGCCGGCGGCATTGGCCTTTTGGTATTGCAGATCCTCAAGCGCAAGTTCAGCAACGTCCGAGTGATCGGCATCTGCAGTTCGGAGGACAAAGTGCAGTTGTTGCGTGCCAACGGCTGCGACCACGTCGTCAATCGCAAGACGCAGAACTACGTGGACGAGATCAATCGCATCTGTGGTCCCAAGACCAGCGGCTTCTTTGTCGGCGGTGAGCAGGGGGGCGGGGTCGATGTCTCGATCAACGGCGTTTCCGGGCCGACGATCGCCACTGATGCCCAGGTCATTCGCAAGCGTGGCCGCTGGGTCATCTTTGGTCGCCAGGCCGGCGACAGCATGCCGCCCATCAACACCCAACCCATCTGCTATGACGGCATCACCATCATGCCGTATTCGATCGTTGCCTGGTTCGGCCAGCCTGAGTGGGACGCCTCCGAGGCCTTCACCCTGGAGTGGCTGGAAAGCGAAACCCTGTATGAGATCGAGCAATGGCCACTGGAGCAAGTGGCTGCGGCGGAGCACTCCCTGGAATCCGGCAAGAGCTCGGGCAAGCTGGTCATTCGTGTCGCCCCAAGCGATGCCTGATGATCGGCTTTGAGCGGCTGAGCCGGTCCACCCCGATCGGCTCGGTGCGCCGCCCCGGCCAGGCTCGAACCTGTCGGGGCGGCGCCATTTCAGGTCATTGCGACACCTTGGCCTTGGGCGTCCGCGGCGCTTTGCCTTTTACCGGCTCCCCGGGGCGTTTCTCCAGGAGCCCACCGAGCATGACCCGATAGAACTCGTCGAACGCCTGGTCCATCGTCATGCCGGCCTTGGTCAGGAACTCCGGTTGGCGCAGCCTTTGCGCCGCTGCTCGCAAAGTCTCCACGATCAGTTGCACGTGACAGGGCACGAAGAATCCCTCGCGTATGCCTTGCTCGAGGAGCTGCTCGGCCACCACTGCGCGGGCGTTCTGGTACTCATCGAAGATCTTCTTGGCTTCCGGCAGCCGTTCCAGATCCAGCAGGAAGGCCGTGCTGAGCGTGCTGCCAGCCTTGGCCCCCACCCGGAAATACTCCGTCAGGACCTCGGCACTGTTGCCCTGGGCCTGATCGATGACCTGGTTGCCGTTTTTGAGAACATTATCGAAATAGCGCTGGATCATCCGGCAGAACAGCTCTTCCTTGGTTCCGGCCAGTTCGTAGAGACGCCGCCTGGAGCAGCGCATCCGCGCAGCAATTTCGCCCACGCTGAGCGCACTCATGCCCTCACTGAGGAACAGGCTGGTGAGTTCGGCCTGGAACTCATCGTCATCAAAAATTTTCTTCATCAGCGTTGGCGCCTAATTGACGGAAGGTGCATCGAGGTGGCGACGGTACCACAACCCCAGGCGGCTGTTAGCACGCAGGAGGGCCATGGCAACGTGTCGTTGCCCTTGGACAGTGGTGAACTGGTCGAACCCAGATGTCCTGAGCAGACGTACGAACAGCGTCCAGCCCGGGCCAGGACGATCAAAGCACGGGTTTACAGAGGGGTACTCACTGGCCTGGATTGGTACCAATTATATTGACATGGTACCTTTGTCGCCGTTAAATGGAACCGTATTCGATAATTTGGTACCAAGATGGCCAGTCCATCGAAACAGGCAGTCTCCGGATGAGGTCCTCGGCATGCCATCCATGCCTGCCTCAGGACCCCATGAACGCAAACAACAAGAAAGGTCTGACATGGAACCCATCTACATCGCGGGTGTTGCCCAAACCGCCTTCACCAGGAGGCCGACAGCCTCAATCAAGCAGATGACGATCGAGGCGCTGCAGGACGTACTGGCCGATGCCGGCGCCGATCTGCGGCAGATCGAAGCGGCGTTCTTCTCCAATGGCTGCCAGGACGTGGTGGAAGGGCAGACCAACATCGCCGGGCAGATCGCACTGCGCGCGGCGGGGCTGGACTCGATTCCCATCGTCAATGTGGAGAACGCCTGCGCTTCGGCGTCGACGGCGGTCTGGCTGGCCCTGCAATACTTGCGCTCCGGCGCGGGCGATGTGGCCTTGGCCATCGGCGTCGAAAAGATGACCTACGGCCAGGAGTCCCTCGACCAGCGCATGATGGAAGCCTTTCGCGGCGGCATGGACGTGCACGAGGTAGAGGCCACCCTGCAGCGCATGGATCAACTGGGCGCTCCACCACCTGCAGGAGTGGCGCTAGGGCATCGAACCGCGTTCATGGACCTGTACGCCACCATGTGCCGTGCGCACATGAAACGCTTCGGCTCGACCCAGCGGCAGATGGCGGTGATCGCCGCGAAGAACCATGGCCACTCGGTGCACAACCCAAGAGCGCAGTTCCGCAAGGCCTTCACGGTCGAGGAAGTGCTGGCCGGGCGTCCCCTGAGCTATCCGCTGACGGTACCGATGTGCTCGCCCTTCGCCGATGGTGCGGCGGCGGCCATCCTCTGTACCGAGCGTGGTGCGGCGCGCCTGGGGCTGGGCAGGTCGCGGGTCAAGGTGCGCGCCTATGAACTGGTGTCCGGCAAGGAGCGGGCCTGGGAAGACTTCCAGCAGAGCGGTGGCGCCCGGGCGGCTCGCCGGGCCTACGAGGTGGCAGGGGTCGGGCCAGGCGATATCGATGTGGCCGAAGTGCATGACGCCACGGCTTTTGGTGAACTCTATGTGGCCGAGCAACTGGGTTTTTGCGCATTCGGCGAAGGCGGCATCCTGGCCGAGTCCGGCGCCACCACCCTTGGTGGACGCATTCCGATCAATCCTTCAGGCGGCCTGGAAAGCCGTGGCCATCCGATCGGAGCCACCGGCCTGGCCCAGGTCTTCGAGCTGACCCAGCAACTGCGCGGGCAGTGCGGTCCCCGGCAAGTCACCGGGGCACGCCTGGCGCTGCAGGAGAACGGAGGCGGATTCCTGGGCATCGAGGAAGGCGTTGCGGTGGTCTCCATCCTGGAACGCGTAGGCGATTGAGCAAGGGGCAGCATCGTGCGAATTGTTGATTTTCTGGACAAAGGCTACCGGACTCACCCGGAGCGTATTTTCTGTATCGACGCCCAGGGCCAGCTGAGCTACGCGCAGGCCCACGACAGCAGCCATCGGATCGCCAATGCCTTGCTGGCACTGGGAGCAGGCGAGGGGAGCAAGGTCTCGATCTATGCCCCCAATTGCGGCGCGGTTCTGGAGTGCATCTATGGCATGAACCGCATGGGCGCCACCTGGGTGCCGCTGAACGCCCGTAATGGACTGGAAGAAAACCTGCATATCCTCGAGTCCTTCGAGGTGGATATCGTGCTCTACGATACGCGGCTGGCCGAGACGGTCGCGCAATACATGCAGCAGGTCCGGCGGGCGATCCGCTTCGTGGCCATCGACGGCCCGGAGGGGGATTCCCTCAGGAGCCTGTGCCAGCAGGTTGCGGCCCGGGCCCCGAACCTGATCCCGGGGCCGGAACATGTGGTGTCGATCATTCCCACAGGGGGTACCACCGGCAAGCCCAAGGGCGTGATGCACAACAACCTGAACTGGATCGCCCAAGTCGCCAATGTGAGCAGCGCGCTGCCGCCCAAGGGCCCGGTGGTGCACCTGGTGGTCGCGCCGCTGACCCACGGTGCCGGCGCCATTGCCGCGATCCTGACTGCGCAGGGCGCCACCCATGTGATCCTCGATTGCTTCGATGCCCAGAAGGTCATGCGCAGCATCGAGCAACACCGGGTCACGCACCTGTTCCTGCCGCCCACGGCGCTGTATGCGCTGCTGGCCCATCCTGATGTGCGTCGCTACGACTACAGCTCGCTGCAATACTTCCTGTACGGCGCCGCACCCGCGGCCCAGGCGAAGATCGAGGAAGCCATCGGCGTGTTCGGGCCGGTCATGGCCCAGGGCTACGGCCAGACCGAAGCCCCCACGGCCTGCACCTTCCTGGCGCCGGCCGATCACCGCCCCGATGACCCGCGCCTCAGCCAGCGCATGCGCAGTTGCGGACGCCCGGGCATCCTGACGCAGGTACGGATTCTCACCAGTGATGGCCAGGAGGCCGAGCCCATGCAGGCCGGTGAGATCGAAGTGTGCGGCGCCCTGGTGATGGTGGGCTACTACAACAATCCCGCCGCCACCCAGGAGGCGAAGCACGGCGAGTGGCTGCGTACCGGCGATGTCGGCTACCTCGACCAGGACGGTTATCTGTACATCGTCGATCGCAGCAAGGACATGATCATTTCCGGTGGCTTCAACATCTATCCTTCCGAAATCGAAGCGGTGGTGTGCTCCCTGGGCGAGGTCGAGGATTGCGCGGTGATTGGTGTCCCCGATGAAAAATGGGGCGAGGCGGTCAAGCTGGTGGTGCAATTGAAGAAAGGCCGGTCCATCGACCAGGAAGTGCTACTGCGCACCTGCCGCGAGCAGTTGGGCGGGGTGAAGACGCCCAAGTCAGTGGAGATTTGGAACGACTTGCCACGCAGCGCTACGGGCAAGGTGCTCAAGCGCGAAATCAGAAACCGGTTCTGGCTCGGCACCGAGCGGAGGGTATGAAATGACCGCACTTGCAGGAATGAACATCATCGTCAGCGGCGGCGCCAGTGGTATCGGGCTGGCCATCGCCAAGAACCTGCTGGCCAAGGGTGCCCGGGTCTGTGTCACCGGGCGTAGCGCGGATAAATTGCGGACCCTCCAGGCGGAACTGGGTCGTGATGGGGCCCTGGTGGAGGTACGCAGCTTCGATGTCACCGATCGCCCGGCGGTATTCTCGGCCGTCGCCGAGCTGCTGGCGAGCTGGGGCCGCATCGACGGCCTGGTCAACAACGCCGGGGTATACAAGTCCGCGGCCTTCCTCGACTTCGCCGCCGAAGACTTCGAGAACCTGTTCCAGACCAATGTAATGGGCTGCGTGAACTTGATGCAGGCGGTGCTCCCGCATTTGCTCGCACAAAGGGCCGGGCGCATCGTCAACATCGCTTCCACCGCGGGCAAATGGGGCTCCATGAACCAGAGCGCCTACAACGTGAGCAAGCACGCGCTGGTGGGGCTGACCCGTTGCGTGGCGTTGGAGACAGCCGCCCACGGCGTCACGGTGAATGCGATCTGCCCGGGCCTGGTGGCCACCGACATGATGCATGAACTGCTGGCCCGCCAGGCCCAGGCGATGGGTACGGACAAGGACAGCTTGCAAGCTTCGCTGGAGGAGCGGATTCCCCTGCGCCGGGCGATTCGCCCCGAAGAGATCGGCGAGCTGGCGGCCTATCTGCTGTCACCGGGTGCGGCCGGCATGACCGGCCAATCGATCCTGTACGACGGCGGCCTGGTCATGACCTGAGGTCACCACCGCCGCTTTCACTTTCTCACTTGCTTAGGAGGCATCACATGACACGCCTGGTCTGCCTGACTCGCCCCATCGACCCCGAGCTGCGTTCGAAGATCCCGCCAGCCATGGCATCGATGGCCAGCGTCATCGCTCCGCTGGTCGACTATCACCGCCCGGAGGCCAAGGGCCGCGAACGCATGATGGGGCTCTTCTGCTGCGAAGCCCACGACCTGCCCCATGGCGAGGGTTGGGGCGAGGAAATACTCTCGGACATGAGCTCCCACTGTGGCACGCACGTGGACGCGCCTTATCACAGCGGGAACCTGATCGAGGGCAAACCCGCACGCAAGATCCACGAAATCGACCTGCAGGAGTTGTTCTGCCCGGGGATGGTGCTCGACATGCGTCCCTACGAGCGGCGCAACGATGCCTACACCATCGAGGAGCTCCAGGCCGCGATAGATGCGGTGGGCCGGCCGATCCAGGCCGGAGATGCCGTGCTGCTACGTACCGGGCAGGAGCGCTTCGAGTCCCTGTCCGCCGAATGGTTTGCCTATCCGGGCATGTCCCGCGAGGGCACGCTGTTCCTGGCGCGGGCCGGGGCCAAGGTGCTCGGCACCGATGCACCAGGCTGGGACCGGCCCTTCCCAGTGATGCGCAAGCGGTTCGAGGAAACGGGCGAGGGCAGCACCATCTGGGATGGGCACTTCGCGATCCAGGAAAAGGAGGCCTTCATCGTGCAGCAGATGCACAACCTTGCCGCGCTGCCGGCGTCAGGGTTCATGGTCGGTTTCTTCCCGATGAAGCTGGTGGGAACCAGCGCCGCGCCGGCCCGTGCCGTCGCCTTCCTGGACAACTAGGCCCCGCGTTTCATACCCAGCCCGCCTTCATCGGTGGGCTGGGTGTCGTCCTGGTATCAAGCCAGGTTCCCCACATGCAACTCATTGAAGACCACATCGTCATCCAGATCGGAAAAACGATCGAAGTCGTCGATCTCATCCGGCATTGCGTAGTAGATAAGGTAATTTCTATCCAGGACCAGATAACCGCCCACAAGCTCCTGTCTTTTGGATCGCGCCTTGATTTCGCCTGCCGTTATCCCGGGGTAGAACCTTCTATCAAAGCGGCCCGTATAAGGAGGCTCGCAGCATAAGGAGACGATATTGCCGGCCTCGTTGGCGGAGAATGAGATGGCTCCGTCGTCGATCCTGTAGCAGGTGTACTTCATCCCGAAGTTTTCGAAATCAAAGGCTTGTACATCGAACTCATCCAGGATGCTCCAGACGATATCGTCTGCATTGTCTCCCAGGCAGATACCGCCAATCGACTTCCCAGGGACTATCTCGAGATCCAGGCCAATCACAATGTCACCTTCGCCATTCGCATGCCTGTGAATATCGTACTTAGTCGCCATCGGCCACTAGAACCTCATCTTCCCTGATGGCGTTCTTCAGCAAGCGCACAAACTCGACAATCTTGTCTTCACTGCGCCCCTGCAGATGATCAACCAGTATTTGTTGATGGGCGGGGTAGATTCGCGTTGTCCCATAGGGGTCTATATAGATTCCGGTTTTCTGCTCAAGGTCCAGAAAGGCAGGTTCCAGAAACTTGACGTCCCGGTCATGAATGGACAAAGAGGGTTTGTTGCCTTGGCTATCGGCCAAGTATGAAAAATCCAGCACAGGCAGCTCATTCAAAGTGTGGTGGGTAAGGTGCCGAATTGCCGGCTGGGCAAATAGAGCTTTACCCTCTTGGAGGCTCTGGATCGGCCAGTTCATATCACCGGAGCATGGTAGAATCCGCCGCCCAAAAGTGCGAGCCCCGCGAAATCGGGCGCCCAAAAACTGAGGCGACGCGTTAAAGGGTGGCCATGCCGAACCTGGGCCGGCAGTGATCAAAATAGCCGTGAGCGCTAGCGCATATGAAAGGACTGCAAGAGCGATGGAGTGACGGCCAGTTGATCGGCCTGGACATCATGTATCGCCAACCTGGGGTTATCGAGCCCATAGCGATCGACTCGATTGAAAACACCGAACTTACCCATACCTATGGCAGGGCCTACAGCCTTTCACGGGAAGCAAAGACCACGCTGGGTGAGTTGCTTGGTGAAGATGACGATGTATGGGCGCAAGTCCAGGTAAACCATAAGTTATCTCTGAGTAACGGCCAGGTCGTTCTATGCGGCGAGGGCGAAATGGGCAACGAGGGTTTTATCGCCAGGACCGATGCACGCAATCATTTGGAGTGGTTCCTGTTCTCGACCACAGCCAATCCATTCGTGGCGATCAAGCAAGAAGGCGACCTGGTTTACGTTCAGTCCACGCACAACTTTTGTGTCGTCTTGAACCTGTTGGACGATGACGTGCTCATTGTCAACGAAAGCGTTTTTCAAGCTGCCCGATAGCAGTTGCAGGGCCTCAATCACAGTGGCGACTGCAACTGAAAAGGACTTCATACCTGACCGAGGGAAATGCAAAATAAAAATGAAAAGATCATTGATCGCTTCACTGGCTGTTCTAGCGTTGATCCAAGTGCCGTTATCCTTCGCCGATAATGCCAACGGCAAAAACCTCTACCTGCAGCGATGTGCCGTGTGCCATGGCCCGGATATCAAGGGAACAGGGCCATTGGCCAATAAAAGCAATCCTCCTACCCCGGACCTCACGACATCCGCCTTCAAGAAACGCCTGAACGATTACCCGGGCGTCATCGTCTCCTCGGTGATACTGCGACCAAACGGCGACCTGATCCCAAGAACCTTGCGCGAGAACGGCGTGAAGATTGCGCCCTATGCCTGGAAGGTCCAGGACTTTCGTGATTTGCACCAGTACATGACTGGGGTGATCGCGAAAACTCGTTGACCTGGCCCAGCTCAACGTATCGCAGGGCTTGACCAGGTACCGCCGTCTGCTGTTGAATGCGCGCCCTCAAGCCCCTGCAACCTTTCTCCCAAGTGGTGAAGCCAGTGCCCTACGCCAGCCAACACGCCTGATACCGACGACGGTCCATCGTGCCTGATGGCTGCCCGCGCCTTTGCGCGGCGGCGCCTCATCGCTGTGCCTGCCTGATCCTGTCGTCGGTTTTTCCCTATTCCCAAGGAGAAACCCATGAACATGGATATTCGTGCCGACGCGCACTCCCTAGAACTGCTCAAGTACCCCCGTACCCCCCACCTGGAAAGCTCGCGCCTGCAGGATGGCGACACTGACGCCGGACAGGTGCGTTATGCCTCCCTGGCTGGCCAATGGCTGGTGGTGGAAGAAAAACTCGACGGTGCCAACGCCGGCATCAGCTTTACCGAGGGCGGCGAACTGCGCCTGCAATCCCGTGGCCACTACCTCACCGGAGGCGGACGCGAGCGCCAGTTCAATTTGTTCAAGCAGTGGGCCGCGGCCCACGAACACTGGCTGCTGGAGCGCCTGGAAGATCGCTTCGTACTGTACGGCGAGTGGCTGCACAAGAAGCACTCAGTGTTCTACGACCACTTGCCCCATTACTTTTGCGAGTTCGACGTGTGGGACCGCAGCAGCGGGGTGTTCTTGTCTACGGCCGCACGCCGCGAGCTGCTCAAGGGCGGCCCCGTGCTGTCGGTACCGGTGCTGTACGAAGGCCCGGTGCCACGCCGGCAGGCCGAGCTGATGGCGCTGGTTGGCGATTCGCTGGCCAAGACTGCCCATTGGCGCGAGGCGTTCGAACACGTGGTGCAGCGCGAAGGCCTCGACCTGGCCCGGGCCTGGCGCCAGTGCGACCGCTCCAGTCGCATGGAAGGCTTGTACCTGAAGCTTGAGGACGCACAGCAAACCCTCGGCCGCTTGAAGTGGGTTCGCCAGGATTTCGTCCAGGCCATCCTCGATGCCGACCAGCACCATGCCAATCAACCGTTCATTCCCAATCAACTGGCCGACGGCGTCGACCTCTACGCGCCGCGCCTGTCCATGGACTGGCATGGCTCCTGCCGTGGCTACTGAAGGAGCTTTTCGAAATGGATATTCATCCACTGCAACACCTGGTGCCCGAGCCTGGGCACGCCATGGACAGTGCCGCCTGCCTGGCGGCCATCCCGGCCCTGGCGCGCCTGGCCGACACCCCGCAGGACCCGACCTACCACGCCGAGGGCGATGTGTGGATTCACACCCGCATGGTGGTGGAGGCGCTACTGGCCCAGCCGGCGTACCAGCAAGCCAGCGCCGAGCAGCGCTTCGTGCTGTTCTTCGCCGCCTTGCTGCATGACATCGCCAAGCCCGATACCACGGTGATCGACCCCGAGACCGGGCGTATCGGCCAACCCGGACACTCGCGTCGGGGAGCGGTGGATGCCCGGCTGCTGTTATGGCGCGCCGCTGTGCCGTTCGAACTGCGCGAGCAGATCTGCCGCATCATCGCCGTGCACCAGGTGCCGTTCTTCGCCCTGCAAGGCGATCGCAGCGGGCGCAGCACGGAGTTCCTGCTCCACAAGCTGTCCTGGGAACTGCCGGTGTGGATGCTCTGCGCGGTGGCCGAGGCCGACATGCAGGGTCGTGATTACGTTGGCAAGGCCGATGTCTTGAGCGCTATCGAACTGTGGCGTGAACTGGCGGCCGAGGAGGGCTGCCTGCACGGGCCGCGGGCGTTTGCCGACGACTACACGCGCATCCAGTACCTGCGTGGTGCCCGGGTGCATCCTGACTATGCGCTGCATGCACCGCAAGGCTCGCAAGTGCTGATGCTCTCCGGCTTGCCGGCCAGCGGCAAGGACACCTGGGCCGCGCGACATCATCCGGGCCTGCCGGTGGTCTCGTTCGACGATGCGCGCCAGGCCCTGGGCCTGCGCCATGGGCAGAACGAAGGCGCCGCCGCGCACTACGCCATCGACCGGGCCAAGGCCTTGTTGCGAGAGCAGCGGCCGTTCGTATGGAACTCGACGCACCTGTCGGCGCAGATGCGCAATCGCACCCTGGACTTGCTGTACGGCTACGGTGCAGAGGTGGAGATCGTCTACCTGGAAAGCCCGGAGAGCGAGATCATGCGGCGCAACCAGCAGCGCGACACCTCGCTGCGCAACGCGGATATCCGCCGCATGCTATTCAAATGGGAAGTGCCGCTGCCGACCGAGGCGCACCGGGTGAGTTACCAGGCGCTGACCAGGTGATGCCGGAGGAGGGCCGTGGAGGCTAGGGGGATGTAGAGAGTGGCGCCCTTGCATGATTACGCTGGCCAACCCCATGGCCAGGTGGAACAAGGCAAGGGCGCAGCGGGTTGGCCCAGGTTAGTTCTGCCAGCACTGCGCGTAGCGCTCACACACCCCGTAGCGCTTGTCCAGGTCGGCCATCCGGGTCCAGTGATCGGCCATCGTTTCTTTTTGCAGCTGCTCATCGAGCCGATGGTAGTACTGCAACATCGCGTTGTTGGTAGCCAGCGCCTGGGTGACATCGGTGGCCTGGGTGTCTGGCACCAGTGCCTTGATGGCTGGTGTATCCAAGCGCGAGAGGCGTGTGTGGTACTCGACCTTGTAGTGCTCGAGCGCGCTGGCCTTTACCCCTTGAGCCTGCTTCAGGTAAGTCGCTACGTTCTGCCGAAATTGGGTCCAATAGGCATCCGGCAGGTCCAGGTTCATCTGCCGCTTGCGTTTGTCGACCACCAGGTCGACGGCTTCGTTCTGGCTGCTCTCGCTCAAGGCAGGCCCAGGCTTCATCTCGCTGATGATGCTCTGCGAGACAATCTGCTCGATCATTTCGTCACGCTCGACGGTGGCCGGCAGGCCCTTTACGGGCGCAGGGAAGAGGGCGTTGGCGCCCAGGCAGCTTGCCAGGCCTTTATTCACCAGAGGGACAGGGGAGCGCACCACTTGGCCCTGCGCTTGGTGCAGGCGCTTGAGCGATGTCACGCACTGACTGCCGGCACGACTGAAGGTGAGTTCGTATTCAGCGCCACTTTGCGGCGTGAAGGTGAAGGCCATGCCACATACCGAGCCGGTGCCTTGGGTATTGAGGTGCAGCATCCGCTCTTTGTTCGGGGCCAAGCGGATTTCCAGGTAAGGCGTCTTCTGGGAGGCAGGAGGTATCGACATGTTCGCTCGCCGGCGAGAATCGGCGAGGAACAAGTTATTGAGAATCCCCGTGGTTTGCCCGTCACAGTTCTGCTCATCGAACACACCCAGCGTGGCGCTGCTCATGTCGCTGATAAAACGAAGCTTGGCGGCGTCTGCTTCGGTTGCATCCGGATAAGTGCCCGATAAACTGCAGCCGCTCAAGATCAAGGCGAAGGCCATGGCACCCGATACACGGCCGGTGAAAATACTACTCATAGTGGGTGTCATCCTTAACGCTTGATTTGAAAGGGGCAGCATCATAATGGGAAAGCCACATTTTGTTTCAATGGATCGAGTATCGAATGCGCAAGACAAGTCAGTTGTTGGTCGTTGGAGTTACAGCCTTGATGAGTGCCTGTTCGGCATTACCGCCTGAAATGGCCCTGGATTCCAAAGTCTATTCCACCGAAAACGCAGGCCTCGTCCTCGGTTCGCTGATCGAGGGCGGGCCCTACGGCACCTGGATCAGTTTTCGTAATGTGAATAGCGGCAAGACCTACGGCTGGGCTCCCAAGGACTATTACTCGGCATGGCTGCCTGCAGGTACCTATGAAGTGAATGACCTGGGTTCACGCCGCGGGCTCATGGGACCCTATTCGAAACCCCTGCGTTTTACCGTGGCCAACGGCCAACTCAATTACCTGGGCGAGATGGCGTACGGCTGCCCGGTCGCGGCCCACCCAGCTGCCGTCTATGGGGTCAAGAACTGCGGTTTCCTTGCACTGGGAACCTGTACGGTGGACCGTCCCAGTATTGCCATATGTGTGACGGACAGGCAGGAACAGGCCGTTCGAACCTTCGTCAAACAGCACCCGCAATACTCCCAGCTTCCGGTCAGGCCGACCGTGATGTCGATGCAGCAGCCGTAACGACGGCCAACTCGCTTGGGCATCGATGACGGGTAGGGCAGGGAACAGGTTGTGATCTTTTCGGCATTGCTCGCCTTATGCCTTAAGATGCCCGGTTGCCGAAAGAACCGTCATGGCCATAACCGCCATGAAGGGCTTTCATCCTTTACAAACAAGTGTGGTGAAGATGAACAAGCCTTTCATTTCGCTGTGCCCTGAAATCACTCGGGCACATGCGCTGACGTTGAAAGATTGGTTGGAAGATGAGCGCGTTACCTGTTACCTCAGCGATTCACGTGATGTTTCCCGTTCCATCGAACACGTCATCGATCGGACTCAACTGCCGATCCTGACCCATCTATTCAACCGAGGCGGCCGGTTCTTCATGGCCTATGACCGCCATGACGCCCCGGTGGGTTTTGTCCGTCTCGTCAAGACCGACTCCAATTGCGAGATCGTCCTGGTTATCGGCGACAGCGATAAATGGGGCCGAAACCTTGGCGCCCGGACCATCCGCGAGGGCATGAAACTGGCCTTTCTCGACATGCGGGCCGAAAAGCTCATCGCCAAGATCCACCCGGACAACTCGCGCTCATTGAAAGCCTTTGTGCGCAGCGGCTTTGTGCTTGAGAACGAAACGCCGGCATTGAAGTCGTTTTCCATGACGGCGGGGCGCTATCTGCAGTTCTTGCGCGAAGGTGCCGCTGGCGACTCCACGGGGATCTACATCACCGAAATCGACAAGGCCAGGCTCGAGAGCCTGATCGTCTTCGAGCAAGGCCCGGCCGTTGTTGAACTCGAACATGAGCTTGAGCGAGCCATTGTCGTCAAGCCGCAGCAAGTGGCGCGCAACGTCGTCACGATGAACTCCAGGGCCTTGTTGCACCTGGACGACGAAGAAATCGAAGTAGCCCTGGTCTACCCAGACGACGCGGACAGCAGCGCCGGGAAGCACTCCGTGTGTTCCGACATCGGCGCCGCCATCCTCGGCTATCAGGAGGGCGATGCCATCGACTGGCGTATTTCTGATCGGACCCGCCGGATCGAAATCAGGAAAGTGCTTTATCAGCCGGAGGCCGCTGGCGATTTCCACCTGTAATTGCGCCTTCAGCTCAGTGTTCGTTTATCAGGCAAAGGACGAGGTTGCGCTTTCCATGCCTTAAGCTGCGCGTGCGCAACGGCGGACATGAGCCATGAGGGCTCCGATGAGATTAGCTAGGCGTCAACTCGCGGTCCTGCAGCTGATGCCTCTTGAGATGTTCCTCGATTCAAGCTCATGGAAAACGGGCCTGCGATACCCGCGCGGCCCGTTTGGATAAAGCGCCGCTCCCTCCCGCAAATGCGCACCTGATCGGGGCAATTGCTCACACCTGTAGCCGGTGCCGGACGAGGGCGACCCAGTAGGCCACGCCCATGGGCATGATTTCGTCGTTGAAGTCGTAATGCGGGTTGTGCAACGAGCGACCGCCTTCGGCCGAACCGTTGCCGATCCAGATGTAGGCGCCAGGCTTGCGTTCGAGCATGAAGGCAAAGTCTTCCCCGGTCATGCTCGGTGCCACGGTAGTACCGACGTTTTCCCGCCCGGCCACGGCGCGGCTGGCGACCACGCAATGCTCGGCATGCACCGCGCTGTTGATCACCGGTGGCGATCCGAATTCGAAGAACTCCAGTGATGCGCGCACGCCCATTGCGGCCGCCAGTTGTTCGACCAGTTCGAGCATTCGACGCGATGCGATTTCGCCAGCCGCGGGGCGAAAGTAGCGCAGGGTGCCGGTCAGGCGGGCGGTGTCGGGAATGATGTTGTGGGTATGCCCGGCATGGAACTGGGTGATGCTGAGGACCAGTGCGTCGGCCGGGTCGATATTACGTGACACGATGCTCTGCAATGCCGTGACCAGGTGTGCCGCCGCCAATAGCGGATCAGTGCCTTGGTGGGGGATGGCGGCATGGCAGCCGCAGCCGCTGACGACAATTTCAAAGGGCCTGGCGCCTGCCATTGCCGCACCGTGATGCACCACGAATCGACCCGCCTCCAGGCCTGGCCAGTTGTGCAGGCCGTACACGCATTCGGCGCGAAACCTGTCAAACAGGCCGGCGTTCATCATCGCCTTGGCCCCCGTACCGATTTCCTCGGCCGGTTGAAAGATCAAGTGGACTTTGCCCGCGAAGCGCCGGTCCGTCGCCAGGCGGCTGGCAGCTCCCAACAGCATCGCGATATGGCCGTCGTGACCACAGGCATGCATCCAGCCGTCGTGGCGTGAGCGGTGGGCAAAGGTGTTTTCTTCCTGGATGGGCAGGGCATCCATGTCGGCGCGCAGGGCGATCTCGATGCCGGGTTGCTCGCCTTCGATCGTCGCGACAACACCGGTTCCGCCAATGCTCTCATGGGGCTGCAAGCCGAAACTGCGCAGTGTCTCGGCGATGAACGCGCAGGTCTTGCTCTCGGCGAATCCCGCCTCTGGATGCTGATGCAACCAGCGACGCCAGCCCACCATGCGTTCTTGCAGCCCTGCGTCCGTTGCCATTGCCATCTTGCTGTTCCTGTCCCTGAGGTGACTCTGAATCGGTATCGCATCCGCCAGGGGATGCAGTTGTGCGTTCCAGTCGCCGTCGGCCTATTGGCCGCTCAACCCGGTACGCAGGCGCCGCAGGGCCTCCCCCATGATCGATGGCTGATGAACCAGGGCCAGGCGCACGAAGCCATCTCCGGGGTTGCTGGCGTCGCTGGCGGCATGACACAGATAACGTCCGGGCATCACTCGCAAACTCTGCTCGGTCCATAACCGCTGCGCGGTCGCCTCGCCATCGGCGACGGCCAGCCAGAGGAAGAAACCAGCTTCGGCGCGCTGGTAGCCGGGCACTTGGGCGAGGCAATCATCGGCCATGTCCCAGTTGCGTTGCAGGGCCTGCTGTTGCTGCTGCACATGGGCCTCGTCCTGCCACAGCGCGGCCGAGGCCGCGCACGTCGGCCAGGCCAGCGACACCCCGCAGGAACGGTTGAACGCGGCATAGGCGGCAATACTCTGTGGGTCGCCGGCAATGAAACCGCTGCGCAAACCCGGCGCGGCGGAGCGCTTCGACAAGCTGTGCAGCACCACGAACGGGCACGGCGCGACCCTGCCGGCCTCGACCAGGCTGAGATAGCCGGGCGGTGCTGAATGCCAGAGCAGATCCATGTAGCACTCATCGACCAGCAGGCTGGCCTGGGCCTGGTGTGCCCGGCGGCTGATTGCCGCCAGCGTATCGGCGCAGAGGATGTTGCCCAGTGGATTGCCGGGGTTGCACAGCACCACGGTCGCGGCGCTGTCGCCGGCCAACGCCAGCTGGGCGGCAAGGTTGGCCTCCAGCTGCCCATCGCAAAGATCGTAGAACAAGGCCCGCGCGCCCGCGGCTTCGGTTGCCGCGACATACGTGGGGTAGAAGGGGTTGGGCAGCACCACCACCGGCACCGCCACGCCCCGTGCCCGCGCTCGGGTGACCGCGAGGGCGATGCAGGTGGCGACCGCCTGCTTGGTCCCCGGGGTGGGTTCGATGGCAATCGACTTGCCGAGGCTGTCGGCGATGCCAAAACGGCGCCGCAGCCAGTGACTGTAGGCCTCGCGCAGTGCCGTGGTCGCCGCCAGCGGCGGGTAGCGGGTCCAGTCTTCGAGCTCCGACAACGGTGCCAGCAGCGATGTCGGATCACCCAGCCTGCTTTCGCCCAGGTGTAGGGCGATCACCGACAAGCCTGGCGCGGGCGGCAGGTCATCCAGCAGGCCCTGCAGCCTGGCGAAAGCGTTGCCTGCGACGTTCATTGGCTGAGCACCCGGACCAGGTCGTTGAGCGCCGTTTTCGAACGTGTGCGCTCATCGACGTATTTCACGATTACCGCACAGGCCAGCGATACGCCCGGTAGCTTCGGATCGGCGCGATTGCCGGCGATCACCACCGCGTTGGCCGGCACCTCGCCGAAGCGCACTTCGCCACTCTCGCGGTCGATGATGGGCGTCGAGGCACCGAGGTAGACCCCCATGCCGATCACCGCTCCGCTGCGCACGATGACGCCTTCGGCTACCTCGCTGCGGGCACCGATGAAAACGTTGTCCTCGATGACCACGGGGTTGTCGCCGATGGGCTCGAGCACGCCGCCCAGGCCCACGCCGCCGGAGATATGGCAGCGTGCGCCGACCTGGGCGCAGGAACCGACCGTTGACCAGGTGTCGATCATCGTGCCTTCGCCGACGTACGCGCCGATGTTGATGAAGCACGGCATCAACACGGCGCCCGGGGCAATGTACGCCCCGGCCCGGACGACCGCGCCGGGGACCACTCGGATGCGCGCGTCACGGAACGCGGCGGCGTCCCATTGTTCGAACTTCAGCGGTAGCTTGTCGTAGCTTTTCGGCCGCCCGGGGTTGGTTTCGCCCAGGGCATTTTCGCGGGTCAGGAAGGACAGCAGAATCAGCTTCTTGACGTAGGCATCGCAGACCCACTGGCCATCCTGTACATAGGCTGCGCGCAACTCGCCACGCTCCAGGGCAGCGAGGCCGGTTTCGATCGACGGCACCAGGGCCGACAATTCTTGCGTCGTCAGCAGCGTGCGCCGTTCGAACGCTGCTTCAATCAATGCACGGTTACTCATTTAACGCACCTTGTGAGGGTTGAAGACGTCTACGGGTTGCCATTGAATCGGGCCGGTATGGTCATCGAAGGTCTCGGCCCGACGGATTTCGACGACATCGCCATCGTCGGTCAGCATCAATTCCGCCGGGCGCAACCGGCCGTTATAGGTAAAGCCCATGGCATGCCCATGGGCCCCCGTGTCATGGATCAGTGCGAGGTCGCCGATGAGCGGGGTCGGCAGCGGGCGATCCACGGCGAACTTGTCGAAGTTCTCGCACAGTGCACCGACCACATCGAACACGCCCTCGGGGCGTTGACTGGCGAAGGGCAGCGTCAGGTGGTGGTAGGCGCCATACAGTCCGGGGCGCATCAGCGCCGACATCGAGGCATCGAGGCCGACGATTTCCCGCGCCTTGCTGCAGCGGTTGATGACCCGGGACACCAGCACCCCGTGCGGGCCGCTGATGTAGCGACCCAACTCCATCAGCAGCTTGGGTGCGTGGCGGGGGAATGCCTGCTTCAGCGCGTGTTTCAGCGCATCGGCGTACGCGGTGAGATCGAGGGCCTGGTCGTCGGGCCGGTAGGGAATGCCCAGGCCACCGCCGATATTGATGTATTGGAGTTCGATGCCCGCCTCGCGAGCCACCCGCGCCCCGACCTCGATGACTTGCACACCGGCCTGCACCGCGGCCTCCAGCGACAGCTCGTTGGCGCACATCATGCCGTGGAGACCAAAATGCCGGGCACCGCGATCCCATGCCTCGCGATAGCCCTGAACCAGTTCGGCCTCGGGAACGCCGAATTTCGATTGCTGGGCATTGCCCATCTGTGACGACCGGGCGATGACGCCGTGGGGCGACACGCGAAAGGCAACGATATCCGGCAAGGATGTCACTTGCTCCAGCATGCTGCGGTCGTCGAACGTGATCAGGGCGCCGGCCCGCAGCGCCATCTGGTATTCGCTGGGCGAGGTGTTGTTGGAGGTGAAGACAATGTCGTCACCCCGCGCGCCCAGCCGTTCGGCCAGCATTAACTCGACCGGCGATGAACAATCCAGCCCGCTGCCCTCCTTGAGCAGCAGGGACAGGATGGCTGGCGTGGGGAGCGCCTTGACCGCGAAGTACTGACGAAACGCGCTGTCGGCGAAGGCTTGCACCACGTTTCGATGGGTTTGGACGATGGCGCGCTGGTCATAGAGATGAAAAGGCGTCGGGTAGATCTTCGTCAGATCATCGAGCAGCGGCAACAAGCGTCGGGCGAAGCTTTCGGATATGGGCACGGCGGTTTCTCCTCGCGGCGCGGGCGTGATCGGCTCAGGGCACCAGTGCGATGCACAGGGTTCGATTGCGCAGGCCGCTGATCGGGCGCGTGTAGGGGAAGTAGTAGGACTCCTCGATCTTGAAGCCGGCCTCGATCAGTGCATCGCGCAGGTAGTCCCGGGAGATGAACCAGAAACCGTCGACCTTGTCGTGGGCGGCAAAGAGTGTGTCGGGATCGCGCGGCGAATCGTTGGAGAACACCAGGGTCGTACCGGACTCCAGGTTCAGCTCCTTGAGCTTGTCGAAGGTCGGCTTGAGCTCCAGCTCCGGATGGAACAAATGGCCGAGCAAGCCGTCGGCATAGACCGACTTGACGCCGGCGAGGGCGCCGGGCTCCAGCTTGAAGAAGTCGGCGGTGTACGCATCCACGCCTTTTTTCCGGCTCAGGGCCACCGCTTCATCGTTGAAGTCGATAGCCAGCACGCGGCGCTTGGCCTGCACCAGGTCGCCCTCGACAAAACCATTGCCGCAGCCAATGGAGAAAATCGTCGCGCCTTCCTGGGTCAGGGACTTGAGCTTGAGCCCCAGATGCGAGCGGTATTCGGGGCTGTAGGTGGAGGGGGTGATGGAATCGTTGAACGCTCCACCCTGTTCCCAGATCCCGTAGATGGTGGCATCGCTATCGCCAAACCGGCGGGTGGTGCCGTAGTAGTCTTCAACCTGTTTGAGGTCCTGCATCGGCTTCGTCATCTCTGTCTCTCCTTGTCTAGAGGCGGGCTTGCGCGCAGGTTGCGGCGCAGTCCGTGGGTACACGCACAGGCTCTTGCACGTATTCGATGGACTGCGCGGGCGTACTGGCCAACGCAGTGACCAGTGGTTGCAGCGGCTGCAGCCGTGCCGGTCCGTAAAACTGGTAGAAGGCGACAGCAGCCTCCGGATCGCCTGTGAGCAGGGCATCGGCCAGGACCCGGGCCAGCGAACGCAAGCCGGCGAGCAAGGCGCCGTGATCGACCAGCAGTTGCACGGGCTGCCCATCTTCATGCTGCAGCGTCAGGGCGCCGAGCTGGACGAAATAAGACAATTGCAGGTACATCCCGTCGCAGTCGGGGAAGAGTCCGAGCCCACGGTTCAGATAACGCAGGCACTCGCCCAAGTAGTATTCGAGCACCTGCTCGGGCGGGATCTGCAGCGCGGGTGCCCAGACCTGGGCGAGGATCAGGATGCCGAAAACATCCGCTGCGACTTCTTGCAACACCACCGAGGCCCAGCGATTGGCGTTGTTCAACGGCGAGTAGGTGGTCTCCTGGCGATGGACGAAATGGCCCAGTTCATGGCTGAGCACACCCAGTGTCGGGATGCGGCGAAAAGGCTCGCTCGCCGCGTCATGCTGGGCTCCGGTGGCCAGAAACCGGCGCGCCAGCGGCGCCGCCAGGTGCTCGACCATCGCGGCGTGGGTGTTCGCAAAGTAATAGGTCTTCTTGAACGGCGAGCGCTTGACGCCTTCGTCCTCCGGGAGGAAATAGGCAATATGCTTGGGGTGCAGGTTGCCTTCGCCGGCCATGAAAAACAGATCGGTGGCGGCGAAGGAGGGCACATCGCCCAGCCGCAAATGGGTATGCAGGCCCTTGAGGTATGCGGGCACTTGATCCACCAGCGCCATGGCCAGCTCCACGTCCCTTTGCCGGGCGGGATTGAGCTGGCAGCCGAAGGCGCTTGGCAACCCTCCTGTCTGCTTGCCATACCAGGTTGCCAACTGCCCGCTGACCAGCGCGACCTCTTCTTGCAGGCCGGCGAGGGTCTTGAGTATTTCGTCGTCGTAGCCGTGCTCGATGGCTTTGGCCCTGAGCAGCAGGGCTTGGCGATCATGGGGGCGCTGCAGATGGTCGCCCAGGGCGCGCAAGGCCTGGGCCACGGCGCGCGGATCGCTGAAACGGGTCCGTTCTGGCACGCCGTGCAGCTTGGCGTCGCGCCATTGCTCATCAATCACGGTCTTGAGCGCGTCCAGGCGTTCTTGCCAGGCATCGCCCATGGCAGGGTTCGCGGGGGTCAGGTCGAGCGAAGTCAGGTGATAACTGTCAGCCGGGGGCCAGAACGTATTGCGATAACCATGATAAGTACTGGCCCTGGCAAGGTTTCCCGAATAGTCGAACCGATTTACGCTCATAATTCCCTCTACGTGCTGAAGTACGTCAGCGCACACTTCGCCATCAGACAGGCGCGGGTGTGCACGGCTATTTGAACGGGCGGTGTTACGCAACCTGCGCATTAATACCGGCGACGATGCAATGGATGGCGATCTAGATACGCAGATTAAATCGGCATGGTCTGGATTGACTGGCGGACGCTAGCCACGCTGGCACTAACGCCCCAATGCAACCAAGTAAGGGCGGTGCTGCATTAATGGCCGATAGGGATAGATGATGTGCAGATGTATATCCATATACATTCCTTTACTCACATTCCATGTAAAAGTGTGGAACACGGGGCACCACGCTGCTTGTTGTGGAGCATAACAGCGATTTTTTTTGGGCCACAAGTAGGGGGAACTAAAAAAAACCAGCTGACGGCAAGGGTTTCGCAGTGCCGATCAAGAAATTCCTTAAATATTATCAAGTTGCTCGGCCAATAATATTTCCTGCGGTTTCTTTTGATATCACCGTCTGCGCCGTGCTACGCGCGCGCCGTTTAAATGGATATTGGCCCTATGTTTACTTGCACTTTTTTAGTGCGAGATTAACCCATCAAGAGTTGCTGTGCGCCATCTTGGTGCTTTTTAGTAAATTATGCGGCGGCATAAATAATCTTAAGTAATAGTCACCTCTTTTTTGGTTATTTAGACATTCAAAAAGACACTTGTCGCCGATGTATGGCTTGAAGTACTTTGTGCCCGGCTGGACAAATAGATTAAACAACAAGAACTGATCTACTTCGGTCCGTAGGCCGCGCACATTGATCTACATGGAGACGGTTACGCCAATAAAGGCGTTGCCCAGTAGGTAATTCGAAAGGAGCGTCATATGAGCGGCATGGCCGGTTGGGTCGACCTGCGTCACGGTGTTGGGCAACAAACGAATCTACCTCGTTCGAAGGTCGCCAGGATTGTCTCGGCGATGATCGCTGCAATGGCCGGGCGTGGTCCTGACGGGCAAGCGGTGTGGCTCGCTCCGGAGCTTGCACTGGGACATTGCCGCACGGTGACTTCGCGCTACGACGGCGAAGAGCAACCCTGGATCGGGGAAATTCGCGGCGCCACCGTTGCCATCCTGTACACCGGGCAGATCTACAACGCCGGGCAGTTGCAGCACACGCTCACCGGTCTCGGCCCGGAACCGGACCGCTGGACCTACGCCGAAATCATTCGCCGCGCCTATGCGCAATGGGGAGCCGGCTTCGTCGAGCACCTTGAAGGCATGTTCGCCATTGCCCTTTGGGATAGTCAGAAACGCGAGCTGTTGCTGGCCCGTGATCGCCTCGGCCTGCAACCGCTGTATTACACGCTGACCGATGGCGGCATCATTTTCGCCAGCGTGTCCACGGCCATCGAGGCCCACCCTCAATTTACCGCCAGGCTGGACACGAGCGCGCTGGCCATCGTGCTGCAACCGCGCATGGCACTGCCCGGCGAAACCCCACTGCAAGGTTTGCACGAACTGCCACCGGCCACTGTGCTCAGCTTCAGCGAACGCGGCCAGACGCAAAAGCGCTATTGGCGGCTGGAGAGTGCCCCGCACACCGCTACTTTCGAGCAGACCGCGGAGCAGGTACGCGCGCTACTCGAGGGGGTTGTGGCGCGCCAGTACGAACATGAAGTGCCCTGCGCAGCGATGCTGTCCGGCGGCATCGACTCCACGTCGGTTGCCGCGTTGGTGATGAAACAACTGGCGGCTCGGGGCGCTGGGGCTGCACTCGATACCTTTTGCCTGAAATTCGACACCGACGAAGATGCCTTTACCTCAACCGAGCTGCGGCCGGACATCGATGCACCCTTCGCCGCATTGGCCGCCGAATACATGGGCACCCGCCATACCACGCTCAGCGCAACCATGCAGGACTTGCTCAATGTCATTCCGGCCACGCGCACAGCCCGCGGATTGCCGGGTTGGGGCCAATTCGATGCATCGATGTACCTGCTGTTCGAACGCATGCGCGGCAATTGCTCGGTGGCATTGACCGGAGAGGCCGCCGACGAGATCTTCGGCGGCTACCCCTACTACTTCAAACCGCAGTTACTGGCCCGGGCACAGTTCCCCTGGCTGGGCGATGGACCGAAGCTGGCCGACTATCTGTCGCCCGCCCTGGCTCCCGCGCAGTGGGTGGCCGAGGATGAACGCGCCCGCTACGACTACTGGCTCAGCCAGGTGCCGCGCCTGCCAGGGGAAAGCGCCGAGGCGGCGCGCATGCGCGAAGTCCTGTTCCTTGGGATGTCCGGACCGCTGTCGGTCATTCTGGATCGCAAGGAACGCATGAGCATGTCCCAGGGACTGGAGGTGCGGGTGCCATTCTGCGATCCGCAATTGATCCAGTATGTGTGGAACGTGCCGTGGGAAATGAAATCCCGGGGTGGGGTCAAGGGCCTGCTCAAGGCGGCGATGCACGACATCTTGCCGCCGACCACCTTGTCGCGCAAAAAAAGCGCCTACCCGCACATTCAGGATACCGAGTACGACCGGGCGCTGATCAGCGAAGCGCGCTGGATCGCCACGGACCCGAAATCGCCGATTGCCTGGATGTTCGACACCCCGCGCCTGAGTGCGCTGATCGAACAGATCGCGGCCAATCAGCTCAACGCATCAATGCTACCGGGCGGGGCCAGCCCGGCGCATCTGTTGATCCAACTGGTGGAGATGCACCGCTGGATCGTCGACAACCGGGTCGCGGTGTAAGACACGGTCAGCACGGAAGTCTGGCCTTATGCAAATCAAGGAGGCGGCATGCTTGAACTCGTTCCCATTACCGATTCGATCGGCACCGAAGTCCGCGGCATCGATGTCAATTCCAAGCTCAGCGACGACACCATAGAAGCGCTTTACGAGGCCTGGATCAGCAGCACCATCCTGTTGTTTCGCGGACAGTCCATGAGCCCCGAGCAGCAGCTGGAGTTCAGTCGCCATTTCGGCGAGCTGGTCAGCTACACACGGTCGCAGTTCAGCGAGAAGACCCAGCCGGAAATCCTCATCCTGTCGAACATCACCAAGGACGGGAAGCTGATCGGCTCACCCGTCAGCGGCCGGGTCTGGCACACCGACGGCCACTACCTGGAGGTACCGCCGGCAGGGTCGATGCTACATGCATTGGAAATCCCGCCGGAGGGTGGCGACACCTGGTTCGCCAACATGTTTGCCGCCTACGCGGCATTGCCCGATGCGGTCAAACAGCGCATCGAACACCTCAAGGTGGTCATCAGCCGGACCCAGTCGCGGCCCTACAACTATCCCGACCGAGCGGCGCCCTCGGCGCAGGAACTGGCCGACTGGGTCGACGTGGCGCAGCCATTGGTGCGTCGCCATGAGGTCAGTGGGCGCAAGGCACTCTACGCCGGCGGCAATGTGCCGTGGCGCATCGAGGGTCTAGCGCTTGAGGAAAGCGCACCACTGGTCACGTTCATCCAGGAGTTTTCGGTGCAGCCGCAATTTACCTACCGGCACCGCTGGACGCCGGGAGACATCATCCTCTGGGACAACCGCAGCGCCATGCACAAAGCCACGGTGTACGACGATAAATACCGGCGGCTGCTGCATCGCACCACCATCGGCGCCCGCACCGTCGAGTCTCGGGACAGGAAGCGCCAGGCATGAACGAGTACGACTACATCATTGTCGGCGCAGGCGCCGCGGGCTGCGTGCTGGCTGCGCGCTTGAGCGAAAACCCGGATATCCGGGTGCTGCTGCTCGAAGCCGGTGCCGAACGCCGCAGCCCCTTGTTATCGATACCCGTAGGCGAAGTCCTGCTGATGGGCAATCCCAAGTACGACTGGTGCTTCGAAACCCGACCGGACCCGACGCTAGGCGGGCGCCGCCTGCAGATTCCCCGGGGGCGCCTGCTGGGCGGGTCGAACCTGATCAACGGCATGATCTTCGTCCGGGGGCAGCGCGAGGACTATGACGAGTGGGCCAGCCAGGGGAATGCGGGTTGGGCCTGGGATGACGTCTTGCCATATTTCCAACGCCTGGAAACCAGTGTCGACGTGCACGGTGCGGCCCGTGGCCAGCACGGGCCGATCCACGTGGCGCTGCCGCGCGAGCGCGACGAACTGTGTGATGCCTTTCTCGCTGCCGCCACTGAGGCCGGGCACTCGCGCAATCACGACTACAACAGCGGCGAGCAGGAGGGCTTCGGCTATTACCAGGTCAACCATGATCAGGGACGGCGCTCCTCGGCTTATGGTCGATACCTGCTGCCAGCGCGCCAGCGGGCAAACCTGACGGTCGTCACTGAGGCGCCCGTGCAGAAACTGCGCCTGGAAGGCAAGCGCTGCATTGGCGTCGACTACCTGGCCGGCACATTGCAGTTCGCCAGGGCCCGGCGTGAAGTGATCCTCAGTGCGGGGGTGATCCAGTCGCCACAACTGCTGGAGTTGTCGGGAATTGGGGCACCCGCGGTACTGGAAAAAGCCGGTGTCGCCGTGCAGCACGTGCTGCCCGGCGTCGGTGAGAACTTCCGCGATCACTTCGCCTCCCGGTTGAAGTGGCGCATTCGCCAGAAGATCACCTTCAACGAACGTACGCGCGGCTTTGCGCTGTTCAAGGAAGTCCTGCACTACCTGACGCGCCGGCGCGGTGTGCTGAGCCTGCCCATCGCTCTCGGGCACGGCTTTGTGAAATCCCGCGAGCAAGAGCCGCGGCCCGATCTGCAGTTCCATTTTGCCCCGGCCAGTTATGGTCCCGGCTCCAGTCGGCGGCTGGACACGTTGCCCGGCATGACCGTGGGGTTGTATCCGTTGCGCCCGGAATCCACGGGCAGCATCCACATCCTTTCCAGCAATCCGGCGGTTGCACCGGCCATCGAATCGCGCTTCCTGGAACATGAAGAGGATCAGCGGCGGATGATTGCGGGCATGCGTATCTTGCGCGAAATCGCTGGACAACCGGCCTTGCGGGCCTATTGCGACCATGAGTTGTCGCCGGGAAGCAAGGTCGAGTCAGACGAAGAGTTGCTGGCGTTTGCCCGCACCCAGGGCGACACCTCCTACCATCCGGTCGGCACCTGCCGCATGGGCAACGATGAGCTGGCCGTGGTCGATCATCGCCTGCGTGTGCGTGGCCTGCAGGGGCTGCGGGTGATCGACGCATCGATCATGCCGACGATGGTCTCGGGCAACACCAACGCCGCGTCCCTGATGATCGCCGAGAAAGGCGCGGACATGGTGCTGCAGGATTACCCCTCATCGGCAACGTTCGGCCAGGAGCCGTTCAGCATCGACGAAGGCGACCCCGAGGAACTGCAGGTCGCCGCGCTGCTGCAACGTTCGGAAGATTACGCGCGCTCACTGTATCCCGCTGAGAGTGTGCACATGCTCGACGTGGCGCAACTCAAGGCCCCGGGTGTCAGCTTTATCGTCGCCCGCGAATTGCACAGCGGCGAGGTGCTCGGTTGCGGGGCGGTGGTGAGCATCGGTAACGACGAGGCCGAGCTCAAGCGCATGTTCGTTGCCGACAATGCCCGCCGTCGTGGGGTCGGTGTGCGCTTGCTCAAGCGCCTGGAGCAACTGGCCCGGCACAACGGCGCCAGAACGCTGCTGCTGGAAACCGGCGTAAGCCAGCCTGAAGCGATTTCACTCTATCGCCGCGCAGGTTTTCGCGATCGCGGCCCCTTCGCCGATTATCGAGAAGATCCGCTGAGCGTATTCATGGAGAAGACCGTCAATGAACAAGCCTGAAGCAAGCCTGGCCGGCATCGCCACGCCGGTCAGCCGCTGGGGCGGGCGGGCAGGGGTGCTGTACGTGGCTGCCTTCCTGGTACTGGCCAACGCGAACGCGGTCTTTTCCGGCAACCTGCTGCAGCAGCTGCATCCGTTCACCTTCCTGTTCTGGAGTTTCGTCATCACCAGCGGCTTCTTTCTGACGCGCTTGTTGCTCAGTTCCGGTACTCGCGGACTGGCAATCGGCACCAACGCCGCAGGCCCGCTGACCGTGCTGAATTTCACCAGCGCCTTGAACTGGATCGGCTATTTCTACGCCTTGCGCTATATCGAACCGGCGATCGTCAGCGCCATCATGGGCGGACTCGGCCCGGTGAGCACGATCCTGCTGGAGCGAGTGGTGCGTCGCCGGCAGTTGCCGCTTTACACCTACGCGGTGGCGGCGGGCATCCTGTCGGGCACGGCATTGCTGGCCTGGGCGTCGCTGGTGGGGCTGGCGGGGATTCGTCCGATCAACGTCGGTGACACCCTGATCGGCCTCGCCGCGGCGGCAGCCGGTGGTGCGTCCCAGGCGCTGAACACCATCGCCACCAAGCAACTGGGTGAGCGCAGCTGGACCGCCACGCGAATCATGGCCCACCGTTTCTATTTGCTGATCATTGTCGCCGCCGTACTGGCCTACAACGGTCCGGGCCTTGTGATCGCCTCCGGCACGCAAGTCGGCGGCCTGGCGATCGCCACCTTGCTCGGGGTGATCATCCCGTTGTGGTTGCTGCAGCGTGGCATCCTGCTTTCGGAACCCTTTACCGTGGCGGCACTGCTCGCGTGGGCACCGCTGCTCACCTACGTATTCCAAGTATTCGATGCGCGAATCCAGTGGTCGATGACCTCTGCGTTGGGCTGCTCCGTGATCGCCCTGGTCACGGTGTTCGGCACATGGATGAAATTCAAGGGAGACAGAAAATGACACAAGCCAAGGAAAAGATCCTCGTGGTAGTCGATGGTTATTCATCGGGCTCACAGCTGCCGACGCTAATGGCCGAGTCCGGCTGGAAGTGCCTGCACGTGAGCAGCTCGGCCAATCCGCCGGAATACTACCTGCGCACCTACCACAAGAATGAGTACATCGCACACTTCGAGTATCAGGGCGACATCCAGCCGCTGGCCGATGCCGTGGAGGCCTGGCGCCCGGCGGCGGTACTGCCGGGGACCGAGAGCGGGGTGATAGTCGCCGACCTCCTGGCCGCGGCCCTGCAGCTACCGGGCAACGCCCCATCGACCAGCCTGGCTCGACGTGACAAATACACCATGCACGAGCGACTCAAGGCTGCCAGCCTGCGCAGCATGGACCACTTCCTGGCTGTCGAGCGCAGTGCCCTGAGCGCCTGGGCCGAGCGCGGTAGCTGGCCGGTGGTGATCAAGCCTCAGGCCAGTGCGGGCACCGATTCGGTGACTTTTTGTGCCGATCAGCGTGAGCTGCTGGAAAGCTTCGACAAGCTGTTCGGTACCGTCAATCAACTGGGTGAACGCAACGACGCGGTCCTGGCGCAGCGCCTGCTGGTTGGCCCGGAGTATTTCATCAACGGCGTCAGTGGCCATGGCAAGCATCTGATCACTGAAATCTGGCGCGCCGACAAGTTGCCGGCACCAGACGGCGGCTGGATCTATGACCGTGCCGTGCTGTTCGATCCCACTTCCCCTGAAATGCGGGAAATCGTCGAGTATGTCCACGGCGTGCTGGACGCCCTGGGCATCCGCTACGGGGCCAACCACACCGAATTGATCGTGACCGCCGACGGCCCGACATTGATCGAGTGTGCCTCGCGGTTGTCCGGCGGGCTAAATCGCCCGGCGGCCAACTACGCGGTCGGCTCCAGCCAGCTGGACCTGGTGGGCAAGCTGGTCAGGGAAGGGGAGTCGGCCATCGATGACATTCTCCAAACCTGGCAACCCCATCGCTATCCGCTGTGGCAGGTGCAGTTCATCTCCAACCAGGAAGGCGTGGTCGCGCGCTCCTCGTACGACGAATTGCTCAAGACGTTCAAAAGCAAGGCCTGGCTGCAGCGTGCGCCGAAAGAAGGCGACACGGTGGTCAAGACCATCGACCTGTTTTCCAGTCCCGGCATTGTGTTCATGAGCCATGCCGACAGCAATGTCCTGCATGAGGACTACAAGACTGTCCGGGAGTGGGAGCGCACCTCGCGCCTGTTCACCGTCCAGTAGCCTTGGGAGGGTGACTGCTGACCGGGCCTGCTCAAGGGCCCGGTACGCCGCCACATCCAAGCCCCCCGTGTGCGCAGGGTTGCGCGTCTACGTCTGGAAATCATCGCCATGAAGCCAATGGACTCGCCGCGGCAGCAGCGCAGGATGCTGCTGGCCGTAGGGATAGGCACGACCCTGGAATGGTTCGACTTCACCTTGTTCGCGATCTTTTCTCTGTACATCGCCAAGGCGTTCTTCCCGGCCCAGGACCAACTGATGTCGCTGCTGGCCACCTTCGTCACCCTCGCGGTGGGTTTCGTTGCCCGGCCGCTGGGGGCGTTTCTCATCGGTCGCTATGCCGATCGCCACGGACGCAAGAAAGCGCTGATCCTGACCATGAACATGATGGCCGCCAGCACGGTGCTGATTGCCCTGTGTCCCGGCTACAGCATGCTGGGCTATGGCGCCACGGTGCTCTTGGTGGTAGCGCGGATTGTCCAGGGCCTGGCGGCAGGGGGCGAAATCGGCAGTGCGCTGGCCTACCTGTGTGAAGCGGCGCCGGTTTCGCGCCGAGGCTTTTTTACCGCCTTCCAGCAGGTCGCCCAGGCGGGGTCCTTTTTGCTCTGTGGCTTGTTCGCGAGCATCCTGGCAACGCTGCTGACGCCTGAACAGCTTGGCAGTTGGGGCTGGCGTATTCCGTTTGCTTTGGGTGTGCTCATCTACTTTGTCGGTGTCTATGTGCGCCGCACCCTCGACGAGAGTCATGCGTTCCAGGCCCATGCCCGCCAGGGGGTAGAGGTGCCAGCCCGGGAAATCCTCCGGCACTGGCGCAGCCTTGCCCTGGGAATCGGCTTTGTTGCCTTGTGGACGGTGTGCACCCAACTGATCAACTTCATGCCGGCCTACGCCCAGGCCATGCTCAACCTGGATGCCGGGAAAGCCTATTACGGGATCACCCTGGTCGGCTTCATCACCTTGCTCAGCCCGTTGGGTGGCTGGCTGTCGGATCGCTGGGGGCGATACAACGTCATGCTGCTCGGGGCGCTGGGAATGTTGCTGCTGGCGTACCCGGCATTCCTGGCACTCAAGCACAATCCGCAGGACAGCGGCTTGATGCTGCTGCAAGCCGGGCTGGCCATGTTGATGGTGTTGTACGCCGGCCCGGCGTCGGCAGCGTTGGCCGAACTATTCCCGGTGGCGGTGCGTTCGACGGGCATCAGCGTGGCCTACGCCAGTTCCGTGGTGCTGTTCGGCAGTTTCACACCCACCCTGGTGACTGTGCTCTACCGCTATACCGGCGACCCGATGATGGCGGCGTACTACTTGCTGGCCGCTGCGCTGGTGAGTTTTTTCGCCTTGATGATTGCGTACCAGTCGCAGCTGTCGGCGGCTCGTCAGCGTATGGCCGGTTCGCGGCTGGAACTTGGGGAATAGTTCCTGGGGGGCCTTGAGGCATCCATTACTGCGCTTTTATACCTGGAGCATGGGGCCAGAAGGTTTTCTGCCCGAATCAACCATCGGGTAAGTTTTACATGAGGCTAAATGCGTTATCCCCAAAACTCATGGGTGTCTTGTCAGCAACGACAAACACTACGCGAGTATTTTCTTCAGAACGGAGCATTTTTAGCATCAAAGCCTAGACCGACCCGCATCCTGCAGGCCGGCAGTGGCTGGAGTACGTGCTATTGCGTCAGGCGTTTATGAACGCCAGCAGGTCGGCATTGACCTGGTCCGCGTGGGTAGTCGGAATGCCGTGCGGCGCTCCTTTATAGGTGTGGAGTGTGCCGTTCTTGACCAACTTGGCAGAGAGCACGCCGGAATCCGCGTAAGGCACGACCTGATCGTCATCGCCATGAATCACCAGGACGGGGATGGAAATAGCCTTCAGGTCCTCGGTGAAATCGGTTTGTGAAAACGCGACGATGCCATCGTAATGCGCTTTTGCGCTCCCCATCATTCCCTGGCGCCACCAGTTCCAGATCACCGCTTCCGACGGCTTGGCGCCTGGGCGGTTATAGCCATAGAAGGGACCTGCGGGAACATCGTAGTAGAACTGGGCGCGGTTAGCCGCGAGCGCGGCTTGGAAACCGTCGAACACGTCTTTGGGCGTTCCACCCGGTTTCCTTGCCGTCTTGACCATCAGTGGTGGAACCGCGCTGATCAGCACGGCTTTTGACACCTTGTCCTGTCCATGTCGAGCGATGTAGCGCACCACTTGCCCGCCACCCGTCGAATGCCCGACATGCATTGCACCTTGGGTCCCGAGCTTCTCGACGACCGCCGCGACATCGTCCGCGTAGTGGTCCATATCATGGCCGTCCCAAACCTGGCTGGAGCGGCCATGGCCACGTCGATCGTGCGCGACCACGCGAAATCCCTTGTTCACGAAGAACAGCATCTGCGCATCCCAGTCGTCTGAACTGAGTGGCCAACCGTGGTGGAAATGGATGACCTTGCCGTCCCGCGGGCCCCAGTCCTTGTAGTAGATCTCAACGCCATCTTTGGTCGTGACAGTGCTCATATTCCGAGTTCCTTCATGATCTGTACTTGTGGATCGAGTGACGCCCAATACCCGGGCGGGGAGTGCAGGTGCATCCCCGATATCTTGGTAACGCCGTTGGACCAGGAATGCGTCCGGGTCTAAGCCTAGTAGTGAAACAAGCGTTATGGCCGGCTCACTGCCTGCGACCGCATCCATCACGGCGATCAGGTCGGCCACTCCGACGCGCCTTGGCAAGACTGCAAGTACTGAACCAGGACTGTAAGTAACCTCTGGCCGCCACTTTTGCTGCGGTTCCCTTGCAAGATTGCGCGCCCTGTCTATCGTTCACGCACTGCACTTGACCCAACACACCAAGATGATCTAAACGACCAAAGGCGGTTTCTGCATGCGACCCAAGGCCGGGAGCCTGGCGGGTCTGCGCTTAACGACACTCGCCAGGCCGGGCAACAGATCGATCTTGGGAGTCCTGCGCTGGAAACAACCGTCAACCAGGCCATTATCGATGCCATGCAACTGAGCCAGAGACTGAAACAATCCCGGGGGTTCGCTTGACGGCACCCGCATCGAGCCCGCGCTACGGAACGGCACAAGCGCCCTCGGCCTTGTGGGCCGCAAAACGCTTTGCGGAGCAGGTGCTGGCGCAGAACGACGAAGGTCATCGGTTGTGCCTGCAAGGCTGTTTCGAGGCCGCCGAAGCCTGCTTTCGATACGCCGTGGAACACCAACCGGACTGGTCCATTGCGCACAACAACCTGGGTTGGGTATCGCAAGCCCAGGGCCGCAACGAAGACGCCATCAGCAGTTACAAGTGCGCCCTGCGCCTGGAACCCGGTTATGTGCTGGCCCGGGCCAATCTGGCCTATCTGCTTGCCCACCTGTATGTGCATCTGGGGCAGTACGACGCCGCGCGGGGGATGTGGCAGGTGTTGGTCGAGCTGTATCCGCAGGATCCTGAAGTGCTGGACAACCTCACGAGCACGGCGCTGCGGGTCAATGACCTTGGCGCAGCGGGACATTGGGCCTTGCGTCATGCCGCGGTCACTCGCGGCAGTACCTGGCACGCGCTGCCAGGCGATATACCCGACGTTCCCACGCCTGCGCCGAAACTCAGCCGGAGCAAGCTGGGCCATGACCTTGAGCAGATGCGCTACCTGCGTGATCGGCAGTTGATAGGTCCGCAACTGGATGCCGTGATCGACGGCTATGAAACCGCGTTGCAGCGCTTCAACGAGAGCGACAGCCTCTTGCAACAGCAGTTGCTCGCGTCATGGCCACTGTCCTCCACCTATGGTCGAGTCATCCATCATCTGCCGGCCGCACATCTGGATGAAGGTGCGTTGAACGATAGCCCGGCGCTGCGTGGAGCGGAGCAGGATTACCAGCAGAGCCCGCTGGGCATCGTAGTGATCGATGACTTTCTAACACCGCAAGCATTGCAGCAGTTGCAAGCGTTTTGCCTGCAATCCACTGTCTGGCACACCAACCGTTACGCCCATGGCCGCCTGGGGGCGTTCTTCAGGGAAGGCTTCAACTGCCCGTTGCTGCTGCAAGTTGCTGAGCAGATCCAGCAGTACTTTCCCAAGGTGATCGGCACGCGGCATCCGCTGTTGCAACTGTGGGGATTCAAATATGGGCACGACCAGCCGGCCACCTATCCGCATGCCGACTTCGCTGCGGTGAACGTGAATTTCTGGATCACCCCCGACGACGCCAACCTGGACAAGAACTCGGGTGGGTTGGTGATCTACGACGTCGAGGCCCCAATGGACTGGGACTTCGAAACGTACAACCGACAGGGTGATCGGATCGACGCTTTCCTGCGGGCCTCAGGGGCACAGCCGCTGGTGATTCCCTATCGCTGCAATCGTGCGGTCATCTTCAATTCGGACCTGTTTCATGCCACTGCGCCGCTGGCGTTCCGTCCTGGCTACACCAGCGCGCGCATCAACATCACGCTGCTTTACGGTGAACGCGAGCGTGCAGGGCAGGGATAGTAGGGAGTGCAGGCGTGCCCGGCACCTTGCGATACCAGGCTGGCGTGCTCAGTTCCCCTTTGTTTGCAGGTTTACTTGCAGTGTGCCGACGTTGTCGCGCAAACCTACGCCGTAGACCCCATCCAAGTCATCGTTGATACACAATTGCAGCGGTCCCGACTGACCCGCTGGCGCTTGCACGTAGGCCCCTACGAGAAATGGCCCATTGCTGCCGACCTTGCCGATCAGTGCGCCTTCCGGTGCACCCGGCAAGGTGTAGCGTGCGGGGGCTTTGAAGCGAGAGTCGCCGGCGGGACCCACCATGCCGTTGGCGGGGTTGGCGGTCCACGACCCTTGGGCACTGATCAGCGTGACCTGGCGGCCGCTCACATTCAGCCCGCTGGCCTGCCAGGCCTGGTTGGCCTGTACGGTCAGGGTGATCGGGTACAGCACATTGACGGCATCGCTGGTGCTATTGGCATCGAAACCCGCGCCAGCCAGGGCACTGGCCATTTCGGGCGCTGGCGTGCCGGGCAAGACGTTGGGCGCGAGGATGATTCCACCTATTTCAAGGGCAGTCAGATTCGGATAGGTCTCGCGCAGGATGATCGCCAGTGCTGCGGCAGTGATGGGCGAGAACACGTTGTGTACCGCTTCGGCCACCACGGCGCCGTTGTGAACGAATTCCTGCTGCGGTAGCGAGAACGCCCTGGCGCCGACGCCGGTTGCAGCCGATGCCGTTGCCGATGCCAGCGCCACGCGTACGGCCTCACCCGGCCCCATGCCCTGCTCCTTGAGGGGTTGCAGAAGCTTGCTCAAGGTTGGTACGTCGATTGTCATGCGGGTATTCCTCTTAAGGATTAAGGAGGGGCACAGAGGCCGATCAGCCCTGCGGTGGAGGGCTGGTGCGCGTCCAGCCGGCCCAGTCACCACCCGGTGATCCTTGGGCGATCTGCCACAGCTGGTTATCGTTGTCGACAGCCCAGAGCAGTACGCAGCCCGTGTTCTGCAAGGCCGCCGCCACTTTCTTCATGGGCGCCGGCTGTTGCTTGAAGCCAGGGCCTTCCCAACGGCTCCAGGGGCCCCCGGCAGTGGTCTGGTACAACGTCCACAGCTGGCCACTGGCACCAATGCCCCATAGTTCCACACCCCGGTTGCCGAGCTGTTCCGAGGCAGCGATAGCGGTGAAGGGTTCGGGCTGGCCGACAAAGCCAGGGCCTTGCCAAGCACCCCAGTCGCCACCCGGCGACTGTTGGCCGATGCCCCACAACCGACCCTCGCGGTCCAGCCCCCAGAACATCACGTTGCCATTGTTCTGCTGCGCGGCTGCCAGCTTGAACAGGGGAGTGGGCTGGCCCTTGAACCCGGGGCCCTCCCAATGGCTCCAGGCGCCGCCTGCAGTGAGTTGGTACAAGGTCCAGACTTGCCCGTCAGCACCGGCTGCCCAGAGCTCGACCCCCCTGTGGCCACCTTGTTGCGAGGCCGCCAGTTGCTCGAAGGCACAAGGCTGGGCACCTACATTGGGGCCACTCCAGGCGTTCCAGTCGCCGCCGGGACTGCCCTGGCCACAGGTCCAGACGCTGCCTGCGCCGTCCAGCCCGGCAAACAGTACGTTTCCATTGTTCTGTAGCGCCGCGGCCAGTTGCATCAATGGCTTGGGCTGGTTCTTGAAGCCCGGCCCCTCCCAGGCGCTCCAGTTTGCGCCTGGGGTTCGTTGGTACAAGGTCCATACCTGCCCGGGTGTGCCGGCTACCCACAATTCGATGCCTCGGTTGCCGCCTTGCATCGAGGTGGCAATCGCCGCGAAGGGCTCCTGGACGGGCGGAGCGGGGTAGAGCTCCTTGATGGCCTGCGTCACTGCTGCCGGTGAAAAGCCTGCCGAAACCAATGCACTCTGCATTTGCTCGGCGGTGGTATGGGGGAACACACCCGGCGCCAGCAGGATCTTGCCGACCGCTACCGGCCCGAGGTCCGGATAGAGCTGGTGCAGGATGCTGGCCATCTCGGGGAGCGTGACAGGCGCATAGACCTGAACCAGCGCCTGGACCAGGGATACTTGTGGTCCGAATGCATCGGCTAGGCGTGCGCCAGCGCTGCCGGTGTTGAACTGTGCCAGCACGGTGTTCGCGGCTTGCACGGCAGTCATGCCTTGCTCGCGCAAGGGCTGCAGGAGCCGGATCAGGCTCGGGACATCGGTTGTCATACAGGGCTCCTTGCTTCAGTGGTAAGCGCTGACCAGCGCGGTGGACAGATCCAAGGGAGACAAGCCGGGCAACGCCGCCTTGAGCCCCGCGCCGGTATCTTCGGCGGGGTATCCGGCTTGCGCCATGGCGGCGGCCAAGTCCTTGGCGAGCAGTTCGGGGAATGCCTTGTGCAGAGCGATTGCACAGGCCGCGCCGGTCGCACCCTGGGCTCGTAGCGCACGAGCCGTTTGCACGGGACCGGGGTACGCCTGGATCAGCGCCTCCGCCAACGCTTGCGGTGGCGTCTGTGGCCAAGCCGCGAGCAAGCCCTTGCTGGTGTCGGCCACGGCGTAACCGCCCCCGGCCATGGCGCTGGCCAGGGTGTCGAGGGTCAGGGCAGGAAACGCGTGGAGCAACTGCGGCCCACAGTCGACACCGGCCACGCCTTGGGCCCGCAGACGGCTGGCCATCTGCACCGGGTCCGGGTAGGCCTGTGCCAGCGCGGCCGCCAAGTCCTGAGGCGAGGTCTGCGGCCAAACGGCCATGAGGCCCTTGCTGGTGTCGGCCATGGCGTAACCGCCCCCGGCCATGGCGCTGGCCAGGGTGTTGAGGGTCAGGGCGGGGAACGCGTGGGCCAATTGCGGCCCACAGTCGACACCGGCCACGCCCTGGGCCCGCAGACGGCTGGCCATCTGCACCGGGTCCGGGTAGGCCTGTGCCAGCGCGGCCGCCAAGTCCTGAGGCGAGGTCTGCGGCCAAACGGCCATGAGGCCCTTGCTGGTGTCGGCCATGGCGTAACCGCCCCCGGCCATGGCACTGGCCAGGGTGTCGAGGGTCAGGCTCGGGAAGGCGTCCAGCAATTGTTGGGCGCAATGGACTCCATCGACCTTCTGGCTGTTAAGAGCCGTCGCCATCTCTAGAGCGCTGGCGTACAGCGTGATGGTGACGTCGACCGTGGTCGAAGGCACACCGGGCACGATGTCGTTCTGGCCCTCGGCAGGGATGGCCTGGACCTGTAGTTGGTAGAGTCGTGGCGAGCCGGCGGCACCGGTGAGGGTCAGTTTCGCAACCCACTCTTGGCCCTGGGCACTGGCTTGCAACGGGGTCACTTGCAACGGGCTGCCGGCGCTGTGTATGACCGCCTGATAGCGTGTGGCATTGGCCACTGCTTGCCAGCGCAGGGTGACGTTGCTGCCGGCACTGCTGGCTTGCAGGTTCAACGGCTGGTCCAGGCGAACCAGGGTCAGCACGTCGCTGGCCGGGCTAGCCACGGTGGTGCTGCTGCCGTGTGTCACCAGGCTGAAGCCAAAGTTGCCGGCAGGCGCCACCGCCTCGAAGGTGACGACGCACTGCGTAGGCGGTGGCTGTTGCGGTTGGGGGGGCGTAATGTTCCGGTCGGGGACCCAGGTGCTACCGCCATGCACGCTGGAGAGGACATAAGACTGCGCTTCGGGCACGGCCGCCCAGCTCAGCATCACCCCACAGTCAGGTGCGATGATGCTGCTCTCGTTGTGCGCCTGCAGGGCTGTCGGCGCGGCAAGACGCTGGAATGATGCACCGACCCATACCGTCTTGGCATCGCCATGAGTACCCTGCACCTGGGCCTTGTAAGGGCCGGGGAGCCATTGGGCGTCGAAATCGAAATGGGTGTCGCGCGCGGCGACGTCCAGGCCAGGTTGGTCGAGCAGGACTTTTGCTGCGCTGTCGAGCAGTTGCGCATGATAGCCGGCGTTCCCCTGGCCACCGCCCCAGGCGAGTGTCACTACCCGGTTGGCGACGCTGACGCTGGGGTGGTCGGGCGGGCTTTGGGTGCCCGTCCCCGTGCCGGTTCCGGTGCCCGTTCCAGTGCCTGTGCCCGTACCGGTTCCAGTACCTGTGCCGGTTCCAGTGCCCGTCCCCGTACCGGTTCCGCCGACGATCGCGATGATGCTCGCAACCGCACCTGCTACCGCCGCCGCGGCGCCCGCGGCTCCAGCGGCGGCCGCTTCGGATGCGGCCAGTGCCGAAGCTGCGGTTGAAGCCACGGCGTCGGCGGCGGCGCCGTCTATCAGTTGCTGGCATGCCAGCGTGGCTGCGTAAGAGGCGGCAGCCTTGCCCGCCGTCAGCGCAATCAAGGTGGCAATGGCCTCGCTGTTCTTGAGCAGGCCTTGCACGAACGATTCCGCCGCGCTGGCCAGCGCGCGGTCGATATAGGCCCCGAGCTCCGACATCTTGATCGAGTTAGGCAGGGGTATCGAGACAATGCCAGGGAAGGGGATCGCTGCGGCGGTCAACGAGGTGTCGGCGATCGTCAGGGTGTACTTGCCATCCAGTTGCAGGCTGACGCCGTTGTCCTGCGTGCTGAACGACACGCTGATTTTGAATGTCGATTTGAGCAAGGTCTTGAAGGCGAAATCTACCAACTTACCGCAGCCGGAACTGCCTTGTTCGGACAGCTTTTGCAGTGTCTTGATGAAGTCTATCGCCTGGGTCAGGTAGTCGAAGCTTGGCCAGTTGGTGACCTGGAAACCACCATCCTTGCTGTAGCGCACACCCAGCGAGACATTTTTCGGCAGAAACGGCGAGTAATCGGACAGAGAGGTGAGCGTGCCGTCGATCTGCATGTTGCCCTTGCTGTTCTTGCTGGTCATCACGCTGACATCGACGCCGAACGATGCCTGCATGAACCACAAGCTGCCAGCAAACCCCATCGACTGCTTGCCCGAGACCGTGGAGATGGCGAGTGCCGGGCCACCAGTGGCGCTGGTCGCCTTCGGCGCGGCAATGGTCAGGATGTAGATGTCGATGGGATTGCCCAGGGCGATGGAAGCGGTGACACCGTCCTTGGCGATCTGGATGTTGCCAACCACCTCGAAGGTGGTGACCAGCGTCAGGTCAAACAGCGCCTGGATATTGAAACCCGGTTGGTAGGCGATGCTGCTGGCCGGAGGCGCGGCAGGCAATGTGCCCGGCGCGATGGGGCAGGCGAACGTATCCAGGCTCAATGGCTGGCTGCCGGCCGTCTTGCAGTAGTAGAGCTGGCTGCCGGCCTTGAACACGATGTTGATCAGCGAACTGGGCCACACCGCCTCACCGATGCATTGGTTGAACACATCACCGATCGAGAGGGTCTTGTCGACTTTGACACTGGCCACCTGAGGGGTGGTGTTCTGCAGGTAGATGTATCCGGTGAGCTGGGCCGACCCCACCTTGACGGTGCCTTGTACCTGAAAGTTCTTCTGTGCGCTGGGGCCGCCATAGCGAGCGAAGACGCCGAACATCAGGTTGCTGAACGAGATACCGGTCATGGCCCCACCGAACAATGTGGGGATGCTGGCGTCAGGCGTAGCCGACTGCAGGCAGGCGGCGAAGGTCTTGTTTACATCGTCGGAAACCAGCGCACCGCTAAAGGCATAGTTGTTGTCGAACACCGAGACGCTGAGGTTGCCGATGACGCTCAGTTGCCTGGCCGTGGTGAACTGATAGTTGATTTTGATGTTCTCAAAACCGAACAGGCCAAACAGCTTGATATTGGGAAGCGCCGCCGCGTAGAACGCCTGCTTGACTGCGGTGCCAGCCGCGCTGCCGCTGGCAAGTACGGCAGACAAGGAGAGCGTGTCACCGGCGCCTGCCGAGGTGTCGTAACCGATCTGCACCAGGCTGCCGAACAGTTCTATGTCTTTGAGGCTGACCGTCAGCCAGAACCCGCAGGTGTTATCCATGGTCAGCGTGGTTTTCGCCACGCTCGTGGGAACCGGCGTTTGTGGAAAAATGCTGAACAGGTTCGTGCCGCTGGGCGGCGTACCGCTGCCGAAATGGCTGAAGGTGAAGAAGCCTGCATCCTGTACCAGCAAGCGGCCGGTGGGCAGTTGCGTATTGAAGGCATTGTTGATCAGCTCAAGAACATCCATCCCGCCAGAATTAGCGGAGGCCAGGTCCGCGTAGATCAGGCTGTATTGGCGTGACAAGTCCAGTTGGCACTTGCTCTGGGTGGCGAACTTGCCACCGAAAATCTCTGACCAAGCAAAATGTGCCGATACGCGGATATCCATGGGCGAGCGGCCCTCCCGCAGGCAAGGTACGAAGTAGTGGGGCAATGGCTCTTGCCCCTCCACGTAGGCGAGCGTGATTCAGCTGAAGGTGTGGGTCTTGGAATTGTAGGTACCTTCCGAGACGACCACGTTCAGGTCTTTGACCACATCGCTGCCGATCGCACCCGAGATCACGTCCATCGGTGGCGACACGGCGACGTACACCTGGTTGGTCGTGCCCACGGCGACTTCCAGCAGGGTTTCCGGGTCCGGCGTCTTGCCGCCAGCTTCGGGAGCCTGGGAAACGACGCTGAACAGGAACGGTGCTGCCGCTGTAGGGGCGGAACTGGGGATGGCGAGCGAGGCAGTGTAGGTTTTGTTATCGATGTTGAAGACTGCGTTTACGACAGCGCTGATGGCCATTATGAGAACTCCATTCTGCATTGACTGGCGATTACGATGGGTGCCCAGCTTTCTGGTACCCGACGGTGACGCAAGATCACTGTAGTAGGCATTGTTAATAGCAAATAGCCATGCGACAAACGGTCATTACTGGGGCGTTCAACACCCACTTTTATCTGGCAGGGAGGAACGCTGAGCCAGCCCACAGAGGCGGTCCGGGCTGCGTATTACGAGGAGTGATCGACCGCTCCCGTTCAACGATGGATGCTCCCAGCTCAGGCCGAGAAAAACTCAACGCAGTGTCGGGATGAGTTGACCACTGCAATTGAGCCTGGACAGTCGCTGCACAAGCTTTTCAGCGCCCTGATCTTTCAAAGTTTTTGCAGTGGCTGGATAAGCTGGAAGCGCTGGCGATACTCATCCGTCACCTGGCGCGCCTCGCTGTTGCCGGTGATCACTCGTGGGGTGATGAGCACGATCAGTTCCGACCGGTCGTCATTGCGGGTGGTTGTGCCGAACAGCCACTTCAGGCCTGGCACCTTGCCCAGGTACGGTACGCTGCGATTGGCCTCTACCTGGTTCTGCTTGATCAGGCCTCCCAGCAGGACAGTCTGGCCGCTTTGCACGGCGACTTGGGTAGACACCGCGCGGGTCGAGATGGTGGGGTTGGCCGGTGGCGTCGCCGTCGTGCCGGTTCCGCCGCTGGCGGTCGGCGTGGCGTCGCTGACCTGCTGCTGAATGTCCATGTACACCAAGCCGCCGGGGTTGATGCGTGGCACCACATTGAGGATCACCCCGGTCTGTACGTACTGCACTGAGCTGGTCTGGATGGCTCCGACCCCGGTATTGATAGTGGTCTGGCTAATCGGGATGTTGTTGCCCACCTGGATCCGCGCTTGCTGGTTGTTCATCACCACCAGCGAGGGCGCCGAGAGCACCTTGGTGTTGCCGCTGGTTTCCAGCGCGCGCAAGGCCACCTGGAAGTTGTTGCTGACAAAGGAGTAGAACAGCGAAGCCGATTTCACCTCGACGCCGCCTCCGCCCAACGCACCCTGGCTACCCGAGGTGTTCTGCACGCCAGGAGTGGTCGAGTTGCCCGCCAGGTTCCCCAGGTACCATTGCACGCCTTGCTCCAGAGAACCGGTCAGGCTGACTTCGAGAATGCGTGTTTCGATCTGCACCTGCAGGGGGGGATTGTCCAGGCGTTGTATCGCCGACTCGATTTCAGCCCATTGTGCCGGCCGGCTGCGCACCAACAGCTGGTTGCTGCTTTTCTGGGCCGTGATGCGCACCGAATTGTCGAATGTTTCGTTGCTCGTGGCGTTTTCGGCCTGCGCCTGATCCTCGCTGCTGGCCTCGAACTCTTCTTCCGGCTGTGCCGCGTTGGTGCCTTCTGCGTTGCCGTTACCACCGATCCCATTGATGCCCGATGGCAGGCCTGAAACATTGCCGCTGCTGTCGCTGCCAGTACCGTAACCATTGCTCGACAGGGTGACCGTACGCAGGCCGGGCGCTACCTGGGCGGCCGGCTCATCGGTGATTTTTGCATTGCCGTAGATCTGCCGCAGGTACTTGGCAAGGTCAGTGGCCTTCATGTTGCGCACGTCGTACACATACATTTGCGGTTCATTGCCGCCGCCTTGGTCAATGGCTTCGATCCAGCGTCCGACATCACTGAGGTACTGCGGCTGAGAAGAGATCACCACGATGGAGTTGGTACGTTCGATCGGCAGGAAACGCAACATCCCGGCCAGGGGTGTCGTGCTTTGCGCTCCGAACAAATGCTCAAGCTCAGGCATCAACTTGCTGACGTTGGCGTGCTTGAGCCCGAAGACGCTGACGGACATGCCCTTGAGCCAATTGACATCGAAGGTGTCGATGGTCTGCTGATAGTTGTTCAGCTCATCGGGAGTGCCCGCCATGATCAGCAGGTTGCGGGCGGCATCGACCTGCACGAAGGCATTTTCCCGGGCCATGGGCTGCAAGAGCTTTTGCATTTGCGGTGCGGAAATATAGTTGAGCAGAAAGAACCGGGCCGTCATCCCGCTGCCGGGTTGTGGCAATGCCAGCTGCGGCGCGAGCCGGCCGGCGATCGCCGTGTTCGCCGGCAGCACAACGTAACTGCCGTTCTGCCGGATGATGGCGTTCCTGGTCAGCGCCAACAGGGTTTCCAGGATCGAGAAAGCCTGGTTCTTGTCGACGGGCCTGGAGGTCGAGAAGGTGACGTCGCCCGCCACACCCGGGGCGATGCTGTAGTTCTCCTTCAGCACGTCACCGAGGATGGTGTTGGCCACGGCCTGGATCGAAACATTGGCGAAGTTGAAGGTGACGCCTGGCTCTTGCGATGCCGTCGCGGCTTGGGGCAGCGCTGACGGTTTTTTATTGATGAAGTGCTGGTTGCCCTGGACAACCCGGGTCGTGGTCGGCGGTGTGATGATCGCCATTGGCGATGCTTTTGGCGCCGGGATCGGCAGCGGTGCGCGATCAGTACCGGTGCCGGACAAGGCTTCCTTGATCAGCTTGTCGTCCCGGGCGCTGTCGGTGGCGGGTGTTGTACAACCACAGAGCGCTATCGCGCCGGCCAAGCCAGTGTAGATGAATCGTTTTCTCACAGATCGCTGTCCTTGGAAGTGTCAGGCAAAGAGGGGAGAGACGGTGTGTTCTGCGGCACTTTCAATAGCAGCAGCTTCAGCGTTTGGGTGTTGGCGCCCTGGGTCAACGTGACGTGTGTCGGTTCGATCCGCTCGACTCGCCAGCCATTGGGCAGTTGTTGCTGTTCGAGGGCTGCCAGCTGTTGCCCGTCGCTGGTCTTGAAAAAGGCCTTGCGCAGGGCTCCGGAAGCGATGACGCCGGTCAGGCTCAGGCCGTTGAGCGACGATGGCGCCTTGTCGGTGGCTGGGGAGGGTGGCGGGTCAGGCTGCCTATGGGCGTTGAACAGTGGCTTTTTCCAGGTGTATTCATACGCCGACAGCGCCACGGGCATGGGCCCGGCAGTGACGGCCGCTTTCACCGGGGCTGCCGATGGATCGAGTGCAGGTAGCCACTGAACCTTGGTTCCAACGCCGTTGAGCAAGGTCAGGAGTAACCCCAAGAGCCCCAGTACGGCTGCACTCAGCCAACGAAGCGAGGGCGACAAGCGCGTCATGGCGTCGCTCCTTTTGGCGTTGGGTTTTGCAGGTATGCGCTGATCAGCAGTTGTGCGGCCAGGCGATTTGAGCTGGCAAGCTGGCCCCGGCTTCTCTCGATCCGGAAGGACTCGATGAACAGCGAGACCTTGCCGTTTTCCAGGCGATGCAGCAGGCCGGCCAGAGGCTCGATGGCGCATTCGAGGTTGATCCGCACACTGACTTGCCGATAGGGCCCTTGCTGGGTGACCGGCACCGGGGTTCGATTGGTCAGCGTGCAGCCATCGCCCACCGTGGCGAATACCTGCAAATCGGCGGCGATCAACTGCATCAGTTGTGCGGTGGCCGCGCCCATGTCGGAATCGGCCAGCAGGTTTTCATTGCCCACGGATGAGCGCCTGACCTGGGCCAGCGAGTGTTCCAGTGCAGGACGCTGGCTGGACAATGCCACGTAGCGTTGCTGGTTGTGGCGTAGCAGCGCCATCTCATCGGCAATGGCCAACAAAGGCTGGCTGAACCAAACATGCAAGGTCAGAAAGTACCCCCCGACCAGGCTCAAAGCGGCCAGGGCCAGGGCCAGGACGCGCTGGCTAGCGGGGGTTGGTCGCAGGCGCATGGCTGGCCTCCGCTTTGCGTAGGGTGGCGAGCATGCTGAAGCGGTCCTGGCCGGTGACGGGGTCTGGCTGGATGACGCCCTGGAAATTGATGCCTTCCAGGCTACGGCAGGCTTTCATGGCGCTGATCAGGGCGCTGGCCTGGCTGCTTTGGCCGATCAGGCTGACCTGGCCGTCCGGGTTGATGTTCAGGGACTCCAGGGTGGTATTGAGCGGGATGCATTGGCTCAATTCATTGAGCAGCGCCGCCATTGAGGTGGTTTGTGCCCGCCGTTCCACGACATAGCGTTGAGCATCGAGGGTGTCGTCGATCTGCTGATTGAGCGCCTGGACCTGTTGCGTTTGTTGTTGCAGGGTCTTGACCTGCTGCCGCATGTCTTCAAGGGCCTGCTGGCGGTTGTGCAACCAGAGTTGCAGGCAGGCCAGCGCCAGGGCCAGGGCGACCAGCGCGAGGGCCGGAGCTGGCCGCATCAGCGAGCGGCGTATGCGGGCCCGGCGATGGGGTGCCAGCAAGTCGACGTGCAAACGTGTGCCGTGCTCATCCAGCACATCAACCGCCATGATCGAATGACCGGCCTGTTGCGCCTGATCGAGCAGTGCATCCAGCCGTTCACGGCTGACCACGGCCAGGCGAATGCGGATCAGCGAGTCGTGGGCAGAGGGCAGGCGGACACAGTCGAAATAAACCTGGCTGGCCTTGAATGGGGTGTATTTGTCCATCTCGAACGACAGCATCGAGGTGAGGTCCTGGGCCACCGCCGCCGGCAGCGACACTTCATGGAGCAAACGCTGGTGCGGCAACAGGACCAGGATCGGTGTACCCGATGTCGATGGGGAGGTGGCCGGTTGCAGTTGCCCAACGTCCCCGGTCCAGAAACGCTCGTCCCGTGAAAACAGCAACGGCTGTTTTTTCTCGGGGTTGATCCTGGCTCGCCAGGAGGCGGGCAGGCAGGCCAGGAGTTCTGCCCGCCACCAAGCAAGGAATCCAGGCAGCGGCGACCCTCGCCAGCGCAGCAGTAGCCAGCGGATCAGGGGCTGTAGCCGGTCAGCCAGGGGCTGGATCAGCAGATTCATTCTTTCCAGCGCAGCACCCGATACGGTCGTTGACCGCTTCCTTGTGGTGAGAGAAAAACCACGGCCTCCAGAGAGGCCGAAACCTGATTCTCCAGCGTCGCCAGGACTCGCACGTTGACCACCGACTCAGGGCCCCGCTGGAGCGCGACCTTTGACCGTGACAGTTTGAGCAAGGCCAGCAGTTCGGGGCTGGCCACATCCACATCCGGTACCGTAAGGCCGGACCATAACGTGAGGTGCGGTAGCAAGCGCTCATACAGGCGTGCCTCCATGCCCGGTAACTGCTGCAACTGTTCGAGTGCTTTAAGGGGGCCGATACTGCGCTGTTGGCCCAGGCTTTCACTCCATTGCCGAGCCTGTTCGGCGGTTGCCCCGAGGCCATGGGCCAGGCGTGCGAAGCTGTCCAGCGCGGCAAAATTCAAATCCAGTTTGCCGCGCTCGCTGCTGACTTTAAGGCTCAGCGTGGCCTGTTCAAAAGGCAATGAGTACACACGCCCGTCAGCCACCGTGCGCGCCGGATAGGCAAACAACCCTTCGACCGCCAACGCCAGGCCCGCTTGTGCGGCCAGCAGGGCGCGGCTGTGTTGCAGCGCAAAAGCGCTCTGGCGGTTTTCCAGGCGCAGTATCTCGACCAGGCTGCCCATCATCAGTCCCAGCAGGGCGATGGCCCACAAGACCATGATCAATGCGGCGCCGCGCTGGCGACTCATGGGGTCACCTCGGAATCCAGGCGCAACGCCACGATTTGCGTGGGCCACAGGCCGGCTCCGCGGGTATCGACGTCGATACGCACGGCCTGGGGCAGGCGGTCCGGCCAGGGCCAGCGCTCCAGCCAGGCGGTCGGCTGGTGGTTGGGGTCCAGGCCTCTGTAGCTCAAGCGCAGATCCTGAGCCTCCTGCACCAGGATCTGGGGATTGCCCCAGGGATGCAGCCCATCCGTGCGGTCCTGGCTGAAACTGATTTGCAAGCGACTGACACCAGCCGGGCCGGCCACCACTTCAAGGGTATGCACCTGGACGCCAGCAGCGAGTTGTGCGGGCATCGGAGAAACGAAACGCATGCGTTGTCGCTCTCCTTCGAACACCTGTTCTTGATCCGCCGCGTGGCCAAAATCTTCGGCCAGCGCCTGCTGGAGTGCACTGCGCAGAAAGTTCTGCGCGGTCCTCACTTGGGTCAGGCGATCGGTGTGTTTTTCGCTGAGCAGCAGCAAGTGATTACCGGAGCCCAGGGCGGAGCCGACCAACACCATCAGCAAGCCGAGGAAGCTCAGGGCGAGCAGCACTTCCAGCAGCGTAAACCCGCGCTGGCCTTGCCTCATGGCAGGCCCCCCGCAGGACGCTTGATGGCCTTGAGCGTGACAAAGCGTTCCTGCCGGCTGTCCTTGACCAGCATGAGTTCTAGCTGGTCAAGGACAATGGCCCCCTCACCCCGAAGTGGGGTGGCGCTCAGGCGCCATTGGATACCGTCGCGAGTCCCTTCCAGGTGGGCGCCGCTGCCCAGGCCTTCTCCATACTCGGCCATTAGCGAAGTGGCCATCAGCGCCATTCGGGTTGTCTGACCATCCCGCGCCAGTGCCTGGGTGGCGTAACCCAGGGTGTTGAGTACGACTGCAAACCCAATGCTCAGGACGACAATCGCCGCGAGTAATTCGACCAGGGTAAAGCCACGCTGCTGGCGGGGAGGCAAAGGTGTCATGGCTGTTGCCCACCCCGCCAGTCGACCCGTCCGGTAAGCCAGTCGATATCAATGCGCGTCGCTTGGCTGCCGCGCGCCAGATACAGGTGCCCGCCAGTGGAGCCGCCGTTGGGGTAGAAGGTGATCAGCCCGACTGCCCCTCCATCGCTATCGGCAGTGGCCGCCGTCGTCAGGCGCAGGGTCATGCCGTCCGGCAAGTGGCGCGGTGTCTTGCCGGGCAGCTGATAGCTGTTGCGCAGCACATCCAGGCGCAGGGAGGCCGGTTGTCCAGCGCTGATGGCTTGGCTTCGTACCTGGCGTAACGCCAGGCTCAGATCACGTTTGACCTGACGCTCCTGGGCACTCTTGAGCCCCTGGGAGATACCCGAGGCCAACATGCCGAAACCCACGGCAACCAGGAGCAGCACCACCAGCATTTCCAGGAGGGTGAAGCCCTGTTGAGCCGGCCGGATGGCAGGCATGGCTATTCCCAACTGCCCAGGTCCTTGTTGTAGCCGTCGCCGCCGGGCTGGCCATCCTGACCGTAAAAAATCAGGTCGAACGAACCGTGCTGGCCGGGTGTGCGATAGCCGAATGCATGGCCGAACGGGTCCTTCAGATCACTGGCCTTGGCGTACGGACCGTTCCAACTGGACGCATTGGCGGGGCGGGCAAGCAGCGCATCGAGGGTGGGCGGCGGTGACCCGGCGTCCAGCGCATAGCTTTCGATTTTCATCGACAGGCTGGCCAGTTGCGCCTTGCCGGCACCGTACTTGCCCTTGTCGACATTGCCACCGACCTGGCGAACGACGATGGTCGCGACAATGCCGAGCAAGACAATGACCGCCAGCATCTCCAGCAAGGTGAAGCCGCGTTGGCGCTTGGGCAGTGAACGAGTGGTTTTCATTAACGTCTCCGGTCAAAGGTTACTGGTCAGGCTCATCAGCGGCAGCATGATGGCCAGCATGATCACCGCCACCAACGCCGCCATGACCACGGTCAGGCTGGGGACCAGCGCGGCCAACAATCGGTCGATGCTGCGCTTGGCCTCTTCATCGAAAATGCTCGCCACTTTCAACAACATGCCATCGAGTGTCCCGGACTCTTCACCCACTTCGATCATCTGGATCGCGAGGTCAGGCAACCGTTGTTCCGCCTCCAATGCCGTCGACAGCCGCTGGCCGTCCTTGACCTTGACCGTGGCGTTTGCCACGGCGGCGTTCATCGCCAGGTTATTGGCGACTTGCCGGCTGATGTCCAGGGCATTGATCAGGGGTACGCCTTGGGCCAGCAAGGTGCCCAGGGTCCGGGCGAACCGTGCGGTTTCCAGGCGTTTCAACAAGCCGCCGGCCAGGGGTGACCGCAGCAGGTATCGATGCCATTTCAAGCGGTTCCCGGGCCGGCCCATGTAGCTCAGCGCTGTCCAAGCCAGCCCGAGAAGCAGCGCCAATGCATGCAGGCCATAGCTGGAAATAAACTGCCCGAGGTCGAGGATCAGCTGGGTCAGCAGCGGAACAGGCACACCCAGGCCGTCGAAAATCGGCACGAACTGTGGGACCACATAGGCCAGCAGCAACACCAGCGAGCCGAGCACTCCTACCACCAGGAAGGCCGGGTAAATCAAGGCGTTGATGACTTCGGTGCGAATGGCCTGCGTCCGCTCCAGGTAGCTCGCCAGTTGCCCGAGGCTTTGATCCAGCACCCCGGCGGCTTCGCCGGCGTGAACCAGGCTCAAGTACAGCGGGGTAAAGGACGGCTGTTCGACGGCCATGGCTGCTGACAGCGTCTGCCCGGCCTTGATCCGGTCGCGAATGCGCTCGATCAATTGCCGAGCCGCGGGTTTGCCGGGTTGCCGAATCAGGATACCCAGCGCCCGTTCCAGCGGCTGATCAGCCCCGAGCAACGTCGCGAGCTGCTGGGTAAAACGGCTGAGCTCCTCACGACTGAAAGGGGAGGAGCGCAACCAGGAGGGGCGAGACAAACCCGTAGCGCCGCTGGCACGTTGCACCCGCAGGACCAGCAGGCCACGCTCTTGTAACTGGCTCGCGGCGGCCTGCAGGTCGCTGGCCTCAAGATGGCCGTTCACGGTGTTGTGGTCGGCATCCAGTGCCTTGTATTGATACTGTTCCATGGTCAGTCATTGCGCGTGATGCGCAATACCTCTTCCAGTGAGGTGATACCCGCCAGGGCCTGGCGCAGGCCTTCCTCATGCAAAGTGCGCAAACCAGCAGCGCGAGCGGCCTGTTCCAAGGTAGCAGCGTCGGCGTGACGCATCAGCAGCGAGCGGATTTGCTCATTCATCACCAACAACTCGGTGACGGCACTGCGTCCGCTGTAACCGGTTCCCGGAGCGTCGGCCCTGGGGCGGTACAGCCGGATCGGACGCTCATCGGTGTAGCGATCCAGCTGGTGCTCGGCGATTAGTTGCGCAGGCGCCTCAAAGGCTTCGCGCCATTGCGGGTCCAGCCGTCGCACCAGGCGCTGAGCGAGGATCCCGCTGACGGTCGAGGCGATCAGGTAGCTCTCCACGCCCATGTCCAGCAAGCGGGTAATACTGGCGGCGGCGCTATTGGTGTGCAGGGTCGACAACACCAGATGGCCGGTCAATGACGACTGGATGGCGATCCGACAGGTTTCCAGATCGCGTATTTCACCGATCATGATCACGTCCGGGTCCTGGCGGACAATCGAGCGCAACGCCCCGGCGAAGTCCAGGCCGATGGCCGGCTTGACCTGAATCTGATTGATCCCGGCCAATTGGTATTCGACAGGATCCTCGACGGTGATGATCTTCCGTTCGCTGGTATTGAGTCGGGTCAGTGCGGTGTACAGGGTGGTGGTCTTGCCCGAGCCGGTGGGGCCGGTCACCAGCAGAATGCCATGGGGGCGCTCGAGCAAGTCGAGGAGTTGCTGGAGGCGCTGGCCATCGAAGCCCAGGCTGGGAAAGTCGAAGGTCACCTTGTCCCGGTCCAGCAGCCGCATGACCACCGATTCGCCGTGCCGGGTCGGCACCGTCGAGACCCGCAGGTCCAGCTCCTTGCCTTGAATCCTCAACATCATGCGCCCGTCCTGGGGCAGGCGTCGTTCGGCAATGTCCAGGTGCGCCATGATCTTGATCCGGGAAATCACCGCCGCCGACGAACTGACCGGAGGCGCCTCGCCTTCCTGCAAGGTTCCATCGATGCGGTAACGCACCTTGAGCTGGTTTTCGAAGGGTTCGATATGAATGTCCGAGACGCCCAGTTCGACCGCTCGTTGCAACAACAGGTTGACGATCCGGATCACCGGGGCTTCGGAAGCCAGGTCCTTGAGGTGTTCGATATCGTCGCTCTTGTCGACGCTCTCGCCGAGGTTTTCGATCAGCGTGCCCATGGCCGAGCGGCCCTGGCCGTAATAACGCTCGATCAATTGCTCAATCTCACTGCGCAGGCCGATCGACAGGCGCGCCGTGAGCTGGCTGGCATATTCCAGAGCCAGGATCGGATAACGCTGGGCCGGGTTGCTCACCAGTATGTGCAGTTGATGGTCGAAGGGCGGCAAAGGCACCACGCCGTAGTGTTTCAGAAACCGTGGCGAGACGTCCGGCAGACCACCTTCCAGCGGCGGCGCGTCGCTGCCATGCAACAAGGGAATGTCCAGCAGGGTCGACCAGGCCGTTGCCAGGTCTTGTTCCGAGAGCCGGCCGAGTCGAATCAGCAACTCGGGCAACTCGTGTTGTTGCGCGTCGGCCTCCAGCTGTCTGGCTTGTGCAACCTCGGCCCCTTTCAAGTGCCCCTGTGTTACCAGCCAATCGATAGCTTGCGTGGTCAGTGTGGGTGAGTCGGCTATGGCCATCAGCGGATTCCGTCGGTGAACAGACCTTGTCACCCCATGGCGACCGTGCGTCGTCACGGGGTGACAAGGTGCCTTAATGGCTCAGCGGCTGCGGGGCACTGCTGCCGAAGATCTCCAGGCGCAGCGCCTTGAGCTTTTCCTCGATGGCGGCGCGTCGTGCCTCGTCGCCATCGACGGTCTTGAGCACTTCGTCAATCGCTTGGTTCGCCGCCTGCTGGTAGGTATCCAGTTGCTGGCGCTGGGCAGGCGAGGGGGGAGCCGGTGGCGTGGCGTGGTCTTTCATGTCCATCCAGATGCTGTAGTTCAGGCTCTCCAGTGACTTGGGGTCGGACTCGATGTTTGGCGTCAGCCGTTCGACCTGGGCATAGGCGCTCTTCAAGTCCTCGCCGTTGCTGACCGAGGTTTTCAGCTCGTTGATCAAGCGCTCGGCGACCTGGCGGCGCTCGGCGGCTGGCAAGGTGCTGGCGGTTTGCGAAAACGCGGCGATTTCCTGCTCCAGCGACGCTGGCGCTTGGCTGTCGGCGGCTGGCGCAGGCACGGCCGGCCTGGTATTGCTCACCGGGCTTGAGGCGACGCTGGGCGCTCGTTCCACCACGGTGTCCGCCGGCTGGCGAAAGAGCACCAGGTAGGCGATCAGCGCTGCACACACCGCTAAAAGAATGGCTTTCATCTTGAAGGTTCCTTTCATCAGGACGGCATGATGTCCAAGAGTGGATCGGTCCGGCTTGGCAAACCGGTTTCAACATGCCCAGCCAGCCTGCGCGAGAAGTTGCTTTCGGTGTTGGTGGCTGTAAGGGTCAGGTCATACCAGCCGGAACTGCTGCGCAGCAACCAGACATCGGTCAGGCTTTCACCCGGCTTGAGCTCATGGGTGTGCACCGTATCGCCCTTGTACGCGGGGTTGGATTTCACCGTCACCGTACAGGCCAGTACCCCGGTATTTTTGATCGTCAGGACAATCTGCATCCCCTGGTAGCTGACTGAAACTTCAGGCCGGGCGAGGGTCTTGGCCAACTGGTTATTGCCGGTAAATTCGCGATAGAAGCCATTCGGTGCACGTACTTCAAAGCCGTAGCGACCGTTCGCGTCGATACGATCCTTCAGGTTTTCGATAACGGTCTGGCCGCGGCTTCTACGGTCTGTTTGTGCATAGATATCGTAGCTGGTCACCGTATAGAACGCCGGGGCACCCCGTTCGTTGGAGTGCACCTGAAAGACCGCAGCCGAACGTGCGTAAGGGTTTTCCGGCAAGACCATGCCGTCGTTTCTCAAGCTCAGCAGCAAGCTGCCATCGCTGGCGGCGACGCTGACCTCGGCATGCAACTCATAGGGCACTGCCAGGGCGTCGCGCTGGCCGGTTTCCTGGCCCGGCAAAGTCTTCGGGTTGGTGTAATAAGGGTAGGAGCGATAGTACTGCTTGTAGTAGGCGTCATCCTGACGGGCTTTGGTTTCAGTCAGGTTGGTCAGGTTGGCGGGAACGCTGCTATCGGTTTTCCCGGTGAAGTCGAAAAGCGAGGTCAAGTCACCGCAAACCGCCCGGCGCCAGGGGGAAATATTGTCCGCGGTAACGCCGAAGCGTTTTTCGAGGAATCTGAGCACAGAGGTGTGATCGAAGACTTCGGCACTGACCTTTCCACCTCGGGACCACGGCGATATCGCCAGTACCGGCACGCGCGGACCCAAGCCAATGGGCAACTGGGTGGCGCTTTCGATTTCGCCTTGGGTGTCGACGGCCGAAATGCCGGTGCCCGGTTTCCATGGCGGTACGGCAGCGGACACATGGTCGAAATAACCGTCGCCTTCATCGTAGTTGATGATGAATACGGTCCTGGCCCAGACCTTGGGGTTGCTGGTCAGGGCTTCGAGAATCTTCGATACGTAGTATTCACCGAAGGAGGGACCCCACCAAGGGTGTTCCGAATAACAGTACGGCGGCACGATCCAAGACACTTGTGGCAAGGTGTTGTTTTGCACGTCTTCGCGCAACTTGGTCACTCCGCGAGCGACCATGGCTCGTTGCCACAAATCGGAGTCGGGTTTTGACTCCTTGAAGCGTTTAAACCAGGCCAGGGCATTGCAGTCGTAATTGTTGTCCTCCTGTATGAGCCACTTCCATTTGAGATCGAGGTAGAGCCACCAGAGTGAAGACGACTGGTAGCCGCCTTCCTGGTAAATACGCCAATTGATATTGGCTTCGCTCAGGCGTTCGGGGTAGGTGGTCCAGTCCACAGAACCACTCACACCGATGGTGCCGTCGCCCATGCTGTTGGTGTATTGGACATTCTTGCCATCGCCGGTAGGCGCGGTGCGGCCGGTCATGTGATACAGGCGATTGGGGTTGGTGGGGCCCATGATCGATTGGTGATAGGCCTCACCCAAGGTAAAGGCGTCTGCCAGGGCATAGTAGTACGGGATGTCATCCCGCTTGAAATGGCCCATGGCGGTGTAGTCCTGGATCGCCGTCCACTGGTCGTTGCGGCCTTCGTTCCAGGTCCCGTGAAACGCCGACCATTCGTGGTTCTGCGAACCCAACCATTGGGCGTGCACGTTCTTGGTGTCGAAGTGATAAGGCAGGTATTCGGTGGTTTTGTAGGTTTGATGCATCACCGACTTGCCATCGGCGCGCTTGATAACCCGAGGGTCGTTGAATCCACGAACGCCATTGAGGTGGCCGAAGTAATGATCAAACGAGCGGTTCTCCTGCATCAGGATGACCACATGGTCGACATCCTTAAGGGTGCCGCTGCGCACATCCGGCTCAATGGCCAGTGCGCGCCGTATGGTTTCGGGAAAAAGTCCGGACATTCCGGCCAGCGCTGCAGCTTGTGCACTGCCTTTCAAAAAAGTACGACGATGAAACTTTGGGGCGTCTGTCATCGATAAGCTTCCTGTAAGGTGCGTTGGGGAAACGCCCTCATAAAAGGTCGACCTTATTGTTCTTTCTTGATGTTTTTATTAAATAGACCGCTATTTTCTCGAAGCTCTAGTCGCAAGTGCCAGGCTATGCTCTGCTGCAAAGTTAAGCCCTGGTATTTCAAATGCGACAGTTACTCATAGTAAAGACGACACCCAGGCAGCTATTCAAGGCATGAAATCCAGCAAAGGATAAGATGCACTTTTATGGGGCATGGTTATTTTTATCGGCCCAATAAGCGCTTTCTTCCAAGAGGCTCCTATCGTTTCTAATCTGAGGGCTGCGCCGCAAATACTACCAGGGCATTAAAGGACAAAAAGCGGACTTTGAAAGACACAGATTTGATTTTTAAATAGTCGACGTCCCACTAGCGGCCCTTTATTGCAGCAGGAACTGAGGTTCTTCCATGCCAAAGATCTGCTTGCGCAGTGCGCTGAGCCTTTCTTCGATAAGGCTGTGCTGTTGCTCTTCGTCTTCAACGCTACCGAGCACCTCATCAATCACCTGTTCGGAGGCTTTCGCGTAGAGGCTGATCTGCTCGCGCTGAGCGGCGCAGGGCAGCGGCGGCGGGGTATGGCTGTCCTTGAGCTCCATCCAGAGCTTGTAGTTCAAGGCCTCCAGGGAATTGGGCTGAGGCTCGATGTACGGCGTCAGTTCCTGAACGTGGGCGTAGGCCTGGTTCAGGTTCGCCCCTTTGGCGACGGCACTTTTTATTTCCTCTATCAAGTTTTCCGCGCGCTGCTTGCGCTCCGCCTCCGGCATCGCGCTGGCCGATTGAGAAAACGTGGTGATGTTGGCGACTAGCACTTTGCTTTCAACCATGGTCGGTTCCCTGAAGAAAAGAGTGCGTGTGTTGTCGAGCTCGAGCCGATTAAGCCCCTGTACTCAGTGGCCGGTAGGGTAGGGTACAAATATTACAAAACAACTCATCAATACTCAGGTTCCTGGGTAGGGCCGGCACTCATTGATAATGACTGCCGGGTCAGAATAACAACGAGTCAAGAGCAGCCAGGTTCAGGTCATGTCCAACGGGGTGAGTGGACAGTTGTTTACAAGTAGGGTGGCGCTATCTTGAGTGGCGATATTAAAGAGAACCATCTTGAAAGCGACGCTTATTGATAGCGAATGCGACGAGAGTATCAAGTGCAGGCCAGGCGACCAGCACTTGATAGTCATCCCTGATGAACAAAAAAACGAACCCTGCCAGAAGTAACGTATTACCAGCCGAGGGTCAATCAGCCACCACTTCAAACTTCCGGGTAGTTCCTGTAAAGGCACTGATAGTGCCCCAGACATTCTTCTGATCACCGCCATGGCTGATGTAGTAGAAGCCGGGTTTGGCATCCTGCGGAATATCCCAGGAAATAGTCGCCTTCGATGCGGAAATACCGACCCGTTCCCAGCGGTATTTGGTTTCCCAGTCGTTGTCGGTCGCCACGCGTATCGCCGGTTTGTCACGGGCGGGGTCGGCTGAGGTGTAGTACACGCTCAGGAAGGTGTCTTCGGTATGCAGGTTGTTCTTCGGGTGTCCGGTGACGAAGGCCACCGTCACGGTTTGTCCCCGGTGGTAGATCTTTTCCGGTTGCTGCAATACATCGCCGAACGAGGTGCCGATATAGGGGGCATCGGTGACGACGCCAGTCTGGAAGTTCAACAAGCAGCAGGACAGGTCAGGTGGCTGGGCGGTACTGGCGACCGGCCGATTGTCACGCATGGCGCTGGCCATGTCGGTGAACAGCTGTTGATAGGCGGCCTGGGTCCAGGGGCCGAAGATCGTCGAACCGCCTTCATATTCCTGGACGCTGTATTCCTCGCGAGTGGTGACGTAACTGGAGTAGGCGTTGGCATAACCATTGAAGATCACATGGTTGATTCCCATGGGTGTGACGATGGCTTGTACTGCCCGGCGAATGCGTACACCGGACATCACCGTAAACTCGGCCGGTGCACCCAACACGGCGAGTTGGCCGATGCGGAACATCTGGATCGGCAGCACATTGGGGGTCCAGGGAAAGGGTTTTTTGTTGCCGGTATCGGCCAGTATCTGTTTTTCAGCCTGGCACTTCTTCAGCTCTTTGGACGGCACACCAGTGAGCAAGCCGCCGAGGAAAGACAGCAGCGGATTATTGCTTTCACTGATGCCCAGTGGGCCAGGGCCATCCTCCGTACTGCCGGCCGCCAGGCTACTGCCCAAGGCGGCAATACACAGCGTCTTCGGTGTGCCATCGGTGTAGTCAGGGCGTACGGTCAGGCCGTGGAAGTCGACAAACTGAAAGCGGTTGTCGAGCCTCCCGGTCACTTCCTCGGTCGGCCCGGTGGCCAGTTCATAGGCTTTGTTGAACTGCCTCAAACCGATTTCCTTGGTGTTGGCGAATTCGTTCTCGGTCGGCCCGGAGCCTGGGCGCAAGTTCAAGTTGGGCGACAGATTGCCGGCATTGGTCTGGGCAAAGGCGGCGATAAACCCCGGTTTCTTGCTGATGTCGTGTTCCCAGTGGTAAGACGCATAGCCTTTGTTATCAGAAGAAATCAGATGATTGTTATTGGTCATGGACGTGGCGTGCACAGGGAACCAACTGATGACTCCGGCCATCTCGCCCTGTTGGTCGACGAACTTCAATACCGTCATTTCCGGGTCGATACCATCTAGGTAGCCGGCAATATCCGGATTGCGCTGGTGGGAGAGCAGCGACCTGTTCTTGCTGGCATTGGTGAGATCACCCTTGGCATAAAACAATCGGCCAGGCTGCATGTGTTGATGGGCCTGATCAATTGAGCGCACGATGCCATCGACAATCACGTTAAAGGTCTTTTCCTGAAAGCCCAGTATCGACAAGTCGTAGATCGTGTAATGGGAAAAGCCACCGGGACCTGAGTGAGTGTGAGTGGCCGCCAGCATCACATTGTTTTCGTTATAGATCCCAGGGTATTTCTTCTCCAACTTGCGCAACACACTTTGCTGCACCGCTTGGAAAATCATGCCCAGGTCGGTGTTGACGTACACCAGCCGCTTGCCCGTGGCCGCATCTTCAATGATGAACGCCCTCGACCATTGCCGCGTATGAATTCCACCGGTCTTCTGGTCGGTGGAGGAGTACCCCATCATCCCGACTTCCGCTGCTTCGCCGGTAATATCGGCTTTGCCCAAGCCGAATCGATAAGGTTGTTCGCCAGCAAAGCCGGTTGAACATAACAAGCAGGTGATGACAACGAGAACAGAACGATACAGTCGGATACTCATTTGAATCTCCCTGTGTATTGTTTTTGTGTGCGAAAGATAACCCAGCGTTACCAGGCTCATTGGAAGCGAGCCTGCACTGAAGACCGAGCCGCTGATCAGGGGCTGGTAGAAACTAGAACAGTCCGGTTCATAGGGATGGGGTATTTACGGACACAAACGGGACTCTCAGGGCCAGCTGTAGCGTTATAAGGAATCGGCCACGCTTGAGGCGGCCCAAACGGATATTGCGCACCCGGGCGAATCAGTGCGCGAGCGATCTGGTGTTGAAGTCAGGCTTCGGTAACCAGAGCCACAAACGCAGCAGCCTGTTCATCGGCTATTTGGATGGGTGCTGCAATGCTGTGCCTGGCGGTGCTGGTGCGGGCGGTCTGGGGGAGGGCAAGGCGCTGGAACAGGTGGCCAGGCCGTTGTCGCAAGCGAGCGACTGAGCCGGTCAGCATAAAAAAACCACCTCGGCTGTGTGCCGGGGTGGCTTTACTGTTGAGGGTCGCTCGCCAGCTTCAGGTTGGTGGCGATGTAAAACCCCTGCACCGTGCGTTTTTTCTCTTCGTGCTCACACAGCACCAGTGTGGAGTGCGGCAATGGCGTCGCCTCCGGTGGCGGTTTGACCAGCATCCTTTTGCCCCCCGAGCGCAGGCGCACATATTGCCCGGGCTCGAAGGTACTCATGGCCGCGTCTCGGCAGCGGCCAGTTGGGTCGGTTCCCCCCATGCGCCGCCGAGGGCGGTGTACAGGTTGACTTCGGCGATCAACTGCGCCAAACGGTCGGTAATCAGCCCCTGCTGTGACGAAAACAACGAGCGCTGCGCGTCGAGGAACACCAGGTTGCTGTCCAGGCCCAGGCGGTAGCGGCGTTGAGCTAAGTTGTAATAGGTCTGGTCGGCCTGCACCAGGTCGCGTTGGGCGTTCAGTTGGTCGTCGTAAGTCTGGCGTGCCGCCAGGCCGCTGGACACTTCCTGGAAAGCGGTCTGGATAGCCTTCTCGTACTGGGCCACGCCAATGTCTTTTTGCAGCTTGGCGTAGTCGAGACTGGCGCGCAGGCTGCCGGCGTTGAAGATGGGCAGGTTGATCTGCGGCTGGAATGTCCAGCTGCCGGAACCACCCTTGAACAGGCTCGACAGTTGCGAGCTGGACGCGCCGGCGTTGGCGGTCAGGCTGACACTGGGAAAGAACGCTGCGCGGGCCGCACCAATATTGGCATTGGCGGATTTGAGCTGGTATTCGGCTTGCAGAATGTCGGGGCGGCGCTGCAGCAGGTCCGACGGCAGGCCGGCGGGTACCCGGGCGATCAGGTTGCTCGACAGCGGCAGGCTCGGCAGGGATTCCGGCAGTGCGGTGCCAACCAGCAACGTCAGGCTATCGCGGTCCTGGGCCACTTGTCGCTCATAGCGCGCGAGGTTGGCGCGGGCGTTCTCGACACTGGTTTGCGCCTGGGCGGCATCCAGCGACGACGCTGTACCCACCTGCAGGCTGCGTGTCGTCAAACGCAGGCTTTCCTCATAAGAGGCGAGGGTCTGGCGTGTCAGCGCGAGTAATTCCTGATCGGCACGCCAGGTCAGGTAAGCATTGGCCACGCTGGCCACCAGGCTCAATTCGGCACTGCGCTGCGCTTGCTCGGTGGCCAGGTACGCCTGCATCGCCTGCTCGCTGAGGCTGCGAATGCGACCAAAGAAATCCAGCTCATAGGAACTGATGCCCAGGGTCGCGGAATACGTCGAAGTGATCGCCGCCTTACCGGTCTTCGTGATACTGGCCGGTACCCGCTGGCGGGTGCCGCCTGCCGTCGCCGAGACCGCCGGGAACAGGTCAGCGCGCTGGATCTGGTACTGGGCGCGGTACGCCTCGACATTCAGCGCCGCCACACGCAGGTCGCGGTTTTCGGTGAGGGCGGTCTGGATCAACTGCCGCAAGGCGGGGTCATGGAACAATGTGCGCCAGCCCTGGCGGGCAACCTCTTCGCTGACGGTACCTGCAGCGGCGGCATAGGCCGGGCCTTGCGGGTATTGCGTGGTCACCGGAGCTGCCGGTTGCTGGTAGTCAGGGATCAGTGAGCACCCGCTCAGTACCACTGCAACCGCCACCGCAGAGAAAGCAAACTTGTTCATTGGCCAGCCTCATGTGAAGGGGAACACGGGTTGCAGCGCAGCAACCCGCCTCTTGAATGTCGTCAGGCGCCGACCGCCCACTTGGTCAATCCATGTCGGCCGCTGACCCCAAGCTTTGCTGTTGCACGCTTGAGATAGGTTTCGATAGAGCTGTTCTTGAGACGTAGTTTCTCGGCTATTTCCGGCACGGTTCCGCCGTTGAGCAAGCCGAGGCAAACTTCCTGTTCGCGGGTTGAGAGCGTGATATCGCACAGCGACAGACGCTTTTGAAACTCACGATGAATGTGCGACGGTTCGGTTTCGCTGAGCGGGATCGCCATCCAGCTGCCAATTTTGCGCAGCGCACTTTGGCGGTTGAACTGGGCATAGCTTTCAATCAATGGCAGCAAGGCTTCGGAGAGGTTTTTCAGACGCGACAATTCGCTCAAGGAAAAATCCTTCTGCGCCTGGGACCGATACAGCATCACCACGCAGCGCCGGCTGCCATCGCGCGATACCAGTGTGCATTCGTGCGCCGCAACGCGTGGCACCTTGCCCGCGGCCCCTTTGGTTCGCGTATTCAGGCGAATCAGCAACGAGCCCTCCATCTCCTGCACTTCCTTGAGCAGGGGAGGGTTGGCGTTGGCGCCGTTCGCTTCTTGTACGGGGATGTCGGCAGGGTCGCCGGCGGTGCCCAGAGGCTTGATATCGACCAGGCTGCTGTTTGACTCGTCCAGGGTCCACTCGCTGAGTGTCAACGCCGTGACCGGCAGGAACTTGTCGATCAGCTTGAGCATATTGAGTGCGAAGTGATCCTGGTCGGTACTGGAAACCAGTTCTCCGAGTACGAAATAGAAGTGTGGGCTGTCCGCATTTTGAATGCTGCTCGTCATTTCCATAGTCCAATCATCCTTGGTAGCGAAGAGGTGGGTGAGCGATCAGAACAGCCATCTTCACTACTGAAGGGTCCGGCTCGGGACCGTATTAGGCCCATTCATGCTGCGCCGGTCTGCAATGGAAAGCTGGGACATTCGGAGGGCCGTCCGCCTCGGCGGTGTGTTTTGTCTCGGTCCATGTTTTGTACAGGCTTTCGGGGACATCCGAATTTGCGCCAATCCGTACACTTGGCGGCGCCGGCAACAGGGCCGGTAGCAGCGGCTTGTGTGGCAGGCCATGCCCGGTCTTGCGTGTATTTGAGGAGTTGGTCCATGAACAAAGAGCATGAAAAGCCGCCCAAGCCGGGCTCGGTCTTGCGCCTGCTTTGGCAAAATCATCCCTGGCTGGCGTTCTTTTCCCTGGTCACCGGCATCGTCAGTGGGGTGGCGGCGATCGCGGTGGTTAACGTGGTCAACCAGGCTATCTACGAGCAGGGGTCGCGCTTGCACCTGCTGTACTGGTTTATTGGCTTGAGCGTGGTGGCGCTGGCGTTTCGTAACGGCGCGACCTTGTTTCCCGCTTACGCCAACATGAAGCTGATGACGCGCCTGCGCATCGCGCTGTGTCAGAAAATCCTCTCCTCACCCCTTGAGGAAGTCGATCGGCGTGGCCCACCCAATGTGCTGACACTGTTGACCACTGACATTCCGCAACTCAACGCCACCTTGTTGGTGATGCCGGTGATGCTGGTGGAATCCACGGTATTCATGTTCGGCCTGGCCTACCTGGCCTACCTGTCATGGACGGTGTTTGCGTTGACGCTGGCGCTATTGGTGCTGGGCGCGGTGTTGTATGTGTTTCTGTTCCTTGGTGGGGTGAAGTTCACTGGCCGTGTGCGTGATGAGTTCACGGCCTTCAACGAGCATACCCACGGTCTGGTCTTTGGCCTCAAGGAACTCAAGCTCAACGGCATCCGTCGGCGCTGGTTTGGCCGTTCGGCGATCAAGGAATCGTCGACGCGGGTAGCGCGTTTCAACTTCATCGAACACCTGTGGTACCTGGGTGCGGAAAACATGGGGCTGGTCACTCAGTCCCTGCTGATTGGCAGCCTGGTGTTTGCCTTGCCGCTGCTGACCAGCACCGACAGCCAGGTGCTGACCGCCAGCGTCCTGACCGTGATGTACATCCTCGGGCCGCTGGGCCTTTTGATCAGCACCATGCCGGTGGTCGCGCAGGGCCGGATTGCGATCACCCGCCTGGCCGATTTCGGCTTCCTGATCAATGAGCACCATGCCGAGCAAGGCGAACCGGAAACCAGCAATGTCCTGCGCCTTGAACACAAAAAGCACTGGCAGGAAATCACCCTCAAAGGCGTGGTGATGAACTACCGCGGTGCCGAGGCCGAGAGCGGCTTTGCCCTCGGGCCGGTCGACCTGACCATCAACCGCGGTGAGTTGATCTACATCATCGGTGGCAATGGCTGCGGCAAAAGCACCCTGGTCAAGGCCTTGTGCGGGCTGTACGTGCCTCAGTCCGGGCAGATCCTGCTGGATGGCGTTGCCGTCAATGATGACAACCGCAGCGACTACCGCGACCTGTTTTCCGCAGTGTTCAGCGACTTTCATCTGTTCAACCGGTTGATTGGCCCGGAAGGCGAAGAGGTCAACCCGGACCTGGCGCAAAAGTACCTCGGCGCGCTGGGGCTGGCCGACAAGATCAAGATCGAAGGGCTGGGTTATTCCACGACCAAAGAGCTGTCCTACGGCCAACAAAAACGCCTGGCCCTGGTGTGTGCCTACATGGAAGACCGCCCGGTGTATGTGCTTGACGAGTGGGCGGCAGACCAGGATCCACCCTTCAAACGCTTCTTCTATGAGGAGTTGCTGCCGGAACTCAAACGCCGCGGTAAGACCATTCTGATCATCACTCATGATGATCAATACTTCCAGTTGGCCGATCGAGTGATCAAGCTGCTGGATGGCCATATCGTCTCCGATGTAAGCCTCATCGCCCAGGATCGCCGCGCCTGATTCCAGGCGTTGCCGCAGGCCGTCCATTTGCACGACGCCCGTAGCCTTCAAGGCTATCGGCCTCGTGCTTTTTTTGTATTTAAAAAATCATATTTATCAAATAGATAGAGCGGATTTTAAAAAATAATTCAATGTCCGCCGATTGTCCGGGTTTGGGGTGACATACAGCCAAAAAACCGAGTGCTTAAATTTGCCAATGCGCTCATCAGGTCGTGCTGTGGGTGGCTGTTTCAGCCGCGTGAAGCTCTGCTGGCCAGCCCACCCTTGCTGATGTTTTGAGTTGGCGTTTTTAACAATTTTTTCGCCTCAACTTCCCTCGCTGCTGCGCTGTGACCCAGGTGGCACTGACAAAACTCTGAGAAGGCTTTTATGAAACGTTTTTCTGCAGTGGCCATGGGCGACCTTGTCGCGAAAAAACTCCTTTCCAAACTCGTTTTTGCCGCTGTGGCGCAGGTGATCGTATGAAGCCTCAAACCTTCCCGCTGACCGCCGCGCAAAAAGCCATCTGGCTCGATCAGATCAGCCAGGGTGATTCGCCGCTGTACAACATCGGCAACTACCTGGAAATCCAGGGGCCGATCGTCCCCGAAGTGATGCAGCGTGCCGTGCAGTTGATGGTGGACAAGCACGATGCCCTGCGCCTGACCCTGGTTGACGAGACGGATGCCGATGGCGTGCCGTTGCAGGCGTTCGTGCCGGCGATCAAGGTCGATGTGCCATTTCTGGATTTCTCCACCCAGGCCGATCCCGTCAGCACGGCCATGGCCTTCGTTGAAGAGCACATGGCGCGGTCATTCCCCATGACCGAGGCGCCGCTGTGCCGGTTTTTCCTGATCAAACTGGCCGACACCCATTACTGGTCGATCAACCAGGCCCACCACATCATCCTCGATGGCTGGGCCTTCGGTGAGATGCTGCAATCGCTTGGCGCGCTGTACAGCGACCTGCTCGAAGCGCGGCAGCCGGATATGGAAGCCACGTCTTACGTGGACTTCATCCACGACGACCTGCGCTACCGTGAGTCAGCGCGCTATGCCAAGGACCGTGAATACTGGCAGGCGAAGTACCAGAGCCTGCCGGAGCCGCTGTTCACGGCGCGCCATCACAACCAATTCGCCAAGGGCAAGGCCCCGGGCCGACATTACGCACGGCCGTTCCCGGTGGCTTTACATGAGCGCATGGGAGAGCTGGCCAAAGACTTCCAGGCCTCGACCTACCATGTGCTGCTGGCTGCCATGTATGTCTATTTCACCCGCGTGACGCAGCGCGATGAATGGGTGGTGGGCCTGCCCTTGCTCAACCGCACGGGCAAGTTCAAAGGCACCGTTGGCATGTTTACCCAGGTCAGCGCGGTGCGCTTCAGCCTCGGTCGCGAGCTGACTTTTGGCGAGGTGATCTGTGCCGTGCGCGACGGGCTCAAGCAGGATTACCGGCACCAGCGTTTCCCCTTGAGTGGCTTGAACCTGCGCAACGAAAGCGGGCAGCTGTTCGATGTGACCTTGTCCTACGAACAGGACGACCATCTGTACCAGTTCGCGCAAGGGCTGGGCGACTCGGTCAAGGTCACCAACAGCCACGAGCAGATGCCGCTGGCTTTTCACCTGCGTGCGAGCAACCTGAAAGACAAGGCATGGGCCCACTACGTCTATAACGAAGCGTATTTCAATGCCGAGGAAATCGAATGCCTGGCGGAGCGCTTCACCTACGTGCTGGAGCAAGCGCTGGAAAATGCCGCGCTGGCGGTGAATGACTTCTCGCTGACCACCGAGCGCGATCGCGCGCTGTTGCAACAGTGGAACGCCGGCTCCAGTACGCCGGCCAGCGATGCCACCCTGCATGGGTTGTTTGAAGCCCAGGCGGCTTCTCGACCCGATGCGACCGCCGTGGTTTTCCACGAGCAGCGCTTGAGCTACGCCGAATTGAACCATCGCGCGAACCGGGTGGCCCACCGACTGTTAAGCCTGGGTGTGCGCCCGGATGACCGGGTGGCGATCTGCGTTGAGCGCGGCCTGGAAATGATCGTCGGGCTGCTGGGCATCCTCAAGGCCGGCGCCGGTTATGTGCCGATCGACCCGGCGTACCCCCAGGAACGCATCAGTTACACCTTGCAGGACAGCGCGCCGGTAGCGGTGCTGGTGCAGGCGGCGACCCAGGCACTGGTGGCCGAACTCACGGTGCCGGTGATTGATCTGGACGCGACGAGCCTGCACCAGGAATCGATACAGGACCCGCACGTTGCAGGCCTCACCGCAGCCAGCCTGGCCTATGTGATTTACACCTCAGGCTCCACCGGTTTGCCCAAAGGCGTGATGATCGAACACGGTAACGTCACGCGGCTCTTTACCGCCACCGATGCCTGGTTCAGTTTCAACGATCAGGACGTGTGGGCCTTGTTCCACTCGTTCGCCTTCGATTTCTCCGTGTGGGAAATCTGGGGGGCGCTGATTCACGGCGGCCAATTGCTGGTGGTGCCGCAAGTCACCAGCCGCTCGCCGGACGAATGCTACGCGCTGCTGTGCAGCGCGGGCGTCACCATCCTCAACCAGACGCCGAGCGCCTTTCGCTCGTTGATCGCCGCGCAGGGCCAGAGTGCCTTGAAGCACTCCCTGCGCCAGGTGATTTTTGGTGGCGAAGCCCTGGAGCCTGCGATTCTCAAGCCCTGGTATGCGCGCATGGCCAACGGCGGCACGCAACTGGTGAACATGTACGGCATCACTGAAACCACCGTGCACGTGACGTACCGGGCGTTGGAAGCAGCGGATGCGCAATTGGTCGGTACCAGCCCCATCGGCGGGCGTATTCCGGACTTGCGCCTGTACGTCCTCGACGCCCAGGGCCGGCCGGTGCCCCACGGTGTCGAAGGGGAGCTGTACGTGGGCGGTGCGGGCGTGGCCCGTGGCTACCTGAACCGCCCTGAACTCAACGCCGAGCGCTTTGTGCATGACCCCTTCGACCCCACGCCCGGTGCGCGTATGTACCGCACCGGCGACCTGGGGCGGTGGCAGGCGGATGGCAGCATCGACTATTTGGGGCGTAACGACGACCAGGTCAAGATCCGGGGTTTCCGTATTGAACTGGGTGAAATCGAAGCCCGTCTGGCGGCCTGCGACGGCGTGCGTGAAGCGGTGGTGGTCGTGCGTGAAGACGAGCCGGGTGATAAACGCCTGGTGGCCTACCTGATTGCCGCCGAGGGTGCCCAGCCTTCAGCCGCCGCGTTGCGCACGCAGTTGTTGGTGTCCCTGGCCGATTACATGGTGCCCAACGCCTTCGTAACGCTGGACAGCTTCCCGCTGACCACCAACGGCAAGCTGGATCGCAGGGCGTTGCCGGCACCGGATGCCGAAGCGTTTGCGCGGCGTGAATATCAGGCCCCACAGGGCGCGCTGGAAACTACCTTGGCGGGGCTTTGGAGCGAGTTGCTCGGGGTCGAGCAGGTGGGCCGCCACGACCAGTTCTTTGAGCTGGGCGGCCACTCGCTGCTGGCGGTGAAGTTGATCGAGCGCATGCGCCAGGTCGGCCTTAACGCCGATGTGGGCGTGCTGTTCGGTCAGCCGACCCTGGTCGCACTGGCGGCGGCCGCCGGCAACCGGCACCAGGTGCAGGTGCCCGTCAATGCCATTGCGCGCGACTGCCAACGCATCACCCCGGACATGCTGCCGCTGGTCCGGCTGCCCCAGGCGCAAATCGACACCCTGGTCGCCGGTATTCCCGGCGGTGTGGCCAACGTGCAGGACATCTACGCACTGGTGCCGTTGCAGGAAGGCATTCTGTTCCACCATCAGACCAGCACCGAGGGCGACCCCTATCTGCTGCAAGCGCTGCTGCGCATGGAGAGCCGCGAACGCCTTGTGGATTTCGTCGAAGCCCTGCAACAGGTGATCGCCCGTCACGACATACTGCGCACGTCGGTCGCCTGGCAAGGCCTGGACGAGCCGGTGCAAGTGGTCTGGCGTGAAGCCCGCCTGCCGGTGCAGGAGGTGCAACTGGCGCCTTCGGCCGAAGATCTGGCCACGCAGCTCACCCAACGCTTCAACCCGCGTCACACACGCATGGACCTGACCCGTGCGCCCATGATGGCGTTGCATTTCGCCCAGGAACCGGGCGGTGAGGGCTGTGTAGCGGTGCTGCAGTTCCACCACCTGATCGACGATGCCACCTCGCTGGCGCTGCTTGGCGCGGAAATCGAAGCCTGCCTGCAGGGGCGTGCTGACCAGTTGGCGCCTTCGGTGCCCTACCGTAATTATGTGGCGCAGACCCGGCTGGGCATCAGCCAGGCCGCCCATGAAGCGTTTTTCCGCGAGATGCTCGGCGACGTCGATGAACCGAGCCTGCCGTTCGGGCTTCAAGACGTGCAGGGCGATGGCCAGGGTATCCAGCAGGCCAACTTGCCGGTGGCCGCGCAACTGGGCCAGCGCCTGCGCGCCCAGGCACGGCGCCTGGGGGTCAGTAACGCCAGCCTGCATCATTTGGCCTGGGGCCAGGTGGTGGGGCACTTGTCCGGTCGCCGTGACGTGGTGTTCGGCACGGTATTGATGGGCCGCTTGAGCAGTGGCGAAGACGCCGACCGCGCCTTTGGCATGTTCATCAACACCTTGCCGTTGCGCGTCGAGGCGGGCGGTCAGGGCGTGGAAGACGCGCTGAAAACCACCCACGCGCGCCTGGCTGCCTTGCTCGGCCACGAACACGCGCCGTTGTCCCTGGCCCAGCGTTGCAGCGGTGTGGCCGCGCCTACACCGTTGTTCAGCGCCTTGCTCAACTACCGGCACGCGGCAGTCGGCGCGCAGTCGGCCGAGGATGCGGGCAAAGCCTTGAAGTGGGCGGGCGTGGAAATGCTCGGCGGTGAAGAACGCACCAATTTCCCGCTGATGCTGTCGGTGGACGACCTCGGCGACTCCTTTGGCCTGAGCGTGCAGGCGGTGGCGGGTGTCGACCCGCAACGCGTGTGCGGTTACATGCACCGCGTGCTGGAAGCCATTGCCGACGCGCTCGAGCACCAGCCGGAGCAAACCCTGCACAGCCTGGCGTTATTGCCCGATGCCGAACGGCAACACCTGCTGGGCGACTTCAACGCCTTCGACACCCAGTACCCGGCCACGGCCACCGTGCATGAGCTGTTCGAGGCCCAGGCGCTGCGCCAGCCTGACGCCATTGCGGTGACGTACGAAGGGCAGGCCTTGAGCTACGGCCAATTGAACAGCCTGGCCAACCGCATTGCCCATCGCCTGGTCGCAGATGGCATCGGTGTGAATGATCGTGTGGCGATCTGCGCCGAGCGCGGCCTGGAAATGGTTGCCGGGTTGCTGGCGATTCTCAAGGCGGGCGCGGGCTACGTGCCGCTGGACCCGGCCTATCCGGACGAACGCCTGGCCTACATGCTCCACGACAGCGCGCCCAAGGCGCTCTTGACCCAGCAATCCCTCATGCCGCGTTTCGGCACGGCGGGTGTGCCCACCTTGTGTCTGGACAACCCGGCCGGCATCGACGCACAACCTGCGCACAACCCACTGGTGCAAGGCCTGCAGGCTGACGCCCTGGCGTATGTGATCTACACCTCCGGCTCCACCGGCCAGCCCAAGGGCGTGGCCATGCCCCACGGGCCGCTGGTCAACCTCATGCAGTGGCAGATCGCGCAGACCGTGGCGGATGGCCGCGAGGCTCAGCGCACGTTGCAGTTTGCGGCACTGGGTTTTGACGTGGCATTCCAGGAAGTCTTCAGCACCCTGTGTGCCGGGGGTGAACTGTCGTTGATCCATGGTGATGTACGGCTTAACTTCCGCCAGCTGTTCCGTCATATCTGCGAGCAGCGCATCCAGCGTTTGTACCTGCCGTGCATCGCCTTGCAGGCGCTGGCAGAAGCGGTGGCCGATGAGCCGGAACTGGGCGCTCTGGCCTGTGCACTGAGCGATGTCATCACCGCGGGTGAGCAGCTGCGCATCAGCGCGCAGATGCGTGCGTTGTTCCAGCGCCTGCCGGGTTGCCGCCTGCACAACCACTATGGCCCGACCGAATCCCACGTGACCACGGCCCTGACCCTGGACGGCGATGCCGCCTCATGGCCGGTGCTGCCGTCCATTGGCGTGCCGGTGGCGAACACCCGTATCTACCTGTTGGATGAACAGCTGCAGCCTGTACCGCTGGGCGTGGCCGGCGAAATCTACATCGGCGGCGTCTGCGTGGCGCGCGGCTATTTGCACCGTGATGAGCTCACGGCCGAGCGCTTTCTGGCCGACCCGTTCGTGGCGGGCGGGCGCCTGTACAAAACCGGTGACCTGGGGCGCTACCAGCCCAATGGTGAAATTGATTACCTGGGCCGCAACGACGGCCAGATCAAGATCCGCGGCTTTCGTGTGGAGCTGGGCGAAATTGAAGCGCGCCTGGCCCAGTACACCGGCATTCGCGATGCCGCGGTGCTGGTGCGTGAGGACAGCCCGGGTGACAAGCGCCTGGTTGCCTACTTTACGGCCGAGGCCGAACGCGCATCGCCGGGCATTGATGAGCTGCGTGCGCACCTGCAGGCACTGCTGCCCGACTATATGATCCCGGCCGCCTATGTACAGATGGACCGGTTGCCGCTGTCGCCCAACGGCAAGCTGGACCGTCGTGCGTTGCCGGTGCCGGAGGTCGAGGCGTTTGCCAGCCGTGAGTACGCGGCCCCTCAAGGCGCCACTGAAACGGCCCTGGCCGATCTCTGGGCCCAGGTGCTGGGCGTCGCCCGTGTGGGCCGCCATGACAATTTCTTCGAACTCGGTGGCCACTCGTTGCTGGCGGTCAAGCTGATCGAGCGCATGCGCCAGTTGGGCATGAGCGCCGACGTGCGCGTGCTGTTCGGCCAACCGACCCTGGTAGCACTAGCGGCTGCGGTGGGCGGCGGCAGTGAAATCCAGGTGCCGGCCAACCGCATTCCGGCGGACTGTACGCAGTTGCGCGCCGACATGCTGACGCTGATCGAGCTGAGCCAGGACGAGCTCGAGCGGATTGTCGCGCGGGTGCCCGGTGGCGCGCGCAACGTGCAAGACATCTACCCGCTGGCACCTTTGCAGCAGGGCATTCTCTACCACCACATCACCGCCGAGCAGGGCGACCCGTACCTGCTGCAAGCCACATTTACCCTGGGCAGTCGCGAGCAGCTCGACACCTTTGCCCAGGCCCTGCAAGCGGTTGTCGAACGTCACGACATCACCCGCACTGCATTGTTGTGGGAGGGCCTGGAACGCCCTGTGCAAGTGGTGCTGCGCCACGCTGAACTGGCCCTTGAAGAGCTCCATTTCGATACCGCCCAAGGCAGCGTGCTGGAGCAGTTGCGCGCGCATTTCGACCCGCGCCTCACGCGTCTTGACCTGGGCCGCGCACCGCTGATGCACCTGGCCTTCACCCATGATGAAGCCAATCAGCGTTGGCTGGCCCTGTTGTTGTTCCATCACATCGCCATGGACCACACGGCCCTGGATGTCATCAGCGAAGAAGTCCAGGCTTTTCGCAACGGCGAGTTTGCGCAGTTGGGCGCGGCCATGCCGTACCGGAACTACGTGGCCCAGGCCCTGCTGGGCGTCAGCCAGGCGCAGCATGAAGCGTTCTTCCGCGAGATGCTGGGCGATGTTGACGAGCCAACGTTGCCGTTCGGTTTGCAAGAAGTGCAGGGCGATGGCCTGGGTGTCAAGGAAGCGCGCCTGAACCTGGACCCGGACCTGTGCCGCCGCCTGCGGGCCCAGGCCCGTCACCTCGGCGTCAGCGCCGCCAGCCTGCACCACCTGGCCTGGGGCCGCGTGCTGGCCAGCGTCAGCGCACGGGACGACGTGGTATTCGGCACGGTGCTGCTGGGCCGCATGCAGAGCGGCGATGGCGCCGACCGCGCCCTGGGCATGTTCATCAATACCTTGCCATTGCGCGTGGATGCCGGCGCAGCCGGTGTGCGTGCAGCGGTGCGGGCCACCCATGCGCGGCTGACCGCCTTGCTCGGTCACGAGCATGCGCCGCTGGTGGTGGCGCAACGTTGCAGCGGCGTACCGGCGACGTCGCCGCTGTTCAGTTCGATCCTCAATTACCGCCACAGCCCATTGCTGGAAAGCGAAGGGCCGCAGTACTGGGCCGGTACCGAAGTGTTCGAAGTGCGTGAACGCACCAACTACCCGTGCATGCTCTCGGTGGATGACCAGGGCGAAGGCTTCCAGCTGGGCGTACAGGCCACGGGCGTGGACGCTGCCCGTGTAGCGGCTTACATGCAAACCGCCTTGCACAGCCTGGTCCAAGCATTGGAAAACGCACCGAATACCGCCGTGCAGCACCTGCCGGTATTGCCCGATGCCGAGCGCGAAACCCTGTTGGTGGCGTTCAATGCCACCGCCCGCGATTACCCGCTGCAACAGACCCTGCACGGCCTGTTCGAAGCCCAGGTTGAACGCACCCCCGAGGCCATTGCCGTGTTGGCCGACGGCCAGCACCTGAGCTACCGCGAGTTGAACGCCCAGGCCAACCGCCTGGCCCATCACCTGCAGGCGCACGGTGTGCAGCCGGATTCGCCGGTGGCGATTTGTGTCGAGCGCAGCGCCGACATGGTGGTCGGCCTGCTGGCGATCCTCAAGGCTGGCGGCGCGTATGTGCCGCTGGACCCGGCCTATCCGCAGGATCGCCTGGCCTACATGCTTGAAGACAGCGCCCCGGCTGTAGTACTGGTGCAAACCGCCACCCGCGCCTTGCTGGGTGACATCGCGGTACCGGTGGTGGATCTCGATCACGCCCACTGGCAGCACCTGCCGTCAAGCAACCCGTCGGTTGCCGCGTTGACCCCGCAGCATGCGGCTTACGTGATCTACACCTCAGGTTCCACCGGCAAGCCCAAGGGCGTGATCAACGAACACAGCGCGGTGGTCAACCGCCTGCTGTGGATGCAGGAAGAGTACCGCCTCGGTGCCGACGACACCGTGCTGCAGAAAACCCCGTTCAGTTTCGACGTGTCGGTGTGGGAGTTCTTCTGGCCGCTGTTCACCGGTGCGCGCCTGGTCATGGCGCGCCCTGGCGGGCACAAAGACCCGCAATACCTGTGCGATATCATCGAGGCCGAGCAGGTCACCACCTTGCACTTTGTGCCGTCGATGCTTGACGTGTTCCTGGCCCATGGCGATGTCAGCCAGGCGGCCGGGCTGGTGCGGGTAATGTGCAGCGGCGAGGCGCTGCCGGGCAGCGTGGTGCGGCGCTTCAAGCAGCAACTGCCGGGCAGCCAGCTGTTCAACCTGTATGGCCCGACCGAAGCGGCAGTGGACGTCACGGCCTGGGATTGCAACGCTGCGCTGGCCCCGGACAACACCCCGATCGGCAAGGCCATCGCCAACACCCGTATGTACGTACTCGACGCGCACATGCAGCCGGTACCGCTGGGCGTCAGCGGCGAGCTGTACATCGGTGGCGTGCAGGTCGCCCGTGGCTACCTGAACCGCCCAGACCTGACGGCCGAACGCTTCCTCAAAGACCCGTTCAGCGAAGGCCGTTTGTACCGCACCGGTGACGTCGGGCGTTTCCTGGCGGACGGCAACATCGAATACCTGGGGCGTAACGACGATCAGGTCAAGATCCGTGGCTTGCGTATCGAGCTGGGGGAAATCCAGGCACGCCTGGGCGAATTCCCGCAGATTCTGGAGGCCACGGTGCTGGCCCGCGAAGACGTGCCGGGCGACAAGCGCCTGGTGGCGTACTACACCGGCGCGCCGGCGGCCACTGACGAGCTGCGCACCCACCTGCTTGCGCAACTGCCGGAGTTCATGGTGCCGCAGGTGTTTGTGCACCTGGACGCGTTCCCGCTGAGCCCCAACGGCAAGCTGGACCGCAAGGCGCTGCCGGCCCCGGACATGGACGCGCTGCGCACCCATGAATACGAGGCGCCGCAAGGTGACACCGAAATCGCCCTGGCCCAGCTCTGGGCCGAACTGCTGAACGTGGAGCGGGTAGGGCGGCACGACAACTTCTTTGAGCTGGGCGGCCACTCACTGCTGGCGGTCAGCCTGATCGGGCGCATGCGCCAGAAGGACCTGAATACCGATGTGCGGGCGTTGTTCGGCCAGCCGACGCTGGCTGCGCTCGCAGCCTCTATGGGCAGTGCGCGAAGCCACGTGATGGTGCCGCCGAACCGCATCGGCGCCGATTGCCAACGCATTACCCCCGACCTGGTGCCGCTGGTGGCGCTCGACCAACCGACCCTTGACCGCATCGTCGAGCAGGTACCGGGTGGCGTGGCCAATGTGCAAGATATTTACCCGCTGGCCCCCTTGCAGGCGGGCATCCTGTTCCATCACTTGCAGTCTGCCGAGGGCGATCCGTACGTGCTGCAGGCCATGATTGGCCTGAGCAGCCGCGAACGCCTGGATGCCTTCAGCCAGGGCTTGCAACGGGTGATCGACCGCCACGATGCCTTGCGCACCGCCGTGCTTTGGGACGGTTTCGCCGAGCCGCTGCAAGTGGTACTGCGCGAAGCCCGATTGGTGGTGCAAACGTTGACGCTGGACCCGGCGCAGGGGGCCATCGAGGAGCAGTTGCGTGCGCGTTTCGACACCCGCCATCACCGCCTGGACCTCAGTGAGGCGCCGCTGATCCGCATCGCTTGCGCTGCCGACCCGCAGAACGATCGCTGGCTGGCGGTGCTGATGTTCCACCATATGATCATGGACCATACGGCACTGGAGCTGCTGCGCCAGGAAGTGCAGGGGTACCTGCAAGGGCAGGCCGCGCCGCTGGCCGAGGCACAGCCTTATCGCAACTACGTGGCGCAGGCCCGCCTGGGTGTCAGCGAGGCGGAGCATGAGGCGTTCTTCCGCGACATGCTGGGCGATATCGTCGAGCCGACGCTGCCGTTTGGCGTTCGCGATGTGCAGGGTAATGGCAGCCAACTGCGCGAGTCGGCCTTGCCGCTCGATGCCGAGCTGAGCCAGCGTCTGCGCAGGCAAGCCCGCCAATTGGGGGTGAGTGCGGCCAGCCTGTTCCACCTGGCGTGGGCCCGGGTACTGGGCGCGGTGTGCAGCAGCGACAACGCCGTGTTCGGTACGGTACTGCTCGGTCGCCTGCAAGGTGGCGAGGGGGCTGAACAGGCCCTGGGCTTGTTTATCAATACCTTGCCTCTGCGCGTCGACGTCGGCTCCGAGGGCGTGCGCGCTGCGGCGCAGGCGACCCATGGCCGTCTCACCGCGCTGTTGAGCCATGAACATGCGCCACTGGCACTGGCCCAGCGTTGCAGCGCGGTGGCGGCGCCACAACCGCTGTTCAGCGCACTGCTCAACTACCGACACAGCGCCATTGCCGCGGTGCAACAGGATGAGCGGGCGTGGCAGGGCATCGAGTTCTTCGCCGCCCAGGAGCGTACCAACTACCCGCTGACCCTCAGCGTGGACGACCTGGGTGATGACTTCAGCCTGGTCGCCCTGGCCGTGGACGAGATCGGTGCAGAGCGTATTTGCGACTTTATGCACACGGCCCTGGCGAACCTGGTGACAGCGCTGGAACACACGCCTCAGGTAGCGGTGAATCAGTTGCCGATCCTCTCGGCCCGCGAGCGCCAGCGGGTGCTGCAGGACCTGAACGCCAGTGCCAGGCAATACCCGGTTGGCCAGACCATTCACGCGCTGTTTGAAGCCTGCGCCGTGCAGCAGCCCGAGGCCATTGCCGTGCGCCAGGGCGATGCTCAACTGACGTACCGTCAGCTCGACAGACGTGCCAACCAGCTGGCGCACAGCCTGCTCGAACACGGCGTGAGCCCGGACGATCGGGTCGCCATCTGCGCCCGTCGCAGCCTCGAAACACTGGTGGGCCTGCTGGCGATCCTCAAGGCCGGTGCGGCTTACGTACCTATCGACCCGGCCCACCCGCAGGAACGCATCAGTTACCTGTTGCAGGACAGTGCCCCGCAGGTGGTTCTGGCCCAGTCAGGCACCCGCGACTTGTTGGGCGACACCGACAGGCCGGTGATCGCGCTGGACGGCGATCAGTGGCACCACCAGCCGACCAGCAACCCGAGCGTGGCCGGTTTGACCCCGACGAACCTGGCTTATGTGATCTACACCTCCGGCTCCACCGGTTTGCCCAAGGGCGTGATGGTTGAACATCGCACCCTGGAAAACCTGGTGAACTGGCACTGCGAGGCGTTCGACCTGCACGCCGGCAGCCATACCTCCAGTGTCGCCGGTTTCGGCTTTGACGCCATGGCCTGGGAAATCTGGCCGGCCCTGTGCGTGGGCGCCACCCTGCACTTGCCACCGGCACAGCAGGCCCATGAGGACATCGATGCATTGCTGTCATGGTGGGCCGCGCAGCCGCTGGACGTCAGTTTCCTGCCCACGCCTGTGGCTGAATACGCTTTGAGCCAGCACCTTGAACACCCGACCCTGAAAACCCTGCTGGTCGGCGGTGATCGTCTGCGTCACTTCAGCACGCCGCAGCGTTTTACCCTGGTCAACAACTATGGCCCGACCGAAGCCACGGTAGTGGCGACTTCCGGGCGGATAGACGCGGGCCGGACACTGCATATCGGCCGGCCGATCGCCAACACTCAGGTGTATGTGCTGGATGAGCACCTGCAACCGGTTGCGCGGGGCCTCACGGGCGAGTTGTATGTCGGCGGTGCCGGTGTGGCGCGCGGTTACCTCAACCGCCCCCAGATGACCGCCGAGCGTTTTATCCAGGACCCGTTCAGCCACGCCCCCGATGCGCGCCTGTATCGCACCGGTGACCTGGCCCGCTGGCTGGAAGACGGCACGCTCGACTACCTGGGCCGCAACGATGACCAGGTGAAAATTCGCGGTGTGCGCATTGAGCTGGGCGAGATCGAAACCTGCCTGGGCGAGCACCCGGACGTGCGCGAAGGCGTGGTTGTGGCCCGGGATGGCCGCCTCGTGGCGTACTTCACCGAGTACCAGGCGCTCGACCTCGACAGCCTGCGCGACTGGCTGCAAGCCCGGCTGCCCGACGCTATGGTACCGGCCGCCTATGTGCGGCTCGACAACCTGCCTTTGACGGCCAACGGCAAGCTCGACCGCAAGGCCTTGCCGGAGCCGGATCAATCGGCCGTGCTCAGCCAGGCTTATCAGGCGTCTGAAGGCGAGGTGGAAGTCGCCCTGGCTGCGCTGTGGGCCGAGGTGCTTCAGGTCGAGCGTGTCGGTCGCCATGACAACTTCTTTGAGCTGGGCGGGCACTCCTTGCTGGCCGTCAACCTGATCGGGCGCATGCGCCAGGCCGGGTTGAAAGCCGACGTGCGCAACCTGTTCAGCCAACCGACACTGGCGGGCCTGGCGAGGGAGCTGGGCAACGCCGATGAAGTACAGGTACCGGCCAACCTGATCAGTGCTGACTGCACCCGGATCACCCCCGCCCATTTACCGTTGGCGAACCTTGACCAGGCGAGCATCAACCGGATTGTCGCCACCGTGCCGGGCGGCGTGGCCAATGTGCAGGATATCTACGCACTGGCGCCGTTGCAGGAAGGCATCCTTTATCACCACCTGAGTGCCGCGCAAGGCGACCCCTACCTGTTGCAGGCGCGTTTCAGCTTTGCCGATAAAGGCCGTCTGGATGCGTTTGCCCAAGCGTTGCAGGCGGTGGTGGACCGTCACGATATCCTGCGTACCAGCATCGTCTGGGAAGGCCTGGACACGCCGATGCAAGTGGTGTGGCGCAGCGCCAGGCTGGCGGTGCGGGCCATTGCCCTGAATGTGGCCGACGGGGATGTGCTGAGCCAGCTGCACGAGCGCTTTGATGCCCGGCGCACGCGTCTGGATGTGAGCCAGGCGCCACTGATGCAACTGGTTTACGCCCAAGACCCGGCGAACCAGCGGATCGCAGCGATCTTGCTGTTCCATCACCTGGCCCTGGACCACACGGCCATGGACGTGGTGCGCCACGAGGTGCAGGCGAGCCTGTCGGGCAGCCAGCAAACCCTCGGCGAGCCGGTGCCCTATCGCAACTATGTGGCCCAGGCGCGCCTGGGCGTCAGCGAGCAGGCCCATGAAGCGTTCTTCCGCGAACAACTGGCCGATATCGACGCACCGACGTTGCCCTTCGGCCTGCAAGACGTACAGAGCGACGCCGGCGGCATCGAAGAACACTCGCTGGCGGTAGATGCCGCATTGGCCCTGCGCCTGCGGGCGCAGTCACGGCAACTGGGGGTCAGCGCCGCGAGCCTGTTCCATCTGGCATGGGCGCAAGTGCTGGCGGCCGTCTCGGGCCAGGACACGGTGGTCTTCGGCACCGTGCTGATGGGGCGCATGCAAGGCGGCGCGGGCAGCGAGCGTGCCCTGGGCATGTTCATCAACACCTTGCCGCTGCGTATCGACCTTGCCGGGCAAGGTGCGCGCGCCAGTGTGCGAGCCACTCACTCACGCCTGAGCGCGTTGCTGGGGCATGAGCATGCCTCACTGGCGCTGGCCCAGCGTTGCAGCGGGGTGGCGGCGCCCGCGCCGTTGTTCAGTGCGCTGCTCAACTACCGGCATAGCCAGCCGAGCGACACACAAAACCTGGAAGGCTGGCACGGTATCGAGGTGCTCGGCGGCGAGGAGCGCACCAACTATCCGCTGGCATTGAACGTTGATGAGTTGGGCGATGCTTTCAGTCTCAACGTGCTGACGCAGGCGTCTGTGGGCGCGCAGCGTGTTTGCCGGTTCATGCACAACGCGCTGGAGCAACTGGTGCTGACGCTGGAGCAGGCCCCGGATGCGCCGATCGACGGTTTGAGCATTCTGCCGACGGCAGAGCGTGATCAGGTGTTGCTGGCATTCAATGCCACCGCGACGGACTTCCCATCGACGCAGACCGTGCATGGCGTGTTTGAAGCTCAAGTGGTTGCGCGTGCGCACGCCGTGGCGGCGGTGCAGGGCGCGGTTTCAATGAGCTACACGCAACTGAACGCGCGGGCCAACCAACTGGCCCATCACCTGCTGGGCCTCGGCGCAGCGCCGGGTGAGCGGGTGGCGATCCTGCTGGAGCGCTCCCTGGATTTGCTGGTGGCGCAGTTGGCAATCAGCAAGTGCGCGGCGGTATATGTACCGCTGGACGTGAATGCCCCGGCAGATCGCCAAGCCTTCATGATCGAAGACAGCGGCGCCCGCTGGGTGTTGACCACCAGCGCGACCGAGGTGGCTGGCCACCGTCTGGACCTGGATACCCTTGATCTCGGCGAGCAGCCGGAACACAACCCGGCCCTGGAGCAGTCATCGGAAACCGCGGCCTACATCATGTACACCTCCGGTTCTACCGGTACACCGAAGGGCGTGCTGGTGCCACACCGGGCGATCACGCGACTGGTGATCAACAACGGTTATGCCGAGTTCAACCCGCAGGACCGCGTGGCCTTCGCCTCCAACCCGGCGTTCGACGCCAGTACCCTCGACGTGTGGGCACCGTTGCTCAATGGCGGTGCGGTAGTGGTGGTTGACCAGGACACGCTGTTGTCCCGTGAGGCCTTTGCGACCTTGCTGCAAGAGCAGTCAATCAGCGTGCTGTGGATGACCGCCGGTTTGTTCCATCAGTACGCCGAGGGCCTGTTGCCGGTATTCCCGCAACTGCGCTACCTGATTGTCGGCGGCGATGTGCTGGACCCAAGCGTGATCGCCCGCGTACTCAAGGACGGCGCGCCGCAGCACTTGCTCAACGGCTATGGCCCGACCGAAGCCACCACCTTCTCGACCACCCATGAGATCACCCGGGCGGATGAGGGCAGCATTCCGATTGGCAAACCAGTCGGCAACAGCCGCGCCTACGTGCTCGATGCCCGTCAGCAGCCGGTGCCGGTGGGGGTTGCCGGCGAGCTGTACATCGGCGGGCAGGGCGTGGCCCTGGGTTATCTGAACCGTACTGACCTTACAGCCCACGCGTTCCTGGTTGACCCGTTCAACGACGGCGGCCTGATGTACCGCACCGGCGACCTGGTGGCCTGGCGTGCCGATGGCACCTTGCAGTACCTGGGGCGTAACGACCAGCAGGTGAAGATCCGTGGTTTCCGTATCGAACTGGGCGAGATCGAAACGCGCCTGGGCGAACACCCCCAGGTCAAGGACGTGGTGGTGTTGGCTCGTCAGGATGAGCCAGGGCACAAGCGCCTGGTGGCCTACTTCACTGAACGCAGCCGAGTGGAAATCGAAGCGCTGCGCGACCATTTGCACGACCAGCTGCCGGACTACATGGTCCCGGCCGCGTATGTGCGTCTGGATAGCCTGCCGCTGACCAACAACGGCAAAGTCGACCGCAAGGCTTTGCCGGTACCCGATCAGGACGCGTTGCTCAGCCGTGGCTACGAGGCGCCCCAGGGGGAAATCGAAACCCTGTTGGCGCAGATCTGGGCCGATGTGCTCAAGGTCGAGCAAGTAGGGCGCCACGACAACTTCTTCGAACTGGGTGGCCACTCGTTGCTGGCGGTGAGCCTGATCGAACGGATGCGCCAGGCCAGCCTGAGCGCCGATGTACGGGTCTTGTTCAGCCAGCCGACACTCGCCGCGCTGGCGGCTGCGGTTGGCAGCGGACGCGAGGTGGCCGTGCCGGCCAACCTGATTACTCCGGATTGCACCCGCATCACCCCGCAGTTGTTGCCGTTGATCAACCTTGATCAACCGAGCATCGACCGCATCGTCGCCACGGTACCGGGCGGCGTGGCCAACGTGCAGGATATCTACGCGCTGGCGCCCTTGCAGGAGGGCATTCTCTACCACCACATCACCGCCGAGCAGGGCGACCCGTACCTGCTGCAATCGCAAATGGCATTTGACAGCGTCGAACGTCTGCAGCGTTTTGCCCAGGCCTTGCAGGGCGTGATCGACCGGCACGACATTCTGCGCACCGCGATTGCCTGGGAGGATCTCGGCACCCCGGCGCAAGTGGTGTGGCGCAACGCCCGGTTGCCACTGCAAGAGGTGATCCTCGACCCGGCTGACGGCGACGTGCTGAGCCAACTGCACGCGCGTTTTGATGCCCGTCATTACCGCGTTGATGTCAGCCAGGCGCCGTTGCTGCGCCTGGCCTACGCCCGGGATGAGCACAACGGGCGCACGGTGGCGGTACTGTTGTTCCACCACATGGCGCTGGATCACACGGCACTGGAGGTGGTCAGCCGCGAAATCGCTGCCAGCCTGGCCGGATCAACCGCCGCACCGGCACCGGCCATGCCGTATCGCAACTATGTGGCCCAGGTGCGCCTGGGCACGGATGAGCAGGAGCACGAGGCGTTCTTCCGCGAGATGCTCGGCGATATCGATGAGCCGACCCTGCCGTTCGGCCTGCAGGACGTACAAGGCGACGGTCATGCCGTCAGGGAAACCGGGCAAGACGTGCCCGCCGCCCTGAACCTGCGCCTGCGCGCCGCCGCACGGACGCTGGGCGTCAGCGTCGCCAGCCTGTTCCACCTGGCTTATGCACGGGTCTTGAGTGCTGCCTCGGGCAAACCGGATGTGGTGTTCGGCACCGTGCTGATGGGGCGCATGCAGGGTGGCGACGGCGCCGACCGTGCGTTGGGCATGTTCATCAACACCTTGCCGTTGCGGGTGAGCCTCGATCACCAGGACGTACGTGCCGGGGTGCGTTCCACTCACGCCCGCTTGTCGGCGCTGCTGGGGCACGAGCACGCCTCGCTGGCACTGGCCCAGCGTTGCAGCGGCGTAGTGGCGCCTTCACCGTTGTTCAGTGCGATGCTCAACTACCGTCACAGCGCCAGCGATGGCGTCATGCACGAAACCCGTGACGCCTGGGTGGGGATCGAAACCCTGGCCGGGGAAGAGCGCACCAACTATCCATTGGCCTTGAGCGTGGACGACAGGGGTGATGGTTTCCGGCTGACGGCGCAGGTGTGTGGTGCGGATCCGGAGCGGGTCGTGGCTTACATGCAGGCGGCGTTGTGCAGCCTGGTGGATGCGTTGGAAACGGCGCCGGGTACGACCTTGCCGCAGCTGTCGGTATTGCCTGCCGCTGAGCGCGAGAGCCTGCTCGGGTTTAACGCCACCGACGCCGATTACCCACGCGATACCACCGTGGTGCAGATGATCGAGGCCCAGGCCGCTCGGGCCCCGGCGGCGATTGCGGTGGTGCTGGGCGACCAGCAGTTGAGCTACAGCGACCTGAACGAGCAGGCCAACCGCGTCGCCCATTATTTGCGCAGCCTTGGCGCAGGCGCCGATAGCTGCGTGGCGATTTGCATGCCACGCAGCTTGGAGCTGATTGTCGGCTTGCTGGGCATCCTCAAATCCGGCGCTGCCTATGTGCCGCTGGACCCCGAATACCCGGCGCAACGCCTGGCGTTCGCCCTGCAGGACAGCCAGCCGCTGGCAGTGCTGGTGCAGGAGGCCAGCCGTGGCGTGCTGGGCGATACGGCCATGCCGTTGATTGACCTGGCGGATGCCGGGGTGGCCGAGCAGCCACGCGCCAATCCGCCCGCCCTGGCCACGGCCCACGACCTGGCTTATGTGATTTTCACCTCAGGCTCTACCGGCCGTCCCAAGGGCGTGATGGTGGAACACGGCTCGCTGGTCAACCACATCAGCTGGCAAACCCATGCCTTTGGTTTTGATGCCACAGACCGCTTCCTGCAACGGACCTCGGTGGCGTTCGACGCGTCGGTTTGGGAAATCTGGACACCGTTGGCCATCGGTGCGCGGCTGGTCTTGCTGCCGGCTGAAGCCTCGCGGGATGTCGAGCACATGGCGCGTACGCTGGTGGAGCAGGGCGTGAGTGTTGCCCAGTTCGTGCCGAGCCTGTTGCGCCTGCTGGTGCAATTGCCCGAGACCGGTATTCGCTGCCGCTACCTGTTCAGCGGTGGTGAAGCCCTTGACCCGCAGTTGGCCATGCAGGCCCGTGCACTGACCACCCACGGCATCGTCAACCTGTACGGGCCGACGGAAGCGACCATCGACAGCACGTCCTGGACCTTCAATGAATCAGGCCCCCTCGATGCGGTGCCGATTGGCAAACCCATCGCCAACGCCCGCGCCTATGTCCTCGACGCACACCTGCAGCTGCTGCCGCTGGGTGTCGCCGGTGAGCTGTACATCGGTGGTGCCGGGGTGGCTCGCGGCTACCTGGGGCGTGATGACCTGACCGCCGAACGCTTCCTGGCCGACCCGTTCAACCCAGGCGGGCGCTTGTACAAAACCGGCGACCTGGTGCGTTACCTGGCCGACGGCACGCTGGAATACCTGGGCCGTAACGACGATCAGATCAAGCTGCGCGGCTTGCGCATCGAACTGGGTGAAATCGAGGCGTGCCTGGTCGCCCATGCCGAGGTGCAGGAGGCCGTGGTGCTGGTGCGCAACGAGCGTTTGATCGCTTACTGCCGCGCGCCGTCGAGCCTGGACATCCAGGCCTTGCGAGCGCAGGTCCAAGCACAGTTGCCGAGCTACATGGTGCCCCAGGCGTATGTGCTGCTGGACGCGCTGCCCCTGAGCCCCAACGGCAAGGTGGATCGCCAGGCGCTACCAGACCCGGACAGCACGTCGGTGCTGGTGCGCGAGTACGAGGCACCGGTGGGCGAGACGGAAATCGCCCTGGCACGGCTCTGGTGCGAATTGCTCGAGGTGGAGCAAGTCGGTCGTCACGACAACTTCTTTGAACTGGGCGGCCACTCACTGCTGGCTGTCAGCCTGATCGGGCGGTTACGCCAGGATGGCATCGATGCGAACGTCAAGGCGCTGTTCGAGCAACCCACGCTCTGGGAATACGCCGAAATTACCGAAAGAATGGAGATGGTCCTGTGAGTGTTCTCGAACTGTTGGCGACATTAAAAGAAAAAGACGTTCAGCTCTCCGTCAAGGGTGACCAGCTCGTCGTACAGGGCAACAAGCAGGCACTGAAGGAGCCGAGTGTGCTCGCCTCGCTGCGTGAGCATAAGGCGGCGCTGATCGCCTTGATCAATGCCGGGCAGTACACGGCACAGCGCGCCGGGCAGGTGGACATTCCGGCCAACCGCATCGTCGCCGGTTGCACGCGGATCACGCCGGACATGCTGACGCTGACCACACTCGACCAGGCGGCCATCGACCTTATCGTCGCGAACATTCCCGGCGGGGCCGCCAACATCCAGGACATCTACCCGCTGGCGCCGCTGCAATCGGGGATTCTGTTCCACCACCTGTCGGCGCAGCAGGGCGATCCCTACGTGCTGCAATGCGTCATCGGCATGGATAACCGCCAGTGCCTGGACGATTTCAGCCAGGCCCTGCAATGCGTGATTGATCGGCATGACAGCTTTCGGACCGCCGTCATCTGGGACGGGCTCGACGAGCCCCACCAAGTCGTGCTGCGCCAGGCCCAGTTGCAGGTTGAAGAGCTCGTGCTGGACCCGGCTGACGGTGATATTCGCCAGCAACTGGAGCAGCGTTTCGACACCCGGCACTTTCGCCTCGACATCAGCCAGGCACCGCTGATCCGCATCGCCTATGCCCATGACCCACAGAATGGGCGTTGGCTGGCCTTGCTGATGTTGCATCACATCATCTCCGACCATGCCGCGCTGGCCGTGGTGCAGCATGAAATCCAGCAATACCTGCTGGGCCACGCCGCGCAACTGGGCAAACCGGTGCCGTACCGCAATTACGTGGCGCAGGCGCGCCTGGGCGTAACTGAACAACAGCACGAAGCGTTCTTTCGCGACATGCTCGGCGAGGTGGACGAGCCGACACTGCCGTTCGGCCTGGCAGATGTGCAGGGCGATGGCAATGCCCTGGAGGAGGCCGTGTTGGCCGTCGCGCCGACGTTGGGCCTGCGCCTGCGTGCACAGGCCCGTCAGCAGGGCGTGAGTACCGCGAGCCTGTGCCACCTGGCCTGGGCGCAAGTGCTGGCGGCCGTCACCGGCAAACAGCGCGTGGTGTTCGGTACGGTGTTCCTGGGGCGCATGGAGGCAGGCGAGGGCGCCGAGCACGCGCTGGGCATGCTCATCAATACCTTGCCGCTGCGGGTGGATATCGCTGAACAAGGCGCCCAGGCGGCGCTCAAGGCCACCCATGCACGGCTGACCGCATTGCTCGGTCACGAGCATGCACCGTTGGTGCTGGCGCAACGCTGCAGTGGCGTCGCCGCACCGCAACCCTTGTTCAGTGCCTTGCTCAACTATCGTCACAGTACGGTGGCCCACACCAGTGACGAGGCCGAAAAGGCCTGGCGCGGCATCGAATTCTTCCATACCGAAGAACGCACCAACTACCCACTAACACTGAGCGTCGATGAGTACAGCGACGGTTTTTCCTTTACCGTTCAGGCCTTGCCGGTGCTGGGCGCACAACGCTTCTGCGGCTACATGCATACCGCCCTGGACCATCTGATCCAGGCGCTGGAGCAAAACCCGCAGGCTCCCGTCAACCTGCTGTCGGTGTTGCCGGATGCCGAGCGCCAACAGGTGCTGGCAGGTTTCAACCAGACCCATGCCGACTACCCACGCGGTTTGACCATTCACCAGCGTATCGAACAGCAGGCAGAACGCAGCCCCGAGGCGCCTGCGGTGGTGTACGAGGGCCAGACGCTGAGCTATGCCGAACTGAACCAGCAAGCCAACCACCTGGCTTATCGCCTGATCGAACTGGGCGTGCAGCCGGACGATCGCGTGGCGATCTGTGCGCGTCGCAGCCTGGAAACCCTGGTGGGTCTGGTCGCCATCCTCAAGGCCGGCGCGGCCTACGTACCCGTCGACCCGGCCCATCCACCGGACCGCATCGGCTACTTGCTCGAAGACAGCGCCCCGGTGGTGGTGCTGGTGCAACCGGGGCTGACCGGGCGCTTGCCAGCGATGAGCGTACCGGTACTCGAACTTGACCGCCTGTTGCTGGCAGGCCCCGCGCGCGCCAACCCACAGATTGCCGGCCTGACCCCGGCACACCTGGCGTATGTGATCTACACCTCCGGTTCCACGGGTTTGCCCAAGGGCGTGATGGTTGAGCACCAGACCCTCGACAACCTGGTGAACTGGCATTGCGAGGCCTTCAACCTCAACGCCGGCAGCCACACGTCCAGCGTCGCCGGATTTGGTTTTGACGCGATGGCCTGGGAAGTCTGGCCGGCGCTGTGCGTGGGCGCCACCTTGCATCTGCCACCGGCGGCGCAGGGCAACGAAGACATCGATGCGCTGCTCACCTGGTGGCTGGCCCAGCCGCTGGACGTCAGTTTCCTGCCTACGCCGGTGGCTGAATACGCCTTCAGCCAGAACCTGCAACACCCGACCCTCAAGACCCTGTTGATCGGCGGCGACCGCCTGCGCCAGTTCACCCAGGCGCAGCGCTTCACCCTGGTCAACAACTACGGCCCGACCGAAGCGACGATTGTAGCGACCTCCGGCGTGATCGAAGCCGGGCAGCCCCTGCACATCGGCAAGCCGGTGGCCAATGCCCAGGTGTACGTGCTCGACGCACAACTCAAGCCGGTGCCGCTGGGCGTCGCCGGTGAACTCTATGTGGGCGGTGCCGGGGTGGCCCGCGGTTACCTGAACCGTGCGCAAATGACCGCCGAACGCTTTCTGAAAGACCCCTTCAGCACCGACCCGCAGGCGCGCATGTACCGCACCGGCGACCTGGTGCGCTGGTTGGCTGACGGCCGCCTTGACTACCTGGGGCGTAACGACGACCAAGTGAAAATCCGCGGTGTGCGGATCGAACTCGGCGAAATCGAGACCTGCCTGGGCGGACATCCCGATGTGCGCGAGGCTGTGGTGATTGCCCGCGACGGACGTCTGATCGCGTACTTCACCGCGCGTCAGGCGCTGGATATCGAGCAGCTGCGCCGCTACCTGCAAGCCCAATTGCCGGACGCGATGGTCCCGGCGGCCTACATGCACCTGGACAACCTGCCGCTGACGGCCAACGGCAAGCTGGACCGCAAGGCGCTGCCGGAACCGGATCAAAGCGCACAACTGAGCCGTGACTACGTGGCGCCGGTGGGTGAGGTGGAAGTCGCACTCGCACAGATTTGGGCCGAAGTGCTCAAGGTCGAGCGCGTGGGCCGCCATGATCATTTCTTCGAACTTGGCGGGCATTCGTTGCTCGCGGTCGGCCTGATCAGCCGCATGCGCCAGGCGGGCTTGCAGGCCGACGTGCGCGTGCTGTTCAACCAGCCAACCCTGGCAGCATTGGCCGCTGCCGTTGGCCACAGCCGTGAAGTGACGGTCGAGCCCAACCGCATTCAGCCCGGGTGCACGCGCATTACCCCGGACCTGCTGACACTGGTCAGCCTCGACCAGGCCAGCCTTGACCGGATTGTCGACAGCGTACCGGGTGGCGCCTCCAACGTGCAGGACATCTACCCGCTGGCCCCGCTGCAGGAAGGCATTCTGTACCATCACCTCAGCGCCGAGCAGGGTGATCCGTACCTGCTGCAGGCGCGCTTCAGCTTTGCCGACATGCAGCGTTTGCAGGCATTTACCCAGGCGCTGCAGCGCGTGATCGATCGACACGACATCCTGCGCACCGCGATTGTGCTCGAAGGCCTGCCGGCCCCGGTACAAGTGGTGTGGCGCAAGGCTGAGTTGGATGTGCAAGAGGTGCCGCTGGAAGAGACAGGCGACGATGTGATGGCCCAGCTTGAGCAACGGTTTGGGGCCCGCCAACATCGTCTCGACCTGGCCAGCGCGCCGCTCATGCAACTGGTGTATGCCCAGGACCCGGCCCGGCAGCGTGTGGCGGCGATTCTGCTGTTCCACCACATCGCCCTGGACCATACCGCGCTGGAGGTGGTCAGCCAGGAAATGCAGGCCTACCTGGTGGACCCGGCTGTGCAACTGGCCGAACCGGTGCCTTATCGCAATTACGTGGCCCAGGCGCGCCTGGGTGTCAGCGAGCAGGAGCATGAGGCGTTCTTTCGCGAGCTGCTCGGGGATATCGATACCCCGACCTTGCCCTTCGGCCTGCAAGATGTGCAAGGCGATGCCCAACATATCGAAGAAGCGCACCTGGTGGTCGATGCCGAACTCGATCGGCGCCTGCGTGGCCAGTTGCGTCAGCTTGGCGTCAGTGCCGCCAGCCTGTTTCACCTGGCCTGGGCACAGGTGCTCGCGGCCGCGACCGGCCAGCAGAACGTGGTGTTCGGCACCGTCCTGATGGGCCGAATGCTCGGCGGTGAAGGCGCGGAACGGGCATTGGGCATGTTTATCAATACCTTGCCCCTGCGTCTTGATATCGACCACCGCGATGCCCGTGCCGGCGTGCGCCAGGCCCATGTGCGCCTCAGCGCGTTGCTGGGGCATGAACACGCGTCGCTGGCCTTGGCGCAACGCTGCAGCCAGGTGACCGCGCCCTTGCCGTTGTTCAGTGCATTGCTGAACTACCGGCACAGCGCCGTGGCCGAGGGCTCCGAGCAAGTCCAGCAAGCCTGGCAGGGTATGGAAGGGCTCGGCGGTGAGGAGCGCACCAACTACCCGCTGACCTTGAACGTGGACGAGTGGGGTGACGGTTTCAGCTTGACCGTACTGACTCTGGCTCAGATCGGCGCGCAACGGGTGTGCGGCTTTGTACACCAGGCGCTGGAGCAGTTGGTGCAGGCGCTGGAGCAGTCATCGACCACGGCGCTGCAGGCCCTGGCGATATTGCCGGCGACTGAACGCGAACAGGTGCTGCAGACCTTTAACTCCACCACACGGGCGTATCCTGCCGCGCTGACGGTGCACGGGGTTTTCGAAGCGCTCGTGGCCACGCAGCCTCAGGCACTGGCCGCAGTGCAGGATGGGCAGCGACTGACCTATGGTGAACTGAACAACCGCGCCAACCGCCTGGCCCACCACCTGCTGGGCCTCGGCGCAGCGCCGGGTGAGCGGGTGGCAATCCTGCTGGAGCGTTCCCTGGATTTGCTGGTGGCGCAGTTGGCGATCAGCAAGTGCGCAGCGGTATATGTACCGCTGGACGTGAACGCCCCGGCAGATCGCCAAGCCTTCATGATTGAAGACAGCGGCGCCCGCTGGGTGCTGACCACCAGCGCGACCGAGGTGGCTGGCCATCGTCTGGACCTGGACCGCCTCGACCTGAGCGCGGAATCCGAGCACAACCCGAGCCTGGAACAGTCGTCGGAAACTGCGGCGTACATCATGTACACCTCCGGTTCCACCGGCACTCCGAAAGGCGTGCTGGTGCCGCACCGGGCGATCACGCGGCTGGTGATCAACAACGGTTATGCCGAATTCAACCCGCAGGACCGCGTGGCGTTCGCCTCCAACCCGGCTTTCGATGCCAGTACCCTCGACGTGTGGGCACCGTTGCTCAACGGCGGCGCAGTGGTGGTGGTTGATCAGGACACGTTGTTGTCACGCGATGCCTTCGCCACCTTGCTGCAAGAGCAGTCAATCAGCGTGTTGTGGATGACCGCTGGCCTGTTCCATCAATACGCCGAGGGCCTGTTGCCGGTATTCCCGCAACTGCGCTACCTGATTGTCGGCGGCGATGTGCTGGACCCAAGCGTGATCGCTCGCGTACTCAAGGACGGCGCACCGCAGCACCTGCTCAACGGCTATGGCCCCACCGAAGCCACCACCTTCTCGACCACTTATGAAATCCAGCGTGCGGACGAGGGCAGCATTCCCATCGGCAAGCCGGTCGGCAACAGCCGCGCCTATGTGCTGGATGCCCGTCAGCAGCCGGTGCCAGTGGGTGTCGCCGGCGAGTTGTACATTGGCGGCCAGGGCGTGGCCCTGGGTTATCTGAACCGTACCGACCTTACGGCCCATGCGTTCCTGGTCGACCCGTTCAACGACGGCGGCCTGATGTACCGCACCGGAGACCTGGTGGCCTGGCGTGCCGACGGCACCTTGCAGTACCTGGGGCGTAACGACCAGCAGGTGAAGATCCGTGGTTTCCGTATCGAACTGGGTGAGATCGAAGCGCGCCTGGGCGAACACCCGCAGGTCAAGGACGTGGTGGTACTGGCGCGTCAGGATGAGCCGGGGCACAAGCGCCTGGTGGCTTATTTCACCGAACGCGAAACCATCAACATCGAAACCCTGCGCGACTATCTGAATGACCAGCTGCCGGACTATATGGTCCCGTCCGCGTATGTGCGCCTGGACAGCCTGCCGCTGACCAACAACGGCAAAGTCGACCGCAAGGCCTTGCCGGCGCCGGATCAGGACGCACTGCTCAGCCGTGGCTACGAAGCGCCCCAAGGCGAAATCGAAACCCTGCTGGCGCAGATCTGGGCCGATGTGCTCAAGGTCGAGCAAGTAGGGCGCCACGACAATTTCTTCGAACTCGGTGGCCACTCGTTATTGGCGGTGAGCCTGATCGAGCGGATGCGTCAGGTCGAGCTCAGCGCCGATGTGCGCGTGTTGTTCCGCCAGCCAACCCTGGCCGCGCTGGCGGCTGCGGTTGGCAGCGGACGCGAGGTGGCCGTACCGGCCAACCTGATTACCCCTGACTGCGAGCGCATCACCCCGGCACTGTTACCGCTGGCCCAACTGAGCCAGGCCGGCATCGACCGCATTGTCGCCTCGGTACCGGGCGGCGTGGCCAATGTGCAGGATATTTATCCCTTGGCGCCGTTGCAGGAAGGGGTGCTTTACCACCATATCCGTACCGACGAAGGCGACCCTTACCTGCTGCAATCAAGCTACGGCTTCGACAACCTTGAGCGTTTCCAGGTCTTCGCCGATGTGCTGCAAGCGGTCATCGACCGGCATGACATCCTGCGTACCGGTCTGGTCTGGGAAGGTCTGGAAAGCCCGATGCAAGTGGTGTGGCGCAAGGCCCGACTGGTGGTGCAGGAGGTCGTATGCGACCCAGCGGCAGGTGACGTGCTGGCGCAACTGCGCGAGCGTTTCGACGCCCGTCACTATCGCCTCGACCTGACTCAGGCCCCCTTGATGCGCATGGTCTACGCCCAGGACCCGGCCAACCGGCGCATCGTCGCGGTGCTGATGTTCCATCACCTGGTCATGGACCACACCGCGCTCGATACCGTGCAGCAGGAAATGCGCAAGATCCTGCTGGGCCACGGCGAGGCGCTGGGGCATGCCGTGCCTTACCGCAATTATGTGGCGCAGGCCCGGCTGGGCAGCAGCGAAGCGGAGCACGAGGCGTTTTTCCGCGAGATGCTCGGTACCCTCGATGAGCCCACCTTGCCGTTCGGCCTGCAGGATGTGCAGGGCGAAGGTCACGGTGTGGGCGAGGCCACGCACTTGCTGGACGTCGACCTCAGCCTGCGGCTGCGTGAGCAGGCGCGTCAGGCCGGCGTGAGTGCCGCCAGTTTGTTCCACCTGGCCTGGGCCCGTGTATTGGGCACGCTGTCGGGTCGTCAGAATGTGGTGTTCGGCACCGTGCTGCTGGGGCGCATGCAAGGCGGCGAGGGGGCGGACCGGGCGCTGGGGATGTTTATCAATACCTTGCCGCTGCGCGTGGACGTGGCACAGGTCAGCGTGCAGGGGGCGGTCAAGTCCACCCATGCGCGGCTCACGGCATTGCTGGGGCATGAACATGCCTCACTGGCCCTGGCCCAGCGTTGCAGCGGGGTCGCGGCCACCACGCCGTTGTTCAATGCCTTGCTCAACTACCGCCACAGTGCCGGGGTCGAAGACGCGGTGGAGATGGACCAGGCGTGGCACGGCATGTACCTGCTGCACGCCGAAGAACGCACCAACTACCCCATCACCCTGAGCGTCGATGACCTGGGCGAGCAGTTCAATCTCAGCGCGCTGGTGGTCTCGCCGATTGAGGCGCGCCGCATTTGTGACTACCTGCTGACCGCCGTCACGCACTTGGTGCAGGCACTGGAGCAGACGCCGCAGCTGCCGTTGGAGCACGTCACGGTGTTGCCGGAGGAAGAAGCGCGGCAAGTGCTGCAGGCATTCAACGCCACGGCACGTGCCTATCCCGACGGGCAGACCGTGCACGACGTGTTCCAGCAGCAGGCAGCGGCAACCCCGCACGCCGTGGCGGCGGTGCAGGGTGCAGTTTCACTGACCTATGGTGAACTGAATGCGCGGGCCAACCAACTGGCCCACCACCTGCTGGAGCTCGGCGCAGCACCGGGTGAGCGGGTGGCAATCCTGCTGGAACGCTCCCTGGATTTGCTGATGGCGCAGTTGGCGATCAGCAAGTGCGCGGCGGTGTATGTACCGCTGGATGTGAATGCGCCGACGGATCGCCAAGCCTTCATGATCGAAGACAGCGGCGCCCGCTGGGTGTTGACCACCAGCACAACCGAGGTGGCTGGCCATCGTCTGGACCTGGACAGCCTCGATCTGAGCACGGAATCCGAGCACAACCCGGCCCTGGAGCAGTCGTCGGAAACCGCGGCCTACATCATGTACACCTCCGGCTCCACCGGTACGCCGAAAGGCGTGCTGGTGCCTCACCGAGCGATCACACGGTTGGTGATCAACAACGGTTATGCCGAATTCAACCCGCAGGACCGCGTGGCGTTCGCCTCCAACCCGGCGTTCGACGCCAGCACTCTGGACGTGTGGGCACCGTTGCTCAACGGCGGCGCAGTGGTGGTGGTTGATCAGGACACGCTGTTGTCCCGTGAGGCCTTCGCCACCTTGCTGCAAGAGCAGTCGGTCAGCGTGCTGTGGATGACCGCTGGCCTGTTCCATCAATACGCCGAAGGTTTGCTGCCGGTATTCCCGCAACTGCGCTACCTGATTGTCGGCGGCGATGTGCTGGACCCAAGCGTGATCGCCCGCGTGCTTAAGGACGGCGCACCGCAGCACCTGCTGAACGGCTACGGCCCCACCGAAGCCACTACCTTCTCGACCACCTATGAAATTCTGCGTGCGGACGAGGGCAGCATCCCGATCGGCAAGCCGGTCGGCAATAGCCGGGCCTACGTGCTGGATGCCCGTCAGCAACCGGTGCCGGTGGGTGTCGCGGGCGAACTGTACATCGGCGGCCAGGGCGTGGCCCTGGGTTATCTGAACCGTACCGACCTGACGGCCCACGCCTTCCTGGTCGACCCGTTCAACGACGGCGGCCTGATGTACCGCACCGGCGACCTGGTGGCCTGGCGTGCCGATGGCACCCTGCAGTACCTGGGGCGTAACGACCAGCAGGTGAAGATTCGCGGCTTCCGTATCGAACTGGGCGAGATCGAAGCGCGCCTGGGCGAACACCCCCAGGTCAAGGACGTGGTGGTACTGGCCCGTCAGGATGAACCAGGGCACAAGCGCCTGGTGGCCTACTTCACTGAACGCAGCCGAGTGGAAATCGAAGCGCTGCGCGATCATTTGCACGATCAACTTCCGGACTACATGGTTCCGGCCGCCTACGTACGTCTGGACAGCCTGCCGCTGACCAACAACGGCAAAGTCGACCGCAAGGCTTTGCCAGCGCCGGATCAGGACGCACTGCTCAGCCGTGGCTACGAAGCGCCCCAGGGGGAAATCGAAACCCTGTTGGCGCAGATCTGGGCCGATGTGCTCAAGGTTGAGCAAGTCGGGCGCCACGACAACTTCTTCGAACTGGGCGGCCATTCGCTATTGGCGGTCAGCCTGATCGAGCGGATGCGCCAGGTCGAGCTCAGCGCCGATGTGCGGGTCCTGTTCAGCCAGCCGACACTCGCCGCTTTGGCGGCGGCCGTCGATAACGGGCGCATGACCGCGGCACCGGCCAATCGCATCGGCCTGGGCTGTGAGCGCATCACGCCTGACATGCTGCCCTTGGCCAACCTGGACCAGGCGGGCATTGATCGTGTGGTCGCCGGTGTACCGGGCGGCGTGGCCAACGTGCAGGATATCTATGCGCTGGCACCGTTGCAGGAAGGCCTGTTGTATCACCACGTCACCGCCAGCCACGGCGATCCATACCAGCAGCACGCGCTGTTTGCATTTGACAGTCGCGAGCGCCTGGATGCATTTGCCCAGGCCTTGCAGGCAGTGATTGCCCGTCACGATATCCTGCGGACCGCCCTGGTCTGGGACGGCCTGGAAACGCCGGTGCAGGTGGTCTGGCGCGAGGCGCCGCTGGGGCTCACATCATTGAATGTGGATGAAGACGGCGACGTGGCTGCGCAAGTGCGTGAACAACTCGACCCGAGCCGTTTCCCGCTGGACCTGCGCCGCGCGCCGATGATGCACCTTGGGGTCGCCCATGACCCCCGCCAGCAACGCTGGATCGGCATGCTGGTCTTCCATCACCTGGTCAATGACGCCGCTTCGCTGGGTGTGCTGACGGCGGAAATCGAAGCGCATATGCTCGACCAGCAGCACCGGTTGCCCGCCAGCGTGCCGTATCGCAACTACGTGGCGCAAACCCGTCAAGGCAAGGATCGCGCCGCCCATGAAGCGTTTTTCCGCGACATGCTCGGCGACTTTGACCAGCCGACCCTGGCGTTCGGCTTGCTCGACACCATGGACGCCGCGAGCAGCGAGCAAGTGCTCGGCAACGTGCCGGCAGCGCTGGGGCTGCGTATCCGGGCCCAGGCACGTTTGGCCGGGGTGAGTGCGGCCAGCCTGTATCACCTGGCGTGGGCACAAATCCTGGGCGCCGTGTCGGGCCAGGATGACGTGGTGTTCGGCACCGTACTGCTGGGCCGTCTGCAAGCCGGTGAGGGCGCCGACCGGGCCTTGGGCATGTTTATCAACACCTTGCCGTTACGCGTGAAAATGGCCGGCCTGCAGGTCAAGGCAGCACTCAAGCACACCCACGCCGGGTTGTCGGCATTGCTGGCCCATGAGCACGCGCCGTTAAGCCTGGCGCAACGCTGCAGCGCGGTGGCCGCGCCAACGCCGCTGTTCAACAGCCTGCTCAATTACCGCCATATCACGGCCGCTGATGAACACAGCCAACAGGCCTGGGAAGGTATCGTCGGGCTGGAAAGCGACAGCATCGTCAGCTACCCGCTGGTGCTGGAAGTCGATGACCTGGGCAGTGAGTTCCGCCTGACCGCGCGCGCACCGCGGGCAATCGGTGCGCAGCGCCTGCTGGACTACCTGCTGATCAGCCTGGATAACCTGGCCAATGCACTGGAAATGGCGCCTCGCACGGCCTTGCCGCAACTGTCGGTATTGCCCGCCGCCGAGCGCGAGACCCTGCTCGGGTTTAACGCCACCGACGCCGCTTACCCGCGCGATACCACCGTGGTGCAGATGATCGAGGCCCAGGCCACTCGGGCCCCGGCGGCGATTGCGGTGGTGCTGGGCGACCAGCAGTTGAGCTACCGCGACCTGAACGAGCAGGCCAACCGCGTCGCCCATTATTTGCGCAGCCTTGGCGCAGGCGCCAATAGCTGCGTGGCGATCTGCATGCCACGCAGCCTGGAGCTGATTGTCGGCTTGCTGGGCATCCTCAAGTCCGGGGCTGCCTATGTGCCGCTGGACCCCGAATACCCGGCGCAACGCCTGGCGTTCGCCCTGCAGGATAGCCAGCCGCTGGCAGTGCTGGTGCAGGACGCCAGCCGTGGCGCGCTGGGCGATACGGCCATGCCGCTGATTGACCTGGCGGATGCCGCTTTGGCAGGGCAGCCGCTCGACAATCCGCCCGCCCTGGCCACGGCCCATGACCTGGCCTATGTGATCTTCACCTCAGGCTCCACCGGCCGCCCCAAAGGCGTGATGGTGGAACACGGCTCGCTGGTCAACCACATCAGCTGGCAAACCCATGCCTTTGGTTTTGATGCCACAGACCGCTTCCTGCAACGGACCTCGGTGGCGTTCGACGCGTCGGTTTGGGAAATCTGGACACCGTTGGCCATCGGTGCGCGGCTGGTCTTGCTGCCGGCTGAAGCCTCGCGGGATGTCGAGCACATGGCGCGTACGCTGGTGGAGCAGGGCGTGAGTATTGCCCAGTTCGTGCCGAGCCTGTTGCGCCTGCTGGTGCAATTGCCCGAGACGGGCGTGCGCTGCCGCTACCTGTTCAGCGGCGGTGAAGCCCTTGACCCGCAGTTGGCCATGCAGGCCCGTGCACTGACCACCCACGGCATCGTCAACCTGTACGGGCCGACGGAAGCGACCATCGACAGCACGTCCTGGACCTTCAATGACCCAGGCCCGCTCGATGCGGTGCCAATCGGCAAACCCATCGCCAACGCCCGCGCTTATGTCCTCGACGCGCACCTGCAGCTGCTGCCGCTGGGTGTCGCCGGTGAGCTGTACATCGGTGGTGCCGGGGTGGCTCGCGGTTACCTGGGGCGCGATGACCTGACCGCCGAACGCTTCCTGGCCGACCCGTTCAACCCGGGCGGGCGCTTGTACAAAACCGGCGACCTGGTGCGTTACCTGGCCGACGGCAATATCGAATACCTGGGCCGTAACGACGACCAGATCAAGCTGCGCGGCTTGCGCATCGAACTGGGTGAAATCGAGGCGTGCCTGGTCGCCCATGCCGAGGTGCAGGAGGCCGTGGTGCTGGTGCGCAACGAGCGCCTGATCGCTTATTGCCGCGCGCCGTCGAGCCTGGACATCCAGGCCTTGCGAGCGCAGGTACAAGCACAGTTGCCGAGCTATATGGTGCCCCAGGCGTATGTGCTGCTGGACGCGCTCCCCCTGAGCCCCAACGGCAAGGTCGATCGCCAGGCGCTGCCGGACCCGGACAGCACGTCGGTGCTGGTGCGCGAGTACGAGGCACCGGTGGGCGAGACGGAAGTCACCCTGGCGCGGCTCTGGTGCGAACTGCTCGAGGTGGAGCAAGTCGGGCGTCACGACCACTTCTTTGAACTGGGCGGCCATTCGCTGTTGATGGTCAACCTGATGGGCCGCATGCGTGAAGCCGGCTTGAAGGCGGACGTGCGCACCTTGTTCAATCAGCCGACCCTGGCGGCGCTGGCCGCATCGGTGGGGGCGAGCGAAGAGCAGGCGGTACCGGCCAACCTGATCCCGGCCGACTGCACCCGCATTACGCCGTCGATGTTGCCGCTGGCCACCCTTGACCAGGCGAGCATCGAGCGCATCGTCGCCACAGTCAGCGGTGGCGCGGCCAACGTGCAGGACATCTACCCGTTGGCACCGTTGCAGGAAGGCATCCTCTATCACCACCTCAGCGCGGTGCACGGCGACCCTTACGTCATGCAATTGCGCTACGCCTTCGAGCACGTCGAGCGCTTGCACGCGTTCAGCGCAGCGCTGCAACAGGTGATCGAACGCCATGACATCCTGCGCACCAGCGTGGTTTGGGAGGGCCTGCAACAACCGATGCAGGTGGTGTGGCGCACTGCGCGGCTGTCGGTGCAGCGTGCGTCGCCGGATATCCGGCAGCCACGCCTGGACCTGACCCAGGCGCCGATGATGCAGCTGCTGTATGCCGAAGAGGCCACCGATGGCCGCGTGGTCGCCACGCTGTTGTTCCATCACATGATCCTCGATCACGTGGCCATGGAGGTGGTGCAGCAGGAAATGCAAGCCTTCCTCATGGGCGAGACGGCACAGCTGCAGGCCCCGGTGCCGTACCGCAACTATGTGGCGCAAACCCGCCTGGGGCAGGGCGAGCAGGCGCACGAGCGGTTCTTCCGCGAACAGCTGGCGGACATTGAGGAGCCAACCCTGGCCTTTGGTCTGCAAGGGATTGCCGATGACGAGCCGGTAGAGGAAGCCTATATGCCGCTTGACGCCGGGCTGAGTCGGCGCCTGCGCGTGCAGACGCGGCAACTGGGCGTCAGCCCCGCCAGCCTGTTCCACCTGGCGTGGGCTCAGGTGCTGGGTGTGGTGTCGAGTACCGAGCGCGTGGTGTTCGGCACGGTGTTGATGGGCCGCATGCAAGGCGGCGACGGGGCGGAGCGGGCGCTGGGGATGTTTATCAATACCCTGCCGTTGCGTGTCGACCTGGGAGGTGTCGGCGTGCAGGCTGCGCTCAAGGCCACCCATGCACGGCTCAACGGCCTGCTCGCCCACGAGCATGCCTCGCTGGCCCTGGCGCAACGCTGCAGCAGCGTCGCGCAATCCACGGCGCTGTTCAGTGCCTTGCTCAACTATCGCCACAGCCATGGCGCACCGGTGTCCGGTGCCGAAGCCGAGGCCTGGCAAGGCATGCAACTGTTGCAGGCACAGGAACACAGCAACTATCCGCTGACCTTGAGCGTCAACGATCAAGGCCAAGCGTTCAGCCTCAGCGCGCTGGTGGTGGCCTCGGTGGGCGCGCAGCGCATCTGCGACTATGTCGTGGGTGTGGTCGAGGGCCTGGTACAGGCTCTGGAGCACGCGGCGGACACGCCGATGCATCACCTGTCGATCCTGCCGGCTCATGAACGCCAGCAATTGTTGAGCGGTTTCAACGCCACGCAGATCGACTTCCCCGTCGGGCACACCCTTCACCAGCGCTTTGAAACCCAGGTCGAGCTGTACCCCCACGCGCTGGCCGTGGTGTACCAGGGCCAAAGCCTGACGTACAGCGAGTTGAACCGGCAGGCCAATCAGCTGGCGCACCAGTTGATCGAACTGGGCGTGCAGCCCGACGACCGCGTGGCCATCTGCGCGCGGCGCAGCCTGGAAATGCTGGTCGGGCTGGTAGCGATTCTCAAGGCGGGCGCGTGCTATGTGCCGATCGACCCGGCGCACCCGGCCGAACGCTTGAGTTACCTGCTGGAGGACAGCACACCCGTGGCCGTACTGATGCAGCCCGCCCTGGCGCAGCGCCTGCCGACCGTGACCGCGCCAGTGCTGGAGCTGGACAGTCGCCTGTGGCAAGGGCCGTCGAAGGGTAACCCGCAGGTCAGCGGGCTCACCCCGGCGCACCTGGCGTACGTGATCTACACCTCCGGATCGACCGGGCTGCCCAAGGGCGTGATGGTTGAGCACCAGACCCTGGAAAACCTGGTGAACTGGCACTGCGACACGTTTGAGCTGCGACACGGGAGCCACACCTCCAGCGTTGCCGGGTTCGGTTTTGACGCCATGGCTTGGGAAATCTGGCCAGCCCTGTGCGTGGGCGCCACCCTGCACTTGCCACCGGCCCGGGAGGGCGGCGAAGACATTGATGCGCTGCTCAAGTGGTGGCTGGCGCAGCCGCTGGACGTGAGCTTCCTGCCCACGCCGGTGGCGGAGTACGCCTTCAGCCAGAACCTGCAACACCCGACCCTCAAGACCCTGTTGGTCGGTGGCGACCGCCTGCGTCAGTTCCACACGCCACAGCGCTTCAAACTGGTCAACAACTATGGCCCGACCGAGGCCACGGTTGTCGCCACCTCCGGTGTGGTCGAGGCCGGCCAGGCGCTGCATATCGGCAGGCCGGTGGCCAACACCCAGGTGTACCTGCTGGACGCGCATCAACAGCCAGTGCCCGTCGGTGTTGCCGGCGAGCTGTACGTGGCCGGGGCCGGGGTGGCGCGCGGTTACCTGAACCGTGCGCAAATGACCGCCGAGCGCTTCCTCAAGGATCCGTTCAGCCACGACCCGCAGGCGCGTATGTACCGCACCGGCGACCTGGCGCGCTGGTTGCCGGACGGCACACTGGATTACCTGGGGCGTAACGATGACCAGGTGAAGATCCGCGGTGTGCGTATCGAGCTGGGCGAAATCGAAACCCGACTGGGCGAGCATGCCCAGGTTCGCGAAGCCGTGGTACTGGCGCGCGAGGCGCGCCTGGTCGCTTACTTCACCGAGACGCAAGCCGTGTCGATCGAAGACTTGCGCAGTTGGTTGCAGGCGCAATTGCCCGAGTACATGGTGCCGAGCGCCTATGTGCGGCTCGACCATATGCCGCTCACCGCCAATGGCAAGCTCGACCGCCGGGCGCTGCCGGAACCGGGGCTGGATGCGCTGATCAGCCGTGGCTATGAGGCACCTGAAGGGGAAGTGGAAACCACCCTGGCGCAGATCTGGGCCGAAGTGCTGAAGCTGGAGCAGGTGGGTCGTCACGACAACTTCTTCGAACTGGGCGGGCATTCATTGCTGGCGGTGGGCCTGGTGGAACGCATGCGCCAGGCCGGTTTGCAGGCCGATGTACGCGTGCTGTTCAGTCAGCCAACCCTGGCAGCGCTCGCTGCTTCCGTGGGTGCCGGTCACGAAGTGGCGGTGCCGCGCAATCGGATCGAGCCGGATTGCACGCAGATCACCCCGGACCTGCTGCCCCTGGCCACACTGGATCAGGCGAGTATCGAGCGAATTGTCGCCAGTGTCCCGGGCGGCGTGGCCAACGTGCAGGACATCTATGCCCTGGCACCGCTGCAGGAGGGCTTGTTGTACCACCATATCAGCGCCGAACAGGGCGACCCGTACCAGCAACATGCGCTGTTCGCATTCGACAGCCGCCAGCGCCTGGAAGGGTTTGCCCAGGCCCTGCAACGGGTGATCGCACGCCATGACATCCTGCGTACCAGCCTGTTCTGGGCGCAACTGGAAGCACCGGTGCAAGTGGTCTGGCGCGAGGCTCCACTGACGGTTGAGGAGTTCATCCCGCAAGCGGGCGAGGTGCTGGCGCAGCTGCGCGAGCACTTCAGCCTGGGGCGTCACCGCATGGACATCCGCCAGGCACCGATGATGCATCTGGGCTTCGCCCATGATCCGCAGCATCAGCGCTGGATCGGCATGCTCAGCTTCCACCACCTGGTCAATGACGCCACGTCCATGGGCGTGCTGGTGGCGGAAATCGAAGCGCACATGAGTGGTTGTGAGGCGCAACTCGGGGCTTCGGTGCCGTACCGCAACTATGTCGCTCAGGCCATGCAGGGCAAGGACCGCGCGGCCCACGAGGCGTTCTTTACCCAGATGCTCGGCGATGTCGACGAGCCGACGCTGCCGTTTGGCGTGCAACGCATCGACAGCGCACGGGACCCTAGCGAAGAAGCCGAACACTGGCTGGGCGCGGCGTTCAGCCAGCGCCTGCGCCAGCAGGCGCGGCAACTGGGCGTCAGTGCGGCCAGCCTGTATCACTGGGCATGGGCGCAGGTGGTCGGTGCGGTGTCGTCACGCGACGACGTGGTGTTCGGCACGGTGTTGCTCGGTCGCTTGCAGGCCGGCGAAGGCGCCGACCGCTCCCTGGGCATGTTCATCAATACGTTGCCGCTGCGTGTGCGCCTGACCGATGACAGTGTGTCGGTGGCCGTCAAGCGTACCCATGCCGCCTTGAGCCAGTTGCTCGCCCATGAGCATGCGTCATTGACCCTGGCTCAACGCTGCAGTGGGGTTGCCGCGCCGGCGCCGTTGTTCAGTGCCTTGCTCAATTACCGTCATGGTTCGGCCAGCGCCAGCGACGCCAGCCGGGCGGCCTGGGAAGGGATCGAAATGATCGGCGGGGAAGGGGTCGACAGCTATCCGTTGATTCTTTCGGTGGACGATGTGGGCGAGGACTTCCGGGTCAATGCCCTGGCGCCGCAGTCGGTCGGTGCACAGCGCGTGCTGGGGTACATGACCACGGTGCTGGGCGATCTGCTCGATGCCCTGGAGCAGGCTCCCCATGCTGCTTTCCAGCACCCGTCGATCCTGCCCGCAGAGGAGCGCAGGCATGTGCTGCACGGATTCAATGCCACCGTACGTGACTATCCGGCGAGCATGCCGGTGCACCAGGTGTTCGAGTCGTGGGCACAGGCGCAGCCGCAGGCCGTGGCGGCGGTGCATGGCGAGCAACAGGTGAGCTATGCCGAACTGAACGCCCGTGCTAACCGTCTGGCCCATCACCTGGTCAGCCTGGGAATGCCGGAAGGGTCAAGCGTGGCCGTGCTGCTGGAGCGTTCGATTGACCTGCTCGTGAGCCAACTGGCCCTGAGCAAATGCGCGCTGGTGTATGTGCCGCTGGACGTCAATGCACCCGTCGAACGCCAGGCCTTCATGCTCAGCGACAGCCAGGCGACGTTGCTGTTGAGCCACGCCGGGCTGGGCAAGGCGTTGCAGGTGCAGCGGCTCGATCTGGATCAGGCCCACTTGGGCCAACTGCCTGATGACCAGCCGGCGGTGGTGGTCAGTAGCGAGGCGGCGGCGTACATCATGTACACCTCCGGCTCTACCGGTACACCCAAGGGTGTGCGGGTGCCCCATCGAGCCATCACACGACTGGTGATCAATAACGGTTATGCCGATTTCAATCAGCACGACCGCGTGGCGTTCGCGTCCAACCCGGCGTTTGATGCCAGCACCCTGGAAGTCTGGGCGCCGTTGCTCAATGGCGGCGCGGTGGTGGTGATCGACCAGGACACGCTGTTGACGCAACATGCGTTTGCCGCCCTGTTGCAGCAGCAGGACGTCAGCGTGGTGTGGATGACTGCCGGGTTGTTCCATCAATACGCCGAGGGTTTGCTGGAGGCCTTTGCGCGCCTGCGCTACCTGATCGTCGGCGGCGATGTGCTGGACCCGAGCGTGATTGCCCGGGTACTCAAAGGCGGTGCTCCTAGGCATCTGCTGAACGGGTATGGCCCGACCGAAGCCACGACCTTCTCGACCACCCATGAGATCACCCGGGCGGATGAGGGCAGCATTCCAATTGGCAAACCGGTCGGCAACAGCCGCGCTTATGTGCTTGATGCGCATCAGCAGCCCGTGCCGGTCGGGGTGACCGGTGAGCTGTACATCGGTGGGCAGGGTGTGGCGCTGGGGTACCTCAACCGGCCTGAATTGACGGCAGAGAAATTCCTCGTCGACCCGTTCAGCGACGGCGGCTTGATGTACCGCACGGGCGACCTGGTGGCCTGGCGCGCCGACGGTACGTTGCAGTATCAGGGGCGCAACGACCAACAGGTGAAGATCCGTGGCTTCCGTATCGAGCTGGGCGAGATCGAAACCCGCTTGGCCGGCTGCCCCGGCGTCAAGGATGCCGTGGTGCTGGCCCGCCAGGACGAGCCAGGGCACAAGCGTCTGGTGGCCTATTTTACCGAACGCGAAAGCCTGGATATCGAGGCTCTGCGCGCCCGCCTGCAGGGGCAGTTGCCGGAGTACATGGTGCCAGCCGCCTATGTACGACTGGACAGCCTGCCGCTGACCGGCAACGGCAAAGTCGACCGTAAGGCCTTGCCGGCGCCGGACCAGGACGCGGTGCTCAGCCGTGCCTACGAGGCGCCCGAGGGGCCGGTGGAAGTGGCATTGGCACAGCTGTGGCAAACGGTGCTCAAGGTTGAACGGGTGGGGCGTCATGACCACTTCTTCGAGCTGGGTGGGCATTCGTTGCTGGCGGTCAGCCTGGTCGAGCAGATGCGCAAGCAAGGGCTGGACGCTGACTTGCGCGTGCTGCTCGCCCAACCGACGCTGGCAGCCATGGCGGCAGCGGTGGGGCAGGTGGAGCACGTGGTGGTGCCGCAATCCAGCGTGCCGACCCTTGAGCGCAAGCGGCGCATTTGACGCGATGCACAACAGCTCCCCTGTGGGAGCTGTTGTGCTTTGGCAGGGCGGCTCCCGCCTTGGCGCTTGGGTGTGGCCAATCTGGCAGGCATAAACCTTTAACCGTGGGAGCCGGGCAAGCCGGCTCCCGCATGTTTATCCGCTGGGCATCCCCATTGTCCCGGCTTCCCATGACATACACCTCAGTGCGGATGTTTTAGTTTTCCTGCCCTGTGGGGAGCCCTGTGGCGGGCATTCAACCCATCACTTTTTGAACCTGTCGGCGGCGGCGCCTCTGTCCATGGAAGGCATGCGCCGGCGTTCGATGCCCGGTTTTTCGGTTACACGCGAATTCGGGCTTTTTCGTCATTGTTTTCGAATCTTAAGCAGGGCACACCATGCACTTCAGCGAATTGATGGCAGTTCTTTCGACCCACCCGATCCATCTTCAACGTGAAGAGGATGACCTGATCATCCTGGGCGACGATGAGGGGCTCGATGACGGGGTGATCGACAGCCTGCGCAGGCACAAGGCGCAATTGCTTGAGTTGATCGCCCGCAACGGTGGCGACTGGCTGAGCCCGGCCTATCGCATTACCCCGCAGATGCTGCCATTGACGACGCTGGACCAGGCGACCATCGACCAGATTGTCGAGGCCGTGCCCGGTGGCCTGGCAAACGTGAAAGACATCTACCCACTGGCGCCGTTGCAGCAAGGCATGCTGTACCACCACTTGTCCGCCGAACAGGGTGACCCGTATCTGCTGCAATCGCAGTACGCGTTCGACAGCCGCGAGCGCCTGGAGCAATTCACCGAAGCCTTGCAGTACGTGATCAAGCGTCACGATATTCTGCGCACCACGGTGGTGTGGGAGAGCCTCGATGAACCGGTCCAGGTGGTGCTGCGCAAGGCCGCGCTGGTCAGTGAGGAAGTGCACCTGGACCCGCGCGACGGTGACGTGCTGACCCAACTGCAAGGTCGCTTCGATGCCCGTCATTATCGCCTGGACATTCGCCAGGCGCCGATGATGCGCATGGCTTTTGCGTTGGATTCAGCGAATCAGCGTTGGGTGGCGGTGTTGATGTTTCACCACATGGCGCTGGACCATACCGCGATGGAGGTGGTGCAGCACGAAATGCAGGCCTTCCTGCTGGGGCAGGTCGAGCACCTCGGCGAGCCGGTGCCGTACCGTAACTACGTGGCCCAGGCTCTGCTGGGTGTGACGGAACAGCAGCATGAAGCGTTCTTTCGCGAGATGCTGGGCGACATCGATGAGCCGACCCTGCCTTTCGGCGCGCAGGATGTTCAGGGGGATGGTCACGGTATCGACGAAAGCCACCTGATGCTCGACAGCGGTTTGAGCAAGCGCCTGCGTGCCCAGGCGCGCCAGATAGGCGTGAGTGCCGCCAGCATGGTGCACCTGGCGCTGGCGCAAGTGCTGGGCAAGGTATCCGGGCGCGAGGAAGTCGTCTTCGGTACGGTCCTGCTGGGTCGCATGCACGCGGGCGAGGGCTCTGACCGCGCCCTGGGCATGTTCATCAACACCTTGCCGCTGCGCGTCAGCGTCGGCGCGCAAAGCGTGCGCAGTGGCCTGAAGCTGACCCATCAGCGCCTGACCGCGCTGCTTGCGCATGAGCACGCCTCGCTGGCTCTGGCCCAGCGCTGCAGCGCCGTGGCCACGCCCACGCCGCTGTTCAGCGCGATGCTCAATTACCGCCACAGTGCCACCGGCGCCACCACCGAAGCGCAGGTCGCCTGGGCCGGCATGCAAGCGCTCGGGGCACAGGAGCGTACCAACTACCCCTTGACCGTCAACTTCGATGACCTGGGTGAGGATTTCCATATCACGGTACTCGCAGGCCCCGACATAGGTGCCGAGCGTGTCGCGCGCTACCTCAATGCCGCCTTGCAGAGCCAGGTCGATGCGCTGGAACACACCCCGCAGGCGCCGCTGCAAACCCTGGGCATCCTGCCTGCAACCGAGCGCGAGCATCTGCTGCACGCCTGGAACAGCAACGAAACGGTGTATGCCGACAGCGCACTGATCCACAGCCAGGTCGAAGCCCGTGCGGCGGCGCGGCCTGACGCCGTCGCGGTGGTGTTTGATGACCAGCGCCTGAGCTACGGCGCGCTCAACAAGCGCGCCAACCAGGTCGCGCATCGCCTGCTGGCGTTGGGCGTGCGCCCGGATGATCGCGTAGCGATCTGCGTCGAGCGCGGTCTGGAAATGATCATTGGCCTGTTGGGTATTCTCAAGGCCGGTGCCGGTTACGTCCCCATCGATCCGGCCTACCCCCAGGAACGCATCAGCTACACCTTGCAAGACAGCGCGCCGGTGGCCGTGCTGGTGCAACAGGCCACCCACACCCGGGTGGCCGAATTGTCGGTGCCGGTGATCACGCTGGATACGGGGGACTGCCAGGACGAATCAACCGGCAACCCCCAGGTCGCGGGCCTGACGCCGGCGAACCTGGCCTATGTGATCTACACCTCCGGTTCCACCGGGTTGCCCAAGGGCGTGATGATCGAACACCGCAACGTGGCGCGCCTGTTCACCGCCACCGAGGCCTGGTTCCACTTCAACGATCACGACGTATGGGCTTTGTTCCACTCGTTCGCCTTCGACTTCTCGGTCTGGGAAATCTGGGGCGCGCTGATGCACGGCGGGCAGTTGCTGGTGGTGCCGCAGCTGACCAGCCGCTCGCCCGATGAATGCTATGCGCTGCTGTGCAGCGCCGGTGTGACCATTCTCAACCAGACCCCGAGCGCCTTCCGCGCACTGATCGTTGCCCAGGGCCAAAGCACCCTCAAGCACGCCCTGCGCCAGGTGATTTTTGGCGGCGAAGCGCTGGAACCGGGGATTCTCAAGCCGTGGTACGCCCACACCGCCAATAGCGGTACGCAACTGGTGAACATGTACGGCATCACTGAAACCACAGTGCATGTGACTTATCGCGCCCTTGAAGCGGCGGATGCGCAGCTGGTGGGTGCCAGCCCGATTGGCGGGGGCATTCCGGACTTGCAGTTGTATGTGCTCGATGATCGGCGCGAACCCGTGCCGGTCGGGGTGGTGGGCGAGCTGTACGTCGGTGGCGCGGGCGTGGCCCGTGGTTACCTGAACCGCCCGGAACTCAATGCCGAGCGCTTTATCGACGACCCGTTCAGCGGCCGCCCTGGCGCTCGTCTGTACAAGACCGGCGACCTGGGCCGTCGCCTGGCAGACGGCAGCATCGACTACCTGGGGCGTAACGACGACCAGGTGAAAATTCGCGGTTTCCGGATTGAATTGGGCGAAATCGAAGCGCGCCTGGCAGCCTGTGACGGCGTGCGCGAAGCCGTGGTGATTGCCCGTGAAGACACGCCGGGGGACAAACGCCTGGTGGCCTATGTGATTGGTGATGAGGGCATGGCGCCGAACGCCGCCGACCTGCGGACCCAGTTGCTGGTGCATCTGGCCGAGTACATGGTGCCTGCCGCGTTTGTCATGCTCGACAGCTTCCCGTTGACCACCAACGGCAAGCTCGACCGCAAGGCCTTGCCGGCACCGGACGCCGACGCACTGGCGCGGCGTCAGTACGAAGCACCTCAAGGTGCGGTCGAAACTGCAATCGCGACCATCTGGCAGGACTTGCTCAATGTTGAGCAGGTTGGGCGCCAGGATCACTTTTTCGAGTTGGGTGGGCACTCGTTGCTGGCGGTCAAGTTGATCGAGCGCATGCGCCAGGTCGGGCTCGGTGCCGATGTGCGTGTGCTGTTCGGTCAGCCGACCCTCGCGGCCCTGGCCTCGGCTGTCGCCGGTGCGAGCAAGGACGTGGAGGTGCCCGCCAATCGTGTGCCCGAGGGTTGCGATCACATCACCCCGGACATGCTGCCCCTGGCGGACCTCGATCAGGACGCCATCGAGCGCATCGTGGCGACGGTGCCGGGCGGGGCGCGCAACGTCCAGGAAATCTACAGCCTGGCGCCCCTGCAAGAGGGCATCCTGTACCACCATTTGGCGGCCGCCCAGGGCGACCCCTATCTGCAATACGTGACCTTCAGCTTCACCAGCCGCGAGCGGCTGACACGTTTCGCCGACGCACTGCAAGGCGTGATTTCGCGACACGACATTCTGCGTACGGCGGTGGTCTGGGAGCGCCTGGACGAGCCGGTGCAAGTGGTCTGGCGCGAGGCACAACTGGGCCTCGATGAAATCCCCCTGGATCCGGCCGCCGGTGATATCGCTGAACAACTGACCGCCTGCCTCAACCCGCGCCACCATCGCCTGGACATTCGCCAGGCCCCGCTGATGCGCATCGGCTACAGCGAGGACGCCCCCAACGAACGCTGGGTGGCCGTGTTGCTATTGCACCACCTGGTGGACGACGCCACCTCCCTGCGCATGCTGATCGCCGAAGTCGAAGCCCATACCCGCGGTGAAGAAGCACAATTGCCGGCTTCGGTGCCGTATCGCAACTACGTGGCGCAGGCACGCCTGGGCGTGAGCCGCGAAGAACACGAAGCGTTCTTCAGTGAAATGCTGGGCGATATCGACGAGCCAACCCTGCCGTTTGGCCTGCAGGATGTGCAAGGCGATGGCCACGGGGTGGAAGAGGTGCTGCTGCAACTCGATGACACCCTCAACACGCGCCTGCGCAAGCAGGCTCGGCAGTTGGGCGTGACCCCGGCGAGCCTGTATCACCTGGCCTGGGCCCGGGTGCTGGGTGGTGTTTCCGGCCGCGATGACGTGGTGTTCGGTACGGTCTTGCTGGGGCGCCTGCAAGGCGGCGAAGGCGCCGACCGCGCCCTGGGGATGTTCATCAACACGCTGCCGTTGCGCATCAGCCTCAGTGAGGCGGGCGTACGCAGCCTGGTCAAAACGACCCATGCGCGCCTGACCGGTTTGCTCAGCCATGAGCACGCGTCGCTGGTGCTGGCGCAGCGCTGCAGCAAGGTTGCGCCCTCTACGCCGCTGTTCAGCTCGCTGCTCAACTACCGTCAGCTTGGCGGTGGGGATGTGTCCCAGGCCGCGCAGGCCGCCTGGGAAGGTATCGGCATCCTCGACAGCAAGGAACGCACCAACTACCCACTGACCCTGTCGGTCAACGACATGGGCGATGCCTTTAGCCTGTCGGTCATGGCCGACGGCACCATTGGTGCCGCACGCATCTGCGGCTATATGCAATGTGTGCTGGAAAACCTCGTGCAGGCGCTGGAACAGACTCCACAAGCGGCGCTGCCAAGCCTGGGCATGTTGCCGGCGCTTGAGCGTGAGCAACTGTTGCAACACTGGAACGCCACGGACAGCCTGTATGCCGATGCCGCGTTGATTCATCACCAGATCGAGCGCCAGGCGGCCGAACAGCCCGATGCCATCGCGGTGGTGTTTGAAGACAGTCACCTGAGCTACGCCGAGCTGAACACGCGCGCGAACAGAGTTGCGCACCGCCTGCTGAGCCTGGGCGTAAGCCCGGATGAGCGGGTGGCGATCTGCGTGGAGCGCGGGCTGGAAATGATCATCGGCTTGCTCGGCATCCTCAAGGCGGGTGCCGGTTACGTACCGATCGACCCTGCCTACCCGCAGGAACGCATCAGTTACACCCTGCAGGACAGTGCGCCGGTGGCGGTGCTGGTGCAGGCGGCGACACAGGCGCGGATTGCCGAACTTGCGGTGCCGGTGATTGACCTGGACGCGACGGACCTGCAACTGCAGCCGATGCAGAACCCGCAAGTGCCTGGCCTGACCTCGGCCAACCTGGCTTACGTGATCTACACCTCAGGCTCCACCGGCCTGCCCAAAGGTGTGATGATCGAGCACCGCAACGTGGCGCGGCTGTTCTCCGCCACCGAAGGGTGGTTCAACTTCAATGACAAGGACGTGTGGGCGCTGTTCCACTCGTTCGCCTTCGACTTCTCGGTCTGGGAAATCTGGGGCGCGCTGATCCACGGCGGGCAGTTGCTGGTAGTGCCGCAACTCACCAGCCGCTCGCCGGACGAGTGCTATGCGCTGCTGTGCAGTGCCGGTGTGACCATCCTCAACCAGACCCCGAGTGCCTTCCGTTCATTGATCGCCGCCCAGGGCCAGAGTGCCTTGAAGCATTCCCTGCGCCAGGTGATTTTCGGCGGCGAAGCCCTGGAACCGGGGATGCTCAAGCCTTGGTATGCGCGTACGGCCAACGCCGGTACGCAACTGGTGAACATGTACGGCATCACCGAAACCACGGTGCATGTGACTTACCGGGCCCTTGAAGCGGCGGATGCGCAGTTGGTGGGGGCCAGCCCGATTGGCGGGCGTATTCCGGACTTGCAGCTCTACGTGCTCGACAGCGCACGCGAACCGGTGCCAGTGGGTGTCGTGGGTGAGTTGTACGTCGGCGGTGCCGGGGTGGCACGTGGTTACTTGAACCGCCCGGAACTCAATGCCGAGCGCTTTATCGCCGACCCGTTCAGCGGGCGTGCCGATGCCCGCCTGTACAAGACCGGTGACCTGGGCCGCTGGTTGCCAGATGGCAGCATCGACTACCTGGGACGCAATGACGACCAGGTGAAGATCCGTGGTTTCCGTATCGAACTCGGGGAAATCGAGGCGCACCTCGCGGCCTGTGACGGCGTACGTGACGCGGTGGTGATTGCTCGCGAGGACCAGCCCGGCAACAAGCGCCTGGTGGCCTACGTCATCGCGGCCGATGGCGCCGAACTTGTGGCGGCCGACCTGCGCCAGCAGTTGCTGGTGTCCTTGGCCGATTACATGGTGCCCAGCGCATTCGTGATGCTTGAGCGCTTGCCGTTGACCACCAACGGCAAGCTTGATCGCAAAGCCTTGCCGGCGCCGGATGGCGATGCCCTGGCGCGGCGCGAATACGAGCGTCCGGAGGGGGAGGTGGAGCAGACCCTGGCCGCGCTGTGGCAAGAGTTGCTGGGCGTGGAACGGGTGGGGCGGCACGACAACTTCTTCGAACTGGGCGGCCATTCGCTGCTGGCGGTGAAGTTGATCGAACGCATGCGCCAGCTCGAACTGAGCGCCGATGTGCGTGTCCTTTTTGGCCAGCCCACTTTGGCGGCCCTGGCGGCCGCGGTGGGCGGCCATGCGCAGCTGCAGGTGCCGGCCAACCTGATCGGGCCTGGCTGCGAGCAGATCACTCCCGACCTGCTGCCCCTGGCCGAACTGGACCAAAGCAGCATCGACCGCATCGTCGCCAGCGTGCCCGGCGGCGTGCGCAATGTGCAGGATATCTACAGCCTCGCACCGCTGCAGGACGGTATGTTCTACCACCACCTGGCAGCGGATCAGGGTGATGCCTACCTGCTGCACATGCTGTTTTCGTTTACCGGGCCCGAACCGCTCAACCTGTTCGCCAAGGCCCTGCAAAGCGTGATCGACCGTCACGACATCCTGCGCAGCAGCATCGCCTGGGAAGGGCTCGTGGAGCCTGTGCAAGTGGTATGGCGCCAAGCTTCGCTGGGCCTGGAGCAAGTGGCCATCGACCCGACCGAGGGTGACGTACTGGCGCAACTGCACAGTCGGTTCGACCCGCGCCACTACCGCCTGGACATGACCCGTGCTCCGCTGATGCATTTGGCCTACACCGAGGACAGTGCCAACCAGCGCTGGGTCGGCATCCTTTTGTTCCACCACATGGTGCTCGACCATACCGCGCTGGAGGTGCTGATCGAGGAGGTCCAGGCCAGCCTCAAAGGCCAGAGCGCACAGTTGCCGCCGTCGATTCCGTATCGCGAGCATGTGGCGCAGTCGCGCCTGGGCGCTGATCGCCAGGCCCATGAAGCGTTCTTCGGCGAGATGCTGGGTGATATCGATGAACCGACCCTGGCGTTCGGCCTGCAGAATGTGCAGGGCGACGGCAGGGGGGTCGAGGAATCGCACCTGATGCTCGACAGCGTACTGGGCGGGCGGCTGCGTGAGCAGGCGCGGGTGCTTGGGGTCAGCGCTGCGAGCCTGATGCACCTGGCGTGGGGCCAGGTGCTGGCGCAGGTCAGTGGCCGTGAGGACGTGGTGTTCGGCACGGTGCTGCTGGGCCGCTTGCAAGGCGGTGAAGGGGCAGGGCGTGCGCTGGGCTTGTTCATCAACACATTGCCGTTGCGTGTCAGCATCGGCGCCCAGGGGGCCCGCGAAGCAGTGCGTGCCACTCACACGCAACTGGCGCAACTGCTGGCCCACGAACATGCGTCCTTGTCGCTGGCCCAGCATTGCAGCGGCATGCCGGCGGCGCAGGCGTTGTTCAACACCTTGCTCAACTACCGCCACAGTGCGGCCGCGCCAGTGTCCACCGCAGACATTGCCGCCTGGGACGGCATTCAGGCGCTGAGCATGGAAGAGCGCACCAACTACCCGCTGGTGCTTAACGTCGATGACTTCGGCAGCGGCTTTCAACTCAATGCCCAGGCGCTGGTGGGGATTGGTGCACTGCGTGTGTGCGTCTATATGCAGGCGGCGCTGGCGCAATTGGTCGATGCCCTGGAACATGCGCCCGGTACACCGTTGCAGGACCTGTCGGTCTTGCCCGAGGCTGAGCGCCAGGAACTGCTGGAAGCCTTCAACGACAGCGAGCGTCCGTTCCCGCAGACCTCGACCGTGCACGCGTTGTTCGAGGCTCAGGTACGCATCCGTCCGGACGCTGTAGCGGTGGTTCACGCTGAACAGTCGCTGAGCTATGCGCAATTGAACCGGCGCGCCAACCGCCTGGCCCACCACCTGATCAGCCTGGGCGTGCAGGCGGGTGACAGTGTCGCCATCCTGCTGGAGCGTTCCGTAGACTTGCTGGCCAGCCAACTGGCAATCAGCAAGGCAGCCGCGGTGTATGTGCCGCTGGATGTCAACGCTCCCGCCGACCGTCAAACCTTCATGCGCCAGGACAGCGGCGCGCGATGGCTGCTCACCACCAGCGCCCATCAAGCCCCCGAAGGCGGCGAGCGCCTGGACCTGGACAGCCTCGACCTGAGCGATGCTCCGGTCCACGACCCGGCCATTGAACAGTCTGCCGAGTCGGTCGCCTACATCATGTACACCTCCGGTTCCACCGGCGTGCCCAAGGGCGTGCTGGTGCCGCATCGGGGCATCACGCGGCTGGTGATCAACGGTGGTTATGCCGATTTCAATACCCATGACCGTATTGCCTTTGCCTCCAACCCGGCGTTCGACGCCAGCACCATGGACGTCTGGGGCGCCTTGCTCAATGGCGGCCAAGTGGTGGTGATCGACCACGACACGCTGCTTGACCCACTGCGTTTTGGCGCCGTATTGAGCGAATCGGCGGTCACGATCCTGTTCACCACCACGGCGCTGTTCAACCAGTACGTACAGCTGATTCCCGACGCCCTCAAGGGCTTGCGCATGCTGCTGTGTGGTGGCGAACGCGCGGACCCGGCGGCGTTCCGCAGCCTGCTTGAGCATGCGCCCAAGCTGCGTCTGGTGCATTGCTACGGCCCGACCGAAAGCACCACCTACGCCACCACCTTTGAAGTGCGTGCGCTGGCCGACGATGCCGAGAGCGTGCCGATCGGCGGGCCAATTTCCAATACGCGCATTTACCTGCTCGACCAACGCCAGCAGCCGGTACCGTTGGGCGTTGTCGGGGAGATCTACATTGGCGGCAAAGGCGTCGCCAAGGGTTACCTGAACCGGCCCGAGCTGACCGCCGAGAAGTTTATTCTGGACCCGTTCAGCCACGAGCCGGGCGCGTTGATGTACCGCACGGGCGACCTTGGCCGCTGGTTGGCCAAGGGCGAACTGGATTGCCTGGGCCGTAATGACGACCAAGTGAAGATCCGTGGTTTCCGCATTGAACTCGGGGAGATCGAAAACCGCCTCGGCGAACACCCGCAGATCAACGAGGTCGTGGTGCTGGCCCGTGAGGACGAGCCGGGCAGCAAGCGCCTGGTGGCCTACTTCACCGAGCACCAGGCGTTGGACATCCAGGCCCTGCGCACCTGGCTGCAAGAGCAGCTGCCGGAGTACATGGTGCCGCGTGCCTATGTGCGTCTCGACAGCCTGCCGTTGACCAATAACGGCAAGGTGGACCGCAAAGCGCTGCCGATCCCGGATCAGGAAGCCTTGCTCAGCCGTGGCTATGAAGCGCCGCAGGGCGAGGTGGAAGTGGCGCTGGCGCAGATCTGGAGCCAATTGCTCAAGGTCGAGCAGGTCGGGCGTGAAGATCACTTCTTCGAGCTGGGCGGGCATTCGTTGTTGGCCATGCGTTTGATTTCCCAGGTGCGTGTACACCTGGGGGTGGAACTGGACCTTGCAGCGCTGTTTGCCCACCCGCAACTTTCGGCCCTCGCCCAGGCGGTGGCCAAGGCGGGGCGCAGCAGCCTGCCGCCGATCGTGCCGGTGTCCCGTGAAGAGGCGCTGCCACTGTCGTTTGCCCAGCAGCGCCTGTGGTTCCTGGCGCAGATGGACAATGTCGGCGCCGCCTACAACATGCCGATTGGCCTGGGCCTGCGTGGCGCCCTTGATGCGCTGGCGCTGGAGCGCGCCCTGGCGCAGATCGTCAGCCGGCATGAAGTGCTGCGCAGTGTGTTTGTGGTCGATAACGATGAGCCGCAGTTGGTCATCACCCCGGTCGAAGGCGCCTTTGTGCTTGAGCACAACGACCTGCGCGAGCTGGCCGATGCAGCGCAGCAGTTGCAGGCTTTGACCGAGCACGAGGCGCTGGCCCCGTTTGACCTGGTCAACGGGCCGTTGCTGCGTGCGCGCCTGGTGCGCATGGGTGACGAACACCACGTGCTGCTGTTGACCCTGCACCATATCGCTTCTGACGGGTGGTCGATGGGCGTGCTGACCCGCGAGCTGATGGCGCTGTATGGCGCCTTCAGCCAGGGCCTGGCCGACCCGTTGCCGCCGCTGGCCCTGCAATACGCCGACTTCGCCGTGTGGCAGCGCCGCTGGTTGAGTGGCGAGGTGTTGCAACAGCAAAACCTGTATTGGCAACAGGCTCTGGCCGGTGCGCCGGCCATGTTGACGTTGCCCACTGACCGCCCGCGTCCCGCGCAGCAGGACTTCGCCGGTGCGGTGCTGAACCTGCAACTGGATACCGAGCTGACCCAGGGCCTCAAGACCCTCAGCCAACGCCATGGCACCACGCTGTACATGACGCTGCTGGCGGCCTGGGGCGCGTTGCTCAGCCGTCTGGCCGGGCAGGATGAAGTGGTGATCGGTTCACCGGTGGCCAACCGCAACCGTGTCGAGGTCGAAGGCCTGATCGGTCTGTTCGTCAACACCCTGGCCGTGCGTATCGACGCCTCGGGTGAGCCGACCGTGCAAACCCTGCTGGCGCGGGTCAAGGCCCAGACGCTGGGCGCGCAGGCCCATCAGGACCTGCCGTTCGAACAGGTGGTGGATATCATCAAACCTGTGCGCAGCATGGCCTACAGCCCGATTTTCCAGACCATGCTGACGTGGCAGAACAACGAAAGTGTGGCACCGGTACTCGGTGACCTGGTGCTGGAAGGCAGCGGCCAGATCAACAGCGCGGCGAAATTCGACCTGTCGCTGGAGCTGTGCGAGGCCCAGGGCCATATCATCGGCTCCCTGAGCTACGCCACGGCGTTGTTTGATGCACCGACCCTGACCCGTCACCTCGGCTACCTTGAGCGCATGTTGCGCGCCATGGTCGCCGACGATCAGGCACTGCTTGCCCGTGTGCCGCTGCTCGATGATGACGAGCGCCAACAGCAGCTGGCCGGCCTTGGCGGCCTGCGCACTGCGTTGCCGGGCGCCACGGTGCACAGCCTGTTCGAGGCTCAGGCGCTGCGCACACCGGATGCCCGTGCCGTGCAGGCCGGCAACGGTTCACTGACCTACCGCGAGCTAAACGAGCGTGCCAACCGGCTGGCCCACCACTTGCGCGAGCTTGGCGTACAGCCCGATGCCCGCGTGGCGATCTGTGTGGAGCGCAGTGCCGAGCTGATTGTCGGCTTGCTGGCGATTCTCAAGGCCGGCGGCGCCTATGTGCCGATCGACCCGAACTACCCGCTGGAGCGCATTCACTACATGTTGCACGACAGCGCCCCGGCGGCGCTGCTGGTGCACAGTGCGACCGCGCAGCTGGCCGGCGAACCGGGCCTGCCGGTGGTCGACCTCGACCGTGATGACGCGTACACCCCGAACCTGCATAACCCGCAGGTGGCCGAACTGACGGCCACACACTTGACCTATGTGATCTACACCTCAGGCTCCACCGGCCAGCCCAAGGGCGTCATGGTCGAGCATCAGGGCGTGGTCAACATGCTTGGCTGGTACCTTGACGACGTGGGTCTTAATGCCAGCGATGCGGTGTTGCTGCTGACCTCCCACAGCTTTGACCTGACCCAGAAAAACATCTTCGCCAGCCTGGCCGTGGGGGCCACCTTGCACCTGGCGGACAGCCCGTTTGATCCTTCGAGCATCGTGCGCCAGATCAGCGACCAGGCGATCACCCACATCAACCTGGCTCCCAGCGCGTTTTATGCGCTGATCGACGCCGACCAGCAGTCCGCCCTGAGCCAGCTGCGCCGCGTGGTGCTGGGTGGCGAGCCGATCAAGCTGTCGCAATTGGAAAAACTGCAGGTGCCGCGCCCGCAATTCATCAACAGTTATGGCCCGACCGAGTGCAGCGACGTGGTTGCCTGGCATGCGGTCGACGCTGACCTGGACAGCTACGGTGCCACAGATATTCCGCTGGGCCGGCCATTGCGCAACCTCACGCTCTACGTGCTGGACGCCTACGGGCAACTGGTGCCGACCGGCAGCGTGGGTGAGCTCTACATCGGCGGCGCCGGTGTGGCCCGTGGTTACCTCAACCGTGAAGCACTGACTGCCGAACGCTTCCTCGACGATCCGTTCACGCCGGGCGGGCGCATGTACCGAACCGGTGACCTGGCGCGTTACCGCGCCGACGGCACGCTCGACTACTTGGGCCGCAACGACGACCAGGTCAAGATCCGTGGCCTGCGCATCGAGCTGGGCGAAATCGAAGCGCTGCTCGCGGCCCACCCGGAAGTCACCGAGGCTGCGGTACTGGTACGTGATGAGCGACTGGTGGCCTACTTCACCGGCCTTACGCCGCAGATCGAAGAGCTGCGCGCCTACCTGCAAAGCGCACTGCCGGAGTACATGGTGCCGTCGGCCTATGTGCAACTTGACGCATTGCCCCTGAACCCTAACGGCAAGCTGGATCGCAAGGCGCTGCCGGCGCCGGGCCTCGATGCAGTGGTCAGCGGTGTGTATGAAGCGCCCGAGGGCGAGATTGAAGCGACCCTGGCGCATATCTGGCAGGACCTGCTGGGGCTGGAGCAGATTAGCCGGCAAGGGCATTTCTTTGATTTGGGCGGTCATTCGCTGTTGGCGATGCGCCTGATTTCCCAGGTGCGCCAGCGTCTGGGTGTGGAGCTGGCCCTGGCCGATCTGTTTGCCCACCCGCAACTGGCCGCATTGGCCCAGGTGCTGGCACAGGCGTCCCGCAGTACCTTGCCGGCGATTTTGCCGGTATCGCGCGACCAGGATTTGCCGCTGTCGTTTGCCCAGCAGCGCTTGTGGTTCCTGGCGCAGATGGAGGGCGCCAGCACCGCCTACAACATGCCGATTGCCCTCAGGCTGCGCGGTCACCTGGATGCCGACGCGCTGGAACGCGCGCTCACGGCCATCGTGGCGCGCCACGAAGCCCTGCGCAGTCGTTTCGTGCAGCACAACAGCGAGGCTCTGGTGCGTATCGACCCGGCCGAGCGGGCCTTTGCGCTGCGGCGTCTGGACGTCGACAGCGAGGCCGCTGTGCAAGCGCACATCAGCGCCGACGCGCTGCAACCGTTCGACCTGGAACAGGGGCCGCTGATTCGTGCACAGCTGTTGCAGCGTGCCGACGACCATCACGTGCTGTTGTTGACCATGCACCACATCGTCTCCGATGGCTGGTCGATGGGTGTGCTGACCCGTGAACTGATGGCGCTGTACGAGGCCTTCCGCCACGGCCAGCCGGACCCGCTGCCGCCGCTGGCCCTGCAGTACGGCGATTTTGCCGTGTGGCAGCGCCGCTGGTTGAGTGGCGAGGTGTTGCAGCAACAGAGCCAGTACTGGCAGCAAGCGCTGGCGGATGCACCCGCCTTGCTGATGCTGCCCACCGACCGTCCACGCCCGGCGCGCCAGGACTACAGCGGCGCGACCTTGACCCTGTTGCTCGACGTCGACCTTACCGCCGGGCTCAAGGCCTTGAGTCAACGCCACGGCACCACGCTGTACATGACCATGATGGCCGCGTGGGGCGCGTTGCTCTGCCGTCTGTCCGGCCAGGATGAGGTGGTGATCGGTTCGCCGGCCGCCAACCGCATGCGTGCCGAAGTCGAAGGCCTGATCGGCCTGTTCGTCAACACCCTCGCCGTGCGTATTGGTGCGGGCGAGGACCTGACCGTCGCCGCTTTGCTGGCGCATGCCAGGGACCGCACGCTGGCAGCGCAAGCCCATCAGGACTTGCCGTTCGAGCAAGTGGTGGAGGTGGTCAAGCCGGCGCGCAGCCTGGCCCATAGCCCGGTGTTCCAGACCCTGCTGACCTGGCAGAACAGCGACGGCCCAAGCCTGGTGATGGGTGACCTGCAGTTCGAAGCGGTCGGCGAGACCAGCAACTTCGCCAAATTCGACCTGTCCCTGGACCTGGGGGAAGTGCAAGGCCACATCGCCGGTAACCTGGAGTACGCCACGGCGCTGTTTGAGGAATCCACCCTGCAACGGTACCTGGGGTATTTCAAGCGACTGCTGCACGCGATGGTCGCCGATGACCAGGCGCAGTTGGCGCATATCGCGCTGGTGGATGAGGAGGAGCGCGATTACCTGCTGCACGCACTCAACAAAACCGAAGTCGCTTACCCGCACGAGGCCACTATTCACCAGTTGTTTGAAGCCCAGGTCGAGGCCACGCCGCAGGCCATCGCGGTGGCGTTCGAAGCTGGGCGCATCAGTTATGCCGAACTCAACCGCCGGGCCAACCGCCTGGCGCATCACCTGATCGGCCTGGGCATTGGCCCGGACGAGCGCGTGGCGATCTGCGCCGAGCGCGGCGATGAGGTGCTGGTGGGCCTGCTCGGGGTACTCAAGGCCGGCGCTGCTTATGTGCCGCTGGACCCCAATTACCCGCCGGAGCGCCTGGCTTACATGATCGCCGACAGTACACCTTCGGCGGTGCTGACCCAGCGTCCGTTGCAGGACCGTCTGCCGGCCCTGGCGATCCCGAGTGTGTTGCTGGATGAACCGGTCGAGGGTGCCGACCACAACCCGGTGGTGCCGGGCCTCAATGCCCGTCACCTGGCGTATGTGATCTACACCTCCGGCTCCACCGGCAACCCCAAAGGGGTGATGATCGAGCACCGCGGGCTGGTCAACTACAGCCTCGACGCCGCGCGCCTGTTCGGCTTGACGCCGCAGGACACCGTGTTGCAACAGAACACGCTGAACTTCGACCTGTCGGTGGAGGAGATCTTCCCGGCCCTGTTGGCGGGCGCGACCCTGGCGCCAAGCCGCCATGTGTTCGGCACCGAAGCCGCGCGCGACCCGGCCATTACGCCGACCTTCCTGCACCTGACGGCCGCTCACTGGCACACCCTGGCCGCTGAATGGCATCACGATCCGCAGCAGGCCCAGGCCCATCTGCGTGATGTGCGCTTGATCAACGTGACGGGGGATGCGTTGTCGGCGCAAAAACTCAAGCTCTGGGACGAGGCGCGCCCGGCCCATGTACGGCTGATCAACACCTACGGCCCGACCGAAGCGACGGTGTCCTGCACCACTGCTTACGTGAGTTACACCGGCGACATCAATGGCAACACCACCATCGGCAAACCGATGGCCAACACCCGTATCTACCTGCTCGACAGCCGGCAGCAGCCGGTGCCATTGGGTGTGGCGGGGGAGATTTTCATTGGTGGCGACGGCGTGGCACGCGGTTATCTGAACCTTGAACAGATCAGCACCGAGCGCTTTATTGCCGACCCGTTCAGCCCGGTACCGGGTGCGCGGATGTACAAGACCGGTGACTTGGCACGTTACCTGGCGGATGGCTCGATCGAGTACCTGGGCCGTAATGACTTCCAGGTCAAGGTGCGTGGTTTCCGCATCGAGCTGGGCGAAATCGAATCGAGCCTGGGCAACTGCGCCGGCGTCAAGGAAGTTGCAGTGATTGCACGCGAAGACCGCCCCGGCGAGAAACGCCTGGTGGCCTACGTGGTGCCGCATGCCGGGGTCGAGCTGAGCGCCGCCGGATTGCGCAGCTACCTGGCGCCGTTGCTGGCGGAATACATGATTCCGTCAGCCTTCGTCACCCTGCAAGCGCTGCCGCTCACGCCGAACCGCAAACTGGACCGCAAAGCCTTGCCGGCCCCGGATCAGTCGGCGGTGGCGAGCCGTGATTACCAGGCACCGCAAGGGCGTATCGAACGCCGCCTGGCGCTGGTCTGGGAGCAAGTGCTGCAGCTGGAACAAGTGGGTCGGCATGACAACTTCTTCGAGCTCGGCGGCCATTCGTTGCTGGCGGTCAAGCTGGTGGAGCGCATGCGCCAGGAAGACCTGCGGGTCGACGTCGGTGCCTTGTTTACCCATCCGACCCTTGCCGGGTTGGCCAAAGTCGTCGGCAGCAGCCGCGCGCTGGTGATTCCGGCCAATGCCATTGAAGCTGATTGCCCACGCATCACGCCTGAGTTGCTGCCGCTGGCCAGCCTCAGCCAGGACGAGATCGACAGCATCGTTGCCAGCGTGCCGGGCCAACTGGCCAACGTACAGGACATCTACGGCATGACGCCGTTGCAGGAAGGCATCCTGTATCACCACCTGTTGGCGGATGAGGGCGATTTGTACCTGGAGCAGGCGTCGTTCAGTTTCGACAGCCGCGAGCGCCTCGATGCCTTTACCCAAGCCCTGCAAGGCGTGGTCGAGCGTAACGACATCCTGCGCTCCACCATGCGCTGGGAAGGCTTGGGCGAGCCGGTGCAGGTGGTGTTGCGCCACGTGCCGTTTGCCCTGGAAGAGTTGAACCTGGACGGCGAAGGCGATGCCGGTGCGCAACTGCGTGAGCGTTTCAACCCGCAGCATTTCCGCATGGACCTGCGCGACGCGCCGCTGATGCGCCTGGTGGGTGCCTATGACGTTGGGCAACAGCAGTGGTGTGCGCTGCTGATGTTCCACCACATGCTGTTCGATCACGTCGCCATGGATCTCTTGCAGTACGAGTTGCAGGCGTTCCTCACCGGTCAGCAAGACCGCTTGAGCGCGCCCGTGCCGTACCGCAACTATGTGGCCCAGGCGCGCCTGGGCCTGACGGAGCAGGAGCATGAAGCGTTTTTCAGCGCGATGCTGGCAGACATCGACGAGCCGACCTTGCCGTTTGGCCTGCACGATGTGCAAGCCGGCGGCACGCTGGAAGCGGCGCAACTGCTTGTGGACGAGGACCTTGGCCAGCGTCTGCGCAGCGCCGCACGGCAACTGGGCGTCAGCGCCGCGAGCCTGATGCATGTGGCTTGGGCGCAAGTACTGGCGCATGTCTGCGGCCAGGATGAGGTGGTGTTCGGCACGGTGCTGATGGGAGGGCTGCAGGGCGGTGAACGCGCCTTGGGGCTGTTCCTCAACACCTTGCCGTTGCGCGTCAGCGTGGGCGCCGAGGGTGCACAGGCCGGGGTCAAGGCCACCCATGCGCGCTTGAGCACGTTGCTCGGTCATGAACACGCGTCTCTGGCCCTGGCCCAGCGTTGCAGCGGTGTTGCCGCCCCGGCACCTTTGTTCAGTGCCTTGCTCAACTACCGTCACAGTGCAGGTGCCGCCTCCAGTGAAGACATCGCGGTATGGACCGGCATCCACGCGCTGGGCGGTGAAGAACGCAGCAACTACCCACTGTCGCTGGACGTCGACGACTTTGGCCAGGCCTTCGCCCTGACCGTTCAGGTCAGCCCGGAAGTTGGCGCACAACGGGTCTGCGGCTATATGCACGGCGCACTCGACAGCCTGGTGGATGCCCTGGAACGTACTCCGGACGCGTCGCTGAGCAGCCTGGAGATCCTGCCGCTGGCCGAACGTCAGCAGGTACTGCTGGACTTTAACCAGACTCATACCGACGAAGCCCAGGATCAACTGATCCATGGCCTGTTCGAGGCCCAGGTACTGCGTACCCCCGGCGCGATCGCGCTGGAGTTCGACGGCCAGGCGCTGAGCTACGCCGAACTGAATGCCCAGGCCAACCAGTTGGCCCATCATTTGATTACCCTCGGCGTGCAGCCTGACGACCGTGTCGCTATCGCGCTGGAGCGCGGGATGCAGATGGTGGTGGCCTTGCTCGCCACCCTCAAATCCGGTGCTGCGTACGTACCGCTCGACCCGGCTTACCCGCCGCAACGCCTGGCTTTCATGCTCGGCGACAGTGCGCCACGGGTGTTGCTCAGCGAGTACGCAGTGCTGCCGCTGCTCGGCACGCTGCCACAGGCCATGCAGGTGGTGACCTTGAACAGCGCGCTGCAACCCTGGCGCGAGCTGGGCACGCACAACCCGCAGCCTGCGCAGTTGGGGCTAGTCAGCGAACACCTGGCCTATGTGCTCTATACCTCCGGTTCGACCGGCACGCCGAAGGGCGTGATGATCGAGCATGCCGGCCTGTGCAATGAGATCCAGGCGATTCGTGGCTTGACCGGCTTGGGGGCGGGGGATCGTGCGCTGCAATTTGCGACCATCAACTTCGACGCGTCCATCGAAGAGATTTTTGGCGCGCTGACTTGCGGCGCCACCCTGGTGCTGCGCAGTGCCGACTGGTTGACCGATGCCGCGCACTTCTGGAGCCTGGCGGCGCAGGCACGGCTGTCGGTGATCAGCTTGCCGACTCGCTTCTGGCAGGGCCTGGCGGACGATCACAGCACTGTCATTCCGGCGTCTGTGCGGGTCATTGTGGTGGGGGGCGAAGAACTGAGCCCGGAGGCGGTGCAGCATTGGTTCCTGCGCAGCGGCCACACGCCGCGCTTGCTCAATACCTATGGCCCGACTGAAGCGACGATCATTGCGACCGCCAATGAAGTGTTTGCCGCCAACCCGCATCCTCGGGCCATTGGGCGTCCGATCGCCAACACCCGAGTGTATGTGTTGGACACCCATGGGCATCCGACGGGCCTGGGGGTGGCCGGTGAGATTCACCTGGCCGGTATCGGGATCGCCCGCGGGTACCTCAACCAGCCGCAACTGAGCAGTGAGCGCTTCCTGGCCGACCCGTTCAGCGACAGCCCGGGCCGCCTGTACAAGACCGGCGACCTGGGTCGCTGGTTGCCGGACGGCACCCTGGAATACCTGGGGCGTAACGACGATCAGGTGAAAATCCGTGGTTTCCGTATCGAATTGGGCGAAGTCGAAAGCGCGCTGTTGGCCTGTGAAGGCGTACGGGAGGCCGTGGTCATGGCTCGCGACGACAGTGAAGGGCAGGTCGCCGGCAAGCAATTGGTGGCTTACCTGTGCGGTTCGACGGGCTCAATCGAGCAACTGCGTGAAGAACTGCTGAGCCACTTGCCGCAGTACATGCTGCCGAGCGCGTATGTCCAGCTGGACAGCTTGCCGGTGACACCGAACGGCAAACTCGACCGCAAGGCGTTGCCGGCGCCTGAGCAGGCGGTGCTCAGCCGCGACTATGCAGCGCCGGTCGGGGCACTGGAAGAACGCCTGGCGGGCCACTGGGCCCACGTGTTGAAGCTGGCAAGGGTAGGGCGCCACGACAGCTTCTTTGAAATGGGCGGGCATTCGCTGCTGGCGATTCGCCTGGTCAGCCTGCTGACCCAGGACGGCCTGCCGGTCACCCTGGCGCAGTTGTTCCAGCACGCCAGCGTCGCGTCGATGGCCGTGCTGCTGCGCTTGCGCAGCGATGCGCCGGCACTCGAGGAAGGCCTGGTCACGGTACGTGCCGGCGGCACCCAGGCGCCATTGTTCCTGGTGCATGAGTTCAGCGGGCTGAATGTGTATTTCCCGGCGCTGGCCCGGCATGTGGATGCGGACATTCCGGTCTACGGCCTGGAAGGCGTGGCCTGGGGCGAGCCGCAGTTGCGGACCCTGGAATGCATGGCCGCCCGGCACATCGACATGATGCGCAGCGTGCAGCCCCACGGCCCCTACCGTTTGGCCGGCTGGTCGTTCGGCGGGTTGCTGGCGTATGAAATCGCCGCGCAGCTGATCGGCATGGACGAGGAGGTGAGTTTCCTCGGCCTGTTGGACACCCACGTGCCGCGTCTGGTCGATCAAGGCAAGGCGCGCTGGTCGGTGGCCCATGCCCACAGCCTGCACCTGCTCGAACAGTGCCGCGCCTTCTGCCAGGCTCAACGGCCGGTGGATGGACAGGCGCTGGCCACCCTCACGCAGTTGGAGGGTGACGCGGCACAGATGGACTTTGACACCCTGTGGCAACGCTGCTGCGACGCCGGCTTGCTGCAACCGCAGCTGGCGGCGCTGTCCCGTGACGCCTTGTGGGCCTACCTGGACCGTGAAGTCGCCCATGGCCATGGGCAAGCCCATTACAGCTTGTTGCCGCTGACCATGCCGGTGCATTTGTTCACGGCCGAAGAACGCATGGATGAGGCTTCGCGCAGCAGTGACACGCTGGGTTGGGATGAGGTTCTGCCGACGGCCCTGCTGCAGCGTATCAGGGTGCCAGGCGACCACCAGAGCATGATGCAGGCGCCGCACATCGCGGCGTTGGGCCAGGCCATCGGCGATGCCTTGAATGCCTTGCCGGCAACATCGGCCAACACACCCTACCAACCGGTGCTGACGATCCAGAGCGGGCAGGCCGGGCAGGCACCGATCTTCTGCATACCGGGGGCCGGCGATAGCGTCACAGGGTTTATCGGCCTGAGTGATGCGTTCGGGCCGGCCTGGCCGATCCATGGCCTGCAACCCCGCGGGCTGGACGCCAAGGCGTTGCCCCACAGCCGCGTGGAAACGGCGGCGCAGGCCTATCTGCAGGCACTGGAACAGCAATGCCCGCATGGGCCGGTGCATCTGCTGGGGCATTCTTTTGGTGGCTGGGTAGCCTTCGAGATGGCTCTGCGCCTGCAGGCCCAGGGGCGCGAAGTGTTGTCGCTGACCCTGATCGACAGTGAATCACCGGGCAGTTCGGGCGTGGTCGGCAAGCCGTACACCGCAACCGGCGTGCTACTGCGCCTGATCGAAACCCTGCAACTGGCGGCTGGAAAACCGTTCGGGATTGATCAGCAGGCCTTTGTTGATCTGGATGAATCGGCACAACTGGCAACCTTGCACGCCGCCATGGTGCGCGTCGGCATGCTTTCAGCGCGCTCCACACCTGATGTGATGCAAGGGCCGGCGCGTGCCTTTGGTGCTGCGCTGCGCACGGTCTACCAGCCGCGCCAGCGCTACAACGGTCCGGTGCGCCTGGTGTTGGCCGATGATCCGACGCTGGATGCACAGGGCAATCAACGTGAGCAGACCAGCATGATCGAGGGCTGGAGCCGACACACGGATCACCTGCAGACCTGGTACGGACCAGGCAACCATTTCACCCTGCTCAAGGCGCCGCACGTCTACAGCCTGGCGTCCTGGTGGCACGACGGCCTGATCGTGCCGCCCGGCAAGGTGACCTCATGACGCGTGATACAGGGGGAGCCGGCACGGGCGCTTGCGCCCTTACCTGAAGCGAACATTCGAGCAACTTAGCGCAAGCCCGGCCAGTGGCCGGGTCTACCTTTCAACGTATTAGTGGTCATCTATGGAAAAGTCGAAGTTTCGCAAGGTTGTCTGGGGCGTAGGCCTGACCGTTGTTGCCGGCCTGATTGTCTATTCGGTGCAGTCACCGGCTGAGCCACCCCAGTATTTGACCGCCAGGGTCGAGCGGGGCGAGATCGAGAACTCGGTGCTTGCCACCGGGATCTTGCAGGGGATCAAACAGGTCGACGTCGGCGCCCAGGTCTCCGGTCAATTGAAATCGCTGAAAGTCAAGCTCGGCGACAAGGTCAAGAAGGGCCAATGGCTGGCGGAAATCGATCCGCTGGTGCTGCAGAACGCCCTGCGCCAGGCGCAGGTCAACGAGGAAAACCTCGAAGCACAACGCAAAGCCACGGCGGCACAAGTGGTCCAGACCAAATCGGTGTGGGAGCGTTACAACCGCCTGCAATCGGACGCGGCCATCTCCCGCCAGGATTTCGAGACCGCCGAATCCAATTACCTGGTGCAGAGCGCCAACCTGGTAGCCCTGGATGCGCAGCTGAAAAATGCGCGAATCCAGATCGACACCGCCAAAGTCAACCTCGGCTATACGCGTATCGTTGCACCGATGGACGGTGACGTGGTGGGCATCGTCACTCAGGAAGGCCAGACCGTGATCGCCGAGCAGCTGGCGCCGGTGCTGCTGAAATTGGCGGACCTGGACACCATGACCATCAAGGCCCAGGTCTCGGAAGCCGATGTGATTCACATCCAGCCAGGCCAGGAGGTGTACTTCACCATCCTTGGCGAGTCCGATAAACGCTACTACGGCAAACTGCGCGGCACTGAACCGGCACCGCAGAACTACCTGGACACCCAGGCCGCCGGTACGACCAAACAGAACACCGCGGTGTTCTACAACGCCCTGTTTGATGTGCCAAACCCTGATCATCGCCTGCGCATCTCGATGACCGCCCAGGTGCGCATCGTGCGCGACACCGCCAAGGATGTACTGATGATGCCGGTTGCGGCCCTGGGCAAGCGCAATGACGACGGTTCGTACGTAGTGCGGGTGGTGGATGAGACCGGCCACGCTCAGGAGCGCAACGTGCAGGTGGGGATCAACAACAAGGTCAAGGCCCAGATCAAGGATGGCCTGGTGGAGGGCGACCAGGTCGTCATCGGTGATCCGACGCCGGCCGTGGCGGGGAGCTGACAATGACCCAAGCATTGTTGGAACTCAAAGGCATCAGCCGCAGCTTTATGGCCGGTGAAAAAGCCTTCATGGCACTCAAGAATGTCAGCCTCACCATCAACACCGGGGAAATGGTGGCGATCACCGGGGCGTCGGGCTCAGGCAAGTCGACCCTGATGAACATTCTCGGTTGCCTGGACTACGCCACTGACGGCAGCTACACCATCAGCGGTCGCGAAACCCGTGACCTGGCGGACCAGGAGCTGGCAGAACTGCGCCGCGACCATTTTGGTTTTATCTTCCAGCGTTATCATTTGCTGCCGCACTTGAGCGCCATGCATAACGTCGAGATGCCGGCGATTTATGCCGGCGTGCCGGAAGGCCAGCGCCATAGCCGCGCCAAGGAACTGCTGGCCCGGCTGGGCCTGGCCAATCACTTGGTCAACCGACCGAGCCAGTTGTCCGGTGGGCAGCAGCAGCGGGTGAGTATCGCCCGGGCGTTGATGAACGGTGGCGAGGTGATCCTCGCGGATGAGCCGACCGGCGCCCTCGATACCGCCAGCGGCAAGGAAGTGATGAACATCCTGCTGGAGCTGCATGCGGCGGGGCATACCGTGATTATCGTGACCCACGACGCCAAGGTTGCGGCCCACGCCGAGCGCATCATCGAGATGCGCGACGGCGAAGTGCTCAGTGACCGCCTCAACGAGCGCGCCGCACCGGAGGTCGAGGCCCCGGTTGCCACCCAGGGCCGGGCTACGCCGGGGCGGCGTCTGGTGGCGAGCCTGGGGTTGTTCAAGGAAGCCTTCGTGATGGCCTGGGTCGCGCTGATTTCCCACCGCATGCGAACCTTGTTAACCATGCTCGGCATCGTGATCGGCATCACGTCGGTGGTGTCGATCGTGGCCATCGGGGAGGGCGCCAAGCGCTATGTCTTGAATGATATTCAGGCGATCGGCAGCAACACCATCGACATCTACCCGGGCACCGACTTTGGCGACAGCCATGCGTCGGCGATTGAAACCCTGGTGTTGTCCGATGTGACCGCCCTCAGCGAGTTGCATTACATCGACAGCGCCACCCCTAACGCCGGACGCAACCTGCTGTTGCGCTTTGGCAATATCGATGTGAACGCCACGGTGAATGGCGTGAGTGCCAGCTCGTTCCAGGTCCGCGGGATCAAGATCGCCGAAGGCATCACCTTCAGCCAGGACGACGACACCCACCAGGCCCAAGTGGTGGTGATTGACCACAACACCCGTAATCGCCTGTTCGGCCCGGACGTCGAGGCGCTGGGCCAGATCATTTTGGTGGGCAACCTGCCGTGCACGGTGATTGGGGTGGCGGCGGACAATAAGAATATCTTCAACACCAGCAAGGCTCTCAACGTCTGGGTGCCTTACGAAACTGCCGCCGGGCGCCTGTTGGGTCAACGCTACCTGGACAGCATCACGGTGCGGATCAAGGATGGCCAGCCGAGCAAGGTGGTGGAGGATAACGTGGTCAAGCTGTTGCAACAGCGCCACGGGACCAAGGATTTTTTCACCTACAACCTCGATAGCATCATGCAAACCGTGCAGAAAACCAGCCAGTCGCTGGCATTGCTGCTGTCGTTGATTGCGCTGATCTCACTGGTGGTGGGTGGCATCGGGGTGATGAACATCATGCTGGTGTCGGTGACCGAGCGTACACGCGAAATCGGTATTCGCATGGCGGTCGGGGCACGGCAGTCGGACATTCGCCAACAGTTTCTGGTGGAGGCGGTGATGGTTTGTCTGATTGGCGGGGTGATCGGGATTGCGTTGTCGTTCGGTATCGGGTTCGTGTTCTCCCTGGTGATCACGGAATGGCAGATGGTGTTTTCGCTGGAATCGATTATCACCGCCTTCGTGTGCTCCAGCCTGATCGGCATCATCTTCGGGTTTGTACCTGCGCGTAATGCCGCGCGGCTGGATCCGATCGAGTCGCTTGCCCGGGACTGACGCGCATACCAAAAAGCCCGCCAACCGGTGTCGGTTGGCGGGCTTTTCATTGCATCAGGTTTGGCATGGCACAACAGCAGCTCGGCGCTGCTGCTGTTTTCATGGGCTTAGCCGACCACCTGCAAACGGTGCGCGGTGGCGCTGCTGATGGCGTCTTCGAAACGATCAAGTACGCTGCCAACCTGGGCTTCGGTGATGGTCAGAGCGGGCAGGAAGCGCAATACCGAACCGTGGCGCCCACCGGTTTCGATGACGAGGCCGTTGTCAAAGCAGTTGAGCTTGATCGCCTTGGCCAGTGTGCCGTCGCCCAGGCCGGTGCGGCTCTCCGTACGCGGCTTGGTGACCTCGACGCCGATCATCAGGCCACGGCCACGCACGTCGGCAATCGCATCATGGCGCAGGGCAATGTCCTGCAGGCCGGCGAGCAGTTGCGCTCCGCGTGCGGCGGCGTGTTCCACCAGGCCCACCTGGCGAATGTGGCGCATGGTTGCGCGCCCGGCGACCATAGCGATCTGATTGCCACGGAAGGTACCGGCGTGCATGCCCGGGCCCCAGGTGTCGAGGTGTTCGGCGTAGACAATGACCGACAGTGGATAGCCGCCACCGATGGCCTTGGACAGCACCAGAATATCGGGAACGATCCCCGCGTGTTCGATGGCAAAGGTGCTGCCGGTGCGGCCCAGGCCGGTCTGGACTTCGTCGATGATCAGCACGATACCCAGCTCATGGGTGATCTCGCGCAGCCCGCGCAGCCAGGCGTTCGAGGCAGGAATGCAGCCGCCTTCGCCTTGCACCACTTCGACGAGCACGGCGGCCGGGCGGGTGACGCCACCTTCAGGGTCCGACAGCACGGTGCGGATGTACTCGAGCGACAGTTGATCGGTTTGCTCGCCGTCGGTACCGAACGGGCAGCGGAAGCGGTACGGAAATGGCAGGAAATGGGTGTTTTGTGCAGTAACGCTGGGGATGCCCTTGGGGTTGAGATTGCCCATGGCCGAGAGGGCGCCAGCCGTCATGCCGTGATAGCCACCGTGAAACGCCATCAATGCCGCACGTTTGGTGTAGTGGCGCGCCAGCTTGATCGCCGCTTCCACAGCATCCGAGCCGCTGGGGCCGCAGAACAGGATCTTGCTGGTATCGCGCATGCCTGCCGGCAGTTGTGAAAACAGCTCCTGCACAAAGGCATGTTTGGCCGGGGTGGAGAGGTCCAGTGCTTGCTGCAATTGGTCGGAGCCCAGGAAGTCCAGCACCGCGTCCTTGACTTCCGGCGGGTTATGGCCCAGCGCCAGGGTACCGGCGTTGGCCAGGCAGTCGAGGTATTCCTTGCCTTGCGCATCCCTGAGCCACACCCCGTTGCCGCTGACGAACAGGCGCTGGAAATTGGCGGCATAGGTGCGTGCGTTGGATTCGACTTTCTTCAAATAACTTAGCTCTTCCATGGTCATGCACTCATCGGCTGCGGCAAACGCAGCGCTGGAAAGTTGATGGAACAAGAGAGGGTGTTTAATCCATGACAGCGACTATATTCAGACAGTAAGCAGTGGGCCGCAGAGAGGGCTGAATGACAGTCGAAAGTGAAAAATAAGTTACACCGAACAGGCGCTGAAACAAGCGCTGCCCGAGCAACTAGAGAGCATGCTTAGCTTGAAGAAAGGTGGCCGTTATCGCTATTGACGCAGACACCGGATGTCCCCGATATCTCTGTCATTTTACAGGGCCTTTAGAGTGGGAAGTTAATGGCAGAAGTGGGGAGGGCGGAACGAACAGCAGGGCGGCTTATTTTATTCAGCCCGGCGTGATCGCTGGGGGCGGAGGCACCGTACCGATTGGCAGGTTTTTCAAATGCAGGAAGCCTTTCTTATTACCGAAAAAGCGGAAATTCAGTAGGCATCGCGCAGGTTGTGGGCGGAGATGTCTGCCAACTGCTCGTCGATGAGCGACTTGACTGGGGAAGGGATCATTCTGCCTCCTTGCGCTTTTGACAGACGTCCATCAAGCGCTTGCAGTAGTGGTTGAATTCAGCAGTGGTGATTGCCCCATCAGTGAAAAGGCGGGTGATCAGGCCTTGCACCAGGATATCGATGCCGGGCTCACTATCGGGATCGGCAACGCCCTCGATGGCCTGGTCGATGAGGATGTGCGGGCTCAAAATCCGCACGCCTGCTGTAGCCGTTCTTGCTCCTGCTCAAATGCCAGGGCTGCCTCGGCGTTTGGCCTCACAAGTTCGAGCGCGATGTCCTTCAACATATCGGATTCCACCACTTGATCGAGTCGGGTTTGCTGGATACTGGAGGACAGGAATTGATTGAAATCGGGCATCACCAGTCGTCTTCTGTGTGTTTAAGCATGATGAAGACCACAGCGGGGAGGGTGCATACCACACGCAATGATAGCTGGAGGTAAGTTGCTGTTTCGCTCGAGTGCTTTATAAGTTCGATCGCTTGTTTATATGGCTCATTATTTGGCAAGCGCACTGTATTTAAAAGCAGAAAAAAAGCCAGGTAATGATGAGTAAAAATCATGGTGCTCTGGAACAAAACGCATTACGCGCCCTTGAATTGGCCGCGCGTTTCAGCTCATTTACCCAGGCCGCAGAAAACCTGTTCATCATCCGTGAGCCGGCACGTTAAAACCCTCGAAGAGCATTTTGGTTACGCGCTGTTCGACCGCGAGGGGCCGAAAATTTCCCGCACGATGTATCTCGGAGACTCGCTTTACCAATTGAGCGCCCGACAAGCAGATGTGATTGCGCAAGGTGTTCCCTAAGCCTTTTCCACCGGGCTCCTATGCGCAAGCGGATGACTCCATAGAGAAGGAATGCTGAGCGGTGAACGCTGGCATATGTCCACCACCACAGCACCGGCGCGGCCGGTTAGTGAGCGACAGGGATTGGCTCAAAACATTTTCGGGAGAATAATCTGTAGTTGAAGAACTACGAACCACACGAAAAAGATTCCACTCATCAAATACAGAGCCATTAGTATGAGACGACGAATCGGGTGCATTGTGTTTTGCCAAATTGCAATCGTCTGAGCAAACGCTATAGCCCCTGCATGATCTACGAATAGGTGATCTAGTCCTTCAGCTTCGTGCCTAATGTTGACGGTGCTTCGACTCTCAAGGTGCGAAGAGAGGCTGATAGGGCACCTGTGCCAGCCCACCACTAAATCTCCCACCTTTGATTTGGGATTGTCCTGGATATCGTATTCATTGATAGAACTGATGGTCAAACGACGCATTAAGGGGCGGTTACCCTCGTAGCTGTATTGTGGTGAGAACGCCTCCATACCCGACGAGCGATCGCCCCTTCGCCACATAGTTACTTTACGCAGGTTGCGATATTCGAATAGAGCTCGCTCAATGTGAGCGCATGCATAAGCATCGAACCCTGCGAACGCAGGTACACCATATCCGGACATAATTGCGATCGCCGTCCGGTCTTCGGACTTCTGCTCATCCAGCAAGTCGGGATGCGGCCACCAATTGCGTTTGCTCCACCAGCGTCGCAGCTCATCCTCAACCAACGTACGAAGCCACACACTGGATTGATTTTCGAGTAAGCCAGGCTTGGTGGAGAGGGCCTGTTTCAACAAAAGAGGGCACCATATTTCATACCAAAGCACAGCGATGAGGTAGGTCAGGCCTGCTAACAAAAGCCACCTGAAGGGAGCTCCTGCGTCACCGGCCTCGCCATGCATACCAGGGGCGGCCTGATAGAATGCACTGATCAATCCTCCAAAAGCGGCAAATCGTACCGCAGTCGTAGTCTTCAGCTGAGACCAAAAGACCCAGCCTGTGCGCTGCCTTAGCCAGTGATATCTAACTTCCTGCCGAGTTGAGCGCTGATTCGATAACGGGCTCTTATACATGTCCTGCGCGGGGAATTCGTCGAAGTACCAAGCCAAAGGATTCATCTCTCGAAACCTAGCCGCACGCTTGCGACGACGATGGGCTTTTACCATCGAGTAATATTGCTCTGCGGTTTGATAAAGATCATCAGTTTTTGCCTTCTCTTCGACATTGTCGTGTTCAGCTTCAGACATATACATTTCCATCGTTCATAAAAAAGTGAGGATCCGCAGTCTAGAGCGTGGACGGTTAGATTACAGCTCGTACAACAATGTAAGTGGAGCGCGCAGGCGCGGGGATGGAAGCCCAGCGGGCCGAGATACCGCCTTGGTGAGCGGCTCGGTTTATTTGCGCCGCAGCCGTGTTGTAAGCGCGCTGTCTGAGTTTAAGTTGGACTTAGATGAACGGAACAAGACGGGCAACGGCGCCGCGTCACCAGCTTGTATAAGCAGCGGTAGTCGTTGACCTGAAGAGAAACGGCACTGAATCAGTTTCATCGGTAGCCACCTCATTCAAGGACTCGTCATGAACTCAAAGAACATGGCCCGTTGAGAGAGTCTTGCGACTTCGAAAATTCGAGACTTTCAAAATTTGAAACTCAGCATTTGAAATGCATCCATCGTCTTTGACGACCTCACTTAAGTATTTCTAATGGAAATCCAGTTATAAATCGAAGTCGATCTATATAGCCCCCTAGATCGCCAACTCCTCCAGAAATAAAGAATATGTTTTATATTCTTATAAGATATAACGATTGACCATCTGTCACCCATACTTCCTCTCTAATTATGAAACTTTTGAGTGCATGTGCAATTTTGCAACTTCGTAAGTTAATGATTTTACGGGCATTAGTCAAAAAGGAAAGCAATGGACCCACTCTCCCATCCTTCACGACCAGCGGGCGCTCCAGAATTCGTGGTGTTCAGTCATAAGCAAAACGAAAAGGTCAGCTTGTTCTGCCGACCCACGCTGTGGCGATTCGCCGAGGTGGAGTTTGATCCTTGGGTGAGCGATTTAACCGTGAACCAGCGTTTCATCGAATTGGACAAAGTTAGAATTCCGGTTGCGCTTGCGTTCGAGAATAGCCACGCTTCAATCATTGTGGTGTCCAAGTCGTGCCTGGGAACCAGCACGACCGTTGAAGTCCAGAATTATGCCGACGATAACGGCTTTCTCTGCGAAATTTTAGATACTGACTTCCTGAAATCAGAACGTACCCGCTACGAAAACTACCTACTCATGCTTTCCTATATCAATAAGCAGAGAGATGCACTGACTGAGCGCAATCTTCGCGAAGTAATGAGACTCCTCCCAAGGCATGGACTTACGGTGAGCAGCGCTATGCAGGCGGTTGAGCAGGATTTTGGCGAAAAGGGCGCAGCTTTGGTGTTCGAGTTAGTCAGAAAGGGCCGATTGAAGGTCAATAGATTGAGTTCGACAAAATTAAGTGGGACATCCCAATTAGGCCATGGAGATGCCCAGGATGAGTGATCAACGATTTTCTAGGTCCGAACGCGAACGAGAAGGTTACGACTGTGATAAGTGGCGCGCTGTTGACTTAACGGTCCTGCCGGATGGCCTTCGAGGTCCGACGGAGAATCGTATTAAAGCTATCCGGGCGTTCTTGAAGGAAGGCGCATCGCTAGAGGAAATTCAAGAAAAATACGGGATACCCCGCTCAACGCTTTATCGAGTCATCGACAAATGCGAAGCGATGGACAAATCCGGAAGTCCCATTGGCTGGGTGGCCGCAATACCTTATAAACGCAGCGGTGAAAGAAAATATAATCGGACAGCGCAGCCCAGTTCATCCGCAACGCAAGGATATTCCGGCGTTTTTACGCACTTCGTTGAGCAACATCCAGATGTGGATGACTGGCTGAAAGCGCAAGCCCGTAGATATAAACCCCGGAAATCTGGCGGCGACTACTTTATAGCGGTTCATAAAGCGTTCGTGCGCAAGTGCATTGAGGTTGGAGTTACCAAAAATGAATACCCATTAAATCAAAAAACCGAAGGTATAAGCGGGCTTAGGAGGTGGTTGCAGGATAAACACCGAGAATTGAAAGCAGAGCAGGAGTTGAAGTCCTCACAAGCTAACGAGAGCGTCCGAGATATTGATCCATCGGATATCTTGGAGCAAGTTGAAGCAGATGGACACAAATTGGATATCCGCTTGGTTATTCGCGAAAGGGATGCCTATGGGGAGCCTGTTGAATATGAAATTCTTAGGGTCTGGCTAATTTGTCTGATCGAAAAATTTTCAAGGTGCGTGTTGGGCTATTCATTGGCACTGGGTCACAACTATGATCAAGTCGACTTGCTTACGGCGATTTATCGAGCCCTGAGCCCACACGCTCGTCCACCGCTGAATATTCCTGATACCCGTTATTGCAATGAAGGGGGGTTCCCCTCAGAAAGTTCGGGCGCGTGGCAAACGTGGTCCACACTAAAACTGGATAATGCTTGGGCGCATAAGGCGAAGCATGTGATTGAGGTGCTAAATGATAGGCTTGGCAGTGTGGTGGAGTTCGGCAGACCGCACACGCCCAATGATCGCCCTGTTGTGGAGCGTTTTTTTCTCTATTTAGTGCAAAATTTTTCTCACAGAATAATTGGTACCACGGGTAGTGAGTCCACAGACGAGATCAAGGCACGTTTATCGCCAAAATCCAAAAACCCTTTGAAGATGTTGCTGTCTCTAGAAGAGTTGGAAAGTGCCGTAGACATAGTGATTTCTGACTATAACGGTCGGCCGCACGCGTCAATCCAAGGCCACACTCCATTGGACTTGTTCCTCATGCGTATGAAGGCAAGGGCGTTGCCGCCGAACACACTGCCTATTCGTTATCAAAATGAGGCAGCGTTTACGAGAATTCGCGAGCCAAAGATCGTGCAGTCAAATGCCAAATATGGGGGCGCGTTCATTAACTTTGCTTACCAAAAATACCGAAATCCGGACGTATTGCGGAGTAATTCGGCGGGACGGAAAATGATCATTGAGTACTCTCGTAGAGATGTCTCTTCGATCAATTTGCTTGATGAGTCTGGTGCGTTTATTGGTGTGCTGACACCGCCGCCACCTTACTCAATCACGCCACACAGCTACAAATTGCAGACCGAGATTTCAAAGGCCGTGAAGGACGGACAATTCCGCTTTACGGAAAGTGAGTCATTCATTGAAGCTGTCCGTAGGTTTCAATTGAAAGGTAACAAAATGACTCGAGAGAGCGCGACGAACCTCTACAAAAACACTGGCATGGTTTCATCAGGTTCGTCTGTCGAGGAAGAAACGCCTCCCCCAGCATCGGAATCACAAGTCGACAGAGTAAAGCTGTTTAAAGTTTTCACTTTTTGAAATAGAGGGTGCAAATGGATATCCAGGATACGAGACCCGTCGAGGTTGATCTTCATCCTGTCTGCAATCAGCGGTATTTGATTCCGACATTTTCGATCGGTGAGACTTACGCGCTTGTGCTTAAGGTTATTCGTCGCAGAGATTCTGGTTTAGTCATCTGGGGGCATACCCGTTACGGTAAGACCTGGGCAATGCTTTATTGCCAGCAATGCCTTACGCAAGATTTTCCGGATTTTCCTGTTGTTATTTACAACGCGAAGCGGGAAATATCAGCCACGAAAGGTAATTTTTATAACTCACTGCTGGCGGTGGTCGGTCACAAGCAGTGGAATGACAATGTTAGCCTCTCAAAAAAACATCTTCGGTTAGTGAATTTCATGGAGCAGGCGGCGTGCAAGGATTCACGGCAGGTCTTTATTCTGTTCATTGATGAAGCTCAGCGGCTTCAGCAGCAGCATTTTGACTGGGTCAAGGATATCTACAATGACCTGCGGCTAAAGGGCGTAACATTGCTTCCCATCCTGGTAGGGCAGCAGCAACTGCTGGACCAGAAGAAAACCTTCCTCAATACCGGGGTGGAGGGAGAGGCTATTGTTAATAGGTTCATGCTTTACGAGCACCCTTTCCGCGGAATACGCGAAAAAGAAGATTTCGCGACCTGCCTTGGCTTTTTTGACAGTACCCCTTATCCGGCCAATTCCACATGGACGTTCACCAAATTCTTTGTCCCACAGGCATATGCCAATGGCTTTAGGCTGGCGCAAGTGAAAGACATACTGTGGGATGCCTTTTGTGATGCTTATAAGGAGTTGAAGCTGAAAAGCAAAATGGAAATACCGATGCAGTATTTCAGTAAAACGATAGAGATTATTTTGCGCGATAGTGTCGACATGGATCACCCAAGCTACACCATTACCAGGGAGTTCAGTTTGCGATCTATACGTGAATCTTGGTTTCAGGCCGCAACGCGCAATAGTAAAGCTGCTGATCTGAACGCTTGATGATGATAATCGTCCCGGATACTAAGACGCTGAGCATCAACCCTAGGTACTGTCCGGTGGCCCCACTGTACATGGCTTACGAATCTGCATATTCGATTCTAAGTCGGTTTGCACTTTATAACGTCATCCATGGGGCTGCGCTGGTTAAAATCTTTGCGCCATCAAAGAGCGAGGGTAACGGCAAACTTAGCCGATTCCCAAACCTCGCCCACATCACGGCTGTGAACCCTGTAGCGATCCACGAGTGCTTTACCCTCGATAGAGCGCAGCAAAATGCACTTTTTTTAGTGCCGTCAGCTGTACCGAGCAATGATCACATTGCAGCCACTTTAAGAGTGTGTCCAGTATGCATGGTGCGTGGCATGCACTACTCCCTATTTCAATACTTACTCATCAAGCAGTGCCCGATCCATCAGGTCGAGTTGAGCCAAGCGTGTCAGACCTGCGGAGGGGCGATGGACTACTCGTTAAACAGCAGGTTGTTCCGTGAACCATACGGCTGCAACCATTGTGGCCATCTACTGCGACTCAAGGGCAGTCAGAGTGGCCGGTCCTATTTGAATAAATCCGGGCTAAACCGCCTAATTTTGGCCCATCGAATTTTTGAGCGCGGCAGGGACCGTCAGGTGTTTTTTGATATAAATCAGCCGACCAATATTTACTTTGATAATGCCGCTCAGTTTTCCTCGGCCATCACTCATTTTTCGGTGCACCAGCGTGCGCTGTTCAATGAGGTTCAGACTAGGGCGGCATCAGGTCAGGGTGATAAAAATGTGGGTTTTTACAGAGTCAGTAACATCAGTCGTTGCTCGCCAGTTGAAAGATCGGTAATAGAGCTGACAGTCAAAGACCTTGTTCCGATTTTGAAGTGTATTTTCCGGAAAATTAGAAAGCGCTTTCTTCCTGAAATCAAACTGAGTAAGCAAAAGCTTGCCGGAATTTGGCGGAGTATTGAGGAGTGTGAGGTGCCCAAGCAAGGGTACCAACTCGTCGGCTATCTTGACTGGTTATGTTTTTGGTACGGGGTTAAAACGCCATCCGACTTGTGCTCGAAGGCAAGGTCATGTGTCAACAGAAAACTGGAAGCTTGGCTTGAATCGAAACGGACGCACGAAGTATTTGCTTCACTCAAAGGGGAACGCGAAAGAAAATGGCTGATGACGAAAATACTAGCTCATGAAATTATTTTTTTCATGACCAACCAGATACGCCGGCTACCCCAATCGGATCTAGCCTGCTCTAGGGCGAACCCCAATCAAGTGGTCTATCGCCGGTGGGTAGGATCCGCTGCATGGGCGCTGATTATCCTTCCCCAGCAGGCCGCTTGTGAATTCCATTTTACAGCCCGCTCCGTTTTCGGTGAGCTCGGTCGATGGAAGGTGAGCAAACCGGCGCAGCGAGAGACGTATGCGTCGCTGTCACAGTGATAAACAATTAGTCTACGCCCCAATTGTCCCAGGCCGTTTCATCGATGCTTTCGCCGGCAATCAGCACGTGCTTCTGTCGCAGGTTGGCATTCTGTGTTTCGGCAGGTGTTTCATTGGCGTGTAAAACCTCCTGTTCTGCCAATGCCAGTCTAGAGTTGCGAATCGCAGCGTCCCAATCTTCGTAAAAATATTGGTCTTCTGAGGCAGCGGAGGTAGGGCGTTCAAGTGCTCTATCAAAGTCGGCCGGAAATTGGAGGTTGACGACCTTGTGGGTTTTTCCAAGGGGTGGAATGAGCGCCGTACACTCACTGACAAATCCTTCCGGAAAGGGCGTGGCGTCAGGATCGTAAAGATTGACAAGCGATGGGCAGTTCACGCTGCTTAGCATTAGCGCGAAGCGGTAGCGGCGTTCTAATACGACTTCTATCTCGTGGGCACTCATCTCGAATTCGACTCCAGCGTCTCCCATGCTGAACAGCTTTTGGTGATTAACGCGATATTTCGCCAAATGATGATGTCGGCCCAGTAACGCCTGCAAGAGGGTGGCGCTCCCTTCGGTGAGGCAGATCTCCTTATCATTGCCGAATTGGAAATACCACGCATCATTGTATCCGTGAAGAAGATCGGCGCATTTTGCTTTGGCCAGATCCGATGTGGTGCATCCCGTTTCTTGTAACAAACGAAGCATCGCGAGATCCCTCAACCAGTGCTCCACGCCTCTGCAACTTCCGCTTATCAGTTCCAGGCTTTCGCCTGAGTACAATTTAGTGTGTGCTGTGAGTTCAGCGGCATGGAGAAAGCGAGTGGCTTGACGGTAGAGCTTCTTCATCTGGGAACGCAGGGGGTCCAGATTTTTGCCGAAGCGATGTTCCTGCCAGTTCATAGCGGCGGCGATTCTGGAAGCGGCCTGGCGATTGCTAAGTCGACCCAAGCCCTTCAGTTTACGCTGGATGAGCAAGTCATCAATGTACACTGGAAGGTAGTAATTTCTGGGCTCTGTGGGGTCTGCCGGTCCGGGGTACACAGAGATATGTGAGAGATAAAAATACACATAGGCCTCTAGCGGCAGCAGGCTCTCACTGAGCGATTTGTACTGTGTGTGGCGCAACCATAGGTCGACATGCTGAAGGTAGCGCGCCACTTTACGCCGTCTACGCAGGGGCACGGTGTGCAACAGAAAATCGGTGATTTCCTGACCGAGACCGGGGATGAAATAGATAGTTTGCAGTAGTGCCATGGGCTGCTCCGACAGGCAATCATCACTGATGAATCGTGCATGGGGTGGCTTTCAGTTGCACAGATTCGCACTTCGCGGATCGAGCGAAACGTCTTGCTGCAGGGTTTCCTGGAGCCAAGGACTTATGAACGGTCATGCCCACAGGGCTGTGGTTGCGGTCGCCTAGGATCTGCTGCCATAGATACCAGATACCCCGGGGCAGCGGCGCACGATGCGCCAAGTGGTGATCATTGAGTGCGTTGGCGCTCATGCAGATCCCTGCGTTGCACCTGACGGAGATCTGTTTCCAGCCTAGCAAACGGAAGAAATCACGCAACGTGCAAGCAGCCCGCTGTCACGTCATCTTCAAGCGATAAGCAACGATGTACTGGTACATTAGTAATTTTTTGGAGGCTACTGCGTTGGTGCCGCAGGATGGACCGCTGCGGGTTTTCAACTGCCAGCGCGGCGGCGTCTTGTCGAGATGGTGCGTCATACCGACAATCGATGGGGCTTGGCCGGCGGCAGCCATCAGCATTGCGGCTTACCTTTAAACATGAGTCACTAGTCAGGAACTGTACAGCAAGATCGCCCAGGCCAAGGTGTACATCACCCGCCACAACCCGACCACTGGCCGAAGCGGTGCTTCGCCAGTTCCTCAAAGACCACCTGCCGGGGCGGTCAGTGTGGAGCAGGGCTTCATCATCGACAGCGTGGGCGGTTTTTCCAAGCAGTGCGACATTCTGATTTACGACTCGCACCGATATGCCCCGTTCTATCGAGTAGAGGGGGTTGTGGTTCCGGCGGAGGCGGTGATTGCCATTATCGAAGTAAAAAACTCGATCAACCGGGCCGGGTTTCATGAGGATTCGCTATTTCCAGAGTTTCCAAAACCTGCGACTCGAGGCGAGGACATACTTGTTCATGTTCAACGCTCCGACGTTGGGGACTGTCAGCAAGCACTTTCACTCATTTCGGCACCCAGAGAGCTATCAGGAGTTCGATCACGATACTTTCCAGCTCCTCCCGGACGAAATCACCGATCTGGACCACTCCTACCATTTGCAGAAAGGCATGGTCATCCACGATCGCGATGGTATGGGCTATCTCTCGTACTTCTACGAGGATCATGAAGGCACCGCGATCAATGCGTTGGAGCGGTTCTTCCTCTCAGTCTATGCCTCCGTCGAACGACACCTCACCTGTAGCCTACCAGCGAATTCGCTGGTGCCGCGAGCGGCTTACCACAGCAGTACTCCCAGCAAAAGCATTTTTGCCATCGACTTGTTCCCCATGTAACTTCAGGTGTACGCAGCATCTGCCTAAGTGGCTTTATCTCTCCACCAGACCTATCGATCAGCGACGCAACCGCCTCAGTCTCCCGCGTTCGTCATGGCTGACGCGCAGAAGACGCTCGTCCCCTTTGACCCGGCTGCTGGTTCTGGCGCAGCTTCGCTCGCGATCGGTGTCGGTCCGAGGAGCTGACTGGCCCGACTGTCGAGCAGGGAGCCTGCCTGAAAGTAACCCATCACCGTGGTGACACTGCGATGTTCAGTCATGGCCATCACTTCGCCGAGCGGCACGCCCTGGCGCCCGGCCTCGGTTATAAACCCCGACCTTAAACTGTGCGCCGCCCAATCGCCGTCGAGACCCGCCAGTTGCGCTCGGCGCTGGACAATGCGTGCGACTTGGTCCGCTGACAGCGCTGTGGTGCCGACCTTGTCACCTTTGTAAAGCCGGCGGAACAGCGGGCCACTGTCAGCAGGTGCCGCCACCAGCCAGGCAGCGAGGGCCTGCGCTGCTGGGCCGCGCAGCGGCTTCTCACGGTGCACCCCGCCGGTGTCTGTCTTGGTGGTGCCGAGAGCGTACAGCCAGGTGTCAACATCCAGTTGGCGCACGTCGCCGACCTGCAGGCCGACCACCTCGGACCGCCGACGGCCACCGCCACTCCATGCCAGCAGGAGGAGAGCGCGATCACGTACCCCGCGCACGCCGTCGGTGCAAGTGGCGAGTAGCGCCTGCAACGGCTCCAGCACAATCGCGGTTTTCTTGCGCACCGTCACACCCTGGCGCGATTGCGCCTTGCGCGCGTCGCGGAGCAAGGTCTTCAGCGCCGGTTCTTCGCACGGATTGGCCCAGCCGTTGAGCCGATGCCATTTGCCGAGCACCGAAAGGCGGTGACTGACGGTATTGAAGGCCAGCGCCCCCAGTCCCCCCTTGACCCGGGCGGTCACCAGCGCCACGTCGATCGCCGGCGGCAGCAGGTGCGCCCAGGTACCGTCGGCCAACGGCCGGGCCAAATGATCGAGGACGAACTGCACGGCCACGGTCGCGGGGAGTGGCGCATCGCCCAGCACGTGTCCGTAGCGTAGCCGCAGCCAGGCCGACCAGTAGGTCAGGGCGCTGCGGTAGCTGCGAACGGTATTGGCTGCGGTGCCTGCGGAGATGAACGCTTCAGCGGCGGCGCGAGTGCTGTCGGCCAACTCCGCCAGCACCAACGGCTGGGAGGAGGGTAACTGTACAGGATCTGTCATTTTCATCTCGCTCAATGCGGCTCGATCAACAGGTACGGATAACCTGTGGTTATCAGGCCCAACCCAACTTAATACTTCGCGTGCGGGTAGGCCACTCGGATATGGAGGAACTTGCTGTGCATCCTGGATTGCTGACAGAGATACATCTGCCGACCCATAGTATGTCGCGACTGATATCAACCCAATGTAGCTGGACACCTAAGGACTCTCCGATCAAGTCAGCACAGGTCATCTGAACTGCCCTGAAATAGCCCCCGTCCCATTGTGTTCATCTGCTGCAGAACTGGTTCTCGCTGAGCGACCCAGCCATGGAAGAGGCGCTGCACGAGATCACTTCGATGTGCCAGTTTGCTCGTCTGACGCTCAGCGCTCCGATCCCCGAAGACACGACAATCATGAGCTTCCAGCACCTGCTGGAGAAGCACGAACTGGCTTCGGGGATTCTGGAAACAATCAACAATTACCTGCGAGACAAGGGCCTGTTGCGCCAGGGCTCCATCGTCGACGCCACCAGCATCCACGCACCCAGTTCGACCAAGAACAAGGAAGGCAAACGCGATCCTGAAATGCATCAGACGAAGAAGGGTAATCAGTATTTCTTCGGCATGAAGGCGCATATCGGGGCCAATGCCGAGTCGGAGCTGGTGCACCACGTCCACGGCACAACGACGAATGTAGCTGATGTAACGGAGGTCGCGCACCTGTTGCATGGCGATGAGATGCCGATGCGGGTTATACCGCGTGGAGAAACGGCCGGAGCATGAAGGGCGGCAGGTGATCTGGCAGATTGCGGCTCGTCGTAGCACCTACAAACACTTGAGCAAACGCAGCGTGCTCTATAAAGCCAGACGCAAGATCGAGAAGGTCAAAGCGCAGGCGCGAGCGAAGGTCGAACATCCATTCCGTGTGATCAAGCGCCAATTCGGTTATGTGAAAACCCGCTTCCGTGGCTTGGCCAAGAACACGATCTACAAGCCGTCCATTTCAAGATGAGGAGCAACTTGTTCGGAGTTTCCCTAGACACTCAATATCAAACCTAGGGCGTGCCGTTGATGAGGCGGTTGACATTGCCGCTGCCATGGTTAATTATGCGACTATTCAGTCCGTTTATTGAGTGGCACCAGCTATGGCCCGCACCCGCAACGAACAATTGCATGAGCAACGCCGCGAACAGATCCTGTTGGCAGCTACCCGCGTCTTCAAGGAGAAGGGATTCCATGGCGCCCGTACCGAAGACATCTGCCAGCAGGCGGGCATGAGTGCCGGAGCGGTCTTTCGTTATTTCTCCGACAAACGAGAGATTATTGACGCCATTATCGCAATTGAGTGCGAACGCTACCTTTCTCAGGCTCAACAATTATTCAGTAAGGACGGGTTGCACCACTTAGCTAGCATCAGCGCAGAGAAACTGGCGCAGGAATTGTGCCCTGGAGATCTTGATCTCAGCCTGGATAGCTGGTTGGAGGTAACGCGTGGTCATGACCAGACACGTCTCATTGAAGTAGACCAGCAGATGCGTAAACAGCTGATTGAGCTTCTAGCCAATGGTCAACGTGAGGGCTGGGTTCGCCCGGGTCTTTCTCCACAAGGAGCGGCGGGGCTCTTGTTTTCATTACTCAGCGGTCTGTGGCTGGAAATGAATTTGGGCTTGGCCGCCAATACTGACCACGCTGCTGCGGCACTCGGCGATTTTGTAAGAACCTATCTATTTGTTCCTGAATTTCAACGCAGGTTTGGATCATGGTGAATAGAACCGTTTTAAAACGCCCTTCATCGATGGGCTTTTTTTTTAAGATATAATGAGACGGAGTACTCCGTTTATTTTTTGAAAGTTTCGAATTGGCCTATTGAGCTTCTGCTGTTGATTGTCGGCGTTTTGCTGATGAGCGCCTGTAGTCATTCGCAGGTGGCGCACTCGGAGGAAGCTGTAAATGACTTTTCTCCACATGTAAATAGCACCGATAGAGCAGTGATCAAGGTCCAGGCTACCGAGATCGCGGCGGAGTCCTCGAAAAGCAATGCCTCGCTAGGGGGGAGCAAGAAGATGGATTCTCAAACGAAGCTTCCCATGCCCGAAACGTCCATGAAAAAGACTTGCAGATATTGGGCGACGATCTCGTCGACAGTTACCTATGGACTTCACATGCCGAGAGTCTTACGCAGGAGCCCACTGAGATCCTCCCTCTGTTCGGGCATCTCGGACGCTAAATCAACCCCGTCCAGTGGGCCTTCTGATCTCTCAGGAAAACGTGGTGAACACAGCGATTGCTTCTCTCCATTCTTGAATTCGATAGAAATACTAAGCACCGATATCCAAGCGGGATTGGAAAGTTTTTTACGAGGAAATGTATTGCCTACCGGGAAAATCTATAGCATCCGGAGTATCTAACCTGCCCGCGGTTTATTTCTATGAAAATTCTCTTTACTCAACATGTCACTCAATTAGCGAGTGACAGTTCGCGCCCTACAGGGGAAGCCTGCTCATGCAGTCAACTGCCAATTCAACGGTGAATCCAATGCGGTTGTTTAAACGCCCCCACCGGCTAGCACTCTTTTTTTCTTTTATCAGTACTGCCTTGCTCTTATGTAGTTGTGCAACCAAACATGTGGAGCAACTATCAGCCGATCCCAAAGTGCCGGCGCAATGGGAAGCGCCAATGCCTGATTCACGGCGGGCAACTGAGTTGAAGAATTGGTGGAAATCGCAAAATGAGCCGGAGCTTGTGACGCTAATTGAGGCCGCTAATGAAGTCAGCCCCAATATCGCAAGTGCATTAGCACGAATAGAACGGGCGAAGGCATCACAGGTGCAGGATCTATCATCTTTGCTGCCAGAATTAACAGCAACTATGTCGCGTAATAAGTCCTATTCTCCACTCGCTAATGGTGCCTACACTCAAACTCAAACAGGGGTTCAAGTCAGTTGGGCGCTGGACTTGGCCAAACTTAATGGTTCGCAACTAAGCAGTGGTCAAGCGGGACTAGAAAGTGCCGATGCACAATGGCATAACGCCCGCATTTTGGTTGCAGCAGAAGTAGCCGATCTTTATTACGCGTCACGTATTTGTCAGCGTCAGTCGGAACTCTATAACCGGGACGCGGAGTCTTATGAGCGCTCGGTTCAGATGATGCTGCGTTCTTTGCAAGCTGGCATGGCTGCAGATGGGGAACTGGCAGCAGAGCGATATAACGCAGCGCAGGTGATGGGGCAGTTGCAGAAGCAACAAGCTACTTGTGAGCTACAGATCAAGGGACTAGTAGCCTTGACCGGACAAAGCGAACCTAGTCTCCGACAACTGTTGCAACCCGCCTGGCAACGCCCTCTGTCATTAGCCTCATTCAGCGTGTCGGCAATACCAGCCCAGGCCCTGAGCCAGCGTCCCGACGTCTATGTGGCCGAGCTGGATGTCATACAAGCTCAGGCAAGGGTCATGCAAGCGCAAGCCAACCGCTTACCTCGTTTGAGCCTGGAGGGTTTCGTCGGGCGCAGCAGTATCGATGCTGGAGACGTCAGCGTTCGCAATGCCACTAGCTGGACCTTCGGACCCCTGGCGCTAAATCTTCCGATATTCGATGCCGGACGTCGGGCTGCTGACCAGCGGGCCGCCGAGGAAGATCTCAATGCCTCGATCAGTGCGTACCACGCACGGGTTCGCCTTGCAGTACGCGAAATCGAAGAAGCCTTAGTGCAACTCGACAGTGCCGACCAGCGCTTGTGCTACAGCCGCGTCGCTGCTGAACAAGCGGCTATTCGTCTGCAGTCGAGCGAGCGCTTGCTACAGGAAGGAATGCTCAGTCCGTTCGAGCTGGAGGAGCTCCGGCGCAAGGCGCGCGCGGCCGAGCAGGATTCGTTGGCCTTGGATCTGGAAGGTCGACGTGCCTGGACAACCCTCTACCGCGCTGTTGGCGGGGGCTTCGACCGCTCATCTATGAATACTGAATCTAAACCATGACCCAACCAACACCCTTGAACACCGAGGCCCGCATGCGACCTTCGCCTTTCTATGTCATTGCACTGGCGCTGACTCTTCCTCTGTTCATGACAGCCTGCGGGCCTACAGAACTACCAGCGGTTGCGGAGGCCAGTAAGCCCGCACTGACAGTCAGCCTTGCCACCCCGACCTTGCAACCGGTGAGCAATGTGATCAGCGCCAACGGTTCAGTTGCTGCGTGGCAAGAGGCAATTATTGGCCCAGAGATCAACGGATTGCGCGTAGAGGAAGTTTTGGTCCAAGTCGGAGACCGAGTGCGAAAGGGGCAACCCCTCGCAAGGTTTGCTCGCGATACGGTGGAGAACGATCGAATGCTGGCAGAGGCGGCCTTGCATGAGGCTAGCGCGGCGGCAGGAGAAGCACGCGCGGATGGCCAGCGGGCTCGTAACTTGGAGGATTCCGGCAACCTAAGCGCGCAACGTATTCAACAACTATTGACCCAGGAACAGACTACCCAGGCCCGCCTGGAAACCGCTCGGGCCCAGCTGGCGTTGCAGAAACTGCGCTTGAGCCAGACGGTACTGCGTGCTCCTGACGATGGAATCGTGGCTGCGCGCTCAGCAACCATCGGTTCGGTACCAGCCCAGGGTAATGAAATGTTCCGCTTGATTCGCCAGGGCCGCCTCGAATGGAGAGCGGAATTGGCTGCGCAACAATTAGAGCAGATTCGCCCAGGCCAAAAAGCCATGATCACCTCGCCTGGCGGCAGCACGTGGAGCGGTGTGGTACGTCTTGTTGCTCCGACTATCGATCCAAGCTCACGTCGGGGGATGGTTTATGTGGACATCGACAGCGCGAAAGCAGGGGAGGAGGGCTTTATCCCACCTGGGGCGTATGTCAGCGGTGAACTGATGACGGGGATACAACGAGCGATGATGGTGCCGCAGTCCGCTGTGGTGGCTCGTGATGGTTTTCACTTGGTATTTGTAGTGAGCAAGGACATGCAGGTCTCTGCACTGAAGGTTAGCGTTGGACGCATCTTCGGCGACCAACAGGAAGTCCTTTCAGGTCTTAAAGGAGCCGAGCGTATCGTCGCCAGCGGCGGGGCCTTTCTGAACAACGGTGACAGAGTTCGGCTAGCCAGTTCACCTGCCAACCCTGACCAGCATTGAGAGCCCCGACATGAATCTTTCGACCTGGTCTATCCGCAGTCCCATTCCTTCTATTCTGCTGTTCCTGATATTGAGTATTGCTGGTCTTTACGCCTTCCATGGAATGAAGGTACAGAACTTTCCGGATATGGATCTGCCGACCGTCTCGGTATCGGCGGCACTCCCGGGCGCGGCGCCACCGCAGTTGGAAACTGAGGTCGCACGTAAGTTGGAAGACTCGATTTCTTCCGTGCAAGGTCTGAAAAATCTACGTAGCACCATCCAAGATGGCATGGTGTCGATTTCCGCCGAGTTCCGCCTTGAAAAACCCGTGCAGGAAGCCGTGGACGATGTACGTTCGGCCGTGCAGCGTGTACGCGCGGACCTGCCGACAGACCTGCGCGATCCAATCGTTAGCAAGCTGAACATCATCGGTAGTCCGATCCTGGCGTTTTCTATCAGCTCTAGCAATATGGATGAAAGCGAGCTGTCCTGGTATGTGGACAACACCCTGTCGCGAAACTTGAGAGGGATCAGGGGAGTGGGCTCGGTGACCCGCGTTGGTGGGTTGAGCCGTGAAATCCAGGTTGAGCTTGATCCATTGAAGCTGGAAGCGATCGGTGTCACAGCGGCCGAAATTTCGCAGCAACTGCGCAATGTACAAACCGACGCTACGGGCGGTTTGGTCGATCTGGGTCATAGCAAACAGCCGTTGCGTCTCATGGCGCGAGTCAAAAGTGCTGATGAGCTGACAGCGGTGGAACTGTCGGCTCCGGGTGGGCAGCATTTTCGGCTCGGGGAGGTGGCAAGCATCAAGGATACCGTTGCCGAGCGTAACTCCCTGGCCTTGCTCGACGGTAAGCCTGTGGTCGGCTTCGAGATCGCTCGAGCCAAGGGGGCTGGCGAGGTAGAAGTAGGCGACGGGGTGCAGCAAGCAATAGCGCAATTGCGTCGTGAACGGCCCGACCTGCAGATCACTCAGGTCTTCGACTTCGTCCAGACTGCGCAGGATGAGTTCGATGCCTCCATGAGCATACTTTACGAAGGCGCGCTTCTGGCGATCCTCATCGTGTTCTTGTTTCTGCGGGATGTTCGCGCCACCCTGATTTCAGCTGCAGCCTTACCATTATCCGTACTGCCGGCATTCATCGTTATGGACATGATGGGGTTCTCGTTGAACGCAGTGACCCTGCTAGCTCTGTCGCTGGTAATCGGACTGCTGGTGGACGACGCCATTGTTGAAGTGGAGAACATTGAACGCCACATAACCTTGGGCAAGACACCGCTGCAAGCGGCCAAGGACGCAGCCTCGGAGATCGGCTTGGCTGTGGTAGCCACAACTTTCGCGCTGATAGCGGTGTTTCTGCCAACGGCTTTCATGGACGGTATCGCCGGCAGGTTCTTCAAGCAGTTTGGCTGGACAGCGGCTTTGGCAGTATTCGCGTCTCTGGTGGTGGCGCGCCTGCTGACCCCGATGATGGCAGCCTATCTGATGAAGGCTCATTCAAGGCCCCAGCGCGACCCATTCTGGATGCCAGCTTACTTGCGCATAAGCCAATGGGCTTTGGGCCATCGTTGGATCACCCTGTTCATGGCGGGTGGTTTTTTCGTCGGCTCGCTGATGTTGATTCCACTGTTGCCCCAAGGGTTCTTCCCTCCCGATGACAACTCTCAAACCCAAGTCACTTTGGAGCTGCCTCCTGGTGCCACGCTGGCTCAGACCCAGGCGAAGGCCGAAGATGCGCGTCGTCGCCTGGAATCGTTGCCCCACGTGCAGCGCATCTTCACCACCATCGGTGGTGGCTCTGCGGGAAGTACCTCAGGCGAGGAAAGCAAGCCCGAAATGCGTGTCGCCATGCTTACCGTGCTGCTCGACCCGCGTAAGGAACGGCCGAAGAAAAATGTAATTGAGGCCCAGATCCGTACACAGATGGCCGAGCTGGCCGGCGTGCGCAGCAAGGTGGGATTCGGCAATTCGGGTGAGAAGTACCAACTGGTGCTAGCAGGCGACGATCCTAGGTTGCTGGCTGAGGCAGCAGATACAGTACAGCAGGACCTGCGAAACCTTCCCGGCCTGGGCAACATCTCCTCCAATACGGGTCTGGTCCGTAATGAAATCATCTTGCGGCCGGACTTCGCCAAAGCCGCCGAGCTAGGGGTTACAGGGACTGCTATCGCCGATACGTTGCGGGTGGCGACTGTCGGTGACTATGACCAATTGCTGGCCAAGCTCAATCTGGAACAACGCCAGATACCTATCGTGGTCAAGTTATCGCGAGATGTGCGGGAGGATATGCGTCTCCTGGAACGCTTGACGGTTAGGGGAGCCAAGGGACCGGTGCTGCTCAACCAGGTGGTGCAACTTGAGCAAAATGGCGGTCCGGCACGCTTGAGCCGAATCAATCGTGCCCGCAGTGTCATCATCGATGTTGAACTCTCCGGGATGCCGCTGGGTGACCTAACCGCTCAGGTGGCGACGTTGCCTTCGATCCGCAATTTGCCTGGCGGCGTCCATCAGGTGACGCAGGGCGACGAAGAAATGATGCGCGAGTTGTTCACCGGTTTCGGCGTAGCCATGTTCAGCGGCGTATTGGCGATCTATGTAGTCCTGGTACTGCTGTTCAAGGATTTTTTTCAGCCTGTCACCATCCTTGCAGCGCTTCCCTTGTCGTTAGGCGGTGCCTTCGTCGGGTTGTTGCTGGCAGGTCAGGCGTTCTCGCTGTCCTCGCTCATCGGGTTGGTGATGTTGATGGGGATCGCTACCAAGAACTCCATTCTGTTGGTGGATTATGCAATCGAGGCTCGTCGCGGCCATCCCGGCCCGGATGGAGTGGCGACAGAGCAGCCCATGGGACGTACCGAGGCGTTGATCGACGCCTGCCACAAAAGGGCGCGCCCGGTCATCATGACCACTCTTGCTATGGGGGCAGGCATGCTACCGGTAGCCTTGGGCCTGGGCAGTGCCGACCCGAGCTTCCGCAGCCCAATGGCGGTCGCCGTCATTGGTGGATTGATTACCTCCACAGTACTGAGCCTGCTGGTAATTCCGGCCGTCTACACGATCATTGATGATCTACAGAGTTGGCTGCGCAAACTACCCACTATCCTCAGCAGTGAAAAAGTCAGCTTTAAAAAGAAAGCTGGTTTCGGTTTACTCGGGCTGGTCCTACTTTATTGGTTGGCTTTCCCTATCATTCCCTTCCTCGAGATACCGAATAAGATTGCCGTCATGTCGGTTCTGGTGGTGGTTGGCGAAGTTCTATTTCTTATTGCGATAGCGCTACTGGGGAAAGAATATTGGGAGCAAATTAAACAGTGGGCGCGCTCTAAGTTTCGTAAGCGCAAGCGCTAATTTAATTCCAGGCCAACTGTGATGGTTGAATTTCTTGCGCCATTAATTAACTTTTAATGCTTTTCATAAGTTGCCCGGCCCTCCTCAGTCAGGGGCGGCCGGCGGGAAGGTGTTGATGGAAAACTTGGGTTATCCATGCTTGGAAGACAGTTTATGAGAGCACGTCGTAAACATACCGATGATCTTAAAGTTTCACTACTTACCAAGCGATCGAAGTGGTGGCGGCGGACGAAGTGCTTTTGCGCTTGGCTTATAGCTATATTTATCTGTTTTTCCCTCATGGGACTGACGTCTCCGTGGGTATTGTGGGGGGTGGTGTTTAATATGATTAACTTTAGAGGGTCGTTTCTTATGAGTACTAGCTTGTTTCTATGAATCGCAGCTCCCCGAGCTTCAGCGGGAAATTAGTGTAAATTTTTTAATCTTATTTATGAAGTCCTAGGAGGCTTTATGAGAAATCTTGAGTTGTATGGCTTTTCAAAGGTTAATAAAGAGGCAAATGAAAGAGTCTTTTCTATTGGCCTACTAGACTCGGAAGGCGAGAAGGCGGCACGAATGATGGCATGGCAGTGTTTTGCTGAAGACCGTGTAAAAATAGATGATCGCAATGAGCTAACCGCAAAAATTGCTCGAATTAAATATGGTGAAGCTTTGGCTATTTTTGACGAAGCAGGGGTTGAAATGGATATAGATATCAATGATTTCACCTCATTTTTCTTCGATGAATTGATTGTGCTCAGTAGAAGGGTCACGCCGAAAAGTGTTCAGTATGCTTTTTATTTTTTGTTGGCACTTGGGGTGTTTGGAATTTATAAGCTCATTTTCTAGATCTTTAAGTCTTTTGTAACCTGATCGTTGCGGGATAACTGGCGGAGAAGAATAGTGGAGTTCCGCTGCGTACACTCAAAGTGTAGATTCGATGCTCTCAATAAAACCCTGAATCAGCGGAGAGGCTTGCTGCTTACGCCAAACAAAATGAATGTCACTCGAACCCAGGCCTTGAATGTGTTGGGCATAGAATCCTTTATGTGTAAGAGAAAATTGGTTGACGACACTTTCTGGCACACAGGCAAAACCCAACCCTGCTTCTATACAGGCAAAGATGTTGGGGTATGACTCGATTTCCAGAGCCACCCGTGGTTTGATATCGCAGGTCTCTAACCAATGGTCGACCTGACGGCGGTAATGGCAAGTGTGGCCAAATACGTAAAGCTCAAGATGTTCAAGTTCCTCCGTTGAAGGTGCCGAGAGCTTAGTTGGAGTGACTAGCAATAAGCGCTCACGGAATGCCAGGCGGCTAGCTAGCAATGGGTGCTCAATCGGGCCGTCAGTGAGTATAAGATCCATTTCCCCCTCCATTAGTAGACGCTCCAGTAGCATCGAGTGCTCTGGGCGAATGTGCAGTTCCACTGTTGGATTCTCGCGACGGTATCGTGAAAGACGTGGGGGCAGATGATTGGCCAGCGCTACGTCCAAAGCTCCCACTCGCAGCACACCATGTGGCTTTTCGCTGGAGAACAACGACTGGGTATCGGCAGTCATTGCCAGAATCTGCTTGGCATTGCGGTATAGCAAGCGCCCCTCAGGAGTCACTAGCAGGCGGTTCTTTTCTCTATTGAACAAGACAACGTCAAGCTGCCCCTCTAGCTCGCGTAGCCGCGTAGTAATGTTTGATGGTACGCAATGCAGCTGTGCTGCCGCTGCCGCAATGGTGCCATGCTCGACCACGGCACAGAAGAAGCTGAGTTGTGAGAGCTTCATATGATCTCTTTTTGTTAGCGTGTTGATGACTATTAGTTACTTTTAATAACTGACCTCCCAGCCTAGCATCCTTCCTGCGATCGCTCCCTATAATTCTTCAATCGGAATCAATCATGACTTATCACGTACTGGTGCAGTTCGATGTTCCTTCTGACAAGCGTGAGGCTTTTGTCAGTGCTGGGCTATTTGATGCCAACAGCTCATTAGAAAAGGAGCCGGGCACTCTTCGCTTCGAGGTGATTCGCGATCAGCACAACCGCAATCGCTTCTATTTGGATGAAGTATATGTCGATGAAGCTGCGTTTCTCCAACACTGCAAGAACGAAACGATTGCGCGATTCAACGAGTTGATAGACGACTATGCCTTGGGTCCGGTATTTCTATTTAAAGGCTATCGCATCGAAGGTTAATCTTCCCAGTCCGACGAACTTCGTCGGACTTTCAAAGGAGCTTATTCATGAGAGTTCTGCACACTATGTTGCGCGTAAGTAATCTTCAAGCGGCGCTTGATTTTTATATTCGCGTTCTAGACATGCGATTATTAAGGCACAAAGACTATTTGGAGGGACGATTCACATTAGCCTTCATTGGTTATGGCGCCGAGCAAGACAATACAGTATTGGAGCTGACTCATAACTGGGATCAAGATAATTACAATTTGGGTGATGCTTATGGTCATGTTGCCATTGAAGTCATGGACGCGGCCGCAATTTGTGATCGTGCAAAAGCACTCGGTTACAAGGTTCTCCGTGAGGCTGGTCATATGAATTTCGGACGCGCCATCATTGCATTTTTACAGGATCCAGATGGCTTTAAGGTTGAGTTAATTCAAAAAGGAACTCAGTTCGACTGAAAGCTATATATCTAGCAAATATGTCCTTCCTGTATGGCCTAAAATTACAGTTACGACTGCCTGGATTATGGATAAACCAGAAGGCCCCATATCGGCATTTTAATGGGCGTGATGGCGAATACTTGACAAGCAAGTTTCTCTCTGTAAATAAAGCTATAAAATTTAAGCATGTGCAGCTCTCGAGGCACGAGAAGGTAGGATGCACCCACTTTTAGGAAGAGCAGTGGTTTTCTCAAGATTCACACTTGTGATGCCGTATCTAGCAATTAAATCCTTGTGATTTTCTATGCGCCAATATTTCAATAATATTGGCGCATGGATTTTCGAAACCCCAACTAATCAAGCCATCGAGGTCTCAATTATTAGCGGCTGTTTTTGGCTATTACACCTGCTTCACACCATGGCCAGCACGGAGCTGCAGCCTGGGATGCTGACACATAAAAAAGTTCAGACCTCCTCATTGGACGATGACACGTATAACTAATTATTCTTTCGTCACCAGTGGCAGAGAGCTTACCCAGTTCACACAGGCGAGTCAGCAGCAATAAGGCCGTGGAAACATCCATAGAATCATTCTGCCATAGCGCCTCAATCTGGCCCGTTACCAGTCGGCACAGCAGCCGCAACGGCGACCAGACGGCCCAGTGCATGACTTCCACATGAGCCGCATAATACTTAGGTATAAGATTGCCATGAATATGGCGTCAATGTGATATCATTGGATATTAAATTCATGAATAATAGATACGCATCTTGTATCAGATACACATTATGGAATGTAGCCAGGGGATTTAATGGCCGTATCAAGAAACGCCCGACGCACAGCTTACTTAATACTTCTCGCCTGCAAATGCTCGGTAATTGCAGCATTGTGCGTCATCACGATGTACTTCGCCCTAGCACTGGATGAAGTAGTTAAATCCCACTACAACTCAAGCAGCACTGCATTATGTTTTTTGATCTCCGCGCTTACGGCGTGGGCCGCGTACATCTGCATCGCAAAACTCTACAAGTGGCTTATTCTTGGTCGCATCCTCGGAGATGGTCGGGACAAGTGCTGACCGCTGGGAAACCTGATAAGCCCTCTTTGCCTTTATTGTAGTCAATGAGCTTTACGCCTAACTGGAACTGGACGACCCCGCTCCGCCGAAGTAGGAGATCTGCTGCAGCCGCATGTTCGGCCAACGCCTGCAGGAACTGCCAGCGATCAAAGAGGCGGTGGCCACCTACATGATGCGTGCCTCAGAAAAGCTCCGAGCTCCGAGCTCAGGGCACTCTTCGCTTCGAGGTGATTCGCGATCAGCACAACCGCAATCGCTTCTATTTGGATGAAGTATATGTCGATGAAGCTGCGTTTCTCCAACACTGCAAGAACGAAACGATTGCGCGATTCAACGAGTTGATAGACGACTATGCCTTGGGTTCGGTATTTCTATTTAAAGGCTACCGCATCGAAGGTTAATCCTCCCAGTCCGACGAGCTTCGTCGGACTTTCAACGGAGCTTATTCATGTATTAGCGGCTGTTTTGGCTATTACACCTGCTTCAATCTATGGCAAGCGCGGAGCTGCATCCTGGGATGCTGACACATAAAAAAGTTTAGATTTACTCATTGGATGACCCTAATAAGCATCATTATCCAATCTAGTTATTTAGAACATTCGCCATACTCTTGCACCTACTCCCCAGCAAGATGTCAGCTGGTCACTATCTGGTAACCAGCTAGTGGAATTTCCCACCATCCACTTACCCCTTCTTTAGTATGGTTTCCCTCGGGGCGGAACGCTCTAGGATGGACATAGCGCTGTCCATAACAAGGTTCACCTCCAATCGCCGAAAGGCTACATCTAATTCGTCGTTTCTTGGGCGAACCTTCTCGGACGCAATTGCCGCCGTTGATATTCAACCAATACAAAAAAAAATGGAGAATCTGATGAGCTATCCTCACCGCCGTTCCGAACATATGTTCAATGACATATTTCTGCCTGAAGAAACCCTTGCTATTCGTGCCGAGGCCAGGGAGTTCGCTGAGCTTAAGCTTCGTCCAAGAGCTCATTCATTAAATACAGCTCCTGAGCGCCGGGATGGGTTTCCCAGAGAGCTGTTCGAGCTGATGAGTGAAGCCGGTCTGTATGAAATTCCCTTTGCTAGCGATGTGGGGGGGCGCGGGCTGAAGTACCCGACTCTTGCGACGCTGGTCGCCATTGAGGAGTTGGCCTACTACTCACCCGGCGCCGCCTCGGCACTCTACGATGGCCAAGCGATCCTGGTGGGCAAGACGCTGGATCGAGCGGACCCGGCGTTGCGCCAACGGTACCTACCACAACTGGTCAAAGGCGGATTTGTAGGGGCCTTTGCCACAAGCGAACCGGAGGCAAGTACTGATCTGTCGGTCGGCTCCATGCATAGCCGGGCGGAGCGAGTCGAGGGTGGGTGGGTGGTGAATGCCCACAAGCGCTGGATCACCAACTCGGTTGCCGCCGATTTGATGCTACTCCTTTGTCGTACAGGGGACCGGTTGACCATGCTGTGTGTCGACATGCATGCCTCCGGAGTTTCGGTGGGTGAGCCGGACCTGAAAATGGGTAACCATGCCCAACTGACGGCCGACGTGCATATCGAAAATGTCTTTGTCGCCGATGATCATGTCGTGGGTGAGGTTGGCGGGGGCTTGCGTGCCGCCCTTGGGGCTTTGATGCTCGGGCGGATGGGGATTGGTGCCATTGGGGTCGGCATGGCTCAGGCCGCGGTGGACTTCGCTGTTGATTACAGCAGTAAGCGCAAGGTGTTTGGTCAGGAGCTGGCACGGTTTCAACACTGGCAGTTCGTGTTTGCCGAACATGCTCTGGGTATCGAGAGTGCCCGCAATCTCTATATCAAAGCGGCGCTGCGCTACGACCAGGAGGGCCAGGCGGAAGTCGAAGCAGCAATGGCCAAGATCGCCGGCAGCCGGCTTGCGGTGGATGTGGCTCGCGACGCCATCCAGGTATGCGGTGCCTATGGATTTGTTCGGGAGTTGAAAGAAACCTCCACGTATTTTCCATTGGAGTCGATTTATCGAGATGCCAAGATCGGCGAGATCTATGAAGGCGCGAATGAAGTGCAGCGCTGGGTTGTGGCTCGCAATTTGTTCGGTCGTGAACTGATCGGCTGAAATACAGCGTTTGCCAAAACGTGGAAAACTCTCAACAGGTCCGGCTGATCGCCGAACCTGTTGTAGAGCCTATAACGTGAAGCGGATAACGGCTTCGCGTAGCTGGCCTGCCAAATCGCTCAAGGAGTCACCAGCCTTGGCTGTCACACGGGCCTGGCTCAGGCTGAGACTGGTCAATTCATGAATACGTGCCAGATTACCGTCGATATCTTGCGATACCATGGCCTGTTCTTCGGTGGCGCTGGCGATGCTGGTGTTGTTGTCGTTGATTCTGGTGCTGAGCTCTGCAAAATGTTGCAGTCTGTCACTGGTTTGAGTGGTTCGGACCAGCGTCTGGCTAGCCTGCTCTGCGCTATTGTGCAAGGCTCGAGTCGCTTGCTGCGTTTCTAGTTGGATCTGTTCGACAATCTGCTCGATGTCCTTGGTCGATGCCTGGGTTCGCCGAGCCAGAGCTCGAACTTCGTCCGCTACCACTGCAAAGCCACGGCCGCTGTCCCCAGCTCGTGCGGCCTCGATGGCGGCGTTCAAGGCCAGCAGGTTGGTCTGCTCGGCGATGTCTCGAATGATCACTAGAGCCTGGCCGATATTCTTGGCCTTGTAGGTCAATTGCTCGGAATGCAGGCAGGCCTCGAGCACCTGTGTCACCAATACCTGGATATCAGTGACCGTCACGTGCAGGCGCTGCTGGCCTTCCTTGGATACGTCGACGCAATCTCGGGAGCTCAGTGCTGTGGCATTGGCGTGTCGGGCGACCTGTGCGACCGAGGCCGCCATCTGGTTGATGGCAGCGGCGGTGTGCTCGACCTGCTGGTTCTGCCGCTGCAGATTGTCGGTGTTAATTTGCGCCGTATTGCGCATTGCATCCGCCGCCAGAAGCAGATCGTTGCTGCCTTGCTGGATCTGCGTCAGCGTGCTGTGCAGATTTTCACGCATGGTTTCCAGGGCCAGTCCCAGGCGCCGAGTTTCGTTCGGCCCATGGATCTCCACTGGGTGACCAAGATGACCGGCAGCTATGTGTTCCGCGACAACAACTGCGGCTTGAATGGGCCTGGTGATACTTATGATCAGGCGCCAGAGCAATAGCAGGGTAATCGCCAGCACCGGTGGAATGACTGTAACCACCACATTGCCAACATGCGCCTGCACAGAGGCATCTGACGTGGCCATTCCATAGCTTTCCTCTAGTTGCTGTCTACTCAGGCGCAACAAAGCCCCCTGCAAAGGGGCTTGCATTAGAGGCTCATTCAGGTAGCTCACCAGTGCGTCACGAACGTCCTCGGACGCCGGGGTCGCCTGGCCGGATGGCAGTGCAGCTAATAGATTTCTCAGTACCTGGGTGTCCTGGGGGCTGTTCTGCAACTGGTTTTGCAAATCGAGCAACCATGTTTGCTGGGGTAACCAGGTTTCTTGTAATCGCTGGTTAGTGGCGCGGATCTTGGCCAGGTTGAACAGCGCAAATACACCGAGAAAGACTACGAGAATCAGCACTAGGCTCAGGCAGAGCGCCAAGCGCTGGGAAATTTTTGTTTTCGTCCAGTACTGCATGACGGCTTGCTCCTCTGAGCTGCGCTTTGACTAACAAAGCGCAAGCCCGTTGACCGGTGGCCGCTTGCCACCGGCGCTGTGAGAACTTCAGAAGTAGAACACGACCCCGGCGCTGTAGACGAAAGGGTCCAGGACAATCTCGCCCTTGACCGGAATACCGCCCATGGCTGGAGGGGCGTTGCCAGTAGCTTCTGCTTCCAAAAACAGTCGCTTGACGTCGAAAAACAACCCCATGTCTTCGTTATTGCGATATTCGAAGCCGGCCTGCAGGGTCAGTCCGTTCACGTCGTCGACATTCAGATTGCTAACGGCCTTGTCTTTGGAATCAAGTACAAGCATGTAAGACCACCCTGCACCAAGATAAGGCTGGAATCTGCCGAAGTTGGTAAACCGATATTGGGCGGTCAGGACCGCCGGGCCGTAAGTGATGCTGCCAAGCTTACCCAAGTTCTTGAGCGAGCCCCCCGCCTTCAGTTCAGTGGTGGGTGGGTACCCGAGGGTGAGACCTAGAGCCCAGTTATCAGTGAAGTCATATCCAATCTCAGCTGCCACGCTGACGTTGTCTTTGACACTGGCATTCGCTCCGGGAACTTCGCCGCCGAGTAAGGGCGCTTTCAAGGTGACGTCATTCTTGAAATCAACAAAGGCGGGGCCGGTACGTAGCCACCAATGTCCTTCTTGAGCACTTGCCGGGGAACTGATCAGGAGCAAGGCTGAGCAAAATAGTCCTGAGAGACAAACCGCATTAAGGGTTTTTTTCATAGTTAGGTCGCTCTTGTTGTTGTTCTTTCACTCTCCAGCGGGGGAGAGTGGCAGGGCTGATCCTAAGCAAACGCCGGGGGCCTGCATGGGTTCGAACGGACTAATTTGCATAGAACACATAGAGGCGTGGGTATTACTGGAGGTGTGTCCGAGCGATAGAGGACAGGTTCCAGTGAGCTCTGCGGGATGATCCAACAGGAAGTAGATTAGTCCTAAAGAACGGCGCATCTTCCGACTACCCGCCATAGGCTTCATCCCATCGCGCTGCGGCGCTGGAAACCCGCCTGCCGCAAAGCAGGTTGTCAATTTGGGATGAGGACAAAAGAGATGAGCCAAGCGTATATCGTTGCAGCAGTGCGTACCGCGGGAGGACGTCGTAACGGACGCTTGTCCGGTTGGCATCCAGCGGATCTGTCCGCTCAAGTACTCAATGAGTTGGTCTCCAGGGTCGATGTCGACCCGGCACGAATCGATGATGTGATCATGGGATGCGTCAGTCAGATCGGCGAGCAATCCAACAATATCGCTCGTAACGCGATCATGTCCTCGATGCTGCCGGAAAGCGTGCCAGGCACCAGCCTCGACCGCCAATGCGGTTCTTCACAGCAAGCCTTGCACTTTGCCGCCCAAGCCGTGATGTCGGGCAGTCAGGACGTGGTCATAGCTGCCGGTGTCGAGAGCATGACCCGGGTGCCTATGTTCCTGCCCAGTACGTTGCCTAACGAACACGGCTACGGTCTGTACGTCGGCCCAGCGATAGAGGAGCGTTATCCAGGGATACGTTTCAGTCAGTTCAGCGGTGCTGAGCAAATGGCCCAGAAGTATGGCCTGAGCCGTGAGGATCTGGATGGTTTTGCTTTGCGCAGCCATCAGCAAGCGGCACGTGCCGTCGAGGCGGGAGCGTTCCGTAATGAAATCCTGCCGTTATTGGTCCGTGCCACTGGCGAGGGTAACGTTGATCACCTGCACCAGGTAGATGAGGGCATCCGTTTTGACGCAACCCTGGACAGCATCTCCAGCGTCAAACTGTTGCATGAAGGCGGAGTGATTACTGCTGCCAACGCTAGTCAGGTTTGCGATGGCGCGTCCGGAGTCATGGTGGTCAATGAGCGAGGGCTCAAGGCTCTAGGAGTGGAACCCTTGGCCAGGATCCATCACATGAGTGTACTGGGCCATGATCCGGTGATCATGCTCGAGGCGCCCATTCCTGCGACTCAGAGAGCCTTGGAAAAGTCCGGCATGCGGATCGACGACATCGATTTGTACGAGGTCAACGAGGCCTTTGCTTCGGTACCACTGGCCTGGTTGAAAGCACTTGGCGCGGACGCCTCTCGACTCAATGTGCATGGCGGTGCTATCGCCCTGGGCCACCCGCTGGGGTCTTCGGGCACCAAATTGATGACCACCCTGATCAACGCCCTTGGCGTGCATGGCAAGCGATATGGCCTGCAGACCATGTGCGAAGGCGGTGGCATGGCCAACGTCACCATCATCGAGCGGTTGTGAGGAGTTTGACCATGAGAACCCGGATTACCGAGCTTCTGGGAATCGAATTCCCTATCGTACAAGGCGGCATGCAGTGGGTGGGACGTGCAGAAATGGCCGCGGCCGTCTCTAATGCTGGAGGCCTGGGCATGCTGACCGGCCTGACTCAACCAACACCTGAGGATCTGCGCAGAGAAATCCAGCGGACCCGGGATATCACCACAAAACCCTTTGGCGTGAACCTGACCATCTTGCCTTCGGTGAACCCACCACCTTACGCCGAATATGTCGAGGCAATCATCGACAGCGGGGTAAAGGTCGTGGAGACCGCGGGTAACAGTCCTAAGGAGTTCATTGCTCGCTTCAAGGCGCATGACGTGAAGATTCTGCATAAGTGCACTTCGCTACGCCATGCCTTGTCTGCGCAGCGCAATGGGGTGGACGTAGTATCCATTGACGGCTTCGAGTGTGCCGGTCATCCCGGTGAGGACGACGTGGGTGGCCTGGTGCTGATTCCTCTGGCCGCTAGTGCTCTGGAAATCCCGGTGATCGCATCCGGTGGAATTGCTGATGGCCGCGGCCTTGCCGCAGCACTGGTGCTGGGGGCCGAGGGCGTGAATATGGGTACGCGCTTCTGCGCGACCGTCGAGGCACCGATTCATCAGGCCGTCAAAGAGGCTTTGCTGGGCGCCAGCGAGCGTGAAACCAACCTGATTTTTCGCACCTTGCATAACACCGGTCGCGTCCTGAAAACACCGGTATCGAACGAGGTGGTCAGCCTTGAACGCCGCGAAGGTGGTTGCGAATTCAAGGACATCCAACATCTGGTGTCCGGCCAGAAGGGGCGCCTGGCCCTGGAGACTGGGGACTTGAATGCCGGGTTGGTATGGGCCGGACAGGTCGTCGGCTTGATTAACGACATCCCCACTTGCGCGGAGTTACTCAAGCGCATCATTACAGAGTGCCGTGGGCAGCTTGCCCTGGCCAATCGCTTCTTTACCAACTGAGGAGGGCGCATGTATCAAGGTAAGACACTCAGACTCTCTCCATTGGCGGATGGCCTGATCGAACTGTGTTTCGATCGCACAGGCGAATCCATCAATAAGCTGGACAAGCTTGCGGTACGTGAACTGCGCGAGGCACTCGAATCAATTGCCGATGACTCAGCCGTACACGGCCTTTTGATCACCAGCGCCAAGGATGTATTTATCGTCGGTGCAGATATCAGCGAGTTCTCCAGCTTGTTTGCCCTGTCAGCCGAGCAGATCAGTGCTGATGTCAGGTGTTCCAACCAGGTGTTCCTGGCGCTGGAAAACCTGCCAGTACCGACTGTTAGCGTCATCAATGGTTACGCCCTGGGAGGAGGGCTCGAGCTGGCCTTGAGCACGGATTTGCGTGTGCAATCTAGCCGTGCCGAAATTGGGCTTCCGGAAGTCAAATTGGGGCTGATTCCCGGTTTTGGCGGCACTGTACGTCTTCCGCGAGTAGCAGGAGCCGCTACTGCTGTGCGGTGGATGGTGAGCGGAGCGCAGATGCCAGCCAGGGATGCGTTGGCTTATGGTGTGGTGGATGCCATTGCCGACCCGCACGAACTACGAAATGTTGCCTTGAACCTACTCCAGCAAGCCGTGCGCGGAGAACTGCAGTGGCGCGAGGCCCGTGGACGCAAGCAGCAGCCAGTAGTTACCAGTGAGCAAGACCTCCAGCTACTCCAGCGTGAGCGTGAGCGTCAGCAGGCGCAAGGAGGTCAGCACCTGCCTGCGGCACGAATCGTTGTCGAGTTGCTTCAAGATGCATTGCTATTGAACGGGCATCAGGCACTGGAGCTCGAGTCGAGAGTTTTTGGCCAGATAGCCAAGACCCAGGCCGCCTCGAGTCTGGTACAGGCATTCCTCAATGAACAGGCGCTGAAGAAGAGCCTGCGACAGTATCGGGACGGTGCCTCTCAAGTATCGTGTAGTGCCGTATTGGGGGCCGGAATCATGGGCGGCGGCATCGCCTATAGCAATGCGATCAAGAGCATCGATACCAAGGTCAAGGACATCTCACCGAGTGCTTTACAAACATGCATGAATGAGGCCCGGCGTCTCGTCGACAAGGGCGTCGCAGCCGCGCGAATGAACAGGACAACGGCCGAGGCAGTTTTGGCGCGCATCACCCCTTCGCTGGACTACCAGGGATTCAATGACGTACAGCTGGTTGTCGAGGCCGTGGTGGAGCGCCTGGACATCAAGCGCGAAGTACTGAGTGAACTGGAATCGCAGGTAACACAGGAGTGCGTTATCGCGACCAACACGTCCTCGCTGTGTCTGCATCAGATGGCCAATACGCTTCAGAACCCGGAGCGCCTGGTGGGTTTGCACTTCTTCAATCCTGTGCCACAAATGCCATTGGTGGAGGTGGTACGTGACACGCATACCGATCGCGCAAGCTTAGGCACAGCCGTTCAGTATGTCTTGGCTCTGGGCAAGACACCTATCGTCGTCAGCGACTGCCCAGGCTTCCTGGTCAACCGCGTATTGACTCCTTACATTCTGGCGTTCCTTAAATTGCTCAGCGAGGGCGTGGAGTTCCAGCGTATTGACCAGATCATGGAAGCGCTCGGCTGGCCCATGGGACCAGCCTACCTGAACGATGTGGTCGGCCTCGATACCGCGGCCCATGTTTTTCGCGCCATCGGCTTGGCCTATCCGCGACGCATGCAAGCGGAGCTCAGCAGATACCTCGACCTATTGGCCAGGTTCGGTCGTCTGGGGCAGAAAAGTGGCGCAGGTTTCTATCTCCACCAACGTGATGCTCAAGGACGGCCCCACAAAATCCCTTCCAGTGATATTCAAGCGCTCTTAGGTATCTCCCCTGTAGGTGTTTCCCGGGTTAGCGATCAACAAATTGTCCGCCGGCTGATGCTACCGATGTTGCTGGAGGCTGTGTATTGCCTGGAGGAGGGAGTGGTGGCCAGCGCCCATGAACTCGATACCGCACTGACCCTGGGCCTTGGCTTCCCCAAGCATATGGGCGGTCCATTGCAGTGCATCGATTGGTTCGGTGCGACGCAGATCGTGGAGTGGACGCAGGCAGCAGGGCTCGAACTGCCTGAGCGGCTCCGAGGCGCTGGCGTACAACAAAAATTCTTCGACTGAATGTCGGCTCACACCGTAGGGGAAGTTTTAGCATGCAAGTACAAGGTAGGGTTTTTCTCGTCACCGGCGGAGCTTCTGGCCTTGGTGCCGCAACGGCAGAGCATCTGATCAGTGCAGGTGCCAAGGTCGTGATAGCGGATATGAACAGCGAGACGGGTGAGAGGCTGGTCAGCCGTCTCGGTGACAGTTGTGCCTTTGCCAAGGTCAATGTCACCTCGGCAGATCAGGTCCAGGATGCAATCCAGTTGGCCGTTGAACGATTCGGCGGTTTACATGGGGCGATCAACTGCGCCGGGATTGGTAATCCGGAAAAAGTCCTGGGCAGGCAGGGCCCACATCGTCTGGAAAGCTTTGCAAAGGTAATCGAAGTCAACCTGATCGGCACTTTCAACGTTATCCGACTCGCCGCACTCCAGATGAGCCTCAATGCTGGCAATGAGCAGGGCGAACGAGGTGTCTTGATCAACACGGCTTCGATCGCAGCATTCGATGGTCAGATTGGCCAGGCTGCCTATGCCGCTTCCAAAGGTGGTGTCGTCGGCCTGACCCTGCCAGTTGCTCGCGAATTGGCAAGTAGTGGCATTCGAGTCTGCACCATAGCCCCGGGGCTGTTTGCCACTCCAATCCTCGAAATGCTGCCTGAGGAAGCCAGAAAAGCCCTGGGAGACCAGGTCCCTTTTCCTTCTCGGCTAGGCTACCCCGAGGAGTTCGCTCAACTGGCCCGGCACATCATCGAGAATCCGATGCTCAACGGAGAAACTATCCGCTTGGATGGTGCCCTTCGGATGCCGCCGCGTTGATCTGAGCCAACCAAGCATAAGCCGGCTTCAGGGCCGGCTTTTGTCTGAGAGTGAGGGCAGAGAACAGGTGGGCCGCCCATGCTCGGGATCGCTCATATCCAACCATGTCGCCGAGCAATGGCCACAGCCTCGGTTCTTGAGTGGGCATCGAGTTTGGAATGAATACGACGCAGATGGGCTTTGACCGTGGTTTCAGAAAGATAAATTTTGTCGGCTATCTGCCGGTTGCGCAGTCCTTCGGCTATGTAGTGCAACACCTGCAGCTCTCGTTTACTCAATGGCTCGATAACAGCAGTGGTTGACGTGGGTTGCTTGCGCGAAGGCTGCTTAGCCGGCGACTCCTCTACAAATTGTCCGAACAGTCGTTCAACGAAATCACTGCTGACCCCTTCCGGTAAAGACAGATGCAGGTGTCGCGCCCGCCAAATGCGCAGCAGCGGTTGCAGAGTTTCACCCTCGTCCAGGAAGCTGCGCAGGAAGCCTTCGTTGCCGGCCAGTTGCAGTGCCTGGGTAACTTGTTGCAGTGCAGCTTGTTGCTTGCCCTGGGAGTTCAGGCCGGTAGCCAACAACAACTCCAGCTTCAAGCCGCGACGCAAGCGCATCTCCTGTCGAGCCTGAATACAGGCTCGGCGAATGTCTTCCTCCACGGTGGCTGCCCGACCGTTGGCGATTGCCAGACGCCAACGCATCATTTGAGGTGTTTCGATATCCTGGGCCGGCAAGCTGTAGCCTGTCAGAGACAGCCAGAACGGCATGCTCTCGACTTCACGGACGATTCGTTCACTGAGAAACAGGTCGCCATGCAGCCAATACAGCCTGGCTTGCTCCAGGCGCGCACTAGCGCGAACCCGAGGAAGATCAAGATCGAGGCCAATATTTTCAAGCTCTATGAGATGGCGTAAAGCAGTTTCCCGGTCCGCTTCGGTGGCCGCCAGGCGCGAGAGTAGTACATAGGAAAGGATCAGGGCATCGACGTGACCGTTTTGACGTGCGTAGGGGAGGCATTCGCCAATCAGGCGCCGTGCCTGGTCGAGTTGATTCATCTCATACAACACTTCGGCCAGGGGGGCGCCGATCATGGCGCGTCCACCTGGCACGCCTTTCTGTCCCTCACGCCAGGAACTGCGATAGCTGGTCTGCAATCGAACCTGTGCTTGGACCAGCCGTCCTTGGAGCAAATCGATCCACCCCTCGTTATAGTCGCTGATGGTCCGTATGAACGTAGTGTGCAGCATGGTTTGCTGGCCGCAGGTCTGAGCCAGCAATTGGCGAGCCTCATCGTAGCGGTTGGCGGCAATCATATGGTGCGCCTGAACTGTGGCCAGGAGGCCTCGTTGTAATGAGTATCCACTCGGCAGCTGTGCTAGCAGCTCGCGACTAGCCTGAAAACATGCCGAGATACGATCACTCATTGCCAGCATCAGGCATTCCACTGTCTGCGCATGGACTGCGTCCGAAGGTGATTGCTGCTTGATAGCCGCGATATGCGCACTAGCCTCAGCATGGCGTCGATTGAGTATCAACGCCCAGGCGCAAGACAAGCGCAGACGTGGATGCCGGGCGAGCAGTTCTGCTGGCAACTGGTCGAACCAGCGCAGCAAACGTCGCACTCGGCCTTGTTCGAGCAGCGCCGGAGCATGCTGTTCCAGCAATTGCATCGCGGCCTCAGGGGAGTCGGCCAAGAGCAGGTGGTCGATGGCGCAAGCCGGTTTGCCTTGCTGGACGAACCATTGCGCCGCTCGGTGCTGCAACTGTCCATAACGAGCCGCAGATTGATGCCGCAACTGATTGCGCAGGTAGCTGGCGAACAGGCTGTGATAGCGATAAAAACTACCTTGGCCATCGAGGGGCAGCAGGAACAGGTTGTTGCGCAACAACCAATCCAACATCTCTTGACTGTCCTGGCGCTGCATCAGCCAGTCGCAAGCCGGCGCACTGAACTGTTCGAACACACTGCTGGCGATGAGAAACTCCTGCTGCGCCGGTGACAGGCGTCGCAAGATATCTTCGGTAAGAAAGTCCGCCAGCTCACAATGGCGCCCTGAAAAGTGCTCCAGCAGATGGGCTGGATCATCATGTTTGGGCAAAGATAGAGTCAGCAGTTGAATGGCCGCTACCCAACCCTCGGTCCGGGAGTGCAACAGAGCAATCTGCGGGGGAGCTAATTGCCGCGGCAAACGGGCGTGCAGCAGGCGGGTAGTTTCCTCAAGACTGAGGCACAGTTGTGTTCGGGTGATTTCCAGCAACTGACCGTGGGCCCGCAGAGTCGCCAAGCGTAGTTGCGGCACCTGTCGTGAGCTGATCAGTACTTCGCCGTGGGGCGGTAGATACTCGAGCAACTGTTGCAGCAGGGCGAGAACATCCGGGGCCTGAATCACCTCGAACTCATCGAGCAGAATGGAAAACGGATGGTTGTACAAAGCCAGTTGTTCGAGCAGTCCGGTAGCATCTACAGGCCTCTGTGCCCGGGCATTCCAACCTACTTGCAGATGGCGCACGAAGCGCTCGAGGTCGTTGTCTGCGGCATCGAGACTCAACCAGAGCGTGCGTCGCTGTTCCCGATGACAAACCGCCAGATATTGCAGGAGCAAGGTTGTCTTGCCGAAACCGGCAGGGGCATGCACCAGTACCAGCTTGCGAGGGGTACGGTTAGCCAATCGACCCAACAAGGCAAGACGGAGTTCTTGTTGAACCGGCTGCTGGGGAGGCTGTAGCTTGGACATTACAAGTTGCGGGAAGGATTGCGCGCAGAGTGGGCGGGCAGGGATATTCATTCTCGACTCCTGATCGTCGGGCCTTGTGGTCAGATCCGAGGATGGTTGTTCTTCTCGACAGGGGTCGGAGAGGGCGGGCGCCCCCTCCTGATGGGATGTGGATCAGATTTCGTCGAAATCGACCTTGGTCGCTCCACAGTCAGGACACATCCAGTCATCCGGCACATCGCTCAGTGGCGTTCCGGGAGCGATGCCATCTGCCGGCAGACCGGCAGCCTCGTCGTAGATGAATGAGCAGTAACGGCATTGCCAGCGCTTCATGCTGCATCCCTCCGGGTCCGGCTGGATTGGCTTACAGGACGCAAGCCGAAGGTGTTGACAATCAATGGATGCTTGGCCATGTGCTCGGCCTGCCTTAGCTCCCATAACTTGATCATGTTGTAGAAGGGGGCGGTGGGGTACAGGTGATGCATCAGGTGATAGTTCTGGTAGGCCAACAATGGCGTCAACAGCCACTCCGCACCTGGACGGATGTTGGAGGCGCGATATTCATCCTCCTTGGCGGTGCTCTGGAAGGGCTCGTGGGGCAGATAGACGAAGGCCATGACGAACAGGAAGGAGCTGATACGGGTCGGTAGAATCCACAACATCAAGGCTTCTAGTCCGTAACCGGCCAGCGTCAGGGCAAGCAAGACGGCGATAATGACACTGAAATGGATGATCAGTCGTGGCAGGAACTTCCTTCGCATGGCCGCTGGCGCACGCATGAAGAAATACTTGGTGTAGTAGTAATCGAAATTGCTCCAGCGCAGGGGAAACAGCCAGTCCATCTTGTGCCCGAAATGGTCGGGGTCTAGGGCGTTGTCGTTGGTGAAGCGATGATGCTGCATATGGATAAAGCGAGCGACATTGAACGGTGCAATCGGGCCGAAGAAGAACATACCAACATGGCCTGGCAGTTCGTTGATCCACTTGATACGCGAAACTGCGCCATGGGAGGCATCGTGTACGCAGCTGAACAATAGATAGATGACCAGGCCATTGATGATCGTTCCCGTCCATAAGGGGATAGTGCCTGCCAAAGCCAGGTAGTCCACCAGGCCAAGGATACTCAGTGAACCAAAGAACAGCAGCACGGTAGGCCATGCCAGCAAGGGGGCGTCCATCAGTTTACGGAACTGGGTAGAGTCGCGGGTGCCAGTACTCATAGTGTCTCCACGGCGTTTGCCAACGTTGTTTTTGTGAAGTCACTTTGGCATTGGGCCAGCAGGGGAAACCTAGGAAAAAGTCTGGTTCACCTTCAGGGGAAAAGCTCTGGATCGGTCGACTCATTACAGTCGCTTGGGGCCGTTGGTAGACAGCGGTCATGTTCCTTGATCCAGCAATTGCAGATGACGAGCGGCGACCAAGGCCCCGGAGCGGTTCTTGACCCCCAATTTTCCGTAGATGTTGTAGACATGCCACTTGACCGTGGCCAGGGATATGAACAATTGATCGGCGATCTGTTGGTAGGTCAACCCGGATTCGAGCATCGCCAATAACTCCATTTCCCGTCGTGATAGCGGTTCAGCCAAATGGGGTGCCTGTGCTCTGGGGTGCGCAGTCAGTTGCAAGGCATCGCATAGTCGGACAAACAGTTCGCGCTCCGTTGAGGGCAGCTGTTGTTGTTTGCTATTGCACAGCCACTGCAAGGTCGGGCTCGAAAAGCGGTTGAGGTCGAGGAACACGCGATAGAGGTTGTGTTCACGCGCGACCCTCAGCGCAACACACAGAACCTTGTTTGCTTCAACCGGGCTTTCGGCTTTTGCCAGCAACGAGGCCTTGATAATCAGCACTCGGCAATGCAGCAAGGGTTGGAGTGCCAATGCTGGCTCAGCCAACAGGTGTTCGTAATCTGTCCGGGCTTTTAGCCACTGCTCTCGGGCGCAGTTGAGCAGTAGCTCGATATAGACTTGGTATAGCCTTGGCACAAGCCGCGTATCCTGATGCGTCTGTTCGGCCATCAGTTGCTCCAAGGCATCTGCGACGATCAGTGCTTCGTTGGTACGCCCATGATCCAGCAGCAACTCGATACGCTGCTGATGCAGTGAGCTTTCCAGGCGAGGGGGGTAGACCGCACTGATCACCTGAGCATCATCGAATATCTGTAACGCCTCCCCCAAACTGGAGCGCGCGGCTAGACGGGCTCGTACTGTCACCCCGGCCAAAGCGCTCTCGATCAGGCCATGGTCCCTTATATGCCGATAACCGATCTCGACGTAGTCGGCGGCCTCGTCCAGATCATTGTGTTCGTAGGCGACTCGCGACAACAGCAGCGCGCAGGTGGAAAGAATCGCTGAATGCTCGCCAATCTCCCGAGTGGCCAGGTAGAACTGTTCGTTGAGCAACAGACGCGCACGGTTGTAATCACCGAACTCCAACTGGTACAGGGCGTTGAGTAGGTTCACCCAGATCTTGCCGTATACGCTGTCGGAGCGCTGTATGGCCGATATGGCTCGGCTCCCAGCGTTTGCCGCACCTTTGCAGTCGGCATCTAAGCGTCGTGCGATCATCTGGGCGCTGGCGATGACCGCAATGTCGAAGGTGTCGGCATCCTGATACCGCTCCAACCAACGAGCCGAGCACTCAATCACACCTACGGTGCGGTCCTGGAAGATTGCCAATGCCACTTCCAACGCTTCTAGCCTGGACATATAACGGCGGCGCTCCAGTGGTGAGAGCCCAACGTTATCGCGGACGGCGCGAGCCAGCTGACAGATGCGTTCATGAGCCTGTTCCCAGCAGTAGGAGAAGGCCAGCGACCAGGTTGACCAGTACACCAACTCGTTCAGTTCAAACACGGGGCCAACTTGCAGGTCGCGAGTCCAACCGACGATGGTCGGTAGCTCGCCAAGGTTGCGTACAAGAGTCTCGCTGGTCTTACTGATCACCAGGCGGGCCACTCGAGGTTCACCGCTGGCTCGCGCATAGTCAGCGGCAAGCCGATATCGCTGATTGCGAATGGCCCAGCGGGTGGCTCGTACCAGTAGCTTGCGCGGATGGAGTTCGGGCGAATGTTTTTCAAGCAGGAACTCCCGGAACAAGGGATGCAGCCGGTATTCGTTGAGATTACGATCGCAGGCCTCAAGAAACGCCCCCGCTTGGTATAGGCCTTCCAATTCTCGCTGACTATCTTGTCGTTGCAGCGCAACATCACAAAGTTCACCACAACCTTTTCCAAGTACGGCAAAAGCACCGAGAAAAACTTGCCGTTGAAGATCCAGATGGGCCAGTACTTGTTCTTCAAAGAAGAGCCGAAGACCTTGGTCTCGCCCGGAAAAACTCACCAACCTGGCTGCGCGTTTTTTGTCTCTTGCCAGCAGCCCGCAAAGATTCACCGCCAGTGGCCAACCCTCGGTACGTTGGTATAGGTCCTCGCGTTGACTGCCAGGTAGCTCCGGACCGAGTACCAAGGTTGTTTCTTCGGCGCTGAAACTGAGCTGGGCGCTGTCGATACGGTGCAACTGACCTCGCATCTCCAGCAGGGATAGCTTTACTGCCGGCTGGTGCCGACAAGCCACAGCAATATGCAAGCGCGGTTGGTTGAGTCGTAAGACGCGCTCCAGAAGGGCTGTTCCAGGGCAGCTCTCTTTGTATTCATAGCTGTCGATGAAAATCACCAGCGGTGCCTTGAGATCCAGCAGGCGTGCCAGAAGAGACTCAGGCGTGGCAGCGATTCCGGGAAACTGTCGGCAAAGCGTTTGCAACAGCGTATCGCTGCCGACTCCAGGCCATTGCTCGGCCGAGACCCATATCCCTTGGGCGTTGGCACGATGGATATGCTGCATGCAGTAGGCGAGTGCTGTGCTCTTGCCATAACCTGCCGGCGCGCAGAGTAAGGTAAGGCGATGTGTCGTGAGTGTGCTTAACAGCCCATCGTAAAGGTGGCGCGGGATGAAGTTGACGGGTAGATCAACGGAGGAGGGCAGGCCGATCTTCATGGTTCTTGTTCTTATGGGTCAATAGTGGCTAATCAAGTCGTGACAGCCCTGGCCTGTATCGTTCAAGCGCATCCATGCGCAGGCGGTGAAGCCATTCAAGCAGGTAGGGCAGATAGTGCGACATTGATATCACAGGACTCATCGGCCAGCTTGGTCGGATCGACTGGCCTTGCCGTCGCAATCAACCGCTTGCAGGCAATGAATTCCTTGGGACGGTTTACGCAAAGGGCACTGAGTACCACTGCATCGCGCAAATAGAACCGACAAAAGCTGCCTGTAGCAATGTCCCCACGTTGTACCACGCGCTCGTATTCATCGACCACTCCAGCGATCTGCAGGCGGGTGGCGTACTGGTCCGACCAGAACCAAGGCAGGGCATCATGGCGACGTTCATGGCCACATAAGGTCGCGGCTGCCACTCGTGCCTGATCGCTAGCGTTGGCTAAGCACTCCAGACGTACCAAGCGCTGCAGGTGGGCGCTCGGGAAACGAGTGCAATCACCTGCTGCGACGATTTCCGCATCCGATGTACGGGCAGAGCTATCAACCAGGATGCCATCATCGACGGCCAGCCCCGCATCCTCCGCGAGGCCCACATTGGCCTTTACACCGACGCCGATTACAACGATGTCTGCCGGATAGTGAGTGCCATCCGTGCATAGCACGGCCTCGACATGTTCCTTGCCTACCAGTTGGCTGACCTGACAGCTCGTGCGGATTGTCACGCCATTATCCTGGTGCAACGCCTCGAAGAAGGCCGATACAGGCTCGTCGACACTGCGTCCCAGGATGCGTGGCGCGGCCTCCAGCACGCAGACTTGCAGGCCCAACTGACGCAAGCTGGCAGCGGTTTCCAGGCCTATGTAGCCCGCACCGATAATCACCACGTTACGAGCTCCAGGAAGCTGCGTGCGTAGCCGATCCGCATCGGCGTGATCACGTAGATAATGCACGCCTTGTAGGTCACTGCCTTCGATACTTAGGCGCCGGGGGCTGGCCCCAGTACAGAGCGCAAGCTTCGTGTATGCCAAGCGCTGCTGGTTATCCAACAGGACCTCACGCACTTGGCGATCGATCCGCACCACACGGGTCGAAGCCAGAAATTCTATTTCATGTTTATCCAGGCTTGCCTGTGGGTGGATGATGGCCAGATCGGCTTCGTTTTTGAGATAGGACTTGGACAGGGGCGGACGATGATAGGGGAGACAGGCCTCCTCGCCGAGCAACAGGATACGCCCCTGCCAACCTTCCTGACGCAAGCCAATGGCCAGTTGAATGCCGGCATGGCTAGCACCGACAATGATGCAAGTATCATTCATTAGCTTTTCCTCAACGCGCATTGCCCGCGTATTCGTCACGCAATAGCCGCTTGAGCAGCTTGCCTGTGGGTTCGCGAGGCAGGTCTTCACGAAATTCGATGCTGCGCGGGCATTTGATCGAGGATAATTGCCCGCGGCAGAACTGATTGAGCGCGACCGCAAGCGCATCACTGGCCATGCTGTAGTCATGCAACTGCACTACCGCATGAACCGATTCCCCCAGGTCACTATCCGGAATGCCGATCACTGCGGCATCCAGCACCTGCGGATGGCTGAGCAGGATGTTCTCGGCTTCCTGTGGATATACATTGACGCCGCCAGAGATGATCATGTTGCTTTTGCGATCAGTCAGGAAGAGATAACCATCGGCATCGATATGGCCGATGTCTCCCACGCATGCCCACCCCAGGTCGTTGTAGGCCTCGGCCGTCTTGTTCGGGTCTTTGTGATAGGAAAACGGCAGGCTTTCCGAGAAAAACACCAGGCCATCTTTACCAGCAGGCAGCTCTTGTCCTGCTTCGTCAAGAATATGCAAACGCCCATAGATGGCTCGTCCCACGGTACCGGGATGCTTTAGCCAATCATCGGTGCTGGCCATAGTCATACCGATCTGCTCGGTGCTGCCGTAGTACTCGTAGAGTATCGGCCCCCACCAGTCGATCATGGCTCGCTTGGTAGGGATCGGACAGGGCGCAGCGGCATGTACGACAACCTGCTGGCTACTCAGGGAATATCTGCTGCGGATTTCACTTGGCAGGTTGAGCAGGCGATGGAACATAGTCGGCACCCACTGACTGTGGGTTACCTGATATTCATCGATGGCGGCCAAGGCGGCCTCTGGCTCGAACTTTTCCATCAGAATCGCGGTACCGCCCAGCACATGCACGGCCCTTACCCACTTCAATGGTGCGGCATGGTAATAGGGGGCCGGTGACAGATAGACTGAATGTTCATCGACGGAGAATGACCGCTCCAACTGTTGGGCGATCACCTCGGTACTGCCCAGGGGCAAACCGGTGAGCTTGGGTTTGACTCCCTTGGGGCGTCCGGTAGTGCCCGATGAGTAAAGCATTTCACTGCCTTCTCGCGAGCCCTCCAGTGCAGTACAGGAATAGGCTTGTAGAAGCTCGGGTAGTGACCCTGCCACACCTTCCTGTGGGTCGAGAATCAATACCTTGGGAGCACCGGGCAATTGCTCCAGTATTCCAAGCAGTTGCGGCGTGGCAGATTTAGCGCTCAACACTAACAACTTAGCGTCACAGTCCTCAATGATGTAGGTGACTTCGGCTGTCGTCAGACGCGTACTGAGAAAGGTGTAGTACAGGCCGGCATAATGGGCCCCCCATTGAAGTGCAGGGCACTCGACTCGGTTCTCTAGCAAAAAGGCGACATGCTCTCCATAACGAAGCCCCAACGCCTGAAACAATCGTGCCAGGCGGTTGGCGAAGGCATCCAACTCCTGATAGGTCAGTGACGCCCCCGTTTCGGCGATGAGCACAGCAATGCGTTCCGGCGAGCGCTTGGCGTGATAACCGGGATGACGCAGAAGGGAAGTTGCCATACAACGATTCCTCAATGGCGAAGACTTAAAGCTGATCAGTTGGGCAGCAGCACAGGTTTGACACAGGTACCGGCATGCTGGGCGGCGACGGCTTCGTTGATTTGAGACAGAGGGAAGTCACTCACCAGCCTGTCAATTGGCAGTCGGCCTTCTTGATAGAGACTGATCAACTCCGGGATCGACTGTTGGGGATCACTGTCGCCTTCGATGATGCCCTTGAAGATGATGCCGTTCTGGATCATCTGGGCTAGGCTGCCCGGCAGTTTTTGCTCCCAATCCTGGGGGGCGCCCACCAGGCCGAAGGTGGCCCGTGGCGCGAGACAACGGTAGGCGGTCTCTAGTGCTGCGTTGATACCACATGTATCCAGTGCGTAGTTCACACCGGTCGGGAGCAAGGCCTTCACCACCTTTTCAGTATCTTCGCCGTAGGGGTCGATCACGCAGGTAGCCCCCAACTCCAGCGCCAAAGCCCGTCGGTTTGCATGGGGTTCGACGAGAATGATTTGCTCGCAACCACAAAGCACTGCGCCCATGATCGCCGCCAGACCTACAGCGCCTCCCCCCAGGATCAGGATGGATGAGCCTGCAGTACAGGCCAGGGCTCGGGTGACACCACCAAATCCAGTCTGGATGCCACACCCCATCGGCGCTACCAGAGATAGGGGAATGTCTTTGCTCACCTTGACGACGTTGCGCTGGTTGGCCACGCAATGACTGGCAAAGGATGATTGACCGAAGAAGCTTCCAGCTACCGCTGCGCCATTTGCATCATGCAAGTTGCTACCACCCTGGCGAATACCGGTAAAGTTAAGCAGGCCGAAGGAGTGGCAATAAGACGGGTCCTCAATGGCGCAGCGTTCACACTGCCCGCAGGAGTGAAAACTTAGAGCAACATGATCGCCTGGCCGAACGCTAGTGACCTTGTTGCCTACCTTGACCACTATGCCGGCGCCTTCATGGCCGAACACTGCCGGAGCTTGGATCGGCAGGACTCCGGAAGCCGCAACCAGGTCGGTATGGCAGATACCCACGGCGACGATGCGTACTAGAACTTCTTCATCCAGAGGATCGTCCAGTTCCAGATCTTCGATGCAAAAGCCGTTGGCGTTGTGGCGTGTCACCGCCGCAATGATCTTCATGGCAGGTTCCTTGATTTCGTTTTGTTGTTAAAAGAATTTGAACAACCAGCGCAGGATTCGCCGAGTGGTTTGGGTATAGGGGGGGAAGAACAGGCTCGACAGCATGATTTTGCTTTCCAGAACCGAGCGTTCATGGGAGAAGGCGCGGATCCCCCATTCGGCGTGGTAGCTGCCAATTCCCGAGTTGTTCACGCCGCCAAACGGTAGGTTGTTGTGCAGGAAGTGCCCCGCTACGTGATTGATGCAGGATGCACCTGCACTGGTGTTCTGCAGGATTTGTTCGATGTGCTGACGATTCTTGCTCCAGATGTACAAAGCCAGCGGCTTGGGCCCGGCATTGATACGTTGGATAACCTCATCCAGGTCATCAAAGACGATGATCGGCAATACGGGGCCAAAGATTTCTTCCTGCATGATCTTGGCATCGCTCGGTACATCCTCAAGCAACGTGGGGGAAATGAAGCGGTCCTGGACATCAATCACCGATCCATAGCTAGCCCTGGCGCCACGCTCCAGAGCGTCCTCGATTAACCCTGCAATACGACTTGCATGACGCTGGTTGACGATGCGCGCTAACGGTGCAGAACGGGCCTTGGCGCCCTCACCATAAACCTGATCCAGATGCTGCCTGAGCAACTGCACGAAACGGTCCCTGACGTTGCTCGCCACATAGAGATGGTCTGGTGCGATGCAGGTTTGCCCGGCATTGAGAAACTTGCCCCAGGTAATGGTTTTTACAGCCATTTCAAGATCGGCGCTTTCATCGATGATGGTCGGTGACTTACCGCCCAGTTCAAGGGTCACGCTAGTCAGATGCTCTGCCGCCGCCCGCATGACCACCTTGCCAATGGTTGGGGAACCGGTGAAAAAGGAGTGATCGAAGGGCAGGGCCAGCAACTCGCTTGCCACCGAAGCGTCACCTTCCAAAATGGCGACTTCGCTTTCATCGAAAGCATCACGGATGATCTCCACCATGACTGCCGATAGGTTCGGTGTAAGCTCCGAGGTCTTGATGATCACCGTATTACCGGATGCGATGGCCGGGACCAGTGGTCCGAATGTCAGAGTTAGAGGGTAGTTCCAGGGCGAAATGATCAGGCAGCGTCCCCGTGGCTCGTACCGCACCGAGGCCGAGGTGCCTAGCATCAATGCAGTTGAGGGAACGCGCTTCGGCTTGAGCCACTTTTTTAGGTGCTTACAGGTATGGCTGATTTCCATGATGACCGTCAGTATCTCGGTCATTTCCACTTCTATATCAGGCTTGCCGAAGTCCGCCGCACCCGCCGCAATAATCTGGTCGTGGCGAATCTCAATAGCCTTGCGCAGGCGGCGTAATTTGCGGATGCGTTGTTCAACGGTAGATTCTCGAAGTTTTAGAGCCGTATTACGTTGAGCGCTGAATATTCGCTGGATGTCTGCGCTTTGCGCATTCACGACTGGGAGGGCCAGAGGGCGGGTAGGGGCTTGGACGGGCACAGACAGAGTCTCCATGGTTATTTTTTTGTGGAGATTTTTGTGGGCGCTGGGGCGCAGTTGCCCGGTCACTATGGGGCAGTCCGTGTTTGGAGGATTCGTCATAAAGGACTAAAAGGTGGATTCAATCCCAAGTGGTCAAATCCAACCTTAAGGTTGGGCAGGTGATCTATTTCTAGCGCTAGGCTGCGACGAGAACTTTCCTTTCACTCATGGATCTCGCGATGTCACGCCCTGTCGATTACCAGTTCGATGCCGTCTCCCGTAGTGCAACTCTGACGTTCAACCGCCCGGGTGTACTCAATGCTATTGATGTCGAAACTGCACGATCATTCTGCGAAGCCGTGCTACAGGCTACCGCGCAGGCTGGTATCCGCCTGATTGTCATTCGTGGGGCTGGGCGCGCCTTCGTGGCAGGGGGGGACTTGCAGCGGTTCGCCGACGATTTCGATTACGCAGATCGGGTGGTCAATCATTTGCTGGACCCTCTTCACTCAGCAATCCTGGCGCTCCATACCACGCCAGCATTAGTTCTTGCATGCGTGCATGGTGTAGTGGCGGGGGCAGGGCTGAGCCTGATGTTGGGATGCGACCTGGTCCTCGCGGCTGAAGATACTCGTCTGTTACTGGCCTATAACAAAGTGGCGGCAGCTCCCGATTGTGGTGGGACTTTTTTTCTGCCAAGACGTATCGGCACAGGAGCGGCAATGCAACTGATGGTGGGCAGTGGCGAGTTGACTGCACAAGAGGCTCGGGCCATGAACTTGCTGAACTGGTGTGTTCCTGCGCATGAGCTACAGGAGCGTCTGGAAAGCTTGAGTGCAGAGATCCTCTCTGGACCAAGTCATGCCTATGGTCGTTATAAAGAGCTGATAAGGAGCGCTCCTGCTGAATTACAGGCTCACCTGGAGCGAGAGCGAATAGCTTTTTGTGCTGCAACCAAGACCAAGGACTTCAGGGAAGGCGTAACTGCCTTTCTCACGCGTCGGGCACCGGTTTTTTTGGGCTGTTAGTTGCTGATTCACGTCGAAGGGAGGCGGGTGGAACCTGCGCAGCACACGTGGGCGTAACGCGCCTCCCGATCGCTTGCAGATCAGATTGACAGGCAAACCTTACCGAAGTGTTTGCCCGCAGCCTGATGTCGGAAAGCCTCAGCGATGTCGTCCAGCGCAAACGTCCTATCAATCATAGGCTTCATACCCATCACATTGATCGCGCGGACCATAGCGATTGGGCGAAGACGTTTCACAAGCAAACGGCGAGCACGTTAGATACGACTGAGCTGCCCCGACTTACGCTTGGACTGCCTTCGGTACGATAGGCATACCCCGCCTGGTCATTTGAACCAGGAGCCCATGGCAGTCCCAGGAAGAACACGTAGTTGCTGTCGAGAAGTTTATTCCCAGTGCCGACGGTCCGTCTGGTGTAAATAAACACGCGGCATTCTGGCTCCTACTGAAACCGGTCGATCGCCTTCTAGCGCTTCGTGGGCGAGTCGCTACTAACCAAGGTGATGTGACCGATCAACGACATGGCCACCCATTCACTCACATTCAAGCCAGCACCGATAAGCCTCGCCAGCGTTGGCTGAATTAACGCCATGCTGACTATCACTTAGCAATCTGTAATATTTATTACGTTTAACGTAATATAATATTGTCAAATTGAAAATAATGTCGGATAAGATTTAATTATCAGATCTAATCACATGGAGGCAGGGCATGGCGGTAGGCGTACCGGAAAACGACGTATTCGCTGCGGCGGACGCTGTGCTGGCGCGTGGCGAGCGACCGACGGTGGAACGGGTGCGCCTGGAGCTGGGCCGTGGCAGTCCGGCACGGGTCGGCGCGCTGCTCGATCAGTGGTGGGAACAGCTGGCCGGGCGCCTGCGCGGCGAGACCCGCCTGCCCGGGCTGCCGACGGAAGTGGCCCAAGCCTTTGTCGCCATCTGGCAGCAGGCGACGCTACTGGCCCAAGGCGTGGCAGAACAGGCGCTGGCGGCGCAACGCCAAGTGTTGATGGAGGAACGCGAGCAGTTGGCCGCGGAACAGGAGCAACTGCGTCAGGAGGCGGTACGCGGGCGCTTGCTGGCCGCTGAGGCCGTCGCCGCGCGCCAGGCCATAGAGATACGCTTGGGCGATCTGGAGCAATTGCTGGAGCAGCGCCTGACGCAGATCGATGATCTACGCCAGCAGCGCGAGCAACAGGGGAGCCAAGTAGATGAGGCGCGCCAGGACGCCGTTGCGCTCCGCCAGCAGTTACAGGACTCCCGGGCTCAAGCTGAACAACTGCGCCTCGACCAAGAGCACTACACCAAGGACGTGGAGAACCGAGCCTTCCGGGAAATCGATCGTGCTCGTGAAGAAACTAAAGGACTGGCGGCCCAGCTCAAGGAGGCTAATACGCAACTCCTGCTCACTCACCAGGCCTTGCAGACCAGCCAGACTGCTTTGACCGAAGCCCGTGAGCAAGGCGCCGAAACCCGGGCGCAGGCCACAGCACTACGCCCACAGGTGGAGCAGTGGCGCCAGGTGGCCGCGCAGGCGGAGGAGCAATTGCAGGCAGTGCAACAGCGCCTGCAGGTTACTCAAACCGAACTGGGCACCGTGCGGGAGCACGCCGCAGCGGCGCAGGCGCGGGCCGAGACCCTCGAACAGCATTTGAAGCAGCTTGAGCGGCCGACGCGCGCGCGCAAAGCGCCCAGCAAGGACCGATGACGACCGCGAGTGGTGCTTTCGAGGGTGGTTGATAAGGCGTGATCCGTGACCAGCTGTGCGCATTCACTCATCACACTGAAGCGCCACTGCCAAGTTGCTCGGGGCGCTGAGATAGCCAACGCTACAGCGTTTTTAGCGAGCGATGATTCAAGCTTCGCCCACGAAACTGAGCTGTTCGTGGATGGTGGTCAGACCTAGATGGGGGTAAGGGATAGTAAGTAGCCTGCTCGGCGAGGAGGTGACTTCCATCTTCGCGCCTTTCGACCTTGGTGGCCTACGCGCGCCGCGGCTAACACGCTTAGCTGACATGTGAGTAATGGTTGTGCCGTAATGGCTTTTGGCCTTGCCTGCGGTTAAGCTGCTGGTACCTCTTTTATCAAGGACGACTATGAAAAAGCTCATTGCTGTAATCGGTATGTGCTTTGTATTCGGTGGTTGTGCCACGTCACACTACACTGCTGGTCGGGATTTCTCGTCGGCCAATGTCGCCAGCATTACTAAGGGCAAGACGACGACAACTGAGCTGAAGTCGCTCTTCGGTGAGCCCTACACTAAGAATGCTGTCAGCGAGACTGACGAGAAGTGGATCTATACCTATACCAACGGTTCAGCGCACGCTCAGAGCTACGTGGTGACGATGAAAGTGACGACAACAGGCACCCAGAAGACGCTTGACGTGCTCATCCGCAACAACGTGGTAATTAACTACACATTTAGCGAAGGCCCGGCACCAGGCATTACAACAGCAACTAACTGAGATAGCCGCTGCGCCGGTAGAACTCCGGCGTGGTTAGGGACATCATGCTGAGAGAAACCCTGAATTGAACAGAATGTATGCCTATGTAGATGAGTCTGGAAATCACGACCTAGACACATCAAAAGGTGGAAGTTCGGGCTTCTTCGTGGTGTGTGCAGTGATTGTCCGTGAGCAATTCCTGGACAGCGCCTATGAGGGCGCTGAAACACTCAGAGAGCGTCACTTCCAGACGGGGGAAATCAAGTCCAGTAAGGTCAAACCCCAGGACACCAAACGTCGCGTTCGGATCTTGAATGACATGGCAGAGCTTCCGCTTAAGCTCTATTTTGCCGTCGTAGACAAGTCCCAGGTTTACAAGGATGGAGGTCTACGTTTCAAAAAGTCGTTCATCAAGCATGTCAATGGTCTACTATTCAGCAACTGCCATAATCTGCAGATGATCGTCGACGAGCATGGGGGAGCAGAGTTTCAGGAGAGTTTGAAAGGCTATGTTGAAGACAGGTATGTGGATGACCTGTTCGGCGATGCCCAAGCTTTTCAGACAAAATCCAGCAAGGACGATGTACTAATTCAGGTCGCCGACTTCTTCGCCGGATCTGTTGCCCAGATCTACGAAGGAAAGGCTGAAGAGGATGTGGTACGGATCTATAAGAGGATTCTTCGCGAGCTTACCTTGGGCCTGCTGGAATGGCCCCTTAAGTATCAAACACTGCTATCGCCCCCATCGGATGAACCCGGATTCGCCGACTACCAGATCCATCAGGAAGCTCTTCGACAAGCCGGCCGATTCATCGAAAAAGTGGGAAATCATCCAGATGAAGACGAGCATTTACAACTCACGATCTTGGACTATCTGAGGTTCCAAAGTGAGTTCGTCACGAAAGACTACATCACTACGGCTGAGATCAAAACACATCTCGGAGAGAGAGGATTCGGCGATCTGCCAGAACAGAGAATCAGGTCGAGCGGAATTGCGAAACTTCGAGATGCCGGCGTCATTATCACGAGTGCTGCCACCGGATACAAAATCCCCCAGACCAGGGCAGACATTAATGACTTCTTGGAAATGGCATCAGGCGTGATCGTTCCGCTGTTGGAGCGTGTCAGAAAAGCCCGGGAGGTCTATCTGCTAAGCAGCGGAGGGACGTACGACATTGTGACAGCCGCCAACCTTACTGAGCTTGCCAAGCTGCTCACTTCGCTTGAGGCATTCGCCAGCAATTGAGCTGCTTGGCGAAGAGGCGAATAACAGGCATACCTAAAAATTGGTGGTATGTTCAAGGACAGGTTACTCCGTGGCAGCTCTAAACCTTGCAATGCCGGCTGCTCGCTACCGAGGTTGAAGGATTGCCGGCACTCATGGTAATCGCTGCCAAAGGCTCAATAGGCATTTTTGTTTATTAATTCGCTTGCTGCGGTGAGGGTGAAAACCAGGGCCGCGCTTCAATATCGATAAATCATCGGGACGTAGGATCGTTCGGCTTCGGCCTCAATACTATCGAACCGTTAACAACCTCAATGGTGAGCACGTCGCCAACGCCTAGCCCTAACTGGGTAAGTAGATCAGTCGGCAAGTCGATAATACAATCGCCGCTCCCATCCTTAGTATCTTGACATTTCACTGTCCAACGTTCGTATTTGTTCACGGTCACTCCACTGCCTTGACTGCATTATCACGATCG